>CAZTIG010000001.1:0-240109 GCA_964613665.1 uncultured Chloroflexia bacterium
GGGGTGGGAACCCCACCCAGCATAGCCCTTGTAGCCGTTTACCCCACCCCCGAAGGGCCCGTGCAGTACCTGTTATTCCACGTGGACCTCTACCGCGTGCAATCCCTGCCCGAGGCGCTGGCCCTGGGGTTGGACGACTGCCTCTACGGCAGCGCCATCTGCGCCGTCGAATGGGCCGATCGCATCCCCGAAGTGGCCCCAGAGACGTTCCTGCGCATCGAGTTGGCCCTGCTCAGCGAGACGAAACGCGTGGTGCGCATGGAGCCTGTTGGCGAGCGCTATGTCCGCCTGCTGGACGACTTTAAGCAGAGCGCTTTCGGCAAGTGAGACGGCCGCCCCGGAGGTAGCAGGACCTACCCTGTGGCCCGGCCGCAGCCCCGCCAGGCCAGCCCCGGCAGGGTACGGCCGACGGAGCAAGACCCGATGATCCTGGCAATTGACACATCCACCGCCAGCGCCAGCGCCGCACTCTACGACGGCGAGAGCGTGCTCGCCGAGGTGACCTGGCAGACGGGGCCCTCGGCCACCGTGCACCTCTTGCCGGTCATCCAGCAGTGCTTCTCGCTGGCACGGAGGCGGCCGGCCGATCTGTCCGGCCTGGCTGTGGCTCTGGGACCGGGTTCCTTCAACGGCCTGCGCGCCGGCCTGAGCCTGGCCAAGGGGCTGGCCTACAGCCTGGGCCGTCCCATCGTCGGCATGGCTACCCCCGACGTCGCTGCCTATCCCTTCTCCGCTCTCCTCTGGCCCGTATGCGTGATCCTGCAGGCCGGCCGGGGCCGCGTCGTCCGCGCTCTCTTCCAGACCCGCTACGGCCGCTGGCAGCGCATCGGCGACTTTTCCAATACGACCATCCAGGCCATCTGCCAGGAGACAGAGCGCTCCACTGTCTTCTGTGGCGAGATCGACGGGGCCACGTCCGCGCTGATCCGCGCGCAGCTGGGCCAGCGGGCGCTGGTCTCTTCCACGGCGCTCTCGGCGCGGCGGGCCGGCTACCTGGCCGAGATGGCCTGGAAACGCCTTCAGGACGACCCGGATGGCGACGACCTGTTCGCCCTGCAGCCCATCTACCTCTCCCACCCGCGCATGGGCGCCCTCGCCCACCTCGCAGAGGAGGAGGAGTGAACGCTCTGGCCCGGTTCGAGGACTTTTGCGAGGACATCCTGGAGGGCTCGTTCACGAAGCTGCTGCGCAGCCCCGTGCAGCCGGCCGAGATCGCCAGGCGGCTGGAGCGGGCCATGGAGTCGGGGCAGCGCGCCGCGGTCAACAGGGTCCTTGTGCCCACCCGCTACACCGTCTCCCTCCACCCCGACGACTTTGCCCTCATCTCTCCCGCCAGGAACGCCCTGGAGCGGGAGATGGCCCGCTTCATCGTCGAGCGGGCTCAGGAACGCGGCTTCTCTCTGCTCACGCGCCCGCGCGTGTCGCTCGCCGGCCGGGCCGACGTGCGACGCAGGCGACTTGCCGTCGAAGCGGCACTCGTCGATACCGAGGAGGAGGAGCAGACCGCCGAGCTCGATTGGACTCCCCCCCTGGGCGAGGTCCCTCCCCTCCGTGCCCGCCTCCGCTACGGGGATGCCGCAGGCCGTTCCTGTGAGGTACTCCTCGATCGGTCCCAGGTGACCCTGGGCCGGGCCCGTGATAACGACGTCATCCTGGAGGACGCCCGCGTCTCGCGTTACCACGCCCGCATCGTTCTGCGCTATGGGCAGCACGTCCTGCAGGACCTGGGAAGCACCTACGGAACGTTCATCAACGGCGAGGCCGTGCAGGAATGCGTCCTCCGCCCGGGCGATCTGCTGACCCTGGGTGCGGTCGGCCTGTACTACGAGGAGGCCTAGGTGACCCCGCCCTCTCTCGACGGCCAGTTGCTCCTGTTGCGCGGGGCGGTCCTGCTGCTGCTCTACCTGTTCATCGCCTTGGTCACGCTGACTTTGGTGGGCAGCCTGCGGCGGGAGGCCCGGGCGCCCACAGCAGCGCGGCGCAGTGTCTTGGGCGCACTCGTCGTGGCGGAGCCGGGCCCCACGGGCCTGGAGGTGGGCAAGTCCTTTCCATTGGCGGCAGTCTCGTCGATCGGGAGAGGCCTGCGCAATACCGTGTCCATCGACGACGAGTTCCTTTCGGTTGAGCACACACTGCTCTCCTGGCGCGACGGCACCTGGTGGGTTCAGGACCTGGGCAGCACCAACGGCACCCGCGTCAACGGTGTGCGCGTCACCCGACCCGTACCGATCGCGGCGGGCGACCTGGTCGAGGTGGGGCGCGTGGCCCTGCGCCTGGAGTAGGAGCGGGGCGCTCCCTGCCCGGATTGGACCGGGCCGCCGTACGAGCGAGGATCGAGGCGCTGTGTGCGGCCGACTCGCTGCACCGCACGGCCGTACCAAAGTCGCCGGCCTTGACCGGCAAGTGCCCAGCTCAGGCAACGGCACGACGCCGCACATCCAGGGACACGGCAATGGTACGGCCATGCCGCGCTGTACGCCGGCCGGGCACTTGCCATCCGCTGTGCATCGGCGCGAGCTTGATATCGCCGTGGCTGCACCGTTGCCTGCTTGACATGAAGAGAGGTTGAGGGTATACTGCCCGCAATGTCGCACCAGCGGACGGGGCGTGACCCGGAGGTAGCGCATGGAACAAGAGCTCGGCACGATTCGCGTCTCCCCACAGGTGATCGCGGCGATTGTTGCCCTGTCCGCGGCCAGCGTCCCCGGGGTGGCCTGGCTGAATGCCCACTCCGGGTTGCAGAAGCGGCCGCTGCGCCTGACGGAGGATCTGGTCCGGGCTGTGCGCGTGGGCATGCACGGCGACAGCGCCCAGGCTGATATCTACCTGACGGTGGAGCGCGGGGCCAACATGACCCAGGTGGGCATGGCTGTGCAGCGCGAGGTCAACGAATCGATCCAGCGCACGCTGGGCCTTGATGTGCGCGCGGTCAACGTCTACATCGTGGATGTGGTGAGGTAGTACGGTTGGCCAGTGTCCGGCACCGCGCCCGCATCGTCGTGCTGCAAACGCTGTTCGAGGTCGATGTCGCTGGACATGACCCCGGCGAGGTCCTGGAGCGCCACCTGCTGGAGCGGGGCTTTCCTCCCCCCGCGGAGGATTTCGCCCGGCAGTTGCTGGCGGGGGTGCAGGAGCACCTGCAGGAGATCGACGCGCTGATCGCCACGGCCGCTCCGAACTGGCCCCTGGGGCAGATGGCTCGCATCGATGTCAATATCCTGCGGATTGCCATCTCGGAGATGGTATACGCTCACGATGCGCATGTCCCGGTCAAGGCGGCGATCAGCGAGGCGGTCGAGCTGGCCAAGAGCTTCGGCAGTGATAGCTCGCGGAGGTTCGTCAACGGCGTTCTAGGCACGCTGGCCAAAAGAAGCGACCTGGCGGTACGGGCTGAAGGAGCGGGCACGGGCGACGGCTAGAGCGGAAGAGCGCAGCAGCCGGGCGAGGCTGCGGCAAGGCAGAAAAGGAGGAACCCGACATGCTTCCCGAGGATGTCCTGCGGCGTCTGAAGGCCCTGGTGGCCGACAAGCTGGGCGTGGACGAGTCACTGATTACCCCAGAGGCCTCCTTCGTCGAGGATCTCAACGCCGATTCCCTGGACCTGGTCGAGCTGATCATGTCGCTGGAGGAGACGTTCTCCATCGAGATCCCGGACGAGGACGCCGAAAAGATCCAGACCGTCAGGGACGCGATGGACTATCTCGAGGAGCGCCTGGAGGAGTCGGCCTAGCGCGCGGCCGGCTATGCACCGGGGCCCGCGCGGTGGCCGGCGCCGGCGAGGGGCAGTCCTGGCGCGACAGAGAGGGTCCGCTCGTGATCGCAGCGCACCAGGCCGGGGCAGTTGGGAGCGGCCCGGCGCACATGGCGGCACTCGGCATAGTCCACAGCGACCGGGCTCTCGTGGCGGCCCTGGCTGTAGTAGGCCGCCAGTGCGGCCACCTCCTCAATGGTCGATGCCGGAACGGCCTTCGGTCAGCACGACGACGTGTGCCCCCGGCCGGCCGCAGGCGTGGAACCAGAGATCGTGCGGTCAGGCGCGGTGCAGTGTCAACACCTCATTCTGTCGGGCGTTTCGCCCCACCAGGATCGTGTAGCCGTCGCCGGAGCGAAAGGCGCGCGGAGGCAGGGGCTCTCTGCGGCGAGGTGCGCCGGGGCGGGCGGTGAGAACGCCGGCTTCCTCGAGCTCCTTGGCCAGCACGGTCATCTCGTCGTAGCTCTCCGCCGCATCGACCAGGGCAGTCATCTCGGCGAGCCAGGCCAAGGCTTGGCTCGTCTCTGCGATTCGCTGACCTGACGCACCACGGCCCTCCGCACCCGCCGGCGCAGGTGCAGCGGAAAGGGGCTGTCTCTTGGGATCGCGCGTCGGCTTGCCCGCCGTCAGATGTACACGGGCGTTCCGGGTGTCGGCCGAGGCCACGAGCCGGAGGCGTTGGCGTCCGGCATAGATATCCAGGCCGACGGACAGCGGCGAGGTCTGCACGACTCGCTGGCCCCGGTCGCTCCGGATCGTTCTGTCCAGTTTGGCAGCGATGGCTGCCATCGTCGGGGCATCGACCATGGCAGTTGCACCTGTCCCCGTGCCGGCCGCCGGTATCGCACAGGTCGGCTGCAAAGGAAAGGCGGGCAGCGGGCCGGCCCTCGGTCCGTGCCCGGAAAGGTGGCACTGTGGGCGTTGAGCTGCTGCACATCGGCTTCGGCAACATGGTCGTGGCCCGGCGCGTCTTGGCGATCGTGGCCCCCGATTCCCTGCCCGTCCGCCGCTTGATGCGCGAGGCGCTGGAGCGGGGAGCACTGGTCGACGCCAGCCGCGGGCGCAAGGTCAAGGCTGCGCTGGTCATGGACAATGGCACCATCGTCACCTCCGCGCTGCATCCCAGCACGATCGCTCGCCGGCTGGGCCTGCGCCAGGAGGCCAGGGAGCGCCACGATGGCCGGATCGTCTGAGATGCTGGACGGCCAGATGCGCGCGTGGCTCGGCGTCCCGCCGCCGCTGCTGGTCGTGTTGTCGGGCCCCTCGGGTGTGGGCAAGGACGCCGTCATGGCGCGGATGAAGGAGCGGGGCGTGGCCATGCACTATACGGTGACGGCCACAACCCGCCCGCGCCGGCCCAACGAGGTCGACGGCCAGGACTATTACTTCCTGTCCACGCCAGAGTTCCAGCGGCTGATCGCTGAAGACGAGCTGCTGGAGTGGGCTCTCGTGTACGGCGACTACAAGGGCGTCCCCAAGCAGCAGGTGCGCGAGGCCTTGCAGGCCGGCCGGGACGTGGTCATGCGCATCGACGTGCAGGGGGCCGCCACAGTCCGCCGGCTGGCTCCGGAGGCGCTGCTGATCTTCCTGTCGCCGCCGAGCATCGAGGCGCTGGCGGCGCGCCTCTTCCGCCGCCGTACCGAGTCGGCCGAGGACCTGCAGCGTCGGCTGGCGGCGGCTCGCGAAGAAATGCAATCGCTGCCCCTCTTTGACTATGTAGTGGTGAACCACGAAGGAGCGCTGGACACCACAGTGGACCGCGTGCTGGCCATCCTGCAGGTGGAGAAGATGCGCGTGCGCCCGCGGCAGGTTTCGCTGTGAGGTCGATGCGGCCGCAGCCCTCCCTGGCCTTCCCCCTAAGAAACCATCACAAAACCACGAGGGCACAAGGACACCATGTCGACAAGCGTCCTTCTCCAATATCCTCTCTGGTGTCTTCGTGCCTTGGTGGTCCGTTCATCCTGGTGCTCCTGTGGCTTGGTGGTCGATTTGAGATCGTTTCCAAGTCCTCGCCGGCGGTGGCATGCGTTTGACAAGAGAGGCGAGATCGGGTAGACTGAGCTCGCTCTGCCGGGTAGTGCAGCGGTAGCACAGGGGACTTTGGATCCTCTGACCGAGGTTCGAATCCTCGCCCGGCAGCTACGGGCCTCCCTGGCAGGGATCGTCAGGGAGGCCGTTTCGCTGCCGCGCTGCGGCGCCGCAGTGCTGTACTAAGGCTATCGTGGTAGAACGGGTTGGGCCGGCCGACCCGGGTCGACGGCGGGCCCGCGGAGTGACACATGGCAGAGGCAGGGCCGGCCGGCCGACCGCACTACTGGCGCAACTTTGCCGCGCTGGTCGGCGACTATGTCGGCTTCAGCATGGGCATGGCCTTTATCAGCGCCTCGACGGTCCTGCCCGCTTTCATCGGCCGCCTGACCACGAACAAGGCGCTCGTCGGCCTGGTCTCCACGGTTGCCGACGGCGCCTGGCTGCTGCCGCAGGTCATCTTTGCCAACCTTCTTGTCAACAAGCGCCGCAAGAAGCGCTACGTCACTGCCGCCGGGCTGATCGGGCGGCCCCTCTTCCTGCTCTATGCCCTAGGGCTGTGGCTCGGACTGGGCAGCAATCCTCCCCTGGCGTTGGCGCTGCTCCTGCTGGCGGTCTTTGTCTTCCTGGGGAGCGACTCTTTCGCCTCCGTGGCCTGGTTCGACGTGCTGGCCAAGACCATCCCCGAGCAGCGCCGCGGCCGGCTGGTGGGCATCTCCCAGGTGATCTACGGCCTGCTGGCGATCGGCCAGGGCGCGCTGATCACGCTGATGCTCGAGCGGGAGGTACCACCCTATCCGCTGAACTATGCCCTCTTCTTCGGCCTGTCGGGCGCGCTGCTGTTGCTCTCGCTGCTTTCCTGGCAGGCCCTGATCGAGCCCGACGAGGCCGTTGAGGAAGAACGGGCCTCGTGGCGGGATTACGGCCCCCAGCTCGTGCGGCTCCTGCGCCAGGATGCCATCCTGCGCCGCCTGATCGTCGTGCGCCTCCTGGCCGGCTTTGACTTCATGGCATTCAACTTTTACGTGCTCTTCGCCACCGAGCATCTGGGTCTGCCCGAGTACACGGTGGGCATCTTCCTTGCCGTGCAGACCGTCGGCGGCATCGTGGCCAGCGCCGGCCTGGGGTTGCTGAACGAGCGGGCCGGCTGTCACCGCGTCATCCAGGTGTCGACCGCCCTGAGCCTGACGGCTCCGCTGGTGGGGCTGGGCCTGGCGCTCGGCGCCTCCCCCCCTCTCGCCGTGGGGCTGGGCATGGGCGGGGAGCAGGCTGGGCCGTTCGCCCTGGTCATCTGCGCCTGGTCGTTCTTGGTCATCGGGGCGGTCGCCAGCTCTTTCATGCTCGGCTTCATGAACTATGTCCTGGAGCTGGCCCCGGCCGGCCAACGCCCCACCTACACGGGCCTCTTCAACAGCATCGGCGGAGCGCTCGTGCTGCTGCCGGTGCTGGGCGGCTGGCTGGTGGACGCGACCGACTACCGCGTGCTCTTTGCTCTGACGGCCTCCATCCTGGCCCTGGCGCACCTGCTGAGCTGGCGGCTGCCCTCGGCGCGCCGGGACCGCGGCAAGGAGTCGACCCGAGAGGGTGCGAGGGGCCAGGAGCAGGGCGGAGGGCAGTGAGGTGGGTGCGGGCGAGACAGGCAGGGCCGGAGCTTCAGGGCAGGATGCCGGCCAGCAGCCACGCGGCGATCTCGGTCGGGAGGCTGTCGCGGTTCTGCGAGGTGACCTGCCAGAGCGTGGTCGCGCGCGGCGCAGCCAGGGCGCGCACCGCCGCCACCAGCGCCGGCCGCACCACCACCAGCTGCGCCCCGGTGCCCGCCAGGAGCGCCCGCAGCGCGGGCCGGAACCCGTCCGCCTGATCGAGCTCCAGCGGTCCCACCTCGTCCAGCACGACCAGGTCCACGCGGTCGGCGATGGCCTGCGCGACGACCCGGTTGCCCCAGCCCAGTGTCTCGCGCAGGAAGTGGAAGCGCCCGCACCGCGGGCCGGCCTGCATCTCGCCCTCTGCCGCCAGCAGGCGCTCCTCGCCGCAGGCGACGTCCAGGGCGTAGCGCTCCCGGCCCCGTGCCAGGGTGACGATCCCTCCCGCCGTGCGGCCGTGCCTGCGCAGCTCCTGCACCAGCCGCAGGCAGGCGCTGCTCTTGCCCACGCCGGGCTGTCCGCTGAGCAGGATCAGGGCCGGTCGGGCCACGGTGTCTCCTCGTCGGGCGGCGCGCCGCCTGGCGCGGCCGTTGCGACGACGACTGCTCTCCTCGCCGTCTCGGCCATGGTCCACTCCTGCGGCGCTGCTCGCGTGGGCAGCGGTGCCGGCTGTCGGGCTATCCGCCGGCCGGGCTGCCGGGCGGGACGATGGTGTAGCTGTAGCCCTGCTCGATGAGAAAGCGCTGCCGCCGGGCGGCGTGCTCCTGATCGGCGGTGTCCTGGGAGACGAGGGTGTAAAAGTGGGCCGGCCGGCCATCGGGCTTGGGGCGCAGCAGCCGGCCCAGCCGCTGGGCCTCCTCCTGGCGCGAGCCGTACGTGCCCGAGACCTGGATGGCCACGTTGGCCTCGGGCAGGTCCAGGGCAAAGTTGGCCACGTTGGAGACGACCAGGACCGCCTCCTTCCCTGTCCGAAAGGCGCGGTAGAGGTGCTCGCGCTCGGCCACGGAGCTGTGGCCGGTGATGAGCGGTGCAGCGAGGGCGCGGGCGATGGCCTGGAGCTGGCGCAGGTAGCGGCCGATGACCAGGATGCGCTCGCCCGGGTGGCTCTGCACCAGGCGCTGGACCAGGGAGACCTTGGCCGGGTTCTCGGCCGAGAGCCGGGAGTGCTCGTGCCCGCTACCGGCACTGACGTAGGCCAGGCGTTCCCCTGACGCCATGCCCACGCGCACCTCCCAGCACTGGACGCAGGCCAGCCAGCCCTGCCGCTCCAGCTCGCGCCAGGGGGCCTCGTAGACCTTGGGTCCGATGAGGGAAAAGACGTCGCCCTGGCGGCCGTCCTCGCGCACCAGTGTCGCCGTCAGCCCCAGGCGGCGGCGGGCCTGGATCTCGGCGGTGGCCCGAAAGATAGGGGCCGGCAGCAGGTGCACCTCGTCGTAGACGATCAGTCCCCAGTCGCGCTCGCCAAAGAGCGCAAAGTGGGGAAAGGGCGCCTCTCCGCCGGTCTGGGGGTCGCGCACGGTGACGCGGTGGGTCAGGATCTGGTACGTTGCCAGGGTGACCGGGGCGATCTCCTTGCGCTCACCGCTGTACTCGCCGATCTCCCGAGGCTCCAGGGTGGTCTTGTCCAGGAGCTCCTGTCGCCACTGGTGGACCGCGGTGGCGTGCGGGCACAGGACGAGGGCCTGACAGCGCAGGGCCGCCAGCACACCCATGCCGACGGCGGTCTTGCCGGCTCCGCAGGGGAGCACGACCACGCCGCTGCCGCCGTGGCTATCTTCCTGGCAAAAGGCGCGCACCGCGGCCTGCTGGTAGCTGCGCAGGGCAAAGGGCCGGCCGGCGCGGGTGGTGCCGCGCAGGGCCACCGCCAGCGGCGCGCCGGGCAGGTGCCCGGCCAGGTCCGCCGGTGGGTAGCCCAAAGTGCGCAGGCGCTGCTTGAGCAGGCCGCGGTAGCCAGCACGGACGCGCAGGGCCAGCGGCCCGGCCGGACCCTCCAGGAAGGGGCGCAGGGCCGGGCTCGCGGCCAGGTGGGCCACGAGGGCGGCATCCTCGCTTCCCAGGAGCAGGTCATCCCCTTCCCGCCGCAGCACCACCCGCCCGTAGCGCGCCATGGTCACATCGATCCAGCGCGCTACCTCCGCCGGCAGGCCGTAACGGGCGTAGCGTGCCAGGCGCTCCAGGACGCCCGACGCGGACATGCCGGTGGCCGCGGCGTTCCAAAGCGACAGGCGCGTCAGCCGGTAGAGGTGCAAGTGCTGCAGGCTCTGCTCCAGTTCGGCGATCGCCGAGAGCAGGTCGCGCGCCTCGGCGTGTAGCGGGTGGTCAACCTCGAGAAGGACGGTATGGTCGCTCTGGATGACGAGCGGTGGGTGCATGGCGCAACCTCGGAACACAGCCGCGCGTGGCCACAGGATGCCCGCTCGGTGTCGCCCGCGCATTCCCGAGGGGCCACCCGCGGTCGATCGGGACGTATCTTCTCGGTTCCCCCTGCCGCGAGCAGAGCTCCGCTACCGTGCTGGCGCGGCCCCCTTCCCCAACACCGTCGCCAGGAGGCCGATGGCCCAGATCACAGCAAAGACGGCCAGCACCGCAAAGACGGTCCAGACCATGGCCGGGTAGTTGGCGATGAGCAGGTGCCGCAGCAGGCCGGCGCAGGCCAGCACGTGGAACACCGTGTGCACCTGCACCAAGGTGGCGTGGTCCCCCGCCCACCAGCCCCGCGCCAGTGAGCCCCAGGCCAGGCCCAGGAGGGCTGCGCCAAAGACCCGCGTGAGGAGTGGCTCCACCGGCAGCCAGCCGATCCACTCCAGGAATGTGCCGGGGAGGATGAGCAAGATCCCGCCCAGCGCCCCTATGACGATCCCGTGAACCAGAAAGACGTACCGCAGCAGCCTGTGCATCGGTCACCTCCTTCTCAGCTCAGGTCCCATTATACACGACCTGACCGCGAGTGCAACCGTGTCGCCACGCCCACGGCGATATCGAGATCGCGGCGGTGCACCACGAAGGGCAGGTGCCCGGCCTGCCCGACGCGCGGCATAGCCGCACCATTGCTGCGCCCCGGAACGTGCGGCATCGTGCCGTTGCCGCAGCCGGGCACTTGCCGGTCAAGGCGGGCGACATTGGCCTGGCCCTGCGCCACGCCGGCCTGGCTTGTCGAACGCTCTCTGGCGTGCGACTGTTGCGTCGTTACCCTGGGGACGCAGGGGTGGTTGCGGCAGGACGCTCGGCCTGTCGCGGCAGGCGCAGCACCACGCGCGTGCCCTCGCCAGGTGTCGACCGGATGCTGATCTCCCCCCCGCACATCCGTGCCCGCTCGTACATCCCCACCAGGCCCAGATGGCCCGCGCGCACCATCTCGCGCACATCCGCTGCCGGAAAGCCGGGCCCGTTGTCGGAGATCGCGAGCTCCACGCAGTCGGCCGAGAAGCGCAGGACCAGGCTGACCTCGGCGGCCGTGTGGGCGTGCCGGCGCACGTTGTGCAGCGCCTCCTGCGCGACCCGAAAAGCCGTCAGCTCGAGGTCCGGTTCCAAGCGCGTCTCCTCCCCTAGCACCTCGAAACTGACCGCGGCGGTCGGCATCTGCTGGGTCAGCTCGTCGGCCAGGGCTCCCAGCGCGGCCGAGAGCCCCAGGTCCTCCAGGATGGCGGGGCGTAGGTCGTTGCTCATGCGCCGCACATCGGCCACCATCCTCTGCACGAGGGTCTGTAGCTCGTCGAGCCGTGCCCGCATGGCCGTCGGGCTGTGCTCGACGGTACCGCGGCACAGCTCGACGCGCTGGGCCAGTCCCACCAGCATCTGCACCGTGTCGTCGTGCAGCTCGCGCGAGAGCCGTAGGCGCTCCTCTTCCTGGCTCTGCACAATCGACCTGGAGTACTGGTAGAGGGCCATCTGCTGTTCGTTCAGGCGGGAGACCAGCTGGTTGAAGGTGTTGATCAGCGTCCGCAGCTCGATCGGGCCCTGTGCCTCCAAGGGGCCGAAGGGGGCCCCCGCGGAGACGCGCAGTGCCTCCTGGATCAGCGCGACGAAGGGCCGGGAGATGTTGGATACTGCTACCAGCATCACGACCAGGAACCCGATCATAACCCCAAGCAGCGGCCCGATGACGCGGATCTGGTAGGGCAGCGACGGGGCGATCGTGTCGACGCGCTCCTCCGTGATGATACCCCAGTACGTGCCGGGGATGGGGGCGAAGGAGGCTACCACCTGCCGCCCGAGAAAGCTCCCCTCGACCACTACGCTGTGCGCCTCGCGGCTGGCCATGAGGTCGCTGAGCGTCCTGTCCTGGTGGATGCTCGTCCCCAAGAGCTGCGGGTCGGGGTGGAATACCACGCTGCCAGTCACGTCGAGCAGGTACACAGGGCCGCCAAAGGCCCGGAAGGTCGGGCCCAGATCGCGGGTCCAGGCGTGCGTCGCTAGTGGCATCGTGCCCACCAGGACTCCCCGCAGGTCCCCCGCCGACTCCACCGGCGTGGCTACTGCAACCACATCGAGATCGAGATGGCTGTCGTGGTAGACCGCCGAGAGGACCGGGCGGCGGAAGCTGCGCACTGTCTGGAAGAATCCCTGGGCGGACAGGTCCTCGCCCAGACGAGCCTGTTGTCCCTCGGTTGCGGCCACCACGACACCGGCCGTGTTGGCCAGGACGACCCCGCCCTCGAAGCGGTTGAGGAGAAAGGCGGAATAGTTCTGCAAGGACTGCTGCTGCTCGCTGGCCAGGCTGTACGGCGCAAGCGAATCGGCGGCGATCTTCAGCGGGCGCAGGTAGAGCGTGTCCAGGTTGTCGGACATCTCGGCAGCGATGGTCTGCGCCCGCGAGGTGTTCTGCTGGAGGATCAGCGGCAGCGAAACCTGCCACAGGCCGTAGGCGCTGAGCAGCGTTGCCAGCAGCCCCAGCGCCAGCAGTGGCAGGATGGTGAACAGGACCAGCCGTCGCCGGATGCGGACGCCGGCCAGCTTGGTGTCATTCACGGTGCTGCTCAAGGGTGATCCAGCCTCGGCAGACGGCGTAGGCAGCGGCCTCGGCCCGGCTGCTCATGTGCAGCTTGCTGTAGATGTTGCGCAGGTGTGCCTGCACGGTCTGGGGGCTGATGGCCAGGATGTCGCCGATCTCGCGGTTGGTCCGGCCGCGCGCTACTTCACGCAGCACCTCCAGCTCGCGCTCGGTGGGTTTCTCCTCCTGCGGCCGGCCGGCCTGGGGACGGCGCCGGGACAGCCGGCTAAAGACCTTGCTCGTGACGCTGGGAGACAACACCATCTGGCCCTCGTGCACGTTGCGGATAGCCTCGGCCAGCTCTGCTCCGCTGGAGGTCTTGAGCAGGTACCCGTTGGCCCCGGCATCCATCAACGGGAAGACGTAGCGGTCGTCGTCATAGGCCGAGAGGATGACGATGCTCACCTCAGGCCGGCAGGCCTTGATCGCCCGCGTGGCCTCGATGCCGCTCAGCCGGGGCAGGTGGACGTCCATGAGGATGACGTCCGGGCTGTGCTGCCCGGCCAGTCGCACGGCCTCCTCCCCGTCCGCGGCCTCGCCGACGACCTCCAGGTCATCTGCCTGCTGCAGGAGCTGCCGCGTGCCCTCGCGGACCAGCTTGTGGTCCTCTACCAGAAGCACCCGAATCGCTGCCATCGCTCACCTCGTTGGCCTCCCCGGCCGGAGAATCTCCCCGGCACGGGCCGTCGCCCGGGCCAGATGCAGTCGCACGCTGCTCTCTCCATTATAGCAGAAGTCGTCGTGTCTCGCTCTACCCCGTTCGGGGTATATCCAATCCCTGCCCCAGGTGATGCGCGGCTGCCACTCCCCTGGTATGATACGGTCATGCTTGCATCCGGCCAACCCCGTCCTGCCGCGCGGGATGTCCTCTGCCGGGGCTCAACGTGCAACCTTCGGCTCAGCGCGGCCCAGACCCACACCGGGCCCCCCGGTGTGCTAGCCATGTCGGAGCCAGAAAGGAGGTCGTCAGGCGGACAGTTGGGCACTCTGTGAGGACCCACCTACCCCAGGAGGAAAGTCATGGATACGCTGCGCGTGCATCGCTCCAGAACCGTGTCGGTGCTCTGTCTGCTGCTCGTGTTCCTCGTCCTCGCTGGCTGCGGCCCGCAGGCCGCGACGGAGACCAAGGTCATCAAGATCGGCGTGCTCGGCCCCATGACCGGGCCCGCGGGCGCCGACGGCGAGGAGATGATCCGAGGCGCCCAGCTGGCGGTCAAGGAGATCAATGCAGCCGGCGGCGTCCTCGGGTATACCTTCGAGGTCATCCCCGGCGACACCAAGGACCAGGTGCCCGATGCTGTCGTCACGGCCATCCAGCGCATCACGGCCGACAAGGACGTGCACATCATGCTGACGGGGTACGCCTGCGGGAGCAACTTTGAGATCGAGAACATGGCGCAGATGAACATGCCCTATATCCTGGCCGCCAACTCGGCTCAGACCCGCGACATCATCAGCAAGGACCCCAGCAAGTACCCCACGGTGTGGAGCACAACGCCCTCGTACGACGCCTACGAGACCGAGCTGCCGCGCCTGATGGAGCAGTGGGCCTCCGAGGGCCGGATCACCCTGCGGAACCGCAAGGTCGCCATCGTGGCCTCGGACAACCCCTACAGCAAGACCATCGCCGAGGGGCTGAAGAAGAACTTTGCCGCCGCCGGCTGGACGATCACCGTCGACGAGATGGTCCCCTTCCAGGATGTGCTGGACTGGCGCGCCATCATCGCCAAGATCCGCCAGGACCCGCCTGACCTGGTCGTCAACACCGACTACCTGCCGGCAAACGAGGCGGCTTTCATGGAGCAGTTTCTGGAGGACCCGACCGACTCGTACGTCTTTATGCAGTACGGCCCCTCGGTCCCGGAGTTCTACAACCTGACCAAGGACAAGTCCACCGGTGTCATCTACAACATGCTCGGTGGCGTCATCCGCGCGCCCAAGAACCAGATGGCCAACGACTTCTTTGCCAAGTTCAAGGCCGAGTACGGTGTGGACTCGGGCGACTATGGCTACATGCTCTACAGCAACGTCTACATGTATACCGAGGCCCTCAAGCAGGTCGGAAAGCCGGACGACCACCTGGCCATCGGCAATGCCCTGGGCGCTATGCGGCGCGAGACAGCCTGCGGCACCGTGTACTTTGACCCGGCCACCCACCTGGCCGTCCAGGGCGACGACGCCATCCCCATCCAGTTCTACCAACTCTGGAACGGCGAGCGGGTCCTGCTGACCCCGCTCAAGTACTCCACCGGCACCATTCAGGTCCCGCCGTGGATCGGGAAGTAGGGCCCTGGCCCGCTGTCCCACGGCGCGGATGTCGTGTGGCGGGGTCTCAGTGCTCCCGCGACCTCAGTCCGGAACGCTGAGGCCCCGCCCCACCCACTGTCGTCGCCCTAGCCCGGCCGGGGGCGGCCGGGCCATGGGAGGCGGCGCGACGCGCAGGCAGGAGACGCCTCTGTGGCCGACATACTGGTCGTGGACCGGGTGTCCAAGTCATTCGGCCGCATGCGCGCGGTCGATTCGGTCTCCTTCGCGGTGACCGCGGGCGAGATCTTTGGCATCGCCGGCCCCAACGGGGCCGGCAAGACCACGCTGTTCAACCTCATCAGCGGCATACCCTATCACGCCGACTCCGGTCGCATCCTGTTCCAGGGCCATGCCATCCATGGACGGCTGGCCCACGCCATCTGCCATATGGGCCTGGCGCGCACCTTCCAGCGCGAGACCGTCTTCGACACCCTCACGGTGCTGGAAAACGTCTTGGTCGGTGCCGTGTTCGGACGGCCGCTCCCCGGACGCAGCAGCGCGGAGATGGCCACCGCTGCCCTGGAGCAGGTGGGCCTGGCGGCGCGCAAGAACGAACAGGCCCGCCATCTGCCGCTCTTTGACAAGAAGAAGCTCATGCTGGCTTCGGCACTTGTCACCAATCCGCAGTTGCTCCTACTGGACGAGCCCGCTGCGGGGCTGAACCACCAGGAGGTGGAGCAGACGAGCGCGATCATCCGTGACATCAATACCCGCGGCATCACCGTCGTCCTGATCGAGCACGTCCTGCCGCTGTTGCTTACGCTCTCCCACCGCATCATGATCCTCAACCAGGGCGAGAAGCTGCTGGAGGGATCGCCCCAGGAGGTGGTCCGCGACGAGCGGGTCGTTGAGGCCTACCTCGGCAGGAGGACCGGCTGTGCAGACGCCTCTGCTTGAGGTGACGGACCTGCATGTGAGTTACGGCGAGGCCCAGGTGCTGCGCGGGGTCTCGATCCGCCTGCGCGACCACGAGAGCATCGGCCTCTTCGGCCCCAACGGGCACGGCAAGACAACCCTCCTGCAGACGATCTCCGGCCTAGTGCGGCCCGCTCAGGGGTCCATCCGCTTTGCCGGCGAGTCCATCACCGGCATGAACCCGCAGGCCGTCGTGGAGCGGGGCATCATCCAGGTCCCCCAGGGCAACACCCTCTTCCCGCGCATGACGGTCCACGAGAACCTCCTGCTGGGGGCCTATGCCCGGCGGGCCTGGGGGAAGCGTCGCGAGAGCATGGAGCGCGTCTTTGCGCTTTTCCCCCGCCTGGCCGAACGCCGCAGGCAACTCTGCCGCACCCTCAGCGGCGGCGAGCGCCAGATGCTCGCCATCGGCGTGGGACTGATGGGCGATGCGCGCCTGCTCATGCTCGACGAGCCCACCCTGGGCCTGGCGCCGAAGGTGAAGGATGAACTGCGGGAGGCTGTCGGCCGCATCGCGGCGACCGGGCTGCCGCTCATCCTGGTGGAGCAGGACATCGAGTTCCTGCTCGGCTTGACGGAGCGCCTCTACCTCGTCGAGCAGGGCCGGGTGGTCCTGGAGCAGACGTGCGCAGAGGGCTTCCTGGAGCACCAGCAGATCATGGAGATGTACTTTGGCAGCGGCGCCGGAGGCCAGGCTGCTGCTACGGGGGTGAGCCATGGGGCTGGCTAATCTCCAGGCGATTCTGCTCACGGCCATCATCCTGGGGTCGCTCTATGCCCTCATGTCGACCGGCCTCTCCATGGTCTGGGGCACCCTGCGCATGTTCAACTTTGCCCACGGCAGCCTGATGACGCTGGGCGCCTATGTCGCCTGGACGGTCACCGACCGGGCCGGCCTGGGTGCCGGCATCGCCGTTGGCATCCCGACGGCCGTTGTGTTCATGGTCGGCTTCGGCATGCTCCTCGAGCGCCTCCTGGTGGCACCCTTTGTCAAGCGTCAAGGGGCCGCCCTGGTAGTCATCATCACCACCCTGGCCGGCTCGGTCTTCCTGGACAATGCCGCGCACCTGATCTGGAGCCCGCGCATGAAGCAACTGCCACCCTTTGTGGAGGGCAGTGTGCAGCTACTGGGGACGATGATCTCGGCCCAGGAGCTGGCCGTCATTATCGGTGCGCCGGTTATCCTGCTGGCGGTGGCCTGGTTCCTACGGCGGACGCGCCTCGGCCTGGCCATCCGCGGCGTGGAGCAGAACCGCGACTCGGCCCAGTTGGCCGGTGTCAATGTCTCCCTGGTCTATTCCATCACCTTCGGCTTGTCGTCGGGCCTGGCAGCACTGGCCGGCATCATGCTGGGGACGACGCGCTTCATCACGCCCTCGATGGGCACCACACCGCTCCTGAAGGCCTTTATCGTCGTCATCCTGGGCGGCCTGGGCAGCATGGGGGGGACCATGCTCAGCGCCTATGTCATCGGCCTGATCGAGTCGCTGAGCATGTCGTACCTGGGGCTCTACTGGACGCCGGCCGTGCTCTTTGGCATCATGATCCTGGTCTTGGTCGTGAAGCCCACCGGCCTATTCGGGGAGGAGTGAAAGATGCCCGGCAGGTTGGTCACACGGAAGCGGCTCCCCGTGGTGCTTGCGCTGGCCGGCATCGCCCTCCTGGCCGCCTTTCCCTGGGTCGTGCCGGGGTCGTACGTGCGCCACCTGGTCATCGTGGCCATGCTCTACGCCGTCCTTGCCTCCAACTGGGACCTCACCCTCGGCTATGCCGGCGTCTTCAACTGGGCCCACATCGCTTTCTTTGCCCTGGGCGCCTATGCCGCCGGCATCCTGAGCAAGTCGTTCGGCGTCTCTCCCTGGCTCGGCATTCTGGCCGGGGCGTTCGTGGCCCTGGTCGCCAGCGCCGTCATCTGCCTGCCGGTGCTGCGGGTCAAGGGCATCTACGTCTGCCTGGTCACCTTCGCCTTCGGGCAGCTCTGCCTCCATGCGACGGTCAGCATGAGCGACTACACCGGAGGCACCCAAGGCCTCACGCTGATCCCCCCCATTACCATCGGCGGCTACTCCTTCTTGCAGGACGGCAAGATCGGCTACTACTACCTGGCCCTGCTCCTCTTTGTGATCTCCACCGTCTACCTGCGCTGGCTGGTGCGCTCTACCTTTGGCCTGAGCATCGTGGCCCTGCGCGACTATGAGGACTATGCCATCAGCCGGGGGGTGCCGCTGTCGCGCCAGCGCCTGTTCACCTTCCTGGCCAGCGCCGTGCTGACCGGGGCCACCGGGGGCGTCTATGCCTTCTACCTGGGCGTCGTCTCGCCGGACCTGTTCGGCTTTGGCTACACGGCGACGCTGCTGAGCATGATCCTCCTGGGTGGCCTGGGCACCATCTACGGCTCGCTCCTGGGCGCGGCTGTCCTCACCTTTGTCTCCGAGTTCATGGTCAGCCTGGGCCCCTGGCGCTTCCTGATCATCTCGGCTGTCATCGTCCTGATCATGCTCTTTTACCCGGAGGGCGTGCTCTCGGCAGTGCAGCGGCTGGCCAAACTGCCGGCACTGCGGCGCAGGGCGCCCTCGTAGTGGTGTTCTGCACTTCGCGCCTGTCGCACCGAGCCCGCTGGACGCAACGAGGAGGAACAAGCATGAGACTGGAAGATCTACTGGGGAAGCTGGCTTTCAAGCATCCGCCGTTGACGCTGCGCCCGGACAAGACCGTCCTGCTGCTCATCGACATGCAGAAGCTGGCCATGGGCGACTACCTCCTGGAAGTGTCCATCAAGGCCGGCATCCCCGAAGCGGAGGCCCGCGAAGCCCTGGCCGATCTCGACGCGCGCCTGCGCCAGACGGCGCGAAACGCCAAGGCGGTCCTGGAAGCCTGTCGCCAGAAGCATATCCGCCCGATCCACGTAAAGATCCAGTCGTACGCCGCAGACGGTGCCGACGTCGGCAGGCTGCATCGCATTGCCAACTTCATCGTGCCGCCCGGCACAGCATGGGGCGAGTTCATCGACGAGGTCAAGCCGCTGCCGGGCGAGATCGTCTTGACCAAGACCTGCTCTGGCGTGTTTACCGGAACGATGTTGAACCAGGTCCTGCGCAACATGGGTATCGAAGAGGTGATCATCGTCGGCTTCTACACTGACCAGTGTGTCACCACGGCAGCACGGGACAGCGCCGACCTGGGCTATGCCACGCTGGTTGTCGAGGACGCCACGATGGCCGAGCTGCTCGAGAACCACGAGCACGCCCTGCGGCAGATTGTCAATGTCTACGTCCTCGGCGCGAGTACTGCCGAGCTGGTGCAGCGCATTCAGAGCCTGTAGCTGGGCAGCAGCCCCAGACTGGGGGACGGTCCGGCAGTGTCCATACCCGGAAGAACACCATAGGAGGAATAACCGATGAAGCTCGAGGAGTTGCTGGAGAGGCTGCCGATCGTGCATCCGCCCATGAAGCTGCAACCGGACAAGACCGCGCTGATCCTGATCGACATGCAGCGCCTGGCGCTGAGCGAGTTCCTTGTCCACAACGCTGTGGCGGTGGGTGTCCCCGAGGCGGAGGCCCGCGAGGCAGTCGCCGAGATGGACGAGCGCTTCCGGAAGACGATCCTGAATGCCCAGCGCGTCTTGCACGCCTGCCGGGAAAAGGGCATCCGACCCATCCATGTCCGCATC
This sequence comes from uncultured Chloroflexia bacterium, assembly GCA_964613665.1. GTDB lineage: Bacteria > Chloroflexota > Chloroflexia > DTKN01 > DTKN01 > CAZQFV01. Next base: position 19,302 of record CAZTIG010000001.1, read on the forward strand.
GAGTCGTACGCCGCGGACGGTGCCGACGTCGGCCGGCTGCACCGCCTTGCCAACTTTATCGTGCCTCCCGGCTCCCCGTGGGGCGAATTCATCCCCGAGGTCCAGCCTCTGCCGGGGGAGATCGTGCTGCCCAAGACCAACTCCAGCGCCTTCACCGGGACGATGCTGAACCAGGTGCTGCGCAACATGGGTATCGACGAGGTGATCATCGTCGGGTTCCGCACCGACCAGTGCGTGACCACTGCGGCCCGCGAAGCGGCCGACTTGGGCTATGAGACGATGGTCGTCGTGGACGGCGTCATGGCCCTGACGCAGGAGAACCACGAGCACGCCCTCAGGCACATCGTCGATGTGTACGTCCAGGGGTGCACAGCGGACGAGCTCGTCCAGCGCATCCGCAGCTAGTAGACCCGGGGGCGGCCGCCCTCGGGCAAGGAGGCCCACGTGCAGATCGATCTGAGCGAGTTCCCGATCATCGACGACCACTGCCACCCTTTCGACCCCGCACGGGAGAACCAGACCTTTGAGCAGTACTGGACGCTGGCGATGTTCCCGCTCGATCCGGTCGACATGCGCAATACCCTGCTCTACCGGCTCGTGCTGCGGGAGATGGGCCGCCTGCTCGACCTGGGGCCCAACGCCCCCGAAGAGGTGATCGTCGAGAAGCGCAACGCCATCTACCGGGGCGACCCCAAGGCGTACCTGGACAGGCTCTTCCAGGCAGCAGGTATCGCCGGCCTGCTGCTGGACACCGGCTACCCCGCGGAGGAGTTCACCGGCTACGCCGTCGACGTGGACCAGTTCGCTGCCCTGCTGCCGATCAGCACGGCGCGGATCATCGTCCGCATCGAGCCCATCCTCTTCCGCCTGCTCAAGCAGGAGCTGCGCTTTGCCGAGTTCGTCGCCGCCTTCAACGAGACGCTGGAGGGCGAGATCCAGAAGCACCACGCCATCGCGCTCAAGACGGTCATCGCCTACCCCACCGGGCTGCAGGTGCAAAAGATCGCCGACGCCGACGCGGCCCGCGCCTACTACGGCTACTTGGTGGACAGGGCCGACAGGGCCGCCGAGAAGGGCCTGCGCGACTACCTGGTGCTGCAGACGCTGGAGGCCTGCCTGCGGCACGATATCCCGCTGCAGCTCCACACCGGCGTCGGCGACTCGCCGCTCCTGGACCTGCGCCTGTCCAACCCGCTGCTCCTCTTTGACATCATCAGGGATGAGCGCTATCGCCGGGCCAAGATCGTGCTCGTCCACGCCGGCTACCCCTACGCGGCCGAGTCCGGCTTCCTGGCCAACAACTACCCCAACGTGTACGTCGACGTCTCGGAGATGATGCCCTTTGCCAGCATCGGGGTGGAGCCCAAGCTGCTGGAGCTGATGGACATGGCCCCGATGACCAAGCTGCTCTATGGATCGGACGGCTACAACATCCCGGAGCTGTTCTGGTTCTCGGGAATCTACTTCAAGAAGATCCTGGCCCGTGTCCTGCAGAAGCTGATCGACGACGATGTGATGGACGTCGACTATGGCCAGCAGGTGGCCACCTGGATCCTGAGCGAGAATGCCCGGAGGCTGTACCGCCTGTAGCCGGCGGTGTGGCCGCCAGGAGGATGAGACGATGCAGTTGGACGATCGCCAGCGCGCCATCGTGGTCGCCGTCGATGGGGCGGCCGAATGCCTGGTGGCGCTGTCGCACGAAATCCACGGCCGGCCGGAACTGGGCCACAACGAGGTCTATGCCGCCGGCCTGCTGGCCGACACCCTGCAGGACCGCGGCTTCCAGGTCGAGCGCGGCTTCACCGGCCTACCCACGGCTTTCTGCGCCCGCAAGGGACGCGGATGGCGCACGGTGGCCTTTTGCGCAGAGTACGATGCCCTGCCCGAGATCGGCCACGCCTGCGGGCACAACATTATCGCCACGAGCGCCCTGGCCGCGGGGATCGGCCTGGGCGCCGTCCTGGAGCAGGTGCCGGGGACCGTCCTGGTGATCGGCACTCCGGCCGAGGAGTCGGACGGTGCCAAGGCGGTGATGGTGGCACGGGGAGCCTTTGCCGGCGTCGATGCGGCGCTGATGATCCATCCCTTTAACGGCAACTTCAGCCACTGCAACTCGCTGGCCCTGCAGGCGATCCAGGTGTCCTTCTTCGGCCGGCCGGCCCATGCCGCCGTGGCTCCCTGGGATGGCCGCAACGCCCTGGACGCGCTGATCCTGACTTTTAACAGCGTCAACGCGCTGCGCCAGCACATCCGCCCTCAGGCGCGTATCCACGGCATCATCACCAAGGGCGGGGTGGCTCCCGGCATCGTGCCCGATCACACCGTCGGCCGCTTCTATGTCCGTGCGCCAACGCGCACCTACCGCCAGGAGCTGGCCGAGCGCTTTCGTGCCTGCGCCGCCGCCGCCGCGGCCGCCAGCGGCACTCGCGTCGAGTTCGAGGACTTTGAGAACTGCTTCGACGACATGGTGAACAACACGCCGCTGGCCGAGCGTGTGCGCGACTACATGACCGAGGCCCTCGGGGCGGCCCCTTTCGGGCGGGCCCCCGAGTCCTTCGGATCGATCGACATGGGCAACGTCTCCTACGTCGTGCCGGCCGTGCACCTGCTGGTCGACATCAACGAAGGCCAGCCGTTTGGCCCGCACACGCGCGAGTTCGCCGCCGCCGCGGCCCTGCCGCCGGCCGACGCGGCGATGCTCCGCGCCGGCAAGGGCATGGCCCTGGCTGCCTACGACTTGCTCACGGACGACGCTTTCTTCGAGGCTGTCCAGGCCGACTTTGAGCGCGCCGTGGGCCACCGGCCGCAGGCGCCCCAGCACTAGGCCAGCCGGGGCGCGGCCCACCGGCGCCCCGTGGCGCAACCGCACGGCGGGAAGCGCCGCGCCTATGGCAGTCGCGGACCGCTTCCCGCCATGTCTTCGCCCTGGCCACTGGTCGGGGAATCGTCTCGCGCAGTGGCTCAGAAGGCCTGCTGCTGGCCCGCCGGGCTGCCTAGGGGAAGCGCCGCCCACGCCTCGTAGATGGCCTTGAGCGCGGCGAACGACGTGCAGTCGTTGGCGTCCAGCGGCGGCGCTACCTCGACCACGTCCATCGCGCGCACGGGCAGACAGTAGACGACGGTGCGCACCAGCTCCAGCAGCTCGCGCGTGCTCAGTCCCGCTCCCTCCGGCGTCCCCGTACCCGGCGCATGGGCCGGGTCCAGCCCGTCGATGTCCACGCTCAGGTAGACCGCCGGCAGGGCCTGCAGCCGCGCGACCACTTCCTCAGCCACGGCCTGGATGCCGCGCCGGTAGCACTGCCGGGCGGTGTAACAGCCGATCTCCGGGTGGGCTTGTAGCAGCGCCCACTCCTCGTCGACGAAGGAGCGCACCCCCACCAGCACCAGGTGCTCCGGCTGCAGGCCGGGCAGCTCCAACGCCCGCCGCTCGGCGCACGCGTGCGACCAACGATGGCCCTCGAAGACATCGCAGAGGTCGGGGTGGGCGTCAAAGTGGACGACGCCAAAGGGTCCGCCTACGCTCTGCTGGAAGGCACGCATCAGCGGGATGGTCACCGCATGGTCGCCTCCCAGGAAGAGCGCCAGCCGGTGGCGTAGGACCTCCCCGGCGCGCTTCTCCACCGCCTGGAAATGGGAGGACCACTCCAGGTCAGCCGGCACGTCGCCATAGTCCCGCACGCGCAGGCGCAGCGGCCGGCCCTCCTCGTCGCAGGCGCAGAGGTGCGGGGTCAACTCGCGCAGCCGGGCCGGGGCAAAAGCTGCCCCCCGACGGAAGCTCACCGCGCCGTCAAAGGGCACGCCCAGGATGCCGACCTCGGCGGACAAGTTGTCGCAGGCCAAGCCGCTCCAGAGCTGGCGGTGGGGTGGAAGGGACCGAGCTGCCACGATCATGACTGCACCTCCAGGAATTGCCGCGCGCGCTTCGACTGCCAGCGATTATACCACATCCGCGCCGCCCTCTGGAGGTGAGCGTTTTGGGTCGGGGACCAGGCCTGCACAAGTTGCCAAAAGCGCGCTGAAATACTATAATGACCGCCGTCAGCGAACGCAGCGCGCCTGATCCGAGGCACGATGAAAAAGGACCTCCGTTCCCCGCCACTCCTGGCGACGAAGCTGAGTCCCCCTCCGGTCCGGCCGGGGTGGGTCCGCCGCGACCGGCTGCTGCAGCGCCTCGACGAGTCCCTGGGCCACAAGCTGACGCTCATCTCGGCTCCTGCCGGCTTCGGCAAGACCACGCTGCTCTGTGCCTGGATCGCCCGGGTGCCGGCCAGTTCCGAGGGTCCCCGTTCAGGCGGGCCGAGCCGCTCGCCTGCGGCGCCGGCCCAGGTGGCCTGGCTCTGCTTGGACCCAGCCGACAACGATCCACCGCGCTTCTGGCACTATGCGCTGGCCGCCCTGCAGGGGGCCGGTGTCCCCATCGGCCAGGACTTGCAGTCCTCCCTCCAGTCGCCACCTCCCACCGTCCGGGCCTGGTTCGTGGCCGACCTGGTGAACAGCCTGGCCGCATTCTCGGGAGAGCTCGTGTTCGTCCTCGACGACTATCACTTCATCGAGTCCGCCGAGGTGCACGAGATCCTCGCCTTTCTCCTGGACCATCTGCCGCCGCAGGTCCATCTGGTCATCGCCACGCGCGAGAACCCGCCCCTGCCGCTGGCTCGCCTGCGCGCTGGCGCCAACCTGCTGGAGATCCGCGCTGCCGATCTGCGTTTCACCGTCGGCGAGGCCGCCGAGTTCCTGCGCGGCAGCATGGGGCTGGACCTGGTCGAGGAGGAGATCGCTGCCCTGGAGCAGCGCACCGAAGGCTGGATCGCCGGGCTGCAGTTGGCCGCCCTCTCCTTGCAGCGGTGCGAGGACCGGCGGGCCTTTATCAGCGCCTTTGCCGGCGACGACCGCTACGTCATGGACTATCTGGTGGAAGAAGTCCTGCACCAGCAGCCGCCCCATGTGCAGGAGTTCCTGCTGGCGACGTCGATCCTGGAGCGGCTGACCGCCCCGCTGTGCGACGCCGTCGCCGGCAGGGAGGACAGCCAGGAGATCCTCTCCTACCTGGACCGGGCCAACCTCTTCGTCGTCCCGCTGGACAACCGCCGGGAATGGTATCGCTACCACTTTCTCTTTGGCGAGCTGCTGCGCCACCGCGCAGAACAGGTGCGCGGCCGCCCAGGCAGTGCCGTGCTGCACCGACGGGCCAGCGCCTGGTGCGAGGAGAACGACCTGCAGGCCGAGGCCGTCCACCACGCCCTGGCCGCGGCCGACTGGGAGCGCTCCGCGGACCTCATCGAGCAGTATGCCCTGCCCATGCTCTTTCGCAGCGAGATCATCCTGCCGCTCCGGTGGATGCGTGCCCTGCCCGAGGCGCTCTCGCGCGGTCGCCCGCTGCTCGGCGTGATCTATGCCTGGTGCGCCCTCCTGGCGCACCAGGCCGCTCCCGAGCTGGTAGAAGAGAAGCTGCAGGAAGCCGAGCAGGCGCTGCACGGCCTGCCTCCCGGCGATCCGCTGTCGGACATGGTTGCCCGGCACGCCGCAGCCATCCGTGCCTTTGCGGCGCTCGTGCACTTTTCCGCGCCCCAGGAAGCCGTGGACCTGTCCCGGCAGGCGCTGGACGGGCTAGCCGAGGATGACCTGCGCCTGCGCGGCTTTCTCACGATGAACCTGGCCTCCGCCTACCTGCGCTTGGGCGAGGCCGAGGCTGCTCTGCGCGGCTATGCCGAGGCGCAGCGGATCGGGGAGGCCAACGGCGACTACTACACCGCGCTGATCGCTGTGCACAGGCAGGCCTATGTGCTCACCAAGCAGGGCCGCTTGCGCGAGGCGGCCGGCCTCTGCCGCCAGGCTCTGCGCGAGATCGCCGAGCCGGCCGAGCAGCGTGGCCGGCCCATCCCCGCCGCCGGTGCGATCTACGCCGCGTTGGGGGCGATCCTGGTCGAGTGGAACGACCTGGCTGAGGCCGGCGACAGCCTGGAGAAGGGCCTGACACTGCTGACCCTGGCCGCAGAGCGCCGCGTGCAGGTACGCGCCTGCGCCTCGCTGGCGCGCCTGCGCTTCGCCCAGGGCGACGTCGCCGGTGCCATGGAGGCGCTCGAGCAGGCCCGGCCGCTGTGGCGGGGGGCCGATGCCTACGCCGAGGCTTTGGCCGTTCTGGGCCGGCTGGCCCAGCCGGAATGCACCCCCGCGGAGTTGGCCGCCGCTCCGCGGTGGGTGCAAGAGATGCAGGGCACACTGGGCAGCGGCATACCCGCGCCGGCGATTCATCTGGAGGCAGACTGGCGCCACGCCGTGCAACTGGCGGCGGCCCGGCTGCTCATCGCTCAGCGGGCGGCCGGCACCGTTGCACAGGGCGAGCCGGACCTGCGGCCGGTGCTTCAGTTTCTGGCCCGGCAGAGGGTGCTGGCGGCCGAGGGTGGCTGGGGCGAGCGGGTGATCGAACTGGCCATCGCCGAGGCGCTGGCGCACCAGGCGTCGGGGGAGACCGAGGCAGCGCTCGCGGCACTGGAGCGTGCCCTGCTCTCTGCTGGACCGGAGCGCTACACCCGCATCTTCCTGGACTGTGGCGCGCCGATGGCCCGCCTGCTCTACCAGGCTGTCGAGCGCGGCATGGCCCGCGAGCATGCCGGCCGGGTTCTGGCTGCCTGGCCCGATCGCGCGCCTGCCGCCGCGCCGGACGGGCGCGGCCTGCCATCCGTGGAGCCGCTGACAGAGCGCGAGACGGAGGTGCTGCGCCTGATCGCCGCAGGGCACACCAACCAGGAGGTCGCCGTGGCCCTGGGCATTGCCTTTGGCACAGCCAAGGTTCACAGCCAGCGCATCTACGCCAAGCTGGGCGTGCACAGCCGCACCCAGGCCGTGCGGCGTGCCCAGCAATTGGGCGTCCTGCCCCCGGCCTAGAGACCTCTCGCAACCGCCAGCACGCAGCTTGCCGCTTCCCGAAATGTCCCCAGGGTTTCGTCCCCACCCCTGCCTCCGCGGCCGGCGCGAACGGTGAGGATGGGCTCCCTCCGCTCGACCAGGCCGGGGACGGCGGCGCGGGTGGCCACGGTGGCTGGGGTGGATCGGGCAACGGGGGCTCCACTGCCTTCGGTATCGATGTCTGCGACGCCTCGCCCACGGTAGCGGACAATGTCATCGCCGGGTCGCTCGGGGGTGGGGGCAACGGGGCCCCGGGTGGTGACGGTGGCGACGCCGGCAGCGCCAATGCCCAGGCCGGCGACGGCGGCGATGGTGGTGATGGAGGGGATGGAGCTTGTGGCGGCCCCTCCGGGGAGGGGGCCGGCATCTTGCTGTATGCGGGCGGCGCCGCGGTGCTCCACAACACTATCAACAACATCGGCAAGAACGGCAACCTGGGTAGCGGAGAGCCCGGCGGAGCGGGCGGGAGCGGCGGCAGCCCGGGCAACGTGGTCGCCCTCACCAGGGTCGGCCGGGAGCAGGCGGAGGCCGCCCCTGTCTACGGCATCTACGCGCGCTTCGGCCAACTGCCCTCTGCGCTGGACCATAACGACGTCTGGAGGTGGAACAGCACTACCGCCAGGTCGTGCCTGGCACCCACGACATCTCCCTGGACCCCCTCTTTCTCGACGTCAACACGGGTGACTACCACCTGCCGAGCGGTTCTCCCTGCCGCGACGCTGGCACCAGCAGCTTCGGCGGCCTGACGCTGCCCGCCGACGACCTGGATGGCAACGGCCGGTCCCCGGGTTCCTTCCACGACATGGGCGCCCACGAGTACGTGGACGGAAGGACCTGCATTCCCATCAGCGGGGTGACAATCTCCGGCCCGACGGCTGGGCTGGTCGGTATGCCGTATCCGTTCAACAGCAGCGTGACCCCGGCCAACGCCAGCGCGCCGTTCAGGTACGTCGGGAGTGCGGGACCCGGCAGCGGCCAGGGCACTGCCAGTGCGATCTACACCTGGGGCAGCCGCGGTCCCTGCACCGTGCAGCTCACGGTGAGCAACTGCGGCGTGGCCGGATCGGCCAGCGACGACCACGGCATCGTCCTCTCTGTCGGCACGGTGAGCAGGGTCTTCCTGCCGGTCGTCCCCCGGCACAGCGCACCGTAGGTCCGGCGACGGGTGGGTGCCGGACCGCCGGCCGGAGAAGCGACCGGTCCCCGGCACCCGCTCGCCAGTGGGCACCATGGAGATCTCCGCGGCATCGTGCCAGCGGTGCTCTGCCCGGGTCCGTCCCTATACCCCAAGTATGCCTTTTGGCGGATGCAGAATCGTCCCAGGTCGTGTATACTGCTAGGCGGGCGGCTGCTGTGTCTGTAGGCGCACGGTGTTTGCCTGTCTGGGCCCGGCCGGCTGGTGAAGCGATTGGGCGAGGTTACGTGCCTATGCGGTCCACACTGGATCAACCGGTGCCGTACCAGATCCGCGTGCAGGGGCGGCTCGACGCCAGTTCGTCCGCCTGGTTCGATGGCGTGAGCGTGCAGGTGGGTACCGCCGAGGACGGCGCTGCGGTGACTACCCTGGCCGGCCTCCTCGACCAGGCCGCCCTGCATGGCGTGCTGCGGCGCATCCGCGACCTGGGTCTGCCGCTGATCGAGGTCAGGCAGGGCGTCTCTCGTAGGTCCGCCGTGCATGCGGCGGTGGGGCCGGCCGCCGGCTGAAAGGAGACTCGGTGCTCCGGAACGACAGCACACCGTGGCCCGTGCTCGTTCTGCACAACCTGGACATGTCGTGGCCGGCCGCCGACCTTGCCGAAGCGCAGGAGGAGGCGGCCGCGCTCGCTGCGGGACTAGCCGAGGTGGGGCATCCCGTCCACTTGGTGGCCGTCTGCGGCACCGACCTGGCCGCCTGCCTGCGCGACTTTGATCCGGCCGTGGTCATCGTCCTGAACAACTGCGAGGAACTGCCCGGCCTGCCGCGCAGCGAGGCCCTCGTGGCGCGCACGTTGGAGGAGCTGGGCTTTGTCTACACCGGCACGCCCGCCGACGCGCTGTCCCTCAGCTGGGACAAGGTCCAGGTGAACCGCTGCCTCGATCAGCACGGGCTGCCCACGCCGTTGTGGCGCCTCTGCACGTCGGAGGACTCCGGCGGGTGGGACTGCTTTCCGGCCATCGTCAAGCCGGCCCGCGAGCACTGCAGCTTCGGTGTGACGCCAGAGGCCGTGGTGCACACCCACGACGAGCTGCGTCGGCGGATCGCCTACGTGCTGGAGGAGTTCGCCCAGCCGGCCCTGGTGGAGGATTTCATCGACGGCCGCGAGTTCCACGTCACGTTGTGGGGCAACGGCAGGGTCAGCCTCCTGCCGCCGGCCGAGATGGTCCTGGACTCGTTCAGCGATCCCCGCGAGCGGCTCTGTACCTTTGACAGCAAGTTCTGCCCGGGCTCGCCGCACTATAAGCGGATCCAGGTGCGTGTGCCCGCGCCGCTGAGGCCACCGGAGCGCCGCTTGTTGGAGGCGACCGCGCTGCGCGCCTACCAGGTCTGTGGCTGTCGCGACTATGCTCGCCTGGACATGCGCCTGCGCGACGGTACGTTCTACGTGCTGGATGTCAACCCGAACCCCGACATCAGCCGCGGGACGAGCATGGTCGAGGCTGCGCGCGTGGCCGGCTACTCGTATGGAGCGATGGCCAGCAACCTAGTGCAACTGGCCGCCCGGCGGCATCCCCTCTGGGGGCGCCATCGCCACTGAACTCGCTACTGCACCCTGGGTAGGGTGCTGCGGAGGAGGCAAGATGCCGACGGTCGTTGCCTGTGCCCTGGGCGAGTGCGTCCACGTGGCCGGGGTGATGGGTTTCCTGCGGCTAGCCGAGGTAGCCGGCTGGCGCACCGTTTTCCTGGGGCCGGCCGTGCCGATCGAGCAGGTTCTGGTGGCAGCGCGCCGGGAGGGGGCCGACCTGGTGGGAGTCTCCTATCGCCTGACGCCGGAGACGGGCGAGCGCCTTCTGGCCGACTTTGCCGAGGAGATGGACGAGTTGCGGACGGCCGGGGTCCGTTTCGCCTTTGGCGGCACCCCGCCGCTGGCCGTGCGGGCCCGCGCCCTGGGCTTTTTCGAGCGCGTCTTTGAGGGCGGCGAGCCTGCAGCCGAGGTGCTGGCCTACCTGAAGGGCCAGCAGCACGAGGGCCTGCTGGAAGAGGACTACCCCCAGGGTGCCGTCGCGCGGATCCTCTGGCGGCATCCCTTTCCCATCGTGCGCCACCACTTTGGCCTGCCCACCATGGAGGCGACGCGCGAGGGTGTCGCTTCCATCGCCGAGGCCCGCGTGCTGGACGTGATCTCGCTGGGCACCGACCAGGACGCCCAGGAGAACTTCTTTCACCCGGAGCGGCAGGACCCGCGCCGCACCGGGGCCGGCGGTGTCCCGGTGCGCACCCCCGAGGACTACCGCGCCCTGTACGCGGCCAGCCGTCGCGGCAACTACCCGCTGCTGCGCACCTACTCCGGCAGCGACGACTTCATCCGGCTGGCGGAGATGTACGTGGAGACCATCCACATCGCCTGGTGCGCCATCCCGCTCTTCTGGTTCAACCGGATGGACGGTCGGGGGCCGTGGGATCTGGAGGGCTCCATCCGCGAGCATCAGCGGCTAATGGCCTGGTACGGCCGGCGCGGCATCCCGGTGGAGCTGAACGAGGCGCACCACTGGGGGATGCGCGACGCGCCCGACGTGGTCTTTGTCGCCGCCGCCTATCTGGCGGCGTACAACGCGCGTGGCATGGGCGTGGGCGACTATATCGCCCAGCTGATGTTCAACAGCCCGCCGGGGCACTCGGACGCGATGGACCTGGCCAAGATGCTGGCGGTGCTGGAGCTGATTGCGCCGATGGCCGGCGCGGGCTTCCGGATCTGGCGGCAAACGCGCACCGGCCTGCTCAGCTACCCGCTGGAGACAGACGCGGCCCGGGCGCACCTGGCGGCCAGCGTGTACCTGCAGATGGCCCTGCGGCCGCACATTGTGCACGTGGTCGGCCACACCGAGGCCCACCATGCTGCCACGGCCGACGACGTGATCGAGTCGTGCCGGCTGGCGCGGCGGGCGATGGAGAACGCGCTGCGCGGCCAACCGGACATGGCGAGCGACCCGGTCGTGCAGCGGCGCAAGGAAGAACTGCTGGGCGAGGTCCGGGTCACCCTGGAGGCGATCCGCGCCCTGGCCGGCCCGGATGTGGCCGACCCCTTCACCGATCCGGCGACGTTGGCGGCGGCGGTGACGACGGGGGTGCTGGATGCCCCGCATCTGCGGAACAACCCCTTTGCCCGCGGGGAGGTAGTGACCCGCCTGGACGCGCGGGGGGCGTGCCTGGCAGTGGACCCGCGGACGGGGCAGCCCTGGACCGAGGCTGAGCGCATCGCCGGTCTGGGCCTCTCAGGAACGGCAGGAGGATTCCTATGAGCACTAGATACACCCGCTACACCGTCATCGGCGCCGGCCACGGCGGCAAAGCCATGGCCGCCCACCTGGCGCTGATGGGCTTCCCGGTCACCTTGTACAACCGCACGCCCGAGAACATCGCCGCCATCCGGCAGCGCCGAGGCATCGACCTGGAGAGTTTCCAGGGGGGGCCGTACGGCTTTGCCCGGCTGGCCCTGGCTACCTCCGACATGGGCGAGGCCCTGGCCCAGGCCGATCTGGTCATGGTCGTCGTGCCGTCCTCGGCGCACCGCGACGTAGCCCAGGCGGCCGCGCCGCACCTGCGCGATGCCCAGATCGTGGTCCTCAACCCCGGGCGCACGGGCGGGGCCCTGGAGTTCACCAAGGTGCTCCAGGACAACGGCTGCTCCGCGGACGTGACGGTGGCCGAGGCCGAGACGCTCATCTATGCCAGCCGCTCCGATGGTCCGGCCCAGGCGCGCATCTTTGGCATCAAGGAAGCCGTGCCGCTGGCGGCCCTGCCGGCCACGCGCACCGCCTCCGTCCTGGAGGCGCTAGCTCCTGCCTACCCGCAGTTCATCGACGGCGGCAATGTGCTGCACACCGGCCTCAACAACATGGGGGCCATCTTCCACCCCGCCCTGACCATCCTCAACGCCGGCCGCATCGAGTCCACCCACGGCGAGTTCCAGTTCTACATCGAGGGGGTGACGCCGTCGGTCGCGCGCGTCCTGGAGGTTCTGGACCGCGAGCGCGTCACCGTGGCCGCAGCCCTGGGCATCCGCGCCCGGACCGCCCAGGAATGGCTGAAGATGGCCTATGACGCCACCGGCGACGACCTGCACGAGGCCATCCACAACCAGCCCGGCTACCACGGCATCAACGCGCCCCGCACACTGAACCACCGCTACATCTTCGAGGACGTCCCGATGAGCCTGGTGCCGATCGCCGCCCTCGGCGAGCACTATGGCGTGTCGGTGCGCGGCATCGACAGCATCATCCGCCTGGCCTGCATTGTCCACCGCACCGACTACTGGCGGCGCGGACGCACCCTGGACAAGCTGGGTATCGCTGCCCTCAGCGTGAGCGAGTTGACCCACTACGTGACCGAGGGGGTGCTGGAGTAGCGCCGCGCCGGCCGTCCCCGCCGGGCACGGCAGGTCTCCGAGAGAGGTGCACTGTGAAACTGGTCCTGCTCGTTGTGCGCGACGGCGACGCCGATAACATCGTCGATGCCCTGGTGGACCACGGGTACCACGTCACCCGGATGGCCAGCAGTGGGGGCTTCCTGCGGGAGGGGAACTCCTTGCTCCTCAGCGGCGTGGAGGACGAGCAACTGGAGCCCCTGCTCGAGACGGTGCAGCGCTACGCCGAGGCCAACCCGCGGCCTCCCGTCGTCGGCCGCACCGGGGAGGTGCACGTCAGCCGGGCCGTCGTCTTCATCTGCAGCCTGGAACGTGTCGAGAGGCTGTAGGGCCCTCGCGCCTGCACCGTGCGGCGGGCCCTGCCCCTAGGGCTCCTCCTCCCCCTCCCGCTCCAGCGTGATGACGCGGTAGCGCTCGGCGTACGCCAGCCCCTTCTCCTGGCCTGTCTCCGCAGCCCATGCCAGAATCATCTCCGCGGGGTCCCAGTCGCCCATCTGGCTGGCGTGCTGCCTCAGCGCAGCGACCTTCTGCCCGATCGTGGCGCCGATGTCCACCCACTCGTTGGCCTCCCCGCTGCCGTGGATGTAGACCTGGCGGATGCGGTGCGGCGGGCCGGCCTCCGGCCACAGCAGCGGCATGGCGCAGGCCGGCGCCGCGGCGTCGATGGCCGCCTGGGCAGCGGCGCGGTGGTCGGGGTGGTTGATGTACTCGTTGCCGTAGAAGAGCGTGGTGGGGTCGCCGCACAGGATCACCTCGGGACGGTAGCGGCGGATCGCCCGCACCAGGTCGCGGCGCAGCTCCAGCGTCGGCTGCAGCGTGCCGTCGTCGTATCCCAGAAATACCACGTCGCTCACTCCCAGCTCGGCGCAGGCGGCGCGCTGTTCGGCACGGCGGATCTCCGCCAGGCGCTCGCGCGTCATGCCGGGCTCGTGCGAGCCGGCGTTGCCGTCAGTGCAGACAACGTAGGTGACGCGGCAGCCGGCCCGGGCCCACACGGCCACCGTGCCGGCCATGGTGAACTCGGCGTCGTCGGGATGGGCGACAATGACCAACGCGGAGCTGGGGATCTTCTTCTCGGCCATGCCTGTGCCTCGCGTGTGGCAGCGGTCGGCGGGCGACGCACAGCGGGCCCGTGCGCACAGCGCCCGCTCGGCCCCGCATGATAGGCCAAAACCCCGAAAAAGGCAAGTCGCTTTCCGCCCTCGCCGCTTTCTGGTATAATGCCGCCAGAGAGAACAGCGGCCCTGCCAGGACAGGCCCGCCGGCATCCCGAGGAGGTGATCGCGCCCATCCTTCTGCCCCGGCCATCGGCAACCCTAGTGAGTGCGACAATCAGGAGGGATCGATGAAGCGCATGCAACTGCTCGCCGTGCTCATCCTGCTCAGCATGGTGCTGGGCCTGCCCGCGGCTCGGACGGTGGCCCAGTCGCCCCCCACCGCGCCCGCGGCCGGCCGCGTCGCTGCGGCGGCCCGGCCGGACCCGCGCACGGCACTGCCCGCCGCACCGGCCACCCCCCAGCCCGCCCCGGAGCATTACGCCTGGCAGTACGGGCCGGCCAGCCCCTTCGAGTACCAGCGCCACGACGCCGTCTTCGTCCCCGGGCTGGACAAGGTCTACTTCCTCGGCGGGCGCATCTCTGCCCCCTCCGAGCTGCCCGACATCTGGGTCTTTGACCCGGTTACCGGTGTCTACACCGACACCGGCGCCAATATGATCGAGGACGTCTCCAACTACAACTCCAACCTGATCATGGACGACGGCACCGGCCGCGGGCCGGCCGTCTACGTCATCGGCGGGTACGACAAGGACGGCGGCTCCGGCGGCGGCGGGCTCGGTATGGTCCAGCGCTACTACCCCCAGCTCAACGTGATCGAGGCCCTGCCCCCGACCGACGACTTCCCCGGCAAGGTGGGGGGCTACACCGTGGCCGGCCACGGTACCGCCGTGGTGGGCGACCTCATCTACGTCTTTGGCGGCTGGGCCAGCAACGTCGCCCCCTACTTCCTCAACCAGACCTGGCTCTTCGACCCCAACCAGCCCTCCGGTTCCCGCTGGACCGACCTGAACATCCCCTTCGAGCCCGCCCGCACCTACATTCAGGCGGCCGTGCAGGGCGGCAAGATCTATGCCATGGGCGGCATCTCCGGCTACGTCGGCGGCGACCTGGTGCCGACCGATGTCGTCCAGGTGCTGGACACGAACAACCTGTCGGCCGGCTGGGTCACCCTGGCCCCGCTGCCGCTGCCCCTGGCCGAGGGGCGTGGCTTTGGCTTCGACGCCGATACCCTGCGGGTGCCCGGCTCCGGCGCCGCTGCCGGGGTGCGGCTGCCGCCTTGGTTCATGGGCCGGCTCTATACCGCCGGCGGCGGCGACTGGCCCGACATCACCCGCGAGGCCATGGAGTACTATGTGGGGGCCGATGCCTGGGACCAGAACTTTCCCGACCTCAACGACCGCCGCGTGAACAACGCCGGCACCTTTATCCCCATTTTCACCCCCGACCCCAGCGACGGACTGCCCGGCCTGTGGGTCTTTGGCGGCCGCTCCGAGAACGGCTGCGACCCGCCCTACGGCGCCACAGAGTTCTACCCCCTGCCGGTCGCTTCCTCCTGCAGCGTCCTCCTGGTGGACGACGACTGGGATCAGTACCAGGGCCAGCCCTACAACGGCACCGGCACCTACTACTATACCTCCACCCTGGAGGCCCTCGGCTACTCCTACACTCGCTGGGACGTCTGGACCCAGGGCGATCCCACCCTGGCCGACCTGCAGGGCTATGACGCCGTGATCTGGTTCACCGGCTACGCCTGGCAGGGGACGATTACCCCGACCAACGAGGCCGACCTGGCCGCATACCTCGACGGCGGCGGCAACCTCTTCCTCAGCGGAGAAGACTACCTCCACGACCAGGGCGTGTCGCCCTTTGCCGCGCTCTACCTGGGGGTGACAGCCGCCGAGCAGGACGTCGGCGAGGTATTCGTGCAGGGCACCGCGGGAGATCTCATCGGCGATGGCCTGGGCCCCTACATGCTGATCCCGCCTACCTCCTGGCCCAGCGGAACCGTCGACCTGTACACCGACGAGCTCTCCCCGCGGCTCGACGCCAGCGTTCCCTTCTACTACCAGCTCACCGGCGGCGATAGCTCCACCGGTCTGGACGCCGGCCTCTGGCGCACCGTCTTCCTGGCCTGGCCACTGGAAGGGCTGTCCGATCTGTCCGATCGCACCCTGGTCCTGGGCCGGGCGCTGGACTGGTTCTGCTACGCGGAGCGGCCCGCGCAGCTCTCGCTCCTGCCGCCACAGCAGAGCGGCAGCGGCGCGCGCGGCACGGAGGTGGCCTACGCCCTCACCCTGGTCAACAACACCGGCCTGACCGATACCTTCTACCTGGACTATGCCGCCGTCTGGCCGGTCGTCGGGCCGTCCGCGATCGGTCCCCTCCCGGCCGGCAGCAGCTACCACTTTGCCGTCACCGTCACCGTGTCGCCCGACAGCGGCTGCGGCGACGTGGACACCGCCGTCATCACCGCCTCCTCGACCCTTAGCCCGACCGTGTACTGGGACGCGGCGACCATCGACACTACCTCCACCGCCCCCGGGGACGGCGCGCTCGACGGCACCGTGTCCGACGCCAACACAGGGCTGGGCATCCCTGGCGCCCACGTCTTCTTGACACAGGGAGCCACCTACACCGAGACCTGGGCCGACGCCGGTGGCTACTATCTCTTCCCCAGCCTGCCGGCCTGCGACTATGCCGGCGGCGCCGACGCCCCGCGCTATGGCAGCGCCGCCTTCACGGCCACGGTCTTGCCAGCCGTGACGACCACGGTGAACCCGGTCCTGCCTGCCCCCTGGCCGGAGTGGCTGCCCGATACGGTCGCCATCACCCTGACCGCGGGCGACGCCGGCCTGGTGACGGCCACGTTGGCCAACAGCGGGACGAGCAGCCTGCTCTTTACCATCACCGAGGTGCCAAGCGACGTGACCTGGCTGGCCGTGGACCCGCCGGCCGGGACGGTGGCTCCCGCCGCCAGTGCCGACATCCGGCTCCTCTTCGACAGCAGCGGCCTGGCCCCCGCCGACTGCTACTACGGCACACTCCAGGCGGCCTACAACGACCCCTACCTCATCGCCGAGTTCGTGCCGCTGCGGCTGTGCGTGCTGGAGCGCTGCGAGGAGGTGACGGACGTCGACTTCACCTGGGCCCCGCCCACACCCACGGTCGACATGGCGGTGCTCTTTACTGCCACCGTCGCCGGGGCGCCCACGCCCCCGGTCACCTTCACCTGGGCGTTTGGCGACGGCGGCACCGCCGTGACCACGGCCACGACTGTGCCGCACACCTACATGGCGGTGGGTGCCTACAGCGTCACGGTGGCCGCGGCGAACGCCTGCGGCCAGGCCGCCGCTGAGCGCGTCGTGCTGGTGGTGTCGCCGGCAACGCAGTGGCGCGTCTACCTGCCGATCGTGTACCGGGGGCAGTAGGTCGATCCGTGGAAGGATCCCCGGGGCATCCCCGCTGGGAGATCGAAACTGACCTGGAGGGACGGCACCCGTGCCGCCCCTCCAGGCCGGAGGTTAGCTCGTCGCCCACACGGGCACACACACGAACGATCGCCGCTCCTTCAGTCCCGTGCCTTGGCGTCCTCTTGGCCAGGATGGCGCGGCTTCAGGCCCGGGGCCTCGAGCAGCCGCTCTACCTGGTAGCCGGAGGCCTCCTCGGCTTCGCGCAGCCGCTCCACCACAGCGTGGCGCGCGGCGATCGCGGCAGACTGCTCCGCCGGTGTCCGGCCGGGCTCGGCCAGCGCGTCCACCACCCCCACCAGCAGTAGCCACCAGCGCAGCTCGTCGAAGGACTCTTTGTTGAACCAGAGCACCCCCTGGTAGCGGTTGACCTGCAGGTGGCGCTGCACGTCGCCGTCCTGTAGCAGGACGTGCAGCAGGCGGCGGGCCGCCTCCGCAGGGGCGGGGGCCTCGCCCGGGGCCGCGCCGGCCGGTTCGCCGTACTCGACGAACCAGCGCTGGTGCGCCGTCAGCACCTTGACCAGGTTCCAGGCCCGCTCCGCGGCCCCCGGCTCCAGGCCCATCTCATGGAGCGCCGGGGAGATCACCCGCCCCAGTCGCCACTCGTCCAGCCAGCTGCGGCTTCGCTCCGGTGCGCCCGACTCCTCCACGACCTCGCCCAGCCGGTGGACGACGAGCCAGCAGAGCAACGTCCCCCAGACCTGCGGGTCGTCCCCCAGACCGGTCCGCAGCCCTTCCAGCGCCTTGCGGGCCCGGCCCGCAGCCGCGCCGGCGTCCTGCGCTGGCTCCAGGCCGGGCAGGCGCAGGGCAGCATCCAGCCGGGCACCGACTTCCCCGACCAGCCGCCCGGTGTCCCCGCTGCCCTGGGCCAGCGCCCTGGCCGCCTCCAGCAGCCGCTGTACTCCTGCCGTGACCTCGTCGCGCAGCGGCCCTTCCCGGCCGGCCTCGCCCGCGGCCGGCACGCGCGCCGCCATCAGGTGCTGCAGCACGCCGACCTGCAGCAGCTCGCCCAGCGGCCCGTGGATGGGCTGCAGGAAGAGCTCGCGCAGCGCCTCGGCGATGCTCGGCACGCCGCGGCCGTCCAGGTAGGCCGCCAGCCGTGCGTGCTGCCGGCCGGCATCGTCCTCGACCTCGTGGATGTCCAGGAACACGTGGCACTTGTAGGCCCCCAGCTCGATGTAGAGCCCCTGATCCCACAGCTCCTGGCTGCTGCGGATATACCACAGGCCGGTGAGGTGGTCGCGGAAGAGGCAGAAGTGGCGATCGTCGCGGTGCAGGCCCAGCCCTTCGCCCAGGCTCTGCTGCCGTAGCAGTCCCTCCGCGGACTTCTTGTCACGGTAGGCCACCGAGGTGCGGATCCAGCCGCGCGCGGTGGCGTAGCGGTTGTGGTAGACCACCAGGGCGCGCTCGTCGCCGGCGCGGTTGCTGTAGGCCAGGACGTCCTCGTTCACGGTGCCGTCGGGCGTGAAAAAGTCGAACAGTGCAAAGTGCTCGACTCCGGCAAAGAGGCCTCGGCGGTGCAGCAGTGGGAAGATCTCGCGCTCGTGGCGGGCGACCAGGTCGGCATCGGGCTTTTCGTCCCACTCGGCATAGCGGTACTCCATGCCGTACTTTTCCGCCAGGCCCTCCACCTGGCCGTGGCCGAACATCGGCAGCCCGGGCAGCGTGGCCATGACGGTGCAGATGCCAAAGTACTTGTCGCCCTTGCCGAACTGGGCCACCGCCGTCTCCTCGTCGGGGTTGTTCATGAAGTTGACAAAACGCTTGAGAATATCCGGGTCGAACTCCAGCGTGTTCTTCATCACGCTGCGGTAGTTGGCGTTCTGCTCGTCGCGCAGCATGTTCATGAAGGCGCTGTTATAGACCCGGTGCATGCCCAGGGTGCGCACAAAGTAGCCCTCCATGAGCCAGAAGGCCTCGGCCAGCAACAGCGTGTCCGGCGCTTCCCGGGCCACGCGGTCGACCACCTCGCGCCAGAACTCCTGCGGCATGGCCGCGTCGAACTGCGCCTGGGTCAGCCCCTGCCCCGCCCGTGAGGGGATGGCCCCGCCCGTGCCGGGCTCGGGGAACCACAGCCGCTGGTAGTGGCGCTTGGCCAGCGTCATGGCGGCATCGAAGCGAATGATGGGGAATCGGCGCGCCACGGCCAGGATGGTCTGGATGACCGCCTCGCGCACCTCTGGGCGCAGGTAGTTGAGCTGGGCGGTGTCGTTCCATGGCATGCGCGTGCCGTCGTTGCCGTGGTAGATGTAGCGCTCCTCGCCCGTCCGGCGGTCCACCCGCTTGAATACCACCGCGGCGTCGCTGCGGTCGTAGTAGTGGTCCTCGAGAAAGATGCCCACCCCCTCGCTCCAGGAGAGGTCCGGCCCGTTGAAGGTATAGGCTGGGAAGGGGCTGTAGGGCAGGGAGAGGAACCGATCGGGGTGCTCGATCACCCAGGGCGAATCGATGCCCATGTGGTTGGGCACCATGTCGCTGGCCAGGCGAATGCCGCGCTGCCAGGCGCGGGCGCGCAGCGACTGGTAGGCCTCCTCGCCGCCCAGGTCGGCGGCGATCTGGTAGTCGAACAGCGAGTAGGCCGAGGCCACCGCCTTGGGGTTTCCGCAGAGGACCTTGATGCGCTGCGAGGCGCGGCTGCGCTCCCACAGCCCGATCAACCACAGCCCCGTGATGCCCCAGCGGGCCAGGGTGTCCAGCTCGGCATCGGGGATCTGGTCCAGGCGCTGGATTGGCACGCGGTATTTGCGCGAGAGCTGGTCTAACCAGACATAGGCGTTCTTGGCCAGGAGGACCACCCGCGGCATCCAGTCCAGGTCCGGGCTGAAGCGCTCCGGTTCGGCTTCCAGTCCCAGGGCGCGGTAGTCGTATACCTGGGCCGGGGCAGGGCCGGCCCAGGCCACCTTCTGTTCCTCCTCCACCAGGTCCAGGCCACTCAGGAGCCGGTAGAAGTAGCGGCCCAGCAGGTAGGCCCAGTGCTCACGGATGTACTCGAGCTGGCCGGGGATGGAGTGCGGCACGGCCTCGGCGGGGGCGTGGAGCATGTCCAGCAGGTTCTCGTGTCGAGGACCGAAGGCTGGCTGGCCGTCGAGGAAGCGGTGCAGGCCGGCCATGACCCGGCGGTAGGCGGTCTCGCGCTCCAGCCCGGCGTCGTCGAAGAGCTCCTGGAAGGGGGCCAGCGCCGGGTTGATGTTGGCCAGCCACAGCATGGCCATCTCCTCCAGGGCCCGCTCGCGGTTGGGCACGCCGGCCGTCTCCCCGGCCAGGTAGTCGGCCGGGGAGATTTCGCGCCGGTAGACGGCCAGCGGCGGGAACTGGTCCACGAAGCGGAGCAGGGCCGCGTCGACCTCCTCGTGGCCGAGCGCGCCGTCCAGGTAGGACAACGCATCCTCCAGCACCGCCGGCCGCTCCTGCTGGCGGTAGATGGCCATGACGCGATGCAGGATCTCGTCGATCAGCCCCATGGCGTTGATCTGGCCGGCGCGCACGGCGCGCTCGGGATAGCGCACCAGGTCGCGGGCCTCGTTCATCCGTTGGGCAAAGAGACGGGCAGCGTGGAAGTTGGCCAGGATGACATTGCCGTCGAGGGCAAAGAGAGCCTGGTCGAAGCGGTAGCGGTCGCGGGCCTGGCGCGAGATGTGGAACTCCATGGCGGCTCCTTTCCTCGTGAAACAGACCGGGTTACCCGGCCGGTGGACCGGCCGAGGCGGGCGACATGGGCGCGCTCGCCGGCAGCCGGACGGTGAAGGTCGATCCAACCCCGAGCTGGCTCGTCACGGTGATCTCCCCGCCCAGCGCCTGGCACAGGCGCTGGCTGATGGCCAGCCCCAGCCCTGTACCCCCGTACTGCTGGGCGATGGCCGGGTCCGCCTGGGCAAAGGCCCGGAACAGGTTCGGCATCTGCTCCTCGGAGATACCGATGCCGGTGTCGCTCACCTCGAACCGGATCCAGTCGTCTGCCGACGTGTTCCTCTCTCGGGCCGCGCTCAGCACGATGGTGCCCCGCTCTGTGAACTTGGCCGCGTTGCCGAGCAGGTTCAGCAGGACCTGCCTCACCTTGGCCTGGTCGGAGAGCATCCGCCCGATGTCGTCCGGGCACTCCAGCCGCAGGACATTGCCGCGCTCTTGGGCCAGCGGTTGTGCTGTGGTCATGACCTCGCCGACCAGGTCGGCTACGTCGAAGCTCTCCAGGTACAGCTCGATCCGGCCGGCCTCGATCTTGGAGAGGTCGAGCACGTCCCCGAGCAGCTCGTGGAGCCGCCGCCCGGCTGCGGCGATCCTGCCCAGATCGGTGTGCAGCTGCACGTTGCCCTGGTCCTGCGCCTCCTCCTGGAGCAGCTCACTGAACCCGATGATCGAGTGCAGGGGCGTGCGCAGCTCGTGGCTCATGTTGGCCAGGAAGGTGCTCTTGGCGCGACTGGCGGCCTCCGCCGCTGCCTTGGCCCGCTCCAGCTCGCGGGATGCCCGCCGGATCTCGGTGATATCGTGCAGGGTGATCACCTGCCCGCGCGTCTGCCCGCGCCAGCCGTGCAGCGGCACGCTCTCCCACTCATAGTGCCGCGTCGTGCCCTCCCGCACCACGGTGATCTCGGCCTGGCCCGGGATATCGGGGTTGCGCGCACCGGCAGCCTGCAGGAGATCGCCCAACACCTGCTCGGCCGGCCGCCCGGTGAGCTGCGCCGCAGGCGCGCCGATGATCTGCTGTGCGGCGCGGTTGAGGTCCACCAGGACGCCGCTGTCGTCGATCACGATCACCCCGTCGCGCATGCTCTCGATGACCTGCTCGCGGGCCACCGGGACGATCGAGAAGAGCCGGTAGCGGAACAGCCCCCACAGGAGCACCATGCCGGTCAGGGTAAAGGACAGCGGCGTAAAGTCGAAGCGGATCTGCTCCGCGGCCACAACCGAGAGCACATCGGCCACGATCGGCAGCGCCGACGCGACCACCAGCGCGGCGACCTGCCGCCGATACAGCCCGCGCGAGCGAACCATGAACTGGACCAGCAGAGCCGTGGCCGCTGCGGAGCAGACGATGTTGTAGACAGCGATGAGCCAATAGCCCATCTCCAGCGTTGGGACCAGCGCTGGGTACGGCCCGCTGGAGTCCACGATCACGTCGCTCCAGAAGAGATGGTGCGACTCGTTGGTCCAGACCAGCGCGAGGACGATGAGCAGCGCGGCCCCCACAAGAAGCAGTTGGCGGCGCGCCAGCCAGCGCCCTTGCCCCGTGTACTGCAGCGCAAAGGCCAGCCAGGCCGCCGGGATGGCCAGCGTGCCGGCCGTCTCGACCTTGGCCCAGAATACCTTCAGCCCCACCTCAACGCTGCCGATCTCCAGCACGTAGGTGGCGGAAAAGTGGGCCACGGCCAGCATCAGGATGGTCAGGGGGATGGCTCCGGGCACGGTGTGGCGGCTGCGCCACGCGTACAGGGCCATGCCGGCGGCGAAACCCGCCGTGACGATCAGTGGCCAGACGTAGGGCGTGTACTGCCAGATCATGGCCGTGGTCCTGCTGCATCAGGGAGCGCGCGGGCTCCATTGTAACAGCGGGTCCCCTGGCTGTCAAACTCCTCCTCGGTCCATCGCTCCCACATGCGCCAGCATCGCCGCCCCGGTCCGGATGCCCATGAAGAAGCGCTCTACCTCCAGGTTCTCGTCCGGGGCGTGGTTGGCCTCGTCGGCGTTGGCATAGGGCACCAGGAAGGCCGGCCGGCCCAGGATCGTGGTAAAGACATAGGTCGGCAGGCTGCCGCCCAGCGCCGGGACGATCAGCGGCTCCTCCCCCTGCGCGGCGACGATGCCCTGGCGGATCGGCCCGGCGTACGGCGAGTCCAGCGGCGTCTTGGCCGGGTCCATGCCGCCCTGGCCGATAAGCTCGACCTCGGGGGCGAAGCGCTCCACGTGGGCGGCGATCTTGGCCAGAATCTCGTCGCACGTCTGCCCCGCCACCAGCCGCACGTCGCACTTGGCCACCGCCTCGTGCGGGAGCACCGTCTTGGAGTGCGGCCCTCCATACCCTCCGTGCAGGCCGTTGATGGTCAGCGTCGGCCAGGCGGACAGGCGGTCGAAAAATGGCCGCTCCAGGGGCGCGTCGAGCCGCGCCAGGCCCAGTTCGTGCCGGATGGCAGCCACGTCGACCGGCAGGCTGTCGAGCGCGGCACGCTCCAGCTCCGTGGGCGGCCGGACGTTGTCGTAGAACCCGGCGATGGTGATCTCGCCCTGGGCGTTCTTCATCGTCCCCAGCAGGTGCACCAGCGTCCACAGCGGGTTGGGCGCCACGCCGCCCCAGTTGCCCGAGTGCAGGTCGCGGTTGGCCCCGCGGGCCCGCAGCTCGAAGCTGAGCACGCCGCGCGAGCCGAAAACCAGGCAGGAGCGCCCGCTGGTATCGACCGGGCCGTCCGAGATGAGCACCACGTCGGAGGCCAGCTCCTGG
Source organism: uncultured Chloroflexia bacterium (assembly GCA_964613665.1). Classification (GTDB taxonomy): domain Bacteria; phylum Chloroflexota; class Chloroflexia; order DTKN01; family DTKN01; genus CAZQFV01. Next base: position 42,724 of record CAZTIG010000001.1, read on the forward strand.
CGGTGCTCGCGCACGAACGCGGCCATGTGCGGGCTGCCCACCTCCTCCTCGCCCTCCAGCAGCACGACGACGTTGACCGGCAGCCGGCCCTGGCACGCCAGCAGCGCCTCCAGCGCCAGCAGGTTGGCCATGTGCTGGCCCTTGTTGTCGGCCACGCCACGGCCGTACAGCCGGCCGCCGCGCACCGTCGGCTCGAAGGGCGGGGAGGTCCACGCCTCCAGGGGGTCCGGGGGCTGTACGTCATAGTGGCCGTACAGGAGCACCGTGGGGCGGCCGGGAGCGTCGGCCCGCCGACCCAACACGATCGGCCAGCCCGCGGTGGGCACGAGCCGGGCGTCCAGCCCGATCTCCCCGAGCCAGCCCACCAGGTAGGCGGCCACCTCGCCGATCCCTTCCCCGTAGGCGCTGATGCTCGGCCGCCGCACATAGTCGATCAGCCGCTCCAGGTAGCGCGCGCGCTGCTGCTCGATGTAGGCGAAGACGGCGCTCAGATCGGGTGCGCTGCTCAAGGATGGGCTCCTTTCGATTTCTCGTCCAGCCCTTCCAGTACCCGCCGAGCAAAGCCCAGCAGCCGTTCCTGGAAGGCGATTTCCTGCTCGGTGCCCCCCCTGCCGTGGCCGGCGTCGAACCAGTCCACCTCGATCTCCTTGCCCAGGGCCCGCATGCGCGCTTCGTACAGCTCGATCTGGCGCGGCGTGGTGCGGGTATCGTTGCGCCCCTGGACGATGAGCAGCGGCGCGCGCACGTCCTGCACGTAGCGGATCGGCGAGCTGGCTGCGTACTGCTGCGGCTTCTCCTCCGGCGTGCCCCCGTGCCAGGCCCGGAAGGCGCCCTTCAGCGCGTCCGAGGCGTCCTGGTAGTTGAGGGTCCAGTCGGCGATGGCGGTCATGGCCATGCCGCCGGCCCACAGGTCGGGGCGTTTGCCCAGCCCCAGCAGCGTCAGGTAGCCGCCGTAGGACCAGCCGTGCAGGAAGACGGCCTCCGGCCGGGCGATGCCCTGGGCCACCAGCCACTCGCGCGCAGCGGCCATGTCCTCCACTTCCCAGTGGCCCAGGTCGCCCCAGATCTGCTCCCGAAAGGCCCGCCCAAATGTGGTCGAGCCGCGAAAGTTGAGCGTGAGGTAGGCAAAGCCGTTATCGATCCAGGCCTGACTGCCGGCGTGGAACTCATCCAGAACCACGGCGTGGGGCCCGCCGTGCACCTCCAGGATCGTCGGGAAGGGGCCGGGCCCGTCCGGCCGGCCCAGCCAGCCCTGCACATCCTGGCCGTCGGAGGAGGTGATCGTCACCGACTGCCAGGGATGCCCCGGCGGCACCTGGCCCGGCGCCAGCGCCGTGCGCGGCGGCGCCACGCCGGCGCAGTCCAGGGCGAGGACCTGCGGGGGGTGGGTCGAGTTCTGCCACAGCGCCAGGACCTGGCCCGGCGGGCCCAGGCGGGCCTCGCCGTCCGATAGCAGCTCGTAGGAGGAAAAGCCGCCGGCGGGGTGCTCCAGGCGCACCAGGCGCTCTGCGGCCATGTCGTAGAGGTAGAGCTGCTGGCGGGCCCGGTGGATGTGGTTGAGCAGGACCTGCTGGCCGTCGGTCGACCAGTCCAGCGGCAGCACGTCGCCCGGCAGTGTCTCCAGCGGCAGGTCGCGGCGCTCGCCGCGGCGCGGGTCCCACAGCAGCGGCCGCCTGTAGCCGCTGCGCGTGCTCGTCGCCAGCAGGCGCAGGTCGCCGGCCCGGGGCGAGAAGAGGACCGGCTCCACGCTGCACTCCGGGCCGTCCCACAGCTCCGCCACCTGCTCGCCGCTGTGCGTATCGAGGACGATGGTGCTGTAGCGGCGCATGCCGCGGGCCCGCGCCGTGGACTGGGCGGCCACGAGCTCGCCGCCGTGGGAGAGGATGGACCGCCAAGTCTCCCACGGGCTGCAGTAGACCCTCCGGGGTATGCCCAGTCCGCCGGTCGGCCCCAGGTCGAGGCAGTAGAGCTGGAAGCCTGCGGCGTTGACCGGGTTGAGCCCCAGGCAATTGCCGCTCGCGCTCAGGTGGACGCCACGCAGTGTGTAGGGCGGCAGTTCGGGGGTGACGTCCTCGGCCTCCCCGCCGGCAAAGGGCACGCGTACCAGGTGGCCGATCTCGCTGCCGCCCTGGTCGCGCAGGAAGTAGACGTGCCGGCCGGCGGGGTCCAGCCAGGCCTCCGGCACGCCGTCGGGGTCGTCGGTCAACGGGCGCGGCTCGCCGCCGGGCAGCTCCCAGGCCAGGGCCTGCGGGGCCGCGCAGCGATAGTTGCCGATCAGCAAGGCACGCGTCGGCGCGCCGGCGGCGACCCGCAGCGACAGCAGGCGCGGGGCGCGGAAACGTGCCTTCCACGGCGCATCCGGGTCCGGGCAGTTCGGGTCCATCGGCGCTCCTCTCTTGCCTGCTTTGGCCGGCACTCGCAGCTGCCCGGCGTACCAGCCATTATACATCACGGGGCCGGGCATGGGAAGTGGGGGCCGTAACCTCGTCGACGGGCACCGGGCACTCTGGCAGAGAGGTGCCTCTTCATGCCCTCTTGGTGACCCTGTGCCTTGGTGGTTCGTTCGCTCTGGTGCCTTCGTGGTCGATCTGTGATAGCCTCAGCGCCCCAGGTTCTCCCAGAAAGCGCTGTTCATCCCCTCCCAGCCGGCCGCCAGCATCCAGGCCTCGGCCAGTACGAGCACCCGGCCGCCCCGGTCCCCATAGGGCACCAGTGCCACCGCGGCGGCCTCCGCGACCTGCGCCAACACGGTGCCCTGCCGGAACGCGAAGCTCACCCCGTTGCCCCAGGCCATGGCCAGCCTCTCCGTTCCGGTCACCAGGGACTGCCCGGCAGTCACCGTGGCCTGGCTGCCCTCCAGGAAAGGCTCCTGGTACGTCACCCCAAAGCGGCCGGCCACGAGGTTCGCGTCGGCCCAGTCCTCGTTCTCGTCGGCGGCCACGCCGCTCAGGTCGAGGCGGTAGGCGCTGTTGGTCAGCACCAGGAATCCTCCGCCGGCCACATAGGCCTCCAGCGCGGCGGCCTCCGCCTCGCTCCAGGACTCGTCGTATGTCTCGTTGCCCCACTGTGGGCCGGGATAGTCCAGCACGGGCAGGACGATGACCAGGGCGGTGTCCTGAAGGTCCTGCGCCGTCAGTGCCTGCCCGTAGGGCAAGGCGTCCACGTCGTAGCCCGCCAGGGCCAGCGTCGCCGCCAGGTCGGTCATGTTGGCCGGGCTCTCCGCCGGCACCTCGCAGTGGCTGCCCACCAGGAGCGCCCGCCGTCCTGCCGGAGGGGTGTCGCGCAGCGCCGGCTGCTCCCGGCCCGTCTCCAGTGCCGCTACCAGGACCACGCCGGCCATCTCCGCCAGGGCCCCGGCCTGCTCCTCGACCCGCGCCAGGCGATCGTAGGGGTCGTGGATGCGCCCGCTGTAGTGAAAGCCGCGTGCCTCCAGGCCGGCGTCGCCGTAGTAGAGCTGGGCGTTGGGCACGTCGAAGGTGGCAAAGGCCAGGTTGTCCACGGCGCTGCGGCCGCCATTGGCTACGGCAGCAACCAGCCCGTGCCGCGCCGCGGCCGCGGACAGGTAGGAAGGGGCCAGCAGGCCGTCGTCGCCGCGGTTGCCGCTGGCCCACGTGTCGAGCTGCACGCCGGCCGGCACCCCTCCCAACGGGCTCGTCAGGCAGTCGACCGCCACCATCAGCAGAATCCGGTCGAGCAGCTCCTGATGCGTGGAGACATAATAGGACGAGCCGTACGAGCCCAACTCCTCGCTGCCGAACCATGCCAGGTAGAGGTCGGCCGGGGGCTGGAAGGCGGCCTCGTCCAGCACGCGGGCGATTTCCAGCAGCACGGCGGCGCCGGAGGCGTCGTCCATGGCGCCGGCCGCGTTGGCGCTGTCGAGGTGCGCGTTGATGAGCACCGCGTGGGAGGGGTCGCGCCCGGGGATGTGCGCCACCACGTTGGCGGAGGTGGCCGGGGAGAGGACGTCGGCGTCCCACGTGAGCCGCGCAGCCTGCACCTGCGCCAGGTCCTCCCATCCGGCGATGCCCCAGGGGGCCAGGTCCTCCAGCCGCGCGGACAGCACCGGCGGCAGCGGCCCGGCCTGGGCGTAGGGCAAGGGGCTGCCGTCCCCGAGAAAGGTGCCGTGGCTCTCGCCCGGCTGCGGGGAGGACCGCGTCACCAATACCAGCCCGGCCGGCGCGCCGGCCAGCAGCAGCCGCGCATTGGCCAGCGCGGCGGACCATCCCAGCAGGGCCGGGTCGAGCAGCGCATAGTCGACCAGGGCGACGTCGCCGGCCAGGCTGCCCGCGGCCACCGCCGCCAGCTCGTCTGCGCTACCGACGCGGGCGACCGGCCCGCTGGCGGTGAGCGGGTTGCGCTCGCTATCGTTGAGGATGCCGTCCGAGTCCATGCGCAGGGCCGGCGCGACGCGGTCGCCCAGCACCTGCAGCCCGCCGGCCGGCACGGCGACCTCTCCACCGGCCAGCGTCAGCCACAGGCCGGCCTCCCAGATCTCCGTGGCCACGGGAACGCGAAAGGACTGCCTCTCCACGCCCATCCCCAGGCGGCGCAGTGCCGCGAGATCGTCCAGTCGGGCGGCCACGTACGCCACCGCCTGCTGCTCCCCCGTGGTGCCCGGGCTGCGCCAGCCCGACTCGGGTTCGATGGCGGCCAGGGCCGCGACGTCGGCCAGGAGGCGTTCGCGCGAGATGCGCGCCAGCAGGTCGGCCGGCCGCAGGGTGGGTGGGGGTGGCATGGGGGTGAAGGTCGGCAGGGGTGTCCGCGGGAGGGGCGCCGTGGGGCTGGGGCCGGGCGCGGGCGTGCAGCCCAGGAGGGCCAGCAGGGCCAGGAGGAGCAGGAATCGGCTGTTGCGCTTGACCATGGCGCCCCCGCCGGCGGCGCCGCGCCTGGCGGCCCCGGCGGCAGGCTGATTGTACCATGGCCGGGAGGAGAGGTCAATCGCGCGGGGCTGGTGATTGCGCGGGACGGGATCTGCTCTCCGGCAGGCCAAACACGAACCGCCAGCACGTTGCCCTGTCCGGCGGGCCGAAGCAGAACTCGTCCCTGCCCTGCGATCCGGAGATGGGGTGCTTCGGAGAGTCCTAGGAGGTCAGGATCTCGCGGATGTGGCTGCGGAGGGCCTCGCCGTGGGCCGGTCTGCGCTCGTCAGGGGACCCCTGCAGGAGCAGGGGTCGCGCCGTGTCGCAGCAGAGAGCGGCGGGGTCTGCAGATGGCATCGTCCTATTCCTCGTTGCTGCCGGGCATGCGGGCAATCGTCAGAGATCCTCGGCCAGGTGGATGGCGAACCGGCAGGCGTCGTCGCCCTTGAGGACGGACTGCACGACCTCGACGCGCACGGGCCGGCCTGTGGCGGCCTCCCACTGCTGCCGGAACCAGCCGGCCCCGCAGTAGCAGAAGGTGATGGGCATGCCGCGGTCCAGGTTGGTGCGCACGATGGGGCAGTAGCAAGCGGCGGCTCTCTTCTCGGTGGCGGTCCGCGCCCTGGCGTGGGCCTCGGGGTCGGCCGGCAGCTTGGTGTCGAAGATCGTGTGGCCCTCGCGGGCGACTTCGCGGTCGGGCCAGCAGGGGTCCTGGCGCATGAACGCGAGAACGGCGTCGACGGCCTGCAGGGGATCGCCCGTCGCGGCGTGGGCGGCCTTGTAGGCCGTGCGCAGCTTGTCGAGTTGGCCCTGCGGGAAGACGTGGGCGCAGCTGGAAACGGCGTCGTAGCGCTGGTAGTCGTCGGCCAGGCAATCCAGCCGTTCCATGGCCCCCCTGGTCCACAGGAAGCGCTCCTCGAGCGTCGCTTCCACCGTCAGCGCGTCGCGGCCCTGCACGACCTGCGTGGCCACCTCTCTCCCGGCGACGCGGCGGAGGTGGCCCTCCAGTATCCCCGGCCAGTCGTGGATGACGAACTGCAGCTCGATATCCTTCTCCGGGTGGTGCCAGTCGGGGTAGACCTCGCGGCGGAACTCGTCGCTGATGAGCCCGTGCTGGCGGGCGTACTGGTAGAGGCGCCGCCAGCCGTCGCGCAGGCCCTCGATGTCGCCGTGGTTGGAGAGGGAGAGCACCTGGAGGGCGGGGAGGATGCGGCTCTGGACGTTGCCGTTGGCGACGGGGCGGCTGACGGGAAAGCCGAGCTCGACGTCGAACCCCTCGGGGTAGCTGGTGACAAAGGTGAAGACAGCCAGGGCCGGCCCGGCGATGGCGTCTGGGGGTACGGCCCGGGCCACTTCGGCCAGGAGGCTACGCAGCTCGGCGCGCTGCTTGAGGTTGACGCGTATCGTGGCCGCGGGGGTGGCCTCGATCTTCCTATGAGCAATATCCGAGTCCGTGAACGACATCTCGACACCTCCACATGCTGCACGCTGCGCGCGCCGCCGGCCCACCGCGGGCTCGGGCACCACGCCGTCTACCGACATGGTAGCATCTGTCGTGCAGGAGGGGATGCCCCCAAAGGGCTATCGAGGGGCTATCGCCGAAAGTGCCGTCCGAAGGGCGGCCGGGCCGCCGGCCCTACCCGAGGGCGTCAACCGCCCTCTCGGCCGGCAGCACGAAGGAGAAGACGCTGCCCTGCTGCGCGCGATCGCTGCGGACCCAGATGCGGCCGCCGTGCGCCTCGACCGCCAGGCGGCAAAAGGCCAGCCCCAGGCCGACCCCCCGCCGCCGCACCGGACCCCGCCGGCCCTGCGCGAACTTGCCAAAGATGCGCTCGCGCTCGTCGTCGGGGATGCCCACGCCCGAATCGGCGACGTCGACCACAACCCACTTCCCCGCCGGCAGGTCGGCCGGCAGGGCCGGCTGCCCGCCGACCCCGCTCGGGGTCACCGCTGTCCGCGCCGCCACCAGGATCGACCCGTTGCGCGGGGTGTACTTCAGGGCGTTGTCCAGCAGGTTCCACAGCACCCGCTCCAGCACGTCCCCGTCGGCGGCCAGCGCCGGCAGGTCCGCCGGCACGTCGATGCGGGCGTCGATGCCGGCCTCGGCCACGAGCGGGCCAGCCTCGGCCATGACGCGTGCCACTACTTCGCGCAGCTGTACCCGCTGGCGCTTCAGCGGGAACTCGCCCGTCTCCAGCCGCTGCACGTCCAGCACGGCCTCGATCATGCGGCTCAGGCGGACGCTGCCGCGCTCGGCGATGGAGAGCAGCTCCTGCAGCGTCTCCTGCCCCATCCGCTCCACGGGGTACTGCTGCAGGAGCTGGATAGCCGACGAGATCGAGGCCAGCGGTCCCTTCAGGTCGTGGACGAGCATGTGGGTCAGGTCCTGGCGCAGGCCCTCGATCTCCTTCAGGTAGCGGATGTCGCGCAGGACGACGGTGGCCCCGCTGGGCCGGCCCCGTTGGCCGGCGATCGCCCCGCAGCTCACGCGGACGGGGATATACTCGCCGGCCGCGCTGTTCAGCACCATGTCCATGTCGAACGAGGTGTACTCGCCCTGCAGCACCCGCTCGATGGGAAAGGGCTCGGAGGGGTACTCCAGGTCGATCGCCTGGCGGTATGGCCGGCCCAGCAGATCGCTCGCCGGCCGCCCCACCAGGCGGTCCAGCGTCGGGTTGGTCATCGTCACGATCCCGGAGCAATCGATGGCGAAGACGGCGTCGGGCAGGTTGACGACGGCCGTCTCCATGGAGGCGCCGTCACGGCCTGCGGCGGGCCGGGGGCCGGCCTGCTCCGCCGCGGTCGCCAGCCGCGTGGCGGCCGCGCCCACGAGCGCCAGGTCGAACTCGCTGAAGAAGCACGGCCGGCTGTGGGTCAGCGCCAGGATGCCCCGGAAGGTGCCGCGCGCCTGCAGTGGCGCGGCGACGATGCTGCGGTGGGACGCGCTGCCGACGACCGGCAAGCCGCTCCACTGCGGGTCGGCCAGGGCGTCCGACACGAGCAGGCCGGGCCAGTGTTGCGTGGCCCAGATGGCCAGCGCCCGCCCCACGATCCGACGGGCCGACTGGGCCGCTGCTCCCGCTCCATCCAGTCCGGCAGCGGTCCAGACCTGCGCCTGCTGGCGCTCGTCCACCAGGACGAGCGCTGCGTCGCCCGCGCCCACCGCCTGGCGCACCAGCTCCAGTGCCCGGTGAAAGACCTCCCCGGCCGGGCAGCCGGCCAGCTCCTGCTCCAGCCCGGTCAGGAAGTCGACCAGGCGGGCTTGCTCCTGCTGCTGCAGGAGGGCCGGAGGCGCGTCCTGCTCGGGGGGCGGGGTCTGCTTGCCCGTGCCTCTCGGTTCGGAAGGCCAGTGCTGCGTCGGCAACGACACGCTCCAGTCTCTTCCCGCCGGTTCCGGTGCGCGTCCCACCGGGGCCGCACCGCGCTCAGGATCCCCTCGCGCGCAGGGCTCCTCTCGGGTGCACGCCGTCTGCCCGGCGGCGGGCCACGACGAGCAGGCCCGCAGTACAAGCAGGGTAGGCAGTCACGGCGGAGTCATGTGCACCACCGTGCGCCCATTCTAACACGGGCCGGCCGAGAATGCAAGAGGGCGTATTCATTCGTGTAAAATGTTACCGAAGGTGGTATAGTTCTCCAAATGATAATGTTACCGGAGGAGACTATGCCAACCGAGGAAATCATGAACATCGACGAACGCTACAAGTACCTGCGCAGGATGCGGAAGCGCTACGAGCAAGGCAACCGCAGTGAACGCCGCGAGCTGCTGAAGCGGAGCCCGCGAGCCAACGAGCGGGAGCCCATCTACGGGCCCGAAGTCGATCGGGCCTTGGCTGTGATCGCTGAAAGCCTGGACTACGTCTGCGCCGAGCGACTGACGCCCCAACTGGTCTGGACGGCCCAACACCTGGCGGCGCACGGTGAATTGGCGGTCTCCGACGAGGTGGTGGGACAACTGGGCCTGATCAGTGTCTCCAGCGTGCAGCGGCACCTGGGTCAGATTACCCAAGATCAACCGCACCTGCGCCGCAAAGGCCGGCCCTATGGCACCGCCTTGACCCAGGGTATCCCGATGAAACGCCTGGCCTGGGATGAAGGGGAACCCGGACACTTGGAGACCGACCTGGTCCATCATTGCGGCCCCAGCGCTGCTGGTGAGTACGTCGGCACCGTGCAGATGATCGACGTGGCCACCGGCTGGAGCGAGCGCGTGGCTGTCCTGGGACGCAGCTATCGCGTCATGGAAGATGCTTTCCGCCATGTCTTGCTCCGTGTACCATTTACGGTGCGCGAAGTCCACCCGGACAACGGCAGTGAGTTCTTCAACCAGCACTTGCTGCGTTTCTGGGGCCAGGCCGTCCAAGGCCTGCAGCTCTCACGCAGTCACCCCTATCGCAAGAACGACAACCGCTTGGTCGAGCAGAAGAACTCCACCCTGGTGCGCAAGTACCTGGCCTACGAGCGGCTCGACACCGTGGCTCAGACGCTGGCCCTCAATCAGCTCTATGAGCAGATGTGGGTCTACTACAACCTCTTCCAGCCGGTGATGCACCTGGTGGAGAAGGAAATCATCCCGGCGGTGGATGGGCAGCCCGCCCAGCTCAAGCGCCGCCACGACCGCCCGCGTCCCCCCTTCGACCGGCTCTGCGAAACGGCGGCCATCGCCCCGGAGCGGCGCGAGCAACTGGAGCGGCTGCGCGATCGGACCAACCCGCGCCAGCTGCGGCAAGAGCTCTACGACCGGATCGAGTACATCCTCTCCCTGCCCGGCGCCGTCCCGGGCCGGCCGGAGGACGTCCATCTGACCCTGGGAGTGTACACCATTTCTCTGGAAGCCGACGGCGGCCCGGTAACATTATCATTTGACCGAACGACTGCGCTTCGGTAACATTATCATTTGACTTGACGCGGAGGGCGTCGGATTGGGCGCGTGCAATCTGTGTAGGAGCAGCCGGCCCGGGAATCCTTGAGTGCGGGCTTCAGCCCGCGAAAGGATCGGTATGCGGCCCGAAGGCCGCACTCCGGAAGCTCTCTGCCTACACAAATGGCGTGCGCCCTATCCGATTGCTCTTCTGGCTTTCCCCCTCAGCGTGCGCAGTCGTACAGGGTGAAGGCGGTGCCCATGCCCCCGGCGCCGGCCGCCGGCAGGCCCAGCGGCACGGCGCGGCAGTGCGACCTGACCCAGGCGGCGATGGCCGGCTTCTGCCGGCCTAGCCCCTGGTCGAGCACAAAGCGCAGCTCGCCGCTGGCGACCCGCCGGGCAAACTCCTCCACACTGACGATGTTGTCTCCCCCGCTGAACCCGCCCAGGGGCAGCACCGGGCGCCCGGTGGCCAGCACGTAGGGGGCGGCCTGGTTGGCGTTCCCGGTGACGAGCAGGTAGCTGCCGGGCGCGCTGTGCGCCAGTACGTGCTCAAGAACGGCCCGGTCCGGCTCCGCCGTCGCGGGCCGGCGGCCAACCGCGCTGCTCTGTGGACCGGAGCGCGGCAGCCAGCCGTCGGGGCTGCCGCCAAAGGTGGTCAGGCTCGACCAGAGCAGCGGGGCGACCAAGACGGCCAGGACAACCGGCGCCAACCCCACCCGGCCGACCCAACCCTGGCCGGGCGGGGTGACTGCCAGCAGCCCCAGCCCGCCGGCCAGCAGCGGCACGGCCGCCCCCGCGGTGGCCAAGGCATAGGCTTCGTAGCCCCGCATCACGCCGAGCTGGAAGGCGATCGTCCCCCCGCCCAGCAGAGCGGCCAGGGCCAGGCCCAACCCCGGCCGCCGCTGCCGCACCCGGCCCAGTGCCCACACCACTGCTCCCACCAGCGCCGCCAGCGGCGGCCCCAGCATGATCAGGTAATACGCGTGAAAGATGCCCCTGCTGAAGCTAAAGTAGAGCACCTCGGGGGCGAGCCACCCTGCCCACAGGACCACCGCCAGATGCTTCTCTCCCGGCGGCCACCTCCACCCCAGGACGGCTAGCACCACCGGGAGCCCCAGCAGCGCCAGCGGCAGCAGCCACCCGGCCTCGCCGGCCAGCGGCGCGCTGAGCAGGCGCAGCACGCCGGGCTGCCCCACCTCCTGGGCGTTGCCCGGCCCGGCCGCGCCTCCCGGCCGCACTTCCGCAGGCTCGGCCGTTGGGCCTTGCCCAGGCTGCGCCGTGCCGGGCGGCGGCGCGGCCGCTGTGGCCGGCCTGCCCAGCCCCAGCCGCGCCAGGCCGTTGTGCCCAAGCACCAGCTCCAGCACCGAGTCGTTGCTACTGCTGCCGACATAGGGCCGCCCCTCCGCCGGTGTCAGGTCCACGGCCACCGCCCACGAGAGCGACACGACCAGCAGCACGGCGGTGGCCAGCGCCAGGTGCAGCAGGCGCTTCCACCAGGTGTGGCGCGCGCCCAGCACGTACAGGGCGTACAGCGCCGGCAGCGGCATGTACGCCTGCAGCATCTTGATGTTGAATCCCAGGCCGACCAGCGCGGCCCCCAGCACCAGCCAGCCCACCCGGCCGCGCTCGACAGATCGCAAGACGGCCCACGCCGCCAGCAGCAGCACGAGCACCAGCAGTCCGTCCACGGTGTTGTTGCGCTCTGTGGACACGGCCACCGGCGTGACCGCCAGGGCCAACGCGGCGGCCAGGCCGGCCGCCGGGCCAAACGGACGCCGTACCATCCCGTACAGGAGAGGAATGGAGAGAACCCCGGCCAGCGCCTGCGGCAGGGCCAGCGCAGTCCCGTTGACCCCCAGCACCGCCGCGGAGGCCGCCTGCACCCAGAAGCCCAGCGGCGGCTTGTCCACCGTGACAGAGCCGCCCGGCTCGAAGGAGCCGAAGAAAAAGTCGCGCCACGAGCCGAGCATGCTCTGCACCGTAGCCGCGTAATAGGCGTTGCCGACGCCGCTGTACCCCAGCCCGTAGAGGCGCAGGAATGCCCCCAGGGCGATGACGAGCACCAGGGCCGCGGCGACCAGGCGGGGGCGCCACCTGTCCTCCGTCCGGCCCGCGGGCAGCGCCTCCTCCACGGACGCTCTGCGCTTGTCCTGATCGGGTGCCCTCGGCTCGGCCACCTGCGCTCTCCTCAGCGGTCGCATCTGCCGGGATTATACCACACCGCCGTCCCGGCGTGGTTAAGGATTCGTGAGAAGACGTGGGAAGTGTTGTTGAATCAGTCGCCGTTTCCTGGTATAATGGGTCCGCTGGAACCGCCGCCGACCTGAGGAGCAGACAATGTCCCCATTCTTCTGGCTGGACACAGCTGCCTACGGCCTTTCCACCGTGATCGCCGCGGGCCTGGCCCTCATCGTCCTGGCCTCGGAGCCCCGCCGGGCCCTCAACTGCTTCTTCGCCCTCTTCGCCCTGCTTGAGGCGGTCTGGGCGTGCTGCGCCCTGCTGTTGCGCCTGAGCCTGTGGCTCCGGGTCGGCAACACTGCGCTGATGTTGGAGCTGTCCACGCTCGCCTTTGCCCTGATGGGTCCGGCGCTGCTGCTGTTCACCGCCCGCTACATCGGCCGGCGCACCCTGTGGCTTGACCTGGCCGCCGTACTCGGCACCCTGATCACTCTCTCCCTGGCGGTCTTTCTCTTCCGCCACGAGATCATCATGAACCCGCGCTTCATCACTAGCAGCACGACGAGCTACGATTTCTCCACGCTTGGCTACATCTCCTCCCTCTTGCCTGTCCTGTACCTGGCCTGGTCCCTCCTACTCTTCTGGCAGGAGCGCCGCCGCACCCGCGAGCCCTTCCTGGCGCTGAGCGTCGCCATCCTGCTGGCCGGCCTCGTCGGCGGGGGCATCCTCAGCGTGCCCTTCCCGGTGATGTCGATCACCACCACCTTCAGCATGGCCATCCTCGGCTACGGCATCGTTGGCCGCAACATCCTCATCCCGCTGCGGCAGAGAGCCGCCCAGCTGGCGGCCCTACGCGAGATCGGGCTGGAGCTATCGGCCCAGCTCGACCTGGACGCGCTGCTCCGTTCGATCGTCTCCCGCGCCGTCGACCTGTTAAAGGGGAACACGGGAGCACTGTACCTCCACCGGCCGGAGCGCGAGGTGCTGGAGTGTGTCATCTCGGTCGGGGATGGGGCCCAGCCCGTCGGCCACACGCTGCGTTATGGCGAGGGGCTCTCCGGGCGGGTCTGGCAGAGCCGCGCCCCCATTGTCGTCGACGACTACGGCCGCTGGGAAGGGCGCATCGCTGCCTTCGAGCAGTACGGCCGGGGAGCGGTCGTGAGCGTGCCCATCACGTTGGGCGACGTGTTCCTGGGCGTGATCGACGTCGAGAGCACTGTCCCGCGCAGCCTGGCGCCGGCCGATGCCGACCTGCTTTCCCTCTTTGCCGGGCAGGCGGCCATCGCCATCCGCAACGTGCGCCTGTACGAGGCCGCCCGCCGCCGGGCCGGGCGACTGGCGGCGGTCAACCGCATCAGCCAGGCCGTGCGGGCGACGCTGCATCCGGACGACCTCCTGGAGGTCGTCTACCCGCAGATCACCGCCATCATGCCGGCGGACTCGTTCTTCATCGCCCTCTACGACGAGGCCGCGGACGAGCTCGACTACCGCATCCAGGTGGATGAGGGCATCCGCCAGACTCCCGAGCGGCTGTCGGCGCGGGCCGGCCTGACCTCGCTCGTCATCGCCCAGAAGAGGCCGCTGTGCGTCGGCCGGCTGGATGAGTCGCACGGGCTGCCGGCACCGATTCTCTGGGGCACCATGAAGCTGTCGCAGTCCTGGCTGGGGGTGCCCATGCTGGTCGGCGAGCGCCTCATCGGCGTCGTCTGCGTCCAATCGTACAGTCCGCACGCCTACGGGGAGGAGGACGAGCTCCTGCTCTGTACCATCGCCGACCAGGTGGCGGTGGCCGTCGAGCAGGCGCGTCTCTACCAGTCGCTGCGCGACGCTGAGGAAAAGTACCGCACCCTCTTCGCCCAGGCCAACGACGCGATCCTTGTCCTGACACTCGATGGCACGGTCCTCGATGCCAACGACAGGGCCTTCCATCTCCTGGGGTACGACCGGGACGCTCTCCTGGGCATGTCCTTGGTGGAGTGCCTGCCGCCGCAGGCGCGGGCCCGCTTCCCGCACTCCGCGCGGGAACTGAACCGGGCCGGCATGCGCATCGAGCTGGAGCTGGTGCGCAAGGACGGCCGGCGCGTTCCCGTCGATGTTCTCACGTCGATGCTGGAGGTGGCCGGCCGCACCGTGACCATCGCCCAGGTGCGGGATATCTCCGAGCGCAAGCGCGCCGAGGAGGAGCTGCGCCTGGCCCAGAAGCTGGAGGCGATCGGCACCCTGGCCGGGGGCGTGGCCCACGACTTTAACAACATGCTCACCGGCATCCTGGGCTATGCCTCCGTGGCCCAGCAGGAGGCTCCCGCGGGGAGCCGTCTCCACGCCGACCTCGGGCAGATCATCGCCGTGGCCGGCCGGGCGGCCGACCTGACGCGCCAGCTCCTCACCTTTGCCCGGCGCGCCCCCGGGGTGGACATGGTGCCGCTCGACCTGAACGCCGTGGTGCGCGAGGTGAGCAAGCTGCTGGAGCGCACCATCGACAAGTCCGTGGCCATCGAGCTGAACCTGGCCGAGGACCTGCGCAACGTGAACGGCAACGCCGGCCAGATGCAACAGACGCTCCTGAACCTGTGCCTCAACGCCCGCGACGCCATGCCCCGGGGCGGGCGAATGGTGATCGAGACCGCCAACGTCCACTGGGGCGCCCACGACGTGCCGGCCGCGCTGGGTCTGGCACCGGGTGACTATGCCATGTTCAGCGTGAGCGACACCGGCGAGGGCATCGCGCCGGAGGCGCGGGAGCACATCTTCGAGCCGTTCTTCACCACCAAGGAGCAGGGGCGCGGCCTGGGGCTGGCGATCGTCTACGGCATCGTCCGCGAGCACGGCGGCGTCATCCACGTCTACAGCGAGCCGGGCCACGGGGCCACCTTCCGGGTCTACCTGCCGGCCGCCGCCGCCACCGCGCTGCCGGCAGCTCCTGCCGAGGCCCCCCTGCCCACGGGCAGCGAGACGGTGCTGGTGGTGGACGACGAGGCCGCGGTGCGCGCCGTCCTGCAGCGCATGCTCGAGCGCGGCGGCTACACGGTGCTGCTAGCCGCGGACGGCACGCAGGGAGTGGAGACGTACCGCCAGCAGCACGCGGCCATCGCCCTGGTGGTCCTGGACGTGATCATGCCGGGGATGAGCGGAAGGGAGGCCTACCGGCGACTGCGCGAGATCGACCCGGGGGTGCGCGTCCTGCTGTCCAGCGGCTACAGCCAGAACGGCCAGGCCGCCGAAATCCTCACCGCGGGAGCGCAGGGCTTTCTGCAAAAGCCGTATGACCTGGGGAGCGTGCTGCGCAAGGTTCGCCAGGTGCTCGACACGACCTGACCTGGCGTCGCGATCGGAAGGAGGTGCGCCGTGCCGAACGGAGAGAGCGGTCCGCAGCCTGTCTCCAGGTTCGCCCTGGAGGGCCGCCTGGTGACGATGGGGCCGGCCGGCGTGATCCCCGCCGGCGCCGTCTACGTCGACGCCGGCACCATCGTGGCCGTGCAGCCGGCCTCCGCCCCGCCGCCGGCCGGCTTCGCCGACGCCCCCCGCCTGCTCACCGGGGGCAGCATCTATCCCGGCCTGATGGACCTGCACAACCACCTCTGCTACAACGCTATGCCGCTGTGGGACGTGCCCCAGCGCTACTCCAACAACGGCCAGTGGAAGAACCACCCCGACTACCGCCGCTTCATCACCAAGCCCTCCCAGGCGCTCGGCCGCAGCCCGGGGGTGGTGGAGGCTCTGGTGCGCTTTGTCGAGTGCCGCTGCCTCCTGGGCGGCGTGACCACCTCCCAGGGCATCACCCTGGCCGATGCCGGCAACATCCAACAGTACTACCGCGGCATCGTCCGCAACGTCGAGCAGACCGGCGACCCGGCCCTGCCCGAAGCCAACACCGGCATCGCCAACCCCGCCGTCGGCGAGGCGCCGGCCTACCTGGAAAAGCTCCGCCGCAACACCTGCTACCTGCAGCACATCAGCGAGGGCACCGACCCCACCGCCCGCGGCTGGTTCCTGCGCCTGCGGCTGGACGACGGCACCTGGGCCCTCACCGAGGCCTTTGCCGGCATCCACAGCACCGCCCTGGCGCTGGAGGACCTGCGCACCGTGCGCGACCACGGCGGCTCCATGGTCTGGTCCCCCCTGAGCAACTACCTGCTCTACGGGGGCACGGTGGACCTGCACGCCGTCCGCGAGTCCGGCATCCTCGTGGGCCTTGGCAGCGACTGGGCGCCCTCCGGCAGCAAGAACCTCCTGGGCGAGCTCAAGGTGGCCTGGCTGGCCAGCCAGGAGCACCAGGGCGTCTTCTCGGCCCAGGATCTCGTGGCCATGGCTACCATCAATGGGGCCCGCATCCTGAAGTGGGACGAGCACCTGGGCTCGATCGAGCCGGGCAAGAAAGCCGACCTGGTCGTCGTCGACGGCCAGCAGGGCGATGACTACATGCGCCTGATCGCCGCCCGCGAGACCTCGCTCACCTTGGTGATGATCGGCGGCGTGGCCCGCGTCGGCCAACGCCGGCTCATGGAGTTTTTCGGTCCGGGGACGGAAGAGATCCGCGTCGGCGGCTCGCTGCGCGTCCTCAACCTGGCCGAGGAAGCCACCCACCCCCTGGTGGGCCAGCTCACCTTGGCCGAGGCCACCCACCGCCTGCGCGAGGCCATGCAGAACCTCCCCGCCCTGGCCGAGGAGCTCGACAGCCAGATCGGCGCGGGCCTCTTTGCCGGCAGCGCCGACGCCCAGGGCGTCGCCTGGCGCGTGGCCCTCGACTTTGAGCCGGAGGACCCCTCCGAGCTCGACCTGGCGGCCAACCCTTTGGCCCCCTACGTCCAGCCCATGGAACTTCCCGGCATCACCGTCCCCGACGACCCCCGCTTTCTACGCAGCCTGGTCGCCGCGCGCAACCTGCCCGAGTTCGTCAAGAAGGGGCTGCCCCCGCTCTACGGCCAGCAGATCGCCCTGCCCGACGGCGCCGGCTTCCTGCAGCGCATCCCTGCCGACGAGATCGTGCCCGACCTCCTGGCCACGACGGGTGACCTCAAGACGTTCCTGCGCACCTGGGGCGAGCTCAGCCTGGACGAGCGCCGCGCCATCGTCGACCAGGCCCTGCTCGTCCTGGAGCAGAACTATGTGCACCTCCCGCTGAAGCGGGCCATGCACGCCGTGGAGCCGATCCAGCGCCTCAGGCTGCTACGCCACCAGCTCGAGCAGCTCGATCCGGCCGACATGGGCCCGGAGATCGACTTTCACGCCGAGCTGCTCCGCACCTTCATGGCGCTGCGGGACCTGCACACCGCCTACCGCCTGCCGGTCCCCTTTCGCACCAAGATCGCCTGGCTACCTTTCCTGGTCGAGGAGTGCTGGGAGCTGGGCCACCGCAAGTACATCGTCTCCAAGATTCTGGGCCGACCCGGCCCGGAGTCGTTCCAGGAGGGCGTCGAGGTGCTCCACTGGAACGGCATCCCCATCCACCGCGCCGTCCTGCAGAATGCCGACCGCCAGGCCGGCAGCAACCAGGCCGCGCGGCTGGCCCGCGGCCTGAACTCGCTCACCATCCGCCCCCTGGCGGCCGGCCTGCCGCCCGAGGAGGATTGGGTCACCCTGCGCTACCTGGGACTGGACGGCCGCGTCGACGAGTACACCCAGGAATGGCTGGTCTTTGAGCCCGGGGCGGCGCTCTCCGGTCTGAGCCCCGAGGCCCTGATCGCCCCGGCCACCGCCCTGGGACTGGACGCCCACACCGACCAGATCCAGGTGGCGCGCAAGGTCTTTTACGGCGCGCAGGCCGTCCTGGAGGAGCTGCGCCCCATCGAGAGCGCCGCCGACTACCGGCCCGTAGAGAACGTCCGCGGAGGTGTGGCCACCTACCTGCCGACCGTCTTCCGGGCCCAGCCCGTGTCCACGTCCCACGGCACCTTCGGCTACGTGCGCATCTTTACCTTTAACGTGGGCAGCGCGCAGGAGTTCGTCGAGGAATTCGTGCGGCTGGTGGCCGAGCTGCCGCAGAGCGGCCTCATCCTGGACGTGCGGGGCAACGGCGGCGGCCTTATCCACGCCGCCGAGCGCCTCCTGCAGGTCCTGACCCCGCGGGAGATCGAGCCGCAGCGCGCCCAGTTCATCAATACCCCCCTGAACCTGCAGATCTGCCGCCAGCACGCTCCCTCGACGCTCCTGCGCGGGCTGGACCTGGCCCCCTGGGTCGACTCGATCGAGCAGTCGATCGAGACCGGGGCCACCTACTCCCTGGGCTTCCCCATCACCGACCCGGCCGACTGCAACAACATCGGCCAGCGCTACTACGGGCCGGTCGTCCTGATCACCGATGCCCTCTGCTACAGTGCCACCGACATGTTCGCCGCCAGCTTCCAGGACCACGGGATCGGCCCCATCCTCGGCCTCAGCGAGAACACCGGCGCCGGCGGCGCCAACGTGTGGTCGCACCAGCTCCTGCGGCAGCTCCTGCCGGCCCCCTCCCCCTACGCGCCCTTGCCCAAGGGGGCCGACCTGCGTGTGGCCATCCGCCGCACCGTGCGCGTGGGACGGAACGCCGGGGGCATCGTCGAGGATCTGGGCATCCGGCCCGACGAGGTCCACCGCATGACGCTGCGCGACATCCGCGGCCACAACGAGGACCTCATCGAGCACGCCGCGGCCCTGCTGGCGGCGCGGCCGTGCTACGCCCTGCAGGTGAGCCTGGAGCCACGCCCGGGGGCGCTGCCGGCCGTCGTGGCGGCCACGCGCCTGGTGGCGCGCCTGGATGTCTCCCTGGACGGCCGGCCGCGCGCCTCCCTCGACGTGGTCGACGACCGCGCGCGCATCGATCCGCAGGAGCTGCTCGCCGGGGCCGCCCCGGAGTGGGTCGACCTGGAACTGCGCGGCTTCTCGGCGGCGCAGGAGTTGGCCGTGCTCTACCGCGGGCGGCTGGTCCGCGGCGCGTAGGGGCGCAGCGCGCTGCGCCCGCACTGACGGAGGTGCACGCTGGACAAGTACTGGAAAGGTCGCGGTTTCCCCTGGGAGTACGACCCCGGGCCGCCCAAAGGTAGCCTCTGGCCGCAGCTCTTTGCCGCCACCCCCAACTACCGCGGCATCGGCAAGGCGGTGACGGGCAAGGAGGCCTTTCGCTGGCACTTTGGCCCGATGTTCTACCGCGGCCGGCTGGAGGCGAACGCCGTCAAGGTCCTGGTGATCGGCCAGGAGGGCGCCCAGGACGAGTCGCTGGCCCATCGCTCCTTCACCGGGGGCACCGGGGCGCGCATGCAGGCGTTCCTCAACTACATCGGCATCACCGGGTCGTACCTCTTCCTGAACACCTTTGTCTATCCCATCTTCGGCCAGTACACCCCGGATCTGCGCTGGCTGGCCCAGGACCCCGCCTCGCCCATCGTGCAGCACCGCCACGCCATCTTCGACCACGTGCTGGCGACGAACGACGTCCACCTGATCGTCGCCGTGGGCAAGGCGGCCAAGGAGACCGTGGTCACCTGGGTGCGCTGGCGCGGCGGCACCTGCCCGCAGGGCGCCGGCGACGTCTCGGCCTGCACGGGGGCGGCGCTGGACCCGCGCACGCGCATCATCGGCGTGCTCCATCCCGGCGGCGCCGGCCAGGGCGCCTCGGTGGCGGCCATCATCGCCGACTTCCGGGCGGCGGCAGCGCGCATCGAGCAGTGGGCCGCGGCCGACCCGGCCTGGCTGCCGCCCGACCCCGCCGGCCAGCGCATGTTCGGCACGCCGTACAAGTACCGCAGCGCTCCGATCCCCTTTCGCGACTTGCCCTATGGCATCCCCCTGCGGCTGGGGCGCGGCGCCACCTCCAGCAACCGCAAGGACGGGCAGCGCTCCATCCAGCTCTTTTCCGCCGGCGGGACCTACGGCGCCGCCGGGGTCCATCTCCGCTACGACGACACGGCCGAGGGCAGCGCCGACGGGTATATCGACGTGGCCGGCGACGTGCCCTACGAGCCGCCCAAGGTGGCCTGTCTCGACTATGACGACGGCCCCGGCGCGCGCTTCGCCCGCCTCTTCATGGGCGGTCGGCCCGGGCTGGAGTGGCCCGACTTTTCCGCGCTCGGGGCGACGGCCCACCCCTCCTTCGGCTGCGGGCCGATCTACCGCGGCCGGCCGGCCCAGGCCACCGTCCTCATCCTGGCCGACCAGCAGTCGCACGACGACCTCTTCACCGGCCGGGCGCTCTGCGGCGACGGCGGCCAGCGCCTGCAGGCCTACTTGCAGGCGATCGGCATCGCCACGCGCTACGTCATCATCCGCGTCCTGCCGATCGACACCCTGAGCCTGCCGCAGGCGGCTGTCGGTGCCATCGTCGGCCACCCGCAGACGGTGCGGGTCTACCAGGCGATCGTCGAGGAGATCGTCGCCGCCAACCAGGGCCTGGGCCTGCTCCTGACGGTGGGCCCGCACGCCCGGGCGCTACGCCAGAGGCTGGTGGGGGTGAACGTGCCGACGGTGGCGCTAAGGGCCTGGCGCGAGCCCGGCGCCCTGGCCGATTGGCAGGCCCGCCTGGCCGACATCCAGGCGCTGGGCTACCAGCGCGAGCTGGCCTACCCCTCCTTCGCCTACGACGGCCGGCGCGGCCAGGTGCCCCCCCTGGATCTGCCCTACGGCACGGTGCGTTGGGTGGGCACCTCCGGCGACCGCGCCGTCCAGGCGCGCGACCTGGCGACGCAGCAGCCCTCGCCGCACTACTTCAAGCTCTACATGCCTGGGTGGGCCTTTCGCCAGAAGCCGCGGCCGCTCTCCGCGGAGGAGCAGGCCGCGGTCGACAGGGCGCCCCCATAGGCCCTCGCCCTACTCCCCCGAGCGGATCAGGTCGCCCGTGCCGTGCACGCCCACGTCGGTGGCCGGACTGCCGTAGTAGCGCAGGTCGCCCGTGCTGTTCAGCGTGCCCTGCAGCCGGTCGCTGACGCGCACCGTCACCGACCCGGTGCTCTCGATGCGCACCGTGGCGTTGCGGCTGGCCAGGCCCCCGGCCTCATAGTCGCCCGTGCTGGAGCAGGTGATCTCCTGCTCCCCTACCTGGCCGGCCGCGATCCGCACGTCCCCCGTGCTGCTGAGCTCGGCCTCGATGCGCTCGGCGGTCAGGCTGCCCAGCACGACGTTGCCCGTGCTCCTCACGTGCACCCGCAGGACGCCTGTGGTCAGACCGCCGGCCGTCAGGTTCCCCGTTGTTGCGTGCGGGCCTGCCAAGAGGGCTCCCCTTCCCATCATTCCTTCATCTTGCCGCGCTACCATGGCGCCAGATTACGAGATGTCTGAGGAGGTGTGCTGTGAACAGGAAAAGCTTGCTCTTGCTCTCTTTGGTTCTCCTGACGATCGCCGCCCTGGCCGGCTGCGACGTGGCCGGCCCGGCCGGCGCCGCGCAGGCCCAGCCCGCGCCCACGGCGGCGCCCCAGCCCACCGTAGCCGTGCCCGACAGCGCCGGCGAGGTGCTGGCGGCGCTCGAGGCAACGCTGCAGCGGCTCTATACCCAGGTCAACCCGTCGGTCGTCAACCTGCGCGTGGTGCGCCGGGTAGCCGGGTTTGGCACCATCGAACTCCCCTTTGAGCTCCCCTTTGGCCAGGACACCCCGCAGACGCCGCAGACGAGCCAGGCGCTGGGCTCCGGCTTTGTCTGGGACGACCAGGGGCACATCGTCACCAATAACCACGTGGTGGCCGGCGCCGGGCGCATCCACGTGACCTTCTACGACGGCACCACGGTGGAGGCCACCCTGGTGGGCTCCGACCCCTACAGCGACCTGGCCGTCCTGAAAGTCGACGTGCCCGCCGAGCAGCTGCGCCCGCTGCCCCTGGCCGCGGGTGAGGAGGTGAAGGTGGGCGACCTGTGCGCGGCCATCGGCAACCCCTTTGGCCTGGAGGGGACGATGACGGTGGGCTTTGTCAGCGCCGTGGGGCGGACGCTGCCTACCGAGTCCACGACGGCGCAGGGCGGCAGCTACTCTATCCCCGATGTGATCCAGACAGACGCGCCGATCAACCCGGGCAACTCGGGCGGCGCGCTGGTCAACGACGCCGGTCAGCTCATCGGCGTGACCACGGCGATCGAGTCCACCAGCGGCAGCAGCGCCGGCGTCGGCTTTGCCGTCCCGGCGACGATCGTCCAGAAGGTGGTCCCGGCATTGATCGAGACAGGCCGCTACGAGCACCCCTGGCTGGGGATCAGCGGCACCAGCCTGACGCCCGACCTGGCCGAGGCCATGGGGCTCCCGGCCGGCCAGCGCGGCGCCCTGGTGCTCAGCACAGTGGCCGACGGCCCCGCGGCCAAGGCCGGCCTGCGGGGCAGCAGCACACAGGCCACCATCGACGGGCAGGATGTCCAGGTCGGCGGGGACGTGATCGTGGCCATCGACGGCACGGCCGTGCAGGATATGGACACCATCATCTCCTACCTGGCCAACCACACGTCCGTGGGTCAGGTCGTCACCCTCACCGTGCTGCGCCAGGGCCAGGAGACGCCCGTCCCGGTTACGTTGGGCGTGCGCCCCGCCCAGGTCCGCAGCAGAGCCCCGCAGGAGAGCACCGCGGGCGGGGCCTACCTGGGCATCTACGGCCTCACCGTGAGCGCGGACCTCGCCCGGGCCATGGGCCTGGCAGAGGGACAGGAGGGCGTGCTGGTGCAGCGAGTCGTCGCCGGCAGCCCCGCCGAGCAGGCCGGGCTCCGCGGCAGCGACCGGGAGACGACCATCGGCGGACGGAGCGTCCTGGTGGGAGGCGACATCATTACCGCCGTCGACGGCGAAGCGGTGACGACGATGGAGGGCCTGCAGGCCATCCTGGGCCGGGCCGAGCCCGGCCGGCAGGTGACGCTGACGCTCCTGCGCGACGGCCAGAGCGTGGAGGTGACCGTCACCCTGGCAGCGCGTCCGGCCAGCACTCCCTCATGACTCGGGGGGCATGAGCGGAGAGCCGGTTGTCGCCCCGGGGGGTCTATCGCCCTCCGGGGCGACTGGCTGCCAGCGTCGGCTACACGCCGCGCAGGATCTCCTCGCGCTTGCGCTCGTACTCCTCTGCGCTGATGAGGTCCTTGTCGCGCAGTTCCTTCAGCTCCTCCATGCGCGCGGCGGCGCTCCTGGTGGCGATCTCCGGGACGTGCAGGGTCAGCACGCGCAGCCGCCGCGGCTTGTGCGGGTCGTAGCGGATCTCGGCTTCGATCCCCGGCTGGACCAGCGCCACCTGCAGGCGGGAGACGACCGTCCTGGCTTCCACCTGGAGGGGAGCGCCCTCCGGCGAGGTGAACTCCAGCAGGAGCCCGACCTCGGGGTCGTCGTTGATCGTGGTGCCGGTGTCCCACACCTTGAGCACCCGGGCCACGGCCTCGACTCCATCTTTGATCTGCGGCGGAAAGATGAACCGGGCAAAGGGCCGCACCACCAGGAAGGTGACGCCCAGGGCGACGATCGCGCCCAGGATGACCACCAGGACGTCGCTGCCGAGCAGTTCGGGCAGGCTCCGCCCGGAGATCTCCAGTCGTTCCGAACCCCAGCCCAGCTCGTAGACCGCGTAGCCGCAACTCACCAGCAGGGCGGTGGCGCAGACGATGAGGACGATCTGCATGGGCTTCATGGCCAACTCCTGCGAGCTACATCGATGCACAGCTGCGGCGCGGGCACCCGGAGGATCGCTCCTGAGATGCAGTACGGGACAGGAGTGCTGCGGCCAGAATACCATGGGTGACGCGCGAAGTCAAGGCTGCTGGGGCAGGGCAATCGAGAACCCAGTCAGGGCCGAGCCCAATCACGCGCCGACGCACGGAAGCCACAGCCGCCGAGGCCTTTGGCGCTCTCTTCCTGGCGGATTCGCCCCTGTGCCTTCTCGGGAGCAAGACATGGTCCCCCGTTCAGTGCGTGCCTGCCCTGCCTTTGCAGTGCCGGCCGTGGTCCTCCGGCCTGCTGCCGACGCCGTGCCCGGTCCGCGCCGCGGCAACCCACGGGCGGGCTTCTTTCCGGTGGCCCCACAATAGCCCAAAGGGGACCTCCCAACGGCCGGCCGATGTGCTATCCTGCTGCGCAGAGCGAGGTGACAGGATGGCAGCAGAGACGGAGCTCCGCCAGCGAGAGCGTCGCCCCCGCAAAGGGCATGCGCACGTTCGTCACCATCTGGATCGGCCAGGTCATCTCCATCGTGGGATCGAGCCTGACCAACTTTGGCCTAGGCGTCTGGATCTATCAGCAGACCGGCGAGGCCATGGCCCGGCCGCCGTCGGGCGAGACGCTGACGCCGACGGGCAGCTCCAGCATCAGCATGTCCCGCGGGGTGGGCAGGTAGCGCTGGCCCGGTTCGGCTGGCATGGGAGCGTCGTCGAGCATGGGGTGTCCTCCTCTTGGCATTCCCGACCGCGGCATTGTGGCATGACGGGCCGCCGGCCTCATCTCCGCGGCAGGCCCGCGAGGAAGCGGGCGATCTCCGGGTAGAGGACGTCCCGGTAGCCGGCCTCCCCGGACTCCTTATCGAAGGACTGTCGGGCGATGACTGCCGGGATGGTGTAGTCGATGATGGTCACGTCGCACGTGTAGCTGACCGTGTCGGTGCCGATGCTGCGATGCACCCTGGTCGCGCTCGTGCAGTCCAGCCAGATGACCGTCTGCACTTCCTCGGGCTGTCGTGCCCGCAACTCCTCGGGCAGGTCAAAGTACAGCAGGTCCAGCTCGTCCCCCCTCGTGCTGACGGTGATGACCCTGCCGCGGATGTACGGCGGGCCGGGCTGGCTGTCGCTCACTGCGATGTACTGCTCGAGGTAGGGTTCGAACGGGGCCAGGACGGCGAGCTGGTCGCGGTACACGCCCACGGCGTAGCCGATCGTCACGGCGATGGGCAGCAGGAGCAGCAGGGCGTGGTGCCACCAGCGCAGGCGCACCTTGCGCAGCAGGAACAATAGCAGGCCCTAGCCCAGCAAGGCCAGTATCCCCACCAGCAGAACGCTCACGGGTCCCTCCTTCGGCCGGCCAGGGCAGGCTGTGCGCACTCTGCTGGCAGGGCCTGGTTCGCTGCCCACCGAGCGACGCCGCTAGGGCCTGTGCGCCTCCCACCAGGCCTGCCAGCAGCTCGCCTCCTGCTTGCAGTCCTGCCCGGTGATGGCCTGCAGTGCCTCTGCGGCGCTCCGCCCGAGGAAGGCCTCTGCGCTCCACAGCTGGATGCTGCTGCGCCCATCGCCCAAGGCGGTGTCCAGGGCCGGCACGGCCGCCACTGCCAGTTAGCCCCGCACCACCAGCGGCAGGTAGATACGGTGCTGCACTGGGAGCGCCTGCACCGAGACGACGAGCGCGGCCCCCGCCGCCCCGCAGGGGTTGGTCACGGAGATGGCGACCGTGTAGTCCCCCGGCACTGTCCAGGAGTAGGCCACGGTGGCGCCCTCCGCGCCGTTGTTCCAGGTGATCGATACCGGCTCGGTGGCGGTCGGCGGAGCGTACGTGGCGCTGTACAGCCCGACTTGGCCCACCACGAGCCCGACCGGCCCGCTGATCGCCGCGGTCTGCACCGACTCACAGGCCGGCACAACGGTCACGGTCAGGCCGGCCGGCACGAGTGCGCATGGGTTGGACACGGTGGCCGTCACGGTATAGGTCCCCGGCACCGTCCAGGAGTAGGCCGCGGTGGCGCCCGGTGTACCGTTGCTCCAGGTGATTGAGACGGGCTGTGTGGCGGTGGGCGGAGCGTACGTGGCGCTGTAGAGCCCGACCTGGTCCACGACGAGCTCGACCGGCCCGCTGATCGCCGCCGTCTCTACCGGCTGGCACGGCGGTGCCAGGACCTCGAAGTGGCCGGCCGCGGTGGCGCTGGTACAGGTGTTGCTCGCCGTCAGCGTGACAGTGAAGACGCCGCTGCTCGTGTACATGTATGTGGGGTGCTGCTCGTTGGAATGGCCGGTGCCGTCCCCAAAGTCCCAGGCCCACGCCGTCGGCCCAAATGCGCTCGTGTCGGTGAAGCGGGCCATCTGCCCCAGCTCGGCCGGGCTGTTGGAGACGAACGACGCCACAGGGGCGCCCCACTGCGGTGCCACCGCGACGACGTTGGGGTTGGCGGCCGGCGCGACAACGATGCGGCCGGCCACGCTGTGCGTGGCGGCGTCGAGGACATAGACCTCGTCGTCCCCACTCACATCGCCGCTGGGCACGTAGGCATAGGCCCCTGCGGCGTCGAAATCGACGTCGCGCGGGTCGGATCCGTTCCCGTGCGGCAGGGCGATCGTGGTGATGACGCTGTTGCTGGTCGCATCGATCGCCGTGACGTCGTGGCTGTCCTCGTTGGTCACATAGATCAACGCGCCGTCGGGGGCAATGTCGATGCCCCACGGGTCGTCCCCCACCGGGATGGTCGTGACCTGGCCCAGTGTGGCCGTGTCCAGCACGTGGACGTTGTCCTGGCCCCGGTCCGTGATGTAGAGGTAGTTGCCCTGGGGGTGGACCACGAGCTGCCATAGGCTGGTGCCGACGTTGCGCAGCACGTCGGTGACGGTCAGGGCCGCCGTGTCCACTACGATCAGGCTGTCGTCGTAATAGTCCACCACGTACAGGGCGTCGCTGCACGGGTTGATGGCCAGGTTACCGGCGCCCAGGTAGTAGGTGGGGATGGGGATCGTGTCCACGACAGCGTAGGTGGCGGTGTCGATCACCGAGACGTCGCCGCTGTCGCGGGCGGAGACAAAGGCAAGGGCCCCGTCGGTGCGGAAGGCTACGCCGATGGTGTAGCTGCCGGCCATGATGCGGTGGGTGACCTGGTTGCTCGCCGTGTCGACGACGACCACACCGTCACCCGAGGCCCCGGTGATCCAGACCTCGCTGCCGTCGGGCCTGATGGTGGCGTCGTAGGGGTAGTTGCCCTCCGGCAACAGGCTGAGCGTGCCGGACAGGGTCCACGTGCCCAGGTCGAAGATGGCCAGGGAATCGGTGACGCTGGCGCCGGTGTAGCCATACCCCAGGGCGCGCACCCCGGCGGCATGTGAGGCCTGGGCCGCCGCGGGCCGGCCCTCGGCCACGGGCCAGGGGCAGAAGAGCAACAGAACCAGGAGCGCGATCGCCACACGGTGTATCCGCATCATTCTCCTCCTCTCAGTCTCAGAGGTGGCCTGAGCCCCTACGGAGCCGAGGGCAACGCCTGGGCGTCGCCCCGCCCGGCCACGTGCTCGACATAGAGCCGGTAGGCATCGCCCACCGTCTCTACGCTCCAGGCCTCCTCGAAGGGTATGGAGATCCCCTCTTGCTCCAGGTTGAGGAGCAGCTCGACCAGCCGGATGGAGTCGGCGTAGAGGTCCTGGACGAAGGAGGCCTCCGGCACCACCCGGCTCTCGTCGACCTGCAACTCCTGGGCGACCAGCCGCCGAAAGTCCTCGAAGGAGATGGGGGGATCAGCTCTCGTCACGGCGGCCTCCTTGCAGCTCCTGCAGGGCGAGGTCTCGCAGCTCGTACTTGCGCGACTTACCTGTCTCGGCCCGGGGGAACTCGCTGACAAACCGCACCTGGCTGGGGATCTTGAACAGCTCCAGCGTCCCCCGGCAATAGTCCAGCACCTCCCGCGCCGTCATCTCGGCCCCTTCCTCCAGCCGGACAAAGGCCCACACGCTCTCCCCGCCCACGGCGGCCGGAACGCCGACCACCGCCGCTTCCGCAATCTTGGGATGGGACGTCAGGTAGCCCTCGATCTCGGCCGGATAGATGTTCTGCCCACCGCGGATGATGAGGTCCTTTTTCCGTCCGACGATGCGCAGGTAGCCCTGCTCGTCGATCGTGGCCAGGTCGCCCGTGTAGAGCCAACCCTCCTCGTCGATCACCTGCGCGGTCAGCTCGGGGGCCTGGTAGTAGCCCAGCATCACGCCCTCGCCGCGGATGGCCAGCTCGCCCACCTGCCCGCGGGCCAGGTCGCGCCGCTCGTCGTCCACGATGCGCGTCTCGACCCCGGCCATGGGTTGCCCCACCGTCTCGGCCTGCTGCGCGGACGAGTCGCTCAGGTTGCCGCAGGCGATCCCTCCGCCCACCTCGGTCAGGCCGAAACCGATGTAGACGGCACAGCCGAAGCGCCGCTGGATCTCGCGGGCCAGGTGTGGCGGGCAGGGGGCAGTCCCGGTCCCACAGACGATCAGGGAGGAGGTGTCGTAGCGGTCGAAATCCGGCAGCCGCATCATGGCCTGGTACGACATCGGCACGGCCACGATGACCGTGACCCGCTCGCGCTGCACCAGCTCCAGCGCCTCCTGCGGGTGAAACCGCGGCATGGCCACCAGGCGGTCGCCCATCAGCAGGCCTTGCAGCATGACGTGCAGGCCGGTAATGGTGTGCCAGCCGACGGTGGAGAGAAAGGTCTGCGGCCGGCCGACGGCCCGCAGGAGGCGGCCCCGGTAGCGGGCCAGCGCCTTGGCCATCTGCGCCGCGATCCGCAGGTTGGCGCGCGGCCGCCACAACTCGCGCACCTTCAGGCTGGCCACGATGGGGGCGATCAAGCTGCGGTGGGTGTGCATGGTCGCCTTCGGCTTGCCGGTGGTCCCGGAGGTGTAGAGGAGAGCCATGAGGTCGGTGGGGCTCACCTCGGCTGGCGGCAGAGGTGGCTGGCCCGCCTGCATGAGGCCGGCCAGGGTCAGGCCGCCGCTCTCTGTCCCGGCCAGGATGACGTGGCGCAGGCCCACGGACCCCGCCGCCGCCTCGCCATCGGCGGGGTTCGTGGTAACCAGGGCCACCGGCGTCGCGTCACTGAGCACTTCGCCGAGGGTGCGCTGGCGTAGCTGCGGGCTGAGCGGCAGGACGACCCCGCCCAACCGGGCCGCGGCGAAGAAGAGACAGGCGAACTCCGGCCCCGGCGGCAGGAGCGCCGCAATCCTGTCCCCTTTCTGTATCCCCAGCTCGGCCAGGCCCGCGGCCAGGGCCTCGACGCGGGCGAGCAACTGGCGGTGAGTGAGGCGCGTAGGGCCGCAGACAAACACCTCCAGATTCGGACGCTGCGCCGCCATCTGCTGGATCGCCTCAGTCAGGGTCATCCTTGTCTGGAGCACGGTGGCCTCCTCACAGGTCCATGCGGTACAGGCGGTAGTGCTTGTACATCTCCGCGCCCAGGCGCCGGGCGACCAGGTTGATCATAGGGTTCAGCTCGGAGGTGAGCGAGCCGTCGAGCCACTTGTAGCCCTTGCGCTGGGCCGTCCGCAGTGCCTCCATGTACAGCAGGGCATCGATGCCGCGGCGGCGGTAGGCCTCCAGGACGCCCATCAGCTTGAAGGAGATGCGATCGATCTCGCGGATGTAGCGCCGCACCTTCAGCCAGTTCAGGGGAAAGAGCCGGCCGTTGAGGCGCCTCAGCACGCAGTTGATGTCCGGAATCAGGACGCAGAAGCCGACCGCCTGGCCTTCGACCTCGGCAAAGAGCACCAGCTCCGGGTCCAGGAAGAGCCGCATCTGGTCGGCAAAGCGCCGGAACTCGGCCTGGCTGATCGGGACAACGTCAGGGATATTGCTCAAGGTGTCGTTGAACAGGTAGTGGATGATGGCTACCTCGCGATCCCACTGGCCGAAGTCGGCCCGCCGGAGGGTCGCGTTGCCGACGCGCCTGGATACCCCGGCCACGCGGACCAGGTCGGCCGGGACGCCCTCGAGCTCGTCGCCGAGCTGCTCCAGTGAGGCCCGCCAGGCGTAGACGTCGTGGTCCTTCTCCATCCCGTAGCGCTCGAAAAAGCCCTTGTAGTAGGGCGGCGTGTGGCCTTCCAGCAGAGCCGGCGGGCAATCGGCCCCGCCGATCAGCACGCCGGGGCTGTCGTGCTCGCCGAAGCTGGTGGGGCCGCGCACGGAGGTCATGCCGCGCCCCCGCAGCCAGTCACGGCAGGCGTCCAGCAGCCGCGCGGCGACCTCGTAGTCGTCGATCACCTCGAAGAAGCCAAAGCCGCCCTCCGGCCGGCCGATGTGCGCGACGCGGGTGCGATCGACAAAGGCGGCCACCGTTCCGACGACCTCGCGGCCCCGCCGGGCCAGGAGAAGGGCGATGTCGGCCTGCTGGTAGAAGACGCCGCGCCGTGGGTCGAGCGATTCGAGGCGGTCGGAGATCAGGGGGGGCACCCAGTTGGGGTCGCCGCGGTAGACGCGCCAGGGGAAGCGGACAAAGGCGCGCCGCTCGCGAGGGGTGGTCACGGGGTGGATCTCGACAGGTGTGGTCATCGCTACCTTTCCTCGACCTTCTCTGGGCGGAGCGCCAGGGCCATCTGCATGCCGCCGAGGGCGAGGTCCAGGACCAGCGCGACACCCATCACGATGGCCAGGGCAACCCACATGGCCGGCTCGAAGGTGCGCGCCTGGAGCTTGCGGGCCTCGTGCAGGATCCCAAATGCGTTGGCGTAGCTGACCAGGGCGACGAGCGGCCCGCAGGCCACCGCCAGGGTGCGCGCCAGCCCGGCCAGCCGGACGGCCAGGCGAGGGGGCAGCCAGTGGGCGAGCAGCGCCTCTGCTGACAGGACCAGGGCGAGCAGTACGGATACCACGGCCGGGTACAGCCCGGCCAGGCCTGAGGGCAGTGTCAGGAAGGCCGTGGGCGTTGCCAGGTAGAGGACGAGGGTAAAGAGGCCGGTGCGCCACGGCAGCAGCATGAGGGGTGGGCGCAGGCCAGGGGCGGCCTCGTACAGCAGGCGGAGCAGCCAGGCCAGGAGGACGCCCCCGCCGCCGCCCACGACGGCGCCGGCCAGAAAGACCACCGCCGCATGCAAGAGATGCAGGGGAGTCGCCTCGAACATGTCCATCTGGGCCTCCTCGCCATGCACCGCCTCGCCGGCCGGCCCCGGGGGGACAGACGTAGGATAGCACGACTGTGGCCACAAGTCAAGAGGGAGGTGTCCACGGCCGTACCAAAGTCGCCGGCCTTGACCGGCAAGTGCCCGGCTCAGGCAACGGCACGCCGCCGCACATCCCGGGACACGGCAATGGTGCGGCCATGCCCCACTGACCGCCGGCCGGGCACTTGCCATCCGCTGTGCATCGGGGCGACCTTGATATCGCCGTGGGAGGTGGCGTTTTCCCCGAAACGTGCTACAATACCCCCGCGGCGGAGGCGCAGTGCCGGCAGCCCGATGGAGGCGTGGTGGCAGCCGCCGATCTGCCCCGCGGGCCGCGCACCGGGCGGCGCCCGCCACAACGGAGGTGAACGTGGCATCGACACTGGAGTCGCAGCTCGATTCGCTCTGCCGGCACGTGCAGAGCGCCTATGACGTGCCGGGCCTGGCCGTCGGCGTCGTGCAGGACGGCCACATCGTCCACACCGGCGCGTACGGGGTCCGTAGCGTCGATACCCAGGAGCCGCTCACACCGCGCTCCCTCTTCCACATGGCCTCGATCTCGAAGCTCTTTGTCACCACGGCGGTGATGCAGTTGTGGGAACGGGGGCTGGTGGATCTGGACGCTCCGGTGGTGCGCTACCTGCCCTATTTTGCCCTGGCCGACGCGCGCCACACGGCCATCACGGTGGCGCAGATGCTCAGCCACACGTCCGGCATGCCCGACGTGGAGGATTACTCCTGGGACCGGCCCGAGTACGACGAGGGCGCGGCGGAGCGCTATGTCCGCAGCCTGCGCGGCGAGCCGATGAACGGCGACCCCGGGGCCCGCTTCGCCTACAGCAACATGGCCTTCGAGGTGCTCGGAGACCTCATCGCCAAGCTGGCGGGGACGTCGTTCGAGGCGTACGTCAAGGAGAACGTGCTCGATCCGCTGGGGATGGCCGACAGCACCTTTCTCCGCGTGCAGGTGTCGCCGACTCTGGCCACGTCCCCGCACCTGCGCACGCCGCTGCTGGCGGTGAGCGACATCTATCCCTACCACCGGGCGCACGCCCCCAGCTCCACGCTGCACTCCAGCGCCCTGGAGATGTGCGCCTGGGGCCTGGCCCACCTGCAGCGCGGCACGCTGAACGGCCGGCAGATCCTGGCCCCGGCCACCTACGATCTGCTCTGGCGCCCGCGCGCGCAGGTCATCTGGGACGACGGACCCTCCGGAGAGGAGATCGGCCTGGGTTGGTTCCTGTGGGAGCATCGCGGCCTGCGGGCCGTCTCGCACGGTGGCGGGGACGTCGGCTACAACACCTTCTTCGCCATGCTGCCGGAGAGAGGGCTGGCGGTGGTCGTGCTGGCCAACGTCCTTCCCGCACCCGTCTTCACGCTCACCAAGCCCATCCTCGACGCCGCGCTGGGCCTGGAGCTGCAGCTGCCCAAGCCGCCGCTCCTGGTGCCCCTGGGCCGCGTCCTGGCCGAGGAGGGCCTCACCGCTGCCATCGCCCAGTATCGGGGGTCGCGCGAGCAGCTCGTCGAGTCGTACGACCTCGCCCCCAACTACTGGAGCGCGTCGGCCGAGATGCTGATCGAGGTCAGACGCTACACAGCCGCGCTGCCGCTGCTGGAGCTGAGCAAGGAGCTGTTCCCGGGGGAGGAGTGGCCCTGGCGGCTCACGGGTCAGGCCTGTCTGAAGAGCGGCGACCGGGAGCGGGCCCTGGAGAACCTGCGCGAGGCGCAGCGCCGCGGGCCGGAGAACAAGGAAGTGGCCACACTGCTGGAGGCGGCCGCGCGGCTGCCCGGGGGCCGGTAGGGGAGAGACAGGCCCGGTGAGACGGAGCTAGTGCTGCGCTGCCATCGCCTCGGGCATGCGCACTGCCACCACCTCCCCGCGGACGCAGACCTCGCCCTGGGCGACGATCCATGCCTCGACGAGCACCTTGCGGCCCTTGACCTCCTTGACGCGCCCGCGGATCTCCAGGGGCAGGCCGAGGGGGGTGGGGCGCAGGTAGCTGACCTGCAGGGACGCGGTCACGTAGCGCAGGGCCGGCTCGGTGCCCATGGCGCGGCCCTCGGCGCGGTACCCGGCCGCGGCGGCCGTGCCGGTGCCGTGGCAGTCGATGAGCGAGGCCAGCAGCCCGCCGTAGACGTACCCCGGCAGGGCGACGTGGTAGGACCGCGGGGTGAAGGTGGCGACGGTCTCGTCCCCGTCCCAGTAGCTTTGCAGGTGCAGCCCGTGCTCGTTGAGCCGGCCGCAGCCGTAGCAGTAGCTGAGCTCGTCGGGGTAATAGTCCTGGAACGCGCGCGTTGTCATCGGGTCTCGCTCCTTGTTGGTCGCGTGTCACCAGCCGCGGATGAGCGCCGCGGCGATAAAGCCGGCCCCCATGGTCATCAGCGCCCCCGTGAAGATGCCGCGCATGGCCTGGGAAATGGTCGTGTGGCCCAGGACGGCCACCAGGTTGCCGTAGATGATGGGCACGCCGACCAGGGCCACCAGGGCGCGCATGCCGCCGCCGAGGGAAAAGAGCTCCACCAGGAGGCAGAAGAGGGCGTTGGCCACAAAGGCGATGAGCCCGGCGCCCAGGAGAACGCGAAGCTCGCGCCAGGAGCGTGGCCGGCCGATGACGCGGGCGGCCGCCCATAGGGTAAGGGCGAGGAGACCCATGGCGCCGGCCGCGGCCAAGGCCGTGAGCCAGAGCGGCCACCGCCAGCCGGTCCCGTAGAGCGGGGGCCATGGCAGCAGGTGCGGGCTGAGGAGCATGCCGATGGTCAGCCCGACGCCGATGAGAAAGCCGGCGATGGCGCCGAGGGATTTGGGCATGGGTTTGACCTTTCTGCCCGGCTGCGCCGGGTCTCTGCCCGGCTGCGCCGGGTCTCTGCCCGGCTGCGCCGGATGGTGCGTGGTTGCAGGGCATGTGCCCGTTTCTCTTGCGAGGGGGCCAGCCCCCTCGCCTCCCCCGCCGGGGGCCTGCGGCCCCCGGACCCCCGCACCGGCCCGCTGCCGGGCGGCCTGGGCGCGGTAGCTGCTGCGCTGCGGCGCGGTGCTGCGACGATTCGCCGCGCGGCTACCGGTCCGGGTGGCGGGCCACCAGCAGGTGGTGGCTCTCGAGTCCGCCAGACCGGCCCTGGCCGGTGTGTGGCTCCTTGGTTTCGATAAGCGGCGAGCGCAGCGCGCCGCTACCTGACCCGCGGAGCCGCCGTCAGGCCGCTTCCCGTCCTCTCGAGCGCATAGGCCAGCCCTTCCTGCAGTGTGGCGCGGACGACGAGGCGGGAGGGGTCCAATCCCGCCGTGAGCATAGTCTGGGCGACCTCCGCCCGAATGCCCGTCAGGACCGGCTCCGCTCCCAGCAGGCGCACCGACGTGGCGGTATCGAGCAGGGCCTTGACTACCGTGGGATCGAGCACCGGAACACCGGTGATGTCGATGATCACCACGGCGGCGCGGTTGCGGTGAACCTCGCGCAGCAGCGCCCTGGGAATCTGTTCGGCCCGTTCCGAGTCGATGCTCCCGATGAGCGGCATGGCCAGAACTCCTGCGGCGATGGGGATGACCGGCGTGACGAGCGCGGCCGTCGCGCGCTGCGCCGCGGCCATTTCCTCCTGTAGTCGCCTTTCGCCCTCGTAGGCGGCCTGCAGCTCCTCCTGCCGTGCTTGGAGCTGCCGCGCGTGATCCTGGACATCCTCGATGGTATCGCGTCCCACGCGGACTACCAGGTAGACGAAGAGCGCTCCGAAGAGAAAGACCGCCCCGGTGATGAGGGCCAGGATGTCTTTCAGGCCGACGGCAAGGAAGGCAGTCGCGGCAAGGTAGCCTGCCAGGAAAAAGATCATCAGGAGACGCAGGACACGCCAGCGGCGCAAGAACCTGCCTGTTTCCACCATCCGCAGGACGTGCGTCGTCCCGGTTAAGGACAGGAGCATGACGCCCGCGCCCGCGAAGATGAGGCCGCTGGTGATCCAGTCCATCAATGTCATCCGATGTCCTCCAGTGCGGCGTCAGCACGGGCACCTCTGGGCACCTGGCCCCTCGGCTCGCCCGGCGCGGCGCGGCTGCAGTGCTGGCATGGTTGCACGCCACATGATAGCACAAGGTCGGGTCAGGGGCAAGCCGGGGCTTTGCCCGGCATGGCGATATGAAGGTCGCGGTGGTGTACCACGAATGGCAGGTGCCCGGCCTGCAGGAAGCGCGACACGGCCGTGCCATTGCGCCGCCCCTGCATGGGTGGCGTCGTGTCGTTGCCGGGGCTGGGCACTTGCCGGCCAAGGCCGGCGACTTTGCCATGGCCGTGTTTGCCCGGCTTCGCCGGGCCCGCTACGGGCCCGTTCACTGTGGCGCACGCAGCGCAAACACACGGATCTGCATGTTGGTCCATCCCCCTGGCGTCAAGCATGAGTGCGAGGGCTATGGTAGAATAGGGACGAGAGGTGCCGGGTCGAGATCTGGGCAATCGCCAGGTGTCGGCTGCCTCGGGGTCTTCTATGGCCGGCCTCAAGACCAACCACGGCAAGGTGCAGGAGGTGGCGCTGTGAGCGCAGAAGCGCCGGAAGCCCCCATGCCCTGCCGCCCGGGCTGCGGGGCCTGCTGCGTGGCCATGTCCATCTCGTCCCCCATCCCCGGCCTGCCGCAGGGCAAGCCGGCCGGCGTCCCCTGCCCCCACCTGGCCCCCGACAAGCGCTGCCTGCTCTACGGCCGGCCCGAGCGGCCGGCCGTCTGCTCCGCCCTCCGGCCGAGCCGCGAGATGTGCGGCGATACACCCGAGGAGGCCATGGCCTATATTGCCGAGCTCGAGCGCCTCACCCGGCCGGGATCCTAGTGGCGCAGCCGGCGCCCGACCCACCCGGCCCCGACGGGGCTTTCGCCTGGTAGCCCGGGCCTTCCAGGGCCGGACGGCGCGTCCGGACGCCGCGGAGGGCTCCTCGGCCCGGCCGGGGAGCCCTCCTGCAAAGGTCGCACCTGTCCGCGGGGCGCTGGGGCGGCCTGCCCCGGAGGGCGCGGCTACCGCTGCACCAGCGGCAGGAACACCTGG
This sequence comes from uncultured Chloroflexia bacterium, assembly GCA_964613665.1. GTDB lineage: Bacteria > Chloroflexota > Chloroflexia > DTKN01 > DTKN01 > CAZQFV01. The sequence goes on from CAZTIG010000001.1 coordinate 78,361, forward strand.
TAGCGCACCTCCTCCACCGTTACCGTCCAGGCCGCGCTGTAGGCGGTGTACCCGGCGGCGTTGTAGGCGCGCACGCGCCAGGTGTGCTCGCCCAGCGCCAGCGTGGCGCTGTAGACCGGCGCGGTCGTGGTGATCACCGTGCCGTCCAGCTCGATGTTGTACCCGTCCGGCGGCCCCCCGGCCCCCGCTTCCCAGGTAAAGGTCAGGACCGCCGTCGTCGTCACCAGGCCGTCGGCCGGGGCCAGCAACACCGGCACGCCGGCCGGGTCGATTACCTCCAGGTTCCAGGCCGGCGCATAGGGCGACTGCCCGGCGGCGTTCTCCGCCCGCACCGTCCAGGTGTAGGCCCCGGCTGCCAGCGTGGCCGTGTACGAGGTGCCGGCCGTGGTGGTCACGACCGCCCCGTTCACCGCCAGGGTGTAGGCGTCGGGCGGGCCGCCTGCGCCCGCCTCCCAGGAGAAGGCCACCTGGTGCGTGGTGGTGAAGAGCGTCCCGTCGGTCGGGGAGAGCAGCACCGGCGTCCCCGGCGCGTCGACGATCTCGAACGACCAGGCCGCGGAATAGTCCGAGCAGGCCACGGCGTTGCAGGCCCGCACGCGCCAGGTGTGTGTCCCGGCCGCCAGTGTGCCCGCCCAGAACGTCTCGGTCGTGGTGACGACGCCGCCGTCCAGCTCCACGTTGTAGCTTTCCACCGGCACCGTGCCCTCGGGCTGCCATGTGAGGGTGACGTCGTGGGTGGTGGTGATCAGAGCGCCGTCCGGCGGGGCCAGCAGCGTGGGCACCTCCGGCGCCTGGTAGGTACAGGCAAAGGGCTGGTAGTACAGGGTCACGTCGTCGATGTACCAGCCGTCCGCGGTGACGCCGCCGTCGGAGGTCAGGCGGAAGCGGAAGGCCGCGCCGGCCTGCTCGTCCAGGACCGGGGTGGCCCAGCTCTGCTGGTTCCAGGCCTGGTACCCGTCGTAGGCCACCGGGAAGGTTTTCCATGTGGCGCCGCCGTCGACCGAGTACTGCACGTACCCGTAGTCATAGCCTTGCTCCAGGCTGTAGCGGTGCCAGAAGGTCAGGCCGGTGCCGATGGTCGTGCTCAGGTTGAAGATGGGAGAGCGCAGCCAGGCGTCTGTGTTGTCCTGGTAGTTGCCGTTGGGGCTGTCGGACCAGGCGCGCGTGGGGCTGTGCGACTGCTCCATGGTGATGGTCCAGTGGTTGTTGGTACCGCCGGTGGTCCAGTTGCCGGGGCCGCTCTCCATGTTGTCGAAGAAGAACGGCGCCGGCGGCTGGGGCACGCCCAGGTACAGGCGCACCGGGGCGGTGTAGACGCCCTGGTCTGTCGTCAGGACGTTGGCGAAATCGACGCGCCCGCCGCAGGGCAGGGCCGGGTCGAAGGAGACGGTGAAGGCGGTCAGGTTGACCTCGGCATGGCCGGCGGCGATGTCCGGGTAGGCGGCGTCGGCCACCGCGACGGTGACGCCGGCCGTCTGGGCGATCAGGTGGGCGGCGACGTTGGTGGCGGTGGTGGCACCGGTGTTGGCGATGGTCAGCCAGAACATTAGGCCGCTCTCGCCCGGCTCGGTGTAGCCGTTGGCGTTGCCGCCGGGGACGTCGTCGTCGACGGCCAGGCCGGCCTCGGCCAGGTAGGGCTGAGGCACCAGGACCAGGTCGACGGTGGTGGTGGCGCCCGCGGTGACGTCGGCCACGGCCACGGCCGGGTCGGGATAACCGGGCATGAGCGGGCCGGCGGTCAGGGTGAAGGTGCCGGCCGGCAGGGCCATAGCAAAGGTGCCGCCGGCGTCGGTCTCGGCCGTCATGGTCAGCGCCGCCGTGGCGCCCGTTCCGATCACCCACACCCCGGCGAGCGGCTGCAGGGTGGCCGCGTCGCGCACGGTGCCGACGATCGACCCCTTCGGCTGGCCGCAGGAGGGGAACCGGAACGAGCCAATGCGCGTGTACCAGGCGCCGCCGGTGGTCTTGAAGTACTCCTGGGTGTACCAGAAGGTGCAGCCGTCGACCGGGTCGATCGACATGCCGCTGTAGTCGCCCCAGCGGTTCGAGCTGCTCTGCGAGCCGGTGCCCTCGATGAGCGAGGTCTCGCCCTGGAGCATGAGGCCCAGGACCTCGCCGTTCAGCCGGCCGGTGTAGCGGACCGATGGATACATGGTGGGGCTGGAGACGCTGTAGCCCAGGGCGATGTTGCCGTCCTTGTCGGCGGCGATGCTGCCCATCCAGCGGAAGTTGCCGTCGGGCTGGTAGGTGCCCTGCTGGTAGACGGCCGGGGCCCCGCCGGGATCGCGCACCTCGTACCACCGTACCCCGGCGACCTCGTTGCTGAAGACGGTGTGGTTGACGTACAGCGCCTCGTAGGAGCCCATGTTGCGGTACTGCAGCTGGCACATCAGGCGGTCGCCCAGGCTGTCGAGCTTCTGCTGGGTGCCGCCCTGGGGGATCCAGGTCCACGGGGCGTAGATGAAGCTGGCCACCGGCACGTCGACCGGCCCGGTGAAGGTCGAGTTGCCGGGGGTGGTCCAGTCGACGTGAAACTCCCACAGGTACAGGGAGGTGGGCGCCTCGACGGAGGCCATGTAGTTGGGGGCGCCAGCCGGGGGCACCGTGCCGCGCACGTTGGAGGGCAGCAGGCTGCCGTAGTTGGCGCCGGTGCCGAACATGACCGCCGTGGCCGGGGCGCCGCTGAGCATGGCGGCGCGGTCCAGGGCAAAGACGTTGGCCCCGACCCACGGATCGAACATGTTGCAGGTCAGGTAGTAGGCGTCGGGCCACACGCCCATCTTGGGATAGTCGCACCACGAGCCGTAGGTGGGGTCTTTGGTGTCGACGTCGTAAAAGTACCAGCCGCCGGCCACCGGGTCCCCGCTCTGCGAGACGGCGATGCACTGGCGGGACTCGTCGCCCGGGAAGGAAAAGTCGGAGACGATCCAGCGGTCGGCCATCTCGTCGTAGACGACGACCACGTCGCCGGCGTTCTGGCTGTCGCAGGCCGAGCCGGGCGGGCCCTGGAAGAAGGTGTTGTAGGGCAGGTTGACCAGCTCGGCCCCGGTGGCCTTGTCGTAGATGCCGATGGCGATGTTGACGACCTGGACGTAGTGGTTGGGCCCGACGTCACCGTGGGTATCGGGCGGGTGCCAGCCGCCGCCGTCGTTGATCATCAGTCCGTCAAAGTTCATGAGCGGGGCCGGCATCTTGCCGGTGCCCGGATAGGTCTGGGCCACGGGGTCGGCCATCTCGCCGGCCATGGGCCGGCCCTTGATCTGGCCCGGACTGGGCATCTGCAGGTAGGGGTACTGGTCGGCGGCCTGGGGCAGGTCGCGCAGGTCGCCGTTCCAGACGTACGGCGCCGCCGACTGGGTGACGATGGGGCCGCGCGGCCCCGCGGCAGGCCGGGCCGCCGGGCCGGACTCGATACCGGCGAGAAAGGACTCGCCGCCGGGCATGGCGGCCGGCCGGGCATTGAGCGCGGCCGACATGTCGGTGTCGAGGCTGAAGAGGGAGACTCCCACCACGAGGAGGACGAGCAGGCCGGCAAGGACGCGTAGGGGCGATTTCATGGCATCTCCGTTTCTGCTATGAGGAACCGGGTTGGTGTCAACGGGGAGATTATAGCACATGTCGGTGGAGTTTGCATCTCGGGCGCGGCCGCGGCGTGGGCGTGTCCGTGGCTGTGCCGGGCGTGTCCCCGGCTGCGCCGGATGGCGCGTGGGTGCCGGGCATGTGCGCGTTTCATTTACAGGGAGACCAGTCCCACCTGCACCTCCTGCCGGGGGCTTGCAGCCCCCGACCCGCGCAGCGGCCCGGCCGGCGTGGCTGCCGCGCAGCGGTGCGGTGCCACCACGATCCGGCGCGGCGCCACCGACCCTCAGTGAGGGGTACAGGGAGCGCCATGAAAGCTCCCTGCAAAGACAAAGGAAGCACGACGGCCGATCGGTCCGTGTGCTTCCAGTCCTAGTACTGGAGCCTATTGGAACGAACATACGGGGTCGAGGGGATTCGAACCCCCGATCTCAGCCTTGACAGGGCTGCATGTTAGGCCTCTACACCACGACCCCAGCGGCCGCTATCATAGCACAGAAGCGGGGGCATGTCAAATCGTCGCTACGGCACCGGCAGCACCACGGGCATGGCCTGCATGGGGATCGGCGTAAAGGTCAGCAGAAAGACGACCAGCACCAGCCCGGCCGCGGCGACGTGCCACGGCTTCAGCCGGGTGACGTCGTCCAGCGGCACGGCAGGCCGCCGGCCCAGCAGGGCGATCAGGCCGGCCCACAGGAACCAGCCGGTCCACAGCAGGCCCAGCAGCGCCATGGCTCCCACCATGGCCCAGGTCAGGTAGCGCGCCTTGTCGCCCAGCAGCGCATAGGCCACGTGCCCCCCGTCGAGGGTCCCGGCCGGGATCAGGTTCAGGCCTGTCACCAGCAGGCCCGCCCAGGCGGCAAAGGCCACCGGCGGGATGGTCACGTCCTCGCCGGTGCACGGCGGGCAGCCGATCACGGCCGCCGTGAGGATGCCCAGTCCCGTCTGCGGCGAGGACGGGTCGCAGTTCGGCACGAAGCGGCCGAAGCGGGCCGCCTTCAGCAGCCCGTAGAGGAGCGAGTTGCCCTCCATGACATAGTAGCCCTGCTGCTCCGGCCCCACCTCGCGCTGGATGCGCGCGCAAAAGTCCACCGAGCGCTCGGTCTGGGCCACGCTCAGGCCGCCGATGAGCAGCGGCACGGCCACGACCAGGCCGGCCAGCGGCCCGGCCATCCCCAGGAGCAGGAGGTGGCGGCGGTTCTGTGGCGGCGCCTTCATCTGGATAAAGGCGCCCATCGTGCCCAGCGGGCTGATCGGCATGGGGATAAAGTAGGGCAGCGTCGTGGCGATGCCCAGCCGCCTGGCTACCACGTAGTGCCCCATCTCGTGCGCCACCAGGATGGCCAACAGCGTCGCCGCAAAGGGCAGGCCGGAGAGGACGTTCTCCACGACGCTCCGCTCCGCGCGCCACTCCATGCCGGCGAACAGGGTCGAGGCCACCGTCACGACCAGCAGGATGCCGGCCAGGCGCAGGTTGGGGCGCGCCGTCGGCAGGTGCCCCGGCAGCGCGGTGATGACCTGGCGGTCCTTCTCCTGGCGGAAGAGCGGCGTGTAGCCCAGGCTGCGGAAGCGCTCGGCGACGACCGCGTACGCCTCACCGGAGTCGGCCAGGAAGCGGCCGTACAGGTGCACCGCTTCGCGCGGCGGCGGGTCCAGCATCACCCCCTCCACGGCAAAGAGGTCGGCGACGGCTCTCTGCAAGGCTTGCGCGGGTTCAGCAGCAGCGGGTTCGGACAAGGGCACTCTCCTCTCGATGCGAACTGCGGGCTGTGGGCTGAGAGCTCAGAGCTGGGAGCCGTGAGCTCGGAGCTGTCAGCGCTCAGCTCCCGCAGGCCAGCCTGCAACCTGCAACCTGTAACCGGCAACCTATCTCCCGACCCTGTATACCTCCACCCCTGGCGCCGAGAAGACCAACGTGCCGACCTGGGCAAACTTGGCCCGGCCCTCCGCAGAGTAGGCCAGCTCCAGCGACCCCAGGAAGATATAGTCCACTCCGTACTGGTCCAGGAGCCGGCGGGCCACGGCCGCGCTGGGCGTCTGGTATATCTCCTCGACCACCTCCCGGCGCGGGCGCACCAGGACGGTGCCGTCCTCGGCGCGCAGGCCGTTGACCTCGGCCAAGGCCGCGGCGTCGCCGCCGCGCCACTGCAGCTCGTGGCCGTCCCAGCCCAGCAGCGTCGGCCGGCCCGTTGCCGCCGAGACCCGCCCGGCATAGCCCCACTCCGGGCCGACCGCCTCCAGGACCACGGCGTCGGGGGCGGCGTTGGCCAGCAGCCACTGCACCCCAGCATAGTCGCCCGGGTAGCGCTCCTGCATCGCCGCGAGGCCGTCCAGGTTCCACTCCCGCGTCTCGCGCAGGGCCAGGCGTACGGAGAGGACCGGGTAGACCAGGCTGCCGGCCAGCAGCAGGAGCAGCGGGATGGCCCACGGGACGAAGAGAGCATACCTGCGCCAGGCGGGGCGGGCGGAAGGCCGGTTGGGGTCGCTCTGTCGCCACGGCAGGAGCTCGCCGATCGCCCAGGCCCCGCCGATGCCCAGGAGGGCCCAGAGCTGGAAGTAGAACTTGAAGATGGTGTTCATGCGGCTTTCGAAGATGTCGCGGAGATAGACCAGGTCGCAGCCCAGGGCTATGGCGGCGGCTAGGGCGAGCATCAGCAGGACCATGGCCTCGGCCGGCCGGCTGGAGCTGAACAGGCGCAGGCAGAGGATCGCCGCCGGCACCAGCAGGAGCAGCGGGAAGTGCAGGACGACGGCGAGGGCCACGCAGACGGCCAGGCCGGCCCAGCCCCACAGGTGACCCCAACCGTAGCGCCGCACGCCCCGCACCGCCAGCCACGAGACGAGCGGGTACAGGAAGAGGCCAAAGATGACGAGGAAGGAGTAGAGCGAGGTCTTGTCCCAGGCCACCGGCCCCACGGCGCGGAGGAGGCTGGAGAGGATGGGCAGGTCGGCCAGCGTGTCCACGAAGGTGCCCTGGAACTCGGCGGGTATGTCGCGGCTGCCGACGAGCGAGCGGAAGGTGGCGAAAAAGGGCAGGTAGAGGACCAGGCACAGGCCCACCAGCAGGCCCAGGTCCAGCCCGGTGTCGCGCCCCAGGACGAGTGCCCGGCGCCGCAGCCATGGGCCACCGGCGTCCCGCCCGGCGCGCACGATGCGCGCGCCGCCGTAGAGCAGCGCGTAGGTCGGCAGGTCCCAGCTATTGGCCATGTACAGGCTGCCCAGGACGACGGCGTGCAGGGCCAGCATGAGCCAGTTCCAGCGGCCGGCCGGCCCCAGGTAGGGCTCGCCCGGCGGGGCCAGGAGGATGCTGAGCGCCAGGGCCATGGACAGGAACGTCAGCGGAAGCGCCATCACGTGGGGGTGCATGTCGCCCAGGTAGAAGGAGAAGAACGGGAACTCGGTGATGGCGTAGGAGCGGGTGATCTGGTCGGGGGTGACATAAGCTCGCCAGCCGAAGAGGGCCTTTTCCACCTGGCCGGCTGCAGCGATCTGCTCGATGGCGTCGGCCGAGGGACGCTCGTCCCACAGCACACGCGAGGGCCACCACCAGTCAAAGTCGTCTACCTGCCGGCCGGGTGTCGGCGTGACGGCGCTGAAGCCCTCGTCGAAGGAGCCCGGTGTGCGCACGGTGTGGCCCAGCTCCACTTCCCCCGACTCCCCGGCCAGGCGGGCGCCCAGGACCGTCCACACCTCGCCAGCGTTGAGCGGGGCCATCTGGCTGCTGCCGCCGGCGAGCTGCAGGGCGCCCATCTGGTTGCCCACGAAGACGACAAAGAGGACCGCCAGCGTGCCGACGAGGACGGCCCGCGGCCGGCCGGCCGGGTGCATAGCCCGCGTCAGGTTGTAGCCCAGGCTGAAGCTGCCGGTCACCGCCAGGGCCAGCAGGGCCGCCAGATTGAGGTTGAAGGCGAGGGAGGCCGGCAGGCCGGCGAGCATGGTCTGCACCGCGGCCATCAGGTAGCCCAGGTAGTAATAATTGATGGCGAAACCGGATAGCCAGGGGTCCTGCGGGGGCAGGTTGCGGCTCTGCACGATGCCGTTCAAAAGGGCCAGGTCCATCGGCTGCTCGGTGTGACCGATGGCCACGCCGCCCCAGGGGGCGTAGATGCGCAGCACCACGCCCACGAGCAAGGCGACGGCAAAGAGCAGCTCGTAGAAGAGCACCAGCGGCCAGTTCTGCCGCAGGAAGGGCACGATAGTGCGATCCTTCCACAGGAAGATAGCGGAGAGGCCAGCCACCAGGAGCAGGCAGAAGAAGACGAGGCCGCCGTCAAAGGTGGCCAGCTGCCACATGCCCAGGAGCCAGGTCAGGAAGGAGGTGAGCAGGACTCCCAGGACGCGCGCCAGCGGGTAGCCCCGGTCGGGCAGGCTGCGGAAGAGCGTCATGGCGATCGGCAGCGCCGCCAGGCCCAGGAGCGTGCTCAACATCCACCACAGCAGCAGCGAGGCCATTCACAACCTCGGAAGGGGGAGATGCGAGACAGCAGGTTGCAGGCCACAGGTTGCAGGTTCCAGGTTGCCGGCCATGACGGACCCCAGGCCACCGACCAGGGTATCTTCCTTGTGCCGTGCAGGTCGCCCCGCCGTTCGTCGTGGTGCTGGTACTTCCAGGTGCAGCGGAGCGTCCTGGTGAAGCTGTCGGGGGCATTATACCCGAAGCAGGGGCGGAGGGCAAGAGGCGGCAGGATGCAAGATGCAGGATGCAGTGCCGGGCTCCCTGCGGTCTCTGTGCCTCTGCTCTCGGTTCGCGGCGGCGTGCCCCCAGCAAGGTGGGCGATACCGTTGCGCGTTTGCACATCTGCCGCCCTTGTAGTACAATACGGCCAGTCCGGGCGGGGCGGCAGTCGCCTGGCGGCCCCGGGGTATCCTGGGGCGGAGCGTGCCGCGAGGGTGGACGATGCTGCGCTACAACGTGGCCCAGCTTCTGCGCAACCCCGTCGGCGCGACGCGCGCGTACGAGATCGCCGAGGAGTCGTTCCAGGCCGACGAGCTGCAGGTGCGCGGCCTGCGCGGCAAGGTGCTGCTGACCAAGCTGTCGGAGAATGTCCTCCTGCAGGGGTACTTGGACGGCGAGGCGCAGCTCGAGTGCGGCCGCTGCCTGGAGCCGTACGTGCAGCCGCTGCACATGGAGCTGGAGCTCGAGTTCCAGCCCAGCGTGGCGGTGCTGACAGGCGAGCCGCTGCCGCCGCCGGAGGACGACAGCATCTTCATGATCGACGGACAGCACATGCTCGACCTGGAAGAGGCCGTGCGCGAGCAGGTCTTGTTGAGCCTGCCGATGCGGCCGCTGTGCCGGCCCGACTGCGCCGGGCTCTGCCCGGTGTGCGGCAAGAACCTGAACGAGGGCCCCTGCGGGGGCCACGACCAGGAGGTGGACGAGCGGCTGGCCGTGCTGGCCAGGCTGCTTTCCCCGGAATCAAACGAGGAGTGAGGTAGTACGATGGGGGCTTTGCCGAAACGCAAGGTATCGCACCACCGGCGGGGCAACCGCCGCAGCCATCACGCCCTGCGGACGCGCCAGATGGTCCTGTGTCCGCAGTGCGGCGCGCAGACGCTGCCGCACGCCGTGTGCCCCGGTTGTGGCACCTACAAGGGCGCGCAGATTCTAAAGACGGAGGAGGAGAAGAAGAAAAAGGGCAAGTAGGCGACAGCCCCTTGCCTCGAACCGTGAGAAGACGGGGGATCGCCGGTGATCTCCCCAGCGAGGCCGGCCCCCTGTCTTCTCATTCTGTGTAGGACGTGTCCGCCAGGGGGGACCTGTGGCACGGTACGCCGCCATTGCCGGGTGGGGCAAGTGTCTGCCCCAGCGCGTGCTGACCAACGCCGACCTGGAGCGGATGGTCGATACCTCCGACGAGTGGATCCGCGCGCGCACCGGCATCCTCGAGCGCCGCCTCGCCGGCGAGGGCGAGACCACGGCCTCCCTCTCCGTCCGCGCCGCCCGCCAGGCGCTGGAGCGCGCCGATCTGGCCCCCTTTGCCCTCGACCTGATCATCGTGGCCACGAGCACGCCCGACTATGCCTTCCCGGCCACGGCCTGTCTGGTCCAGGACGCCTTGGGGGCCATCCACGCCGGCGCCTTTGACTTGGAGGCGGCCTGCTCGGGCTTTGTCTACGCCCTGGCCGTGGGCACGCAGTTCGTGCGCAGCGGGGCCTGCGACAACGTGCTGGTCGTGGCCGCCGAGACCCTCTCCCGCATCACCAACTGGCAGGACCGCAACACCTGCGTTCTCTTTGGCGACGGGGCCGGGGCGGTAGTGCTGCGGGCCAGCGTGCGGCCGCGCGGCCTGTTGGCCCACGTGCTGGGCGCCTACGGGGCCGGCAGCGACCTGCTGATCCAGCCGGCCGGCGGCAGCGCCCGCCCGGCGAGCCCCCAGACGGTGGCCAGCGGCCAGCACTGCATCCATATGAAGGGCAACGAGGTCTTTCGCTTCGCCGTGCGCACCATGGGCCAGGCCGCCCTGGACGTGCTGGAAAAGGCCGGCCTCACGCTCGACGACGTGCGCCTGCTGATCCCGCACCAGGCCAACCTGCGCATCATCGAAGCCCTGGCCGAGCGCCTGAAGCTCCCGCCCGAGCGGCTCTTTGTCAACCTGCAGCGCTACGGCAACATGTCCGCTGCTACCATCCCCATCGCCCTGTGCGAGGCCGCCGAGGAGGGCTGCCTGCGCGAGGAGGACGTGGTGGTGGTGTCGGCCTTTGGCGCCGGCCTCACCTGGGCCGCCGGCGTCCTGAGTTGGGGCGGGGCCTGAGCGCCGCCTCGCGGCCCTCACGACCGCCGATCGCCGGTTTCCCGGTGCCCTGGTGTCCTTGTGGTCCGTAGTCACGGTCCTCTTGGTGCCATGGTGTCTTGGTGGTTCACAGTTACGGCTCTCTTGGCGACCTGGCGTCTTGGTGGTTCGTAGTTGTCCCGGTGTCGTTGTGGTTCGGAGATGAAAGGAGGTGTCCCATGGCGGGCGCCAGCTCGACGGCCTGGCTCTTCCCCGGCCAGGGGTCGCAGTTCGTGGGCATGGGCCAGGACCTGGCCGCGTCCTGCCCCCCGGTGGCGGCCCTCTACGCGCAGGCCGACGCCGTCCTGGGGGTGGAGCTGTCCCGGCTGTGCTTCGCCGGTCCCGAGGAGGTGTTGACCCAGACGGTCAACGCCCAGCCGGCCATCCTTACGACCAGCGTGGCCGTGCTGCTGGCCCTCGGCGGGGAGCTCGGGGAGTCTGGGCACCTGCGCCTGCCGCCCGGGCTGCCCTGCGCCGACTATGTGGCCGGCCACAGCCTGGGGGAGTACAGCGCGCTCGTAGCCGCGGGTGTGCTGGCCTTTCCGGCAGCCCTGCGCCTGGTGCGAGAGCGCGGCCGGCTGATGGGCGAGGCCCGCTCCGGGACGATGGCCGCGGTGATGGGTCTCGATGAGGAGGCTCTGGAGCAGGTCTGTCAGGTGTGCGGGGAGGAGGGCCCCCTGGTCATCGCCAACTACAACTGTCCCGGCCAGCTCGTCCTGAGCGGGGCGAGCGCGGCGGTGGAGCGGGCCGTGGGCGAGGCCAGGGCCCGTGGGGCCCGGCGGACCATGCCACTCAAGGTCAGCGCCGCCTTCCACTCCCCGCTGATGGCCGAGGCCGCGGCAGGCCTGGCCCGGGCCCTGGCCGCGACCGAGCTGCGTCCGGCGCGCATCCCGGTGGTGGCCAACGCCAGTGCCGCCGCCATCGCCCAGCCGGCCGAGGTCGGCGAGGAGCTGGTGACACAGGTCTGCTCTCCGGTGCGCTGGACAGCCTCCTTGCAGCGGATGTGGCAGGAGGGTGTGCGCCGGTTTCTGGAGATCGGGCCGGGGACGGTGCTGGCCGGCTTGGTACGGCGCACCCTGCCGGAGGCCGAGGTCGTGAGCGTGGGCACGTTGGAGCAGGCGCAGGCCCTGCTGGAGCAGGGGTGAGGATCGCGACAGGCATGTGGAGGCCGGCATGTGCAGAAGACTCGAGGGGCAGGTAGCCATCGTCACGGGGGCTTCGCGCGGCATCGGCCGGGGCGTGGCCCTGGCGCTGGCGCAGGAGGGCGCCGCCGTGGTGGTGAACTATCGCCAGCGACAGGATGCCGCCGAGGAGGTGGTCCGGGCGATCGCGCAGGGCGGTGGGCGGGCCCGGGCCGTCCCGGCCGACGTGACCGACGGCGCCGCTGTGGCCGCACTGGTCGAGGAGACGCTGGCCGGCTTCGGCCGGGTAGACATCCTGGTGAACAACGCCGGTATCTCGCGCGACATGCTGATGCTGCAGATGGGGGAGGCCGACTGGCGCGCGGTGGTGGAGGCGAACCTGACCTCGGCTTTCCTGTGCAGCAAGGCCGTGCTGCCGACCATGCTGCGGCAGCGCTACGGGCGCATCGTCAACGTGGGGTCGCTGGCCGGCATCGCCGGCAACGTCGGCCAGGTCAACTACGCTGCGGCCAAGGCCGGACTGGTGGGTCTGACCAAGGCCATGGCCCGGGAGGTAGCCGCCCGCGGCATCACCGTGAACGCGCTGGCCCCGGCCTTTGTCGAGACCGAGTTCCTGGAGCACGTGCCGCAGCGCTACAGGCGCTGGGCCCTGTCCATCATCCCGATGAAGCGCTTTGCCCGGCTGGAGGAGGTCGTGCCGGCCGTGGTCTTCCTGGCCCTGCCGGAGGCCTCCTACATCACCGGGCACACGCTCGTGGTCGATGGCGGGATGGTCTGTCCGTAGGTGGAAGCGAACCGGGTCCATGAAGCCGTGATCGAGAACCCGCTGGGCAGCACGGTGCGCTGCGCCTATGTGGACGGGCGGGGCTGGGTGGAGGTCGGGCCGGCCTTTGCCGCGCCGCTGCCGGCCGAGTACGGCTGCCTGCCGGGCACGTGCAACCCGGTCGACGGCGAGCCGGCCGACGTGCTGGTCATCGGCCACGGGCCGACCTTCCCGGGCTGCCGCTACCGGGTGCGTGCCATCGGGCTGCTGCTGCGCGCCGACGGCGACCACAAGGTGCTGGCCGTGCCGCACACGCCGGCGTACCTGTCGCCGCTGCGCGACGTGGCCGAGGTGGCCCCGGAGCTGCTGCGCGCCATCGAGGACTGGTTCCGGCCTTACTTCGCCCTGCTCGGCTGGCGCGACTCCGGCTGGGCCGATGAGTGGATCGGCATCTGCCGGGCGGCGGCCTTGTAGGCATCCCCAATCGTCAATCGCCAATCGTCAATCGTCAATCGCCAATCGCCAATCGCCAATCGCTAATCGTCAATCGTCAATCGTCAATCGCCAATCGCCAATCGCCAATCGCCAATCGTCAATCGTCAATCGCTAATCGTCAATCGTCAATCGTCAATCGCCAATCGTCAATCGCCAATCGCCAATCGCCAATCGTCAATCGTCAATCGTCAATCGCCAATCGTCAATCGTCAATCGCAGGAGGTTCGCATGTACGGTCGTCTGGACGGCAAGGTGGCGCTGGTGACCGGCGCGGCCCGCGGCATCGGCCGGGCCATCGCCCTGCGGCTGGGGGCGCTCGGCGCGGCGGTGGCGGTGAACGACCTGGCCCCCGAGGAGAGCATCGCGGCGGTGGTGCAGGAGATTGCCTCCGCCGGTGGCCGCGCCCTGGGGGTGCGGGCCAATATCACGGCGGCCGCCGAGGTGGCGGCGATGGTGGAGCGCGTGGTGCGGGAGCTGGGCGACCTGCACATCCTGGTGAACAACGCCGGGATCGCCCGCGACATGCTGCTCATGCGTCTGAGCGAGGAGGACTGGGACGCCGTTCTCAGCACCAACCTGAAGGGGGCGTTCCTGTGCGCCAAGGCGGCGGTACGGCCGATGATCAAGGCCCGCTGGGGGCGCATCGTCAACATCTCCTCGGTAGTGGGCATCGCCGGGAACGCCGGCCAGGCCAACTACGCCGCGGCCAAGGCCGGGCTGATCGGTCTGACCCGCACGTTGGCCAAGGAGCTGGGCTCGCGCGGGATCACCGCCAACGCCGTGGCCCCCGGGTTCATCGTCACCGACATGACGGCGGGGCTGCCGGAGAAGCTCCGGCAGGAGGCCCAGGCGCGGACCCCGGCCGGCCGGCTGGGCGCGCCGGAGGACGTCGCCGCGGCGGTGGCCTTCCTGTGCAGCGAGGAAGCCGGGTTCATCACGGGACAGGTGCTGGGAGTGGACGGCGGGATGGTGCTGGTGTAGCGGTCGGCACCGGCTCGGGCCAGGGCTCGGGCACGGCCATGCCGAGTGCCTGGCGCACCTCGGCCACGACGAAGAAGGAACCGCAGGCGCAGACGAGGCCCTGGGGGCCGGCCCGGGCGCGGGCCTGCACCAGGGCCGTCGGCGTGTCGGTTGCCGGCTCCGCCGGCACGCCGTGGCTCCGCCACAATGCCGCGAGCTGCTCGGCCGGCGCGGCGCGGTGGTGCCGCGCGCGCGTGGTCACGGCGGCGTCGGCCAGGGGGGCCAGGGCCGCGACGATGGCGGGGAGGTCCTTGTCGCTGGAGCAGCCCAGGAGAAAGATGCGCGGGCCGGTGGGCGGGGGCACGCCGGGCAGTGCGAGGGTCGGCAGGGCGGCGGCCAGTGCCTGGGCGGCGGTGGGGTTGTGGGCGGCGTCGACGAGGGTGAGGGGCCGGCCGGCGACGACCTCCAGGCGGCCGGGCCACTGGGCGGTGCGCAGCCCCTGGGCGAGCGCCGGCTCGGGGATAGGCCAGCCCCTCTGGCGCAGGGCGGTGACGGCGGCGGCGACCAGGCCGGCGTTGACGGCCTGGTGGGGTCCGCGCAGGGCCAGGTCGGGCGAGGCCAAGGGGGAGCAGCGCCGTAGGGCCGCGCCGACCTGGCGGCAGTGGGCGCGGATGGCGCGCCAGGCGGCAGCGGGCTGGGGTGCAGAGAGGGCCAGTGCGCCGGGTGGGATGGCGGCGGCCTTTTCGGAGGCGATGGCGGCGATGGTGGGGCCGAGGTAGGGCTGGTGGTCGAGGGCGATGGGGGTGAGGAGGGTGAGGATGGGGGCGAGGGCGTGGGTGGCGTCGCTCTGGCCGCCCATGCCGGCCTCGACGACGGCGGCGTGGGTGCCGGCGCGGGCGAAGTGGGCGACAGCCATGGCGGTGAGGGCTTCGAAGAGGGTAGCGGGGCCGAGGTCATCCCAGCGTAGGCTTCCTATGAGCAATCCCTGCAGGCGCCGCAGGCCGGCGGCAAAGGCCGGCCGTGAGATCGGCTCGCCGTCGATGCGGATGCGCTCGCGCGGGCTATGCAGATGGGGGGAGGTGTAGAGGCCGGTGCGGCAGCCGGCGGCCTGCAGAACGGCCGCCAGCAGCGCCGCCGTCGAGCCCTTGCCCTTGGTGCCGACGACGTGGATCACGGCGATGCCGCGGTCCGGCGCGCCGAGCAGGTCCAGCAGGCGGCGGGCGCGCCGCGGGCTCCGCAGGGGATGGTCGGGGAAGGCGGCCTTGCGGGCCGCATAGTCCTGCAGGTAGTCAGCCAGGCCGGCGATGGCCTGGTGGAAGCCGGGGCAGGCAGCCGTCGGCATCGGGGCAACCTCACCCACTACCAAGGCACGGAAGACCTCGCACCCTGGGCCCTGACGCTCATGGCCGCCGCGGCACGCCCATCACCGGGAAGTGCTCCGCCATGAAGCGCGCCCCCTGGCGCCAGTCCAGCAGGCCGGCCGTGCCGCTGAGCGCCGCGCCGATGGGCTCGTCCTTGCGCAGGACGTAGTAGGGCACGTTGTGGGCCACCAGCTCGGCCTCGACGTGGCGCAGCTCGGTCCAGCCGCCGAAGGACATCCCGTCCACCAGGACTGCCACGGCGTAGATTCCGCTGTAGAGGAGGTCGCGCAGGCCCATGCGCACCCAATCGACCTCCGGGCTGGGGGTGAGGATGACCAGGCTGACCTGCCGGCCGAAGCGATTCCCCTCGGCGGCCAGCACCTCGGCCAGGGGTGAGCGCCCATAGGCCCGCAGCGTGCACAGGCTCTCCATGATGTTGTAGAACTGGCGCGGCTCGCGCTCCGGCGAGATCACCTCGCGGTGCTGCCCCCAGCCGATCAGGCCGGTGTTGCGCCGCTGGCGCAGGACAAAGTGGTGCGCCAGTGAGGCTGCCGCAGTGACCATGTACTCCTCGGTCGAGGCCGGCGTGCGCACCTCCCCGCCGGGCGCCTCTAGCGGCCGGCCGCGGAAGGTGATGCTCTGCTGCACGCGGTAGTGCATGTCCAGGATGATCCACAGGTCTGCCGTGGGGTCCTGCTCGAACTCCTTGACGATCAGCCGGCCGTGCCGCGCGGTCGAGGGCCAGTGGATGCGGTTGAAGCTGTCGCCCGGGGCATAGTCGCGCACGCCCGAGACGTTGGAGGTCGTGTGGTGGGTGCGGCGCCGCGTGGCCGTGCCTCCCGGCAGCTCGGCCGGCGGCAGCGGGAAGCTGGCGATCTCCTGCGTCTCCGGGTACACCAGCACGGCGTCGGTGATCGGGACGGTCTTCTGAAACCGAAACAGGCCCAGCGGATCGCTCGCCCGTACCAGCGCCGGCCCGAAGGCGTACTTCCCGCGCAGCTTGCACACGGTGCGCTCGCGCAGGTTGCGGTACGACCTCGAGGGCAGGCTGACGACGAAGCGGGCCTGGTGCTCCGGCAGTTCGGACATGTCCTGGACCTCGACCCACAGCTTCGGCCAGATGCTGTCGTTGCGGACGACGAGGTGTTCCTCGATCTGCTTGCCAACCTGGGCGCGGTGGCTGCGCAGGTTCCGCTCCACGGCGATACCGCGCAGGTTGGCCCATGCCCACAGGTAAGAGACCACCATCGTCGCCGCCATGATGTAGAACAGGTGGAACAGGACCGGGCTACCGGTGCCCTGGGCGAGGATGAAGGTGGCGGTCGTCAGCAAGAACGCCAGGAACGCTCTCATCGCAGCGCGCGCCCTCCCTCCAGCGGCACGGTGATGATCACCGCCGTTCCCTTTCCGGGAGCCGAGCGGATCTCGGTCTTGCCGCCGATCAGCTGGGCCCGCTCGTGCATATTGAGCAGGCCGAAGCTGCCGCGCTTCTCGTACGAGGCCTGCACCGCCTGTAGGTCGAAACCCACGCCATCGTCCTGGACTGTGGCCACGAGGCTGGGTCCTTCCTGGGCCAGGGAGAGCCAGATGTTCTTCCCCTTGGCATGCTTGCGGGCGTTGTTAACCGCCTCCTGCATGATGGTGAAGATGGTCGTCTCGGCCTTGGGGTCGATGCGCTGGCTGAAGCCGCCGGTGTCCAGGTGCACCTGCATTGGATCGGTTGGCGGGAAGCGCTGGACGTACTGCTCCAGTGTGGGCACCAACCCCTGGGTCTCCAGGATGATCGGGCGCAGCTCAAAGAGCATGGTGCGGACGTCCCAGGCGGTCTTGCGCGCCAGCTGCTCCAGCGACTCCAACTCGGCCACGGCCTGTTGGGGCTCTTCGACCAGCAGCCGCTTGATGTACTCGATGTTCATGGCGATGGCCGCCAGCGATTGGGCTGGCCCGTCGTGCAGGTCGCGGGAGAGCTCCTTGCGCACGTTCTCCTCGGCGCGGATGATCTTGTCGCGCTCCTCGCGCAGGTCCTGGTAGAGCTGGGCGTTCTGGATGGCGATCGTGGCAAAGTGCGCCAGCGCCACGAGCTGCGCGAGGTCGGCGCGGGAGTAGTGCTGCTCGCTGATGGAGCCCACGACGATGGCCCCGTAGTTGCGCATGGCGGCCCGCAGCGGCACGATCAGGCCGGAGCGGCAGCGCTGCAGGCCCACGACCTGGTTCAGCTCGCGGTCGCGGCCGAGGTGCTCCAGTATCTCCGGGTCGCCCGTGGACAGGCAGCGCGAGAGGGCGCCCTCGCCCAGGTGGACCTGGTTCTCGGCGTCGCCGGCGCGCAGGCCCGCGGATGCGGCGATGGACAGGTGCTCCTCCCCCGCGGAGAGGAGCACCACGCCGGCCGAAAAGTCCAGCAGCCGCTGGCAGTCCTGCAACACGCCCTCGAGCACCTTCTGGTAGCTCAAGGTCACGCTGAGGGTGTGCGACATGTCGTAAAAGACCCGCGCGCGCTTGCTGGCGGCGACGAATTGGCCGTGCCAGCGGGCCACGTCATCCTGCAGGCGGCGTTTCTCCTCGCGGGCCGGCTGGGAGACCTGCTCGGCCAGCAGGCCGCCGAAGATGGCCACGATCAGCAGGCTGCCGGCAAAGACGCCCACACGCACGAGGTCGAGCTCAGCCCTGCCGCCGGCATCGGTCATGGTCGAGTCGCGCATCACCAGCACGGCGTAGCCGGCCAGGGCCGCCAGGTTGAGCCCCAGCCCGGCGGTAAAGCCCAGGCGGATACTGGTGGCCATCACGGGGAAGAGCAGCAGCGGCAGCAGCGGGCCGGCCGTGCCGCCGTTGAGAAAGAGCACGGCCAGGACCAGGACGATGTCCAGTGCCAGTGTGATGTGCGGCCAGGCGCGCATACCCCAGCGCCGCCACAGGAAGACGACCTCGACGAGCGTCAGGGCCAGGTAGCCGAAGAGCGCGTACTCGGTGGCACCCTGCTGCTGGAGCGGGAAGCGGGTAAGGCGGTTCACCAGGATCAGGCTGCCGCACAGCACCCAGCGGGATAGCATCAGCACCCAGTCGGCCCAGCCGGACACGGTCTTGGTCTCGGTCAGCAGCATCTCTTCTTCGGTCATTGCGGCTTCTCTTGGTGGGTGTATCCCCACCGCTGCAGCAGTGCCTGGCGGATTGTCGCCGCCGCCACCAGCTGCTCCTGCCACTGCAGCGCCTGGGAGAGCGGCGCCGTGGACTCGGCCCGGGCCAGCAGACGTTGGTGCATGGCCGTCTCCTGGCGCACCTGCTGCGCCAGGTCGGCGATGTCCTGCACCGTGGCCCCGGCGGCCAGCAGCCGGCCGGCAGCGCGGGCCAGCGGCAGTGCCGCCGGCGGCAGTAGCCCTTCGCTCGACTCCAGCAGGCCCATCTCCTCCAGGCGCGCGACCTGCTCGGAGGACAGGCCGGCCTCCTCGGCGAAGCGCGAGCGGAACAGCCCCTCCGGCTGCGCGCGCGGCAGCGGCGCCGGCCGGGGCGGCCGCTCCTGCCCCAGCGGGGTCGGCAGCGGCAGTTGCGGGGACTCGCCGCCCGCGGTGAGCCCCATCTCCGCAAGCCGCCGGCCGATGGCCGGCAGGGAGAGGCGCTCCTCCTTCAGCGTGCGGATGAGGCGCAGGCGCTGCAGGTACGACTCGTCAAAGTCCCCATACTTCCCGCGCATGGGGGGCATCGGCAGCAGCCCCTCCTCGACATAGTAGCGGACCGTCCGCACGGTGACCCCGGCCCGCCTGGCCAGTTCGCCGATGCGCATCTCTGTCCTCCTCCGATACCGCCGGCGCGGCCGCTAGGGGACGACGGCCCCGTCCTGCAGGCGGACCTGGTGCGTAGCCGCACCGGCCAGCGCCGCGTCGTGCGTCACCATCAGTACGGTCTTGCCCTGCCGGTGCACCTGCTGCAGCAGCTCCACCACCTGCCGCCCGGCGGCGCTGTCCAGGTTGCCGGTGGGCTCGTCGGCGGCGACGAGCAGCGGGTCGTGCACCAGGGCCCGCGCCAGGGCTGCACGCTGTTGCTCGCCGCCGGAGAGCTGGGCCGGCAGGTGGTCGGCCCGCGCGGCCAGCCCGACCGCCTCGAGGGCCTGCCGGGCGCGCCGTTGACGCGCCTGGGCCGACAGCGCCGAGCCGAGCTCCAAAGGGAGCTGCACGTTCTCTAGGGCGGTCAGGGTCGGGAAGAGCTGGAAGAACTGGAAGACGATGCCCACGTGCCGGCTGCGCCAGCGGGCCAGCGCTTCCTCGTCCATGGCGTCGAGCTGCCAGTCGCCGACGCGGACCTGGCCGGTGGTGGGCCGATCAATGCCGGTGAGCAGGTGGAGCAGCGTGCTCTTGCCGCTGCCAGAAGGACCCACGATGGCCACAAAGGCACCCTGAGGCAGGTCCAGGTCCACCCCGCGCAGGGCGGTGCACGGGGTACGCCCCTGGGAGAAGCGCTTGCTCAGGTTGCGCAGCCGAATCCAGCCATCTTCCACGCTGTTGTCCCCCTGGCGAGGCCGGTGCCATTATAGCCGAAAGGGCAACGCGAGTCAAACAGGAGTTCACCTTGACGCTGCCTGCGGCGTGTGGTATAGTACGGGTGCCAGTCCCCTCTGCCGCCGTGGCCGGCTGCCCGGTCGCCCGGCCCCTTTGCGGCGCGGCTTGGCTATGTGGAGGTGTCAAGATGGTGCGCATCTGTCCCGCCCTTCGCTGTCTGGGTGTCGTGGCCCTGGCGCTGGCGCTGCTGCTGCCGGCCGGCCTGTCTGTGCCCACGGTCACCGCGCAGACCTCACCCCCCAACCCGATCTACCCCTGCGGTGTGACCACCACGACGCTCACGGACCCGCTCAACGGTACGCCGCTCTTCACGTGGGAGGAGATCTCCGGCGCCGAGTACTACAAGCTGCGCGTGTGCCGGGATATCGGCTGCAGCAACCTGGCCATCCCCGAGGTCACCACGCGCATACCACGCCACAAACCGCTGGCATCCCTGGAGGAAGGCACCCTCTACTGGCGGGTCAAGGTCAAGATGCCCGGCCAGAATGAGAGCGACTGGTCGGCGGCGTGCAGCTTCGTCAAGGACTGGCTGGCCGGCGGTGCGTACGCGCCCCAGAACCCGGTCCCCAGCGACGGCAGCGCGGTCGAGTTCTTCGAGTACCCCATCTTTTCCTGGTCGGCGTCGCCAGGGGCCGCCTACTACAAGTTCGAGATCTTTACCGAGTACGGCTGTACCGGCGCAGCCAAGTACAGCCGGAACACCATCAAGCCCACGCACACCCCGCGGGATCGCTCCAGCCTGGGGCAGGGATGGTACTACTGGAAGGTGACCCCCATGGACCACCAGAACCACGCCGCGGCCTGGTCCAGCCCTTGCTGGAGCTTCAACCTGGTCTACTACCAGCAGCCCCAGGCGCTCTTCCCGCCCGACGGGTCCACGCAGATCTTTACCCCGGAGTTCGTCTGGACTGCCGTCAAGGGAGCCAAGGAGTACCAGATCCAGGTTAACACCAGTGCCTTTCCCTGCGCGGGGGCCTGCACGATCGACATGTCCGTCGATAGCACGCGCTACACCCACGCGACCAACCTCTCCAACGACCAGTGGTACTACTGGCGGGTGCGAGCCCGCGACCCTGGGGGCACCTACGGGCCCTGGAGCCCTTCGGACGCCGGGGCCTCGTTCTTCAAGGCCTGGCACCTGCGGGCGGTGCACCTGTCCCCAACCTTTGCCTTTCTCTCGTCCGGGTCCCCCTACTTCTCCTGGACGCCCGTCGCCGCGGCCACCCGCTACCGCATCCAGGTGGACGACAATGACAACTTCACCACGCCGCTGTTCGACGACTCTACCGTCTCCGACCCGCGCTACACACCCAGCAACCAGCAGGCCTCGAATATGGTGCCGGATACGACCTACTACTGGCGGGTCACCGCGCAGGACAGCACCGGCTACTGGTCGCAGCCCAGCGACACCGGTTCGTTCCGCTGGCACAACCCGCCGGCGCCGGCACTGATCTACCCGCCCTACTACTACGACCCGGCGGCGATCTCGGCCACCCAGTTCCTGGACGTGCGCACCGACCCCACTGTGCCGGCGCCGGTGTTCATGTGGGACCGCCAGATCGATGCCGCCGAGCAGGCGGCCACCTCCTACCGCGTCGAGGTGTACGACTACCCCACCCGCACGCATCTCCTCTGGTACACCACCACCCAGAACCTGAGCCTGGCCCCGACCGTCGAGAACGGCTTTACCCTGACCAACGGCATCTACTACTGGCGTGTGCGCGGCTACTATGGGGGTTCACCCTTCGGTGAGGCCAGCGAGTGGTGGGTGTTCCGCTTCGACACGCTCCTGCAGCCCTATACGACCACCATCGCTCCCTACTTCCCCTCGGACGGGATGGACAATGTCTATGACACCCCGCTCTTCGGCTGGACCCCGGTGCAGGGGGCGGCGCGGTACCTCTTCCAGATCGACGTCTCGCCGGCCTTTACCAGCACGCTCCCCGGCCAGCACCACGAGGCCCATCCGCTCTTTGGCTTCTACACGCCGCAGCAGCGGCTGGCCCCAGAGACCTGGTACTGGCGGGTCAAGGCGCTGGATGCGGGCGGCGGCGACATCGGGACCTGGAGCGCGGCCCGCCGGGTGGTCATCACCCACTCGCTGCGGCGGGGCTATCCGACCCACTGTCCCCTGACCCACCCGATCCTGTACGACAGCTACAGCCCGCTCATCGGCCAGGATCCCCCCGGCGACGCCAGCGGCGACCCCGCCTACGACCTGACGGACCTCTACCTGGCCCGCGATGACGCCAGCGCCACCAAGGGCTGGTTCCTGACGCTCGCCCTGCCGCCCACCAACACGGTCGACATGTACTTTGTCTTTTACGTAGACCTGGATCACATGGCCGGCTCCGGCGGTAGCACCACCCCTGATCCCCGTGGGTGGAACGTACCGACCGCTTCGCTCTACCGCCCCGAAGTCGCCGTCTACGCGCATCACGACAGCGCGGGCCAGGTCTCGGCCGACGAGGTGTATGTGTGTCGCTACGCGAACGGTCAGTGGCAGTTGCCCTGCGATCAGCTGCCCGACATCCTGGGGTCGCTGAGCTACAAGAGGGGATTCTACCTGGAGATCAAGCTGCCGGTGGAGTGGTTCGACTCGGGCGAGACCTGGCTGGGGACGGCCTCGGTGGAGGCCTTTACCTCGCCGGGGCCGGGCAACCCGCCCTATGACACCGTTCCCTCCGAGGCCGGCGCGCCCGCGGCCGGCTTGACCAATTTTGCCGCCGCCTCGGAGAAGGTGAACCCGCTCTACCCGTGGGACAGCCCAGCGCACCCCTTTGTGCACTACTCCAGCCCCGCTCTCAGCTTCTCCAAGCCGCTCTTCCGCTCCTTCGTGGACGGGTACCAGGTCCAGGTGTCCCGCGAGAGCGGCTTTACCAACATCCTCTACACCGGGGAGTGGAGCAACGCCAGCGGCCTCTCCCTGCTGAAGCCGCCGCACTACTGGTGGATATCCACGCGGTGGGCGCGCGTGGGCGGAATGGAGAAGAACACCCTCTACTGGCGCGTGCGTGTCCGCCACGGCACCGGGGTCTACGGCCCGTGGTCGCAGGCGGTAAGCTTCACGCGCGATGTCTACTCCCCCCAGGAACTGGTCCAGGAGTTCCCCTATGGCACATCCGCCTTCGAGTGGAGCCGGGTGGAGGGCGCCTCGGCCTATGACCTGGAGTATGCCAACAACGACTCGTTCAGCGGGGCGATACCCATCTACTCGCAGAGCCCCTACTACGCCCTGCGCGACGCGCTGGTCAAGGGCCTGTGGTACTGGCGGGTGAAGGTTCGGGACACCTTCACCCCGGCGCAGTCCAGCGAGTGGCTGCTGGGCGTGCCGTTTGCCAAGTTCACCTACCCTCCGACGCTGCTCGCCCCGACGGGCGGCATCACCGTGACCGGTGTGCCCACCTTCCTCTGGACGGACGTGATCACGCCGACGGCCACACCGGTGTTCGCGGCGGTCAAGTACCGGCTGTGCCTGGGCGACTCGCCGAGCCTGCCCGGTGACACCTGCTCGCACTGGAACTATACGGTGGACACGACCTCGTTTACCCCCGACAACACCGAGACGACAGCCCTGAGCGCCGGCCACTGGTACTGGAAGGTCGCCACGGTCGACCGCCTGGGCAGGATCGGCACCTTCAGTGCCGTGCAGGGGTTCTACAAGAACTACCCGCGCCCGGTGCCGGCCAGCGCCAAGCTCGACCCGGTTCCGGACCTGTCGTGGTGGCCCACCGAGAACGCGGCCTACTACAAACTGGAGATCTGCCGCGACCCGGCCTATTCGAACTGCGTTGAGTACGTGTCCACGGACCACACGCGCTACCTGTCGTTCAGGGAGCTGAGCGCCTACCGACCCGGCGCCTACTACTGGCGGGTGGCCATGTGCGACCAGCAGAACGTCTGCGGCCCCTACTATGAGGACCGGATCGCCCCCGTCGGGCTGGTCTTCATGCCGCTCGTATTCAAGTAGCCGGTCGCAGGAGCGCGCGATGCACGTCGCCATCTTCGGGCTTGGTGGCGTCACCCAGGCGTTTCGCCAGTGGCCGGAGCGGGTCCTGGGCGAACGGCTGGTGCGATTGGGCCACAGCGTCGTGGCCTACGGCTATCACGACCCGCGCCATCCGCACCTGGCGGAGCGGGCGGAGGACGTCGCCGGCATCCGCGTGCGGCGGGTGCCGCCGCGCTTCTGGCCGGCCCGCCCCCTGCGCCGGGCCATGGCTGCCGAGGTCATGCCGGAAGTGGCCCATCTCATGCACCCGCGCAACGTCCTGGCCTACGCGGCCGTGCACCTGCTCCAGGAGTGGCACGTGCCCATCGTCTACACCTGGTTGGGTCCCTTTCACGACGCCTTCCTGGTCGACGACCGCGAGTCGCCCCATGAATCGCCACCGCACTACGAACGGCTCATCTTCACCTGGGAGGCGCTGCTGCGCCGCGCCGGGCGCGACCGCCACCTGCGCACGCACCTGCGCAACTATATGCTGCACTGGCCCCTGGCCCAGGCCGACCTCCTGCTGGCCTGCTCCCAGCACGAGGCTGCGGAGCTGCAGCGGATGGGGCTGCCGGCGGAGCGCGTCCGCACGGTGCCGCTGTGGATCGATGTGGACTGGATCACTTCCCTGCCGTCGCGGCCGCCGCAGCGCGAGCACGGGCGGCCGCTCATCCTGTACATCGGCCAGCTCACGCGGCGCAAAGGGCCGGACCTGGTCGTGGAAGCCATGCCGGCCGTCGTCGCGCAGCACCCCGAGGCCGCCTTTGTCTTTGTCTCGCACAACCCGGCCGCGCAGGCGGAGCTGCAGTCCCGCGCCGCGGCGCTGGGCACCGATCGGCACCTGCACTTTGCCGGGCAGGTCTCCGAGGAGGAGAAGGTGGCCCTGCTGCGGGCCTGCGACGCCTACGTCCTGCCCACGCGCTACGAGGGCTTTGGCCTGCCGCTGCTGGAGGCCATGGCCTGCCGCGCGCCGGTCGTGACCAGCGACATCCCGGTGGTGCGCGAGATCGTCCAGGACGGCGAGAACGGGCTGCTTGTCCCCATGGGCGACAGCCAGGCCCTGGCGGCGGCGCTCCTGCGGGTGGTCGACGACGGCGGATTGCGCCAGCGCCTGGCCGACGGCGGCGAGCGCACGCTGCGGGAGCGGTACGACGGCGCCAGGCTGGTGCAGGAGGTGCTGCAGGTCTACCGCGAGGCCGGCGCCCTGGCCGAGGCCAGGAGGGCGGGCCGTGGATGAGCAGGCCTACTTCGCCGCCCAGGAGCGCAAGTCGGCGACCAAGGTGGCCTGGGAGTACGGCCGCCTGCTGCGGCTGGCCGGTCTGGCGGGAGCAGTCGGCCGGCGCGTGCTCGACGCCGGCTGCGGGGCCGGGCCGGGCCTGCGCTTCTTCCAGTCCCGGGGCGGGCGGGCCTACGGCCTGGACCGGTCGCTGTACGCCCTGCAGCGGGCCCGCCGGGCCGTGCCGGAGGCCGGCCTGGCCCAGGCCGACCTGGCTGCCGACCTGCCCTTTGCCCGGGGCAGCTTCGACCTGGTGGTGCTGGCCGACGTGCTCGAGCATGTTGCCGCCGGAGAGGCGCTGCTGCAGGAGTGCCGGCGGGTGCTGCGGCGCGGCGGGACGTTGATCGTGCGCACGGTCAACCGCTGGGACCTGCGGCGCTACTGGCAGGGCCGGCGCTGGTCGGGCGTGGCCGATCCTGGGCACGTGCGCCTCTACAGCCCGCCGGAGCTACGTCGGGCGCTGCATGCCTCCGGCTTCACCCGCGTGCGGGTGCGGGCCGGGGTCAAGCCGCTGGCCTGGCTGCCGCTGCGCTGGCCGGTGGGGCTGCCGTGGCCCCCGCTCGTCGGCAACGGGCTGCTGGGCGCGGGAAGATGCGATTGACATGCGTGCGCAAGCGGCTGCACTGGTCGATTCCTATGCGCGTTCGGCGGCTGCTCAGGAGAAGCCGGGCTATTTCCGGCTACACCGCGACCGCTACGTGGCGCTCCTACGAGCGCTGGCCGTGCCTGCCGGCAGCGCCGTGCTGGAGGTCGGCTGCAATCCGGGCCAGTTCACGGAGATCCTGGTGCAGGCGGGGTACCGCGTGGCCGGGATCGACCTGCGGCCGGACGACCGCGCGGCCCTTTGGATGCACCTCGGCGTGGAGGTGCGGCGGGCCAACCTGGAGGAGGACCCGCTGCCCTATGCCGACGGGTCGTTCGCGGCGGTGGTTTTTTCCGAGGTGCTGGAGCACCTGAGCGCCTCGCCCCTGCCGGCCCTGCGCGAGGTCCGGCGCGTCCTGGTGCACGGGGGGCAGCTCGTCCTGAGCACGCCCAACGCCCGCTCGCTGCGGGAGCGGCTGCTGCTGGGCTGGCGACTGTTGACCTGGCAGAGCCTGGAGCCGGGCGCAGAGTTCCGTCACCGCATGCAGCTCCGCGGCCAGGGGCGCTACACCGTGCACCAGCGCCTCTACACCAGCGGCGAATTGCGCTGGCTGCTGCAGGAGTCCGGCTTTGCCGCGGTGCGGGTGCGCACCGTGGCCGCGCGCGAGGGCGTGGGGCTGGACTGGCGGCAGTTCCTGCGCAGGCCGTGGCGCGCGCTGCCCAAGGCCGCGCTGTGGGTCGCGGCGGCGTGTCTGCCTGCGGTTCGCTCGACGCTGCTGGCCACGGCCGAGAAGCCGCTGCCGGCCGGGGATGCCTCTCGTGGGCATTCGGGGTGCGGCCCATCCGGCTGCTGAGGGCCGGTGGCCGACCGATGGGGTGGACGACCATGGCAGTGCTGCACGGTATCGGAGCCACCAAGGGCATCGCGATCGGGGTGGCACTGGTCTACAGGCCGGCCGGGGTGGCGGTCGTGCCGCGAAGGGCCGGCCGCGTCATGGAGGAGATGGACCGCTTCGAGCAGGCCCTGGGCCGCGTGCAGCGCGAGGTGCACTCCCTGTGGGGAACCATGCCGGCCGCGCTGCGGCCGGAGGCCGACCGCCTGCTGCAGGCCCCCATCCTGCTGCTAGCCGACCCGGCGCTGGTGGACCGCACGCGCGGCGCCATCTTGGAGGGCCAGCCGGCCGAGGTTGCCTGGAAGGAGGCGGTCGACTCCTACCTGGCCATCTTTGCCTCGATCCGCGACGAGGACATGCGCAGCCGCGCCGAGGAGCTGGGCGACATCGGCCGGCGGGTCCTGGCGGCGATGCTGGGCACGCTGGTGTCGTCGCCCCTGGCCGGTGTCAACGCCGTCGTCGTGGCCGAGGGGCTGGGGCCGAGCGAGGCGCTGCAGTTGGCGTCGCAGCCGCCGCTGGGCCTGTGCCTGGCCGGCGGCTCGCTGAGATCCCCGGCAGCGATCGTCGCCCGGCGGCTCGGGCTGCCGGCGGTGGTCGGGCTGGGCGAGGAGCTGTTGGCGCAGGTGCAACCGAACGACATCGTGGTGGTGGACGGGGCTAGCGGGGTGGTGGAGAACCGGCCCAGCTCCGAGGCCCTGTCGCACTACCGCGAGCGCCAGCGGCTACTGCAGACGGCCCGCCCGGTCGAGGACGTGACCGCCCCGGCGCGTACGGCCGACGGCTGGCGGGTGGATGTGCGCGTGGACCTGGAGCAGCCGGCCGGCCTGGTGCAGGCACTGGCGCGCGGTGCCGAGGGCGTCGGCCTGGCGCGCACCGACTACCTCTTCCTGGGCCAGCCGTCGCCGCCCACGGAGGAGGAGCAGGTCACAGCATATCGGCAGGTCCTGGAGCAGGCACCCCCGGGCCGGTTGACCTTCTGCACCCTCTCCGTAGGCCCGGAGGAGGCCCTGCCCTTCGCGACCGAGCCGGAGATGCGCAACCCACTCCTGGGGCTGCGCGGGGTGCGGCTGTCACTCGCTTACCTGTCGGCCTTTCGCGAGCAGTTGCGAGCCATCCTGCGGGCCGGGGCCGGCCATGCCCTCGGCGTGGCTTTTCCCATGGTTGAGACGCTCTCGGAAATGCGGGCCGCGCAGGAGTGGCTGCGCCGTGCCCAGCAGGACATGGCCAACGCGCGGGTGCCCCACTGCCAGGATGTAACCGTGGCGCTGGTCCTGCAGACGCCGGTGGCGATCATGAGCCTGCCGGTCCTGGCGGAGGGGGTGAGCGGATTCTTCCTGGACCTGGACCGCCTGGCCGAGTACCTGTTGGCCTGCGACCGGCGCAACCTGCGTGTTGCGCACCTGTTCCGTCCACTCCACCCCGCCGTGCTGCGGCTGGTCAAGGAGGCCGTCACGGTGGTCCACCGGCTGGGGCAGCGGCTGGAGGCGTGCGGCGACACCGCCGGCAGTCCCGGCGGAGTGGCACTGCTGCTGGGCCTGGGCGTGGATGGGTTCTGCCTGCCGGTAGAGCGCATCGGCCCGGCCAAGACCCTGCTGCGGCGGCTGGCCGTGCCCGAGGTGCAGGCCTTGGCCGAGCAGGCGCTGCGCATGCAGAGCGCGGCCGAGGTAGAGGCGTCGGTGGAGGATTTTGCCGAGCGCCGGGCGCCGAGAGAGGAATCATAGTCAAGGTCGAAACAAGGAGGATCGATGCCGGTGAAGGTTGTGCCGTACGGTGACGTGCCGGCTGCGCAGGTGACAGAGGCCGCCGGTGTGACCATCCGCTGGGTCATCGCCAAGGAGGACGGGGCGCCGCACTTTGCCATGCGCGTGTTCGATCTGCAGCCCGGCAGCGCTTCGCCCCACCACCGGCACTGGTGGGAGCACGAGGTCTTTGTGCTGGACGGCGTCGGGACGGTGGCGACCGAGGAGGGCGACTACCCGCTGGCGGCGGGGACGGTCGTCTTTGTGCCCGGCGACGTGCTGCACCAGTTCCACAACACCGGCGCCGGGGTCCTGCGCTTCATCTGCCTGGTGCCCCATCCGGAGCTGGAGGGCTGGGCGGGCAAGGGGTCATGAGGAGGGAGCGGGAGCGATCACTGCCGTGGCACCAGCCTGTGGCCAAGCCTGCGCAGAGCGTACTCGATGCCGCTCTGCAGGTTCCCGTGGGTGGACATACAGGAAAGCCCCACGCCCAGGGTGACCATCGTCTGGGCCACCTCGGCGCGGATGCCCACGAGGACGAGCTCTGCCCCCAGGAGGCTCACGGCCGTGGCGGTGCGGATCAGGCTCTCGGCGACGCTTGTGTCCACGACGGGTACGCCGGTGATATCCACGATAGCCACGCGCGCCCGGTGCCGCTTCACCCCTGCCAGGAGCTGATCGAGAATCTGCTGGCTCCGGCCGGAATCGATGTTCCCCACCAGCGGCAGCAGGATGATGCCCCCTATCAGGGGCACCACAGGGGTCGAGAGAGCCTCGATGGTCTCCATCAGGCGGGCCTGCGTCTCCAGCGTGCCCCGCAGGGCCTGATTCAGTTCGCGCATCTCTGCCACGATGCGGGCGTTCTCGATCGCCACGGCGAGCTGGTCGGCCATGGTTTGGAAGACCGTGACCGTGTCCTCTTGGAGCGCGCCTGCCTGCTCGCTCTGCACGTCCAGCGCGCCGATCACGCGATCGCCCACCGCGAGCGGGATGGCCGCCTCCGACAACGTCGCCGGGAGGAGCGGCTCCACCGCGTACACGGCGTCTGCTCGCACATCGGGCGCGACACGAGGCTGTCTGTTGGCCACGGACCACCCGAGCATGCTCTGGCCGCCGATCTCGATGCGCTGCTGCCGGGCAACTAGCCTGCGGCCGGCCTGGCCGGACCCGGCGCGCATGATGAGCCCTGCGCCGGTTGAGTCCACCAGGAAGATCCCCACGTGGTACAGGCCGAAGCGCTCCGCGACCAGGTCGGCAACCTCCTGCATGAGGACGTCGGGGTCGGTGGCGCTGCTGGCGGCGGCGGCGACCTCGGCCGCGGTCTGCAGCTGCACGGCGCGGCTCTGCAGGCGGGCCACCAGCAGCTCGCGCTCGCCGGAGAGGAGCGCCCCGCGCAGGGCGCTGCTCAGCTGGCCCTGGAGCGCGGTGTAGATCACCCCCTGTCGCAGGTCCATG
This sequence comes from uncultured Chloroflexia bacterium, assembly GCA_964613665.1. Taxonomy (GTDB): domain Bacteria; phylum Chloroflexota; class Chloroflexia; order DTKN01; family DTKN01; genus CAZQFV01. The sequence goes on from CAZTIG010000001.1 coordinate 107,914, forward strand.
TCGAAGAGGGCGATGCCCATGGAGCTGTCGCGGAAGTAGAGCGGTACGACGGCCATGCTATGGCGGCGGTCGCCCGGCCACAGGCCGGCCGGCACGAGCCGCCGCGCGGGGTAGGGTTCCGCAGCGGTGCCCGCGAGCGGGATGCGCCCTTCCTCCCCAAACGCCAGGATGGTCCGCAGCTCCTCTAGGTCACCATCTCCGTGGTACAGGCAGACGCAGCCACGGCGAATACCCAGGCGGGGGACCTCCTGGGCGATCACGTCCATCAGCTCGTCGACGCCGATGGTCGTGCTCACGGCCGCACTCAGCTGGCGCAGTGCCTGGGATAGTTGCTCGGAGCGCTGCCGCAGCTGGGCCTGCCGCAGCTGTCCGGCCTGTCCGATCAACACACGGCCCTGGTGCAGCAGGTCCTCTGCCCGGGCCAGCTCCGCGCCGGTGAGATAAGGCCTCAGCCGGCGGCGCAGCACGGAAAGCACTCCCTGCCACCGGCCCACGTCTCCATCTGCCTGCAACACGCCGCGCAGCACCTCATCGAGGACGGGAAGGAACATCCCTGCGGCGCCTTCCTGGCGCGCCACCTCGGCGGAAAAGGCCTTCAGGAGGCGGTCGGCCCACAGCGGGTGCAGCTTGGCCTTGCGGTTCTGCAGCGAGGCCTCCGCCGGCCCGGCCATCTCGGCCAGGAGCGCCTCGCGGTCGCGTGCCCCGATATCCGCCAAGCCCAGGCAGCTCTCCTCCGCTTCGCCGGCCGCAGCCTCGGCCAGTTCCTCCGGGATGCAGCCGCACGACTGGCGGACGGCCAGGTCCATCGGCAGTTCCTCGCGCGACGGGGGGGTCTGGCCCCGCATCTGCGCCAGCACGATCTCGGCAGCCCGCCGGCCCTGCCGGTAGAGAGGCTGGCGCACGGTGGTCAGGGGTGGGCTCATGAAGCGGGCGTCCGTGATGTCGTCGAAACCGACCACAGCGACATCGTACGGCACCCGTGCCCCGCGGGACTGCAGCGCCCGCAGGACGCCGCGGGCCATGATATCTCCGGCGGCAACGATCGCCTGGACGTCGGCGCGCCGCTCGTCCAGCAGGGTGCGGACGGCTTCCATCCCGGACTCCTCGCGGAAGTCGCCCTGCAGGACGAGCGCGGGGTCCAGGGGCAGCCGGTACCTGGCCAGGGCATCCACGTAGGCCCTGTAGCGCTCGTCGGCCTCGCTGTGGCCCGCCGGCCCGCGGACGAAGGCGATGCGGTAGTAGCCGTGCACCTCGACGAGGTGGGCCACCGCGTCCTGCATGCCGCGGTAGTTGTCCACGAGAATGCTAGGGATGCCCTCCAGGGCCAGGGCGATGCTGGCCAAGGGCAACGGGCGGTAGCGCCGGCAGAACTCGGCCATCCCGGCGCTGCCGACGACATTCCCCAGCGAGCCCGCCATCACGACGAGCCCGTCCACCGTCTGCGCGCTCACCAGGTCGTAGAGCCGGTTCCCCTGGGCCTCGAATCCGTACGGCGAGTGCAGCACCTCGCCGGCGAAGCAGAGGAGGTTGATGTCCTGTTCCTCGGCGACATCGGCGATCCCGGGCCACACGCTGCCCTGGTATGGCTCATCGAACGTGGTGAGAAGCAGGCCCATCGTCGGCCGGCCGCCCTCGTCGGCGCTCCTGCGTCCAGCCTCTCTTGTCTCGTCGCTCTGCATGGTGCCTCCTCGCGGAGTCGCCGCAGACGGCGCTGCCGTCGTTCGTTGCAGTGAACCCCACGCCGATGGTGCGCAGCTCAGGACACCCCCACAAGGTCCAGTGCCTGGAGCAGCTCGTCCGGCGCGGCACGTATCGCGGCGCCGCTGTACCACTCCCATGTTTCGGCATGCGTCACCGTCTCCCCCGGCTCCAGGCGGGTCAGGGGGCCGAGCGTTTCCAGCTCGATCACGCGGTCGTTGCAGTAGATCTCGACGTTGCAGTGCATGTCGGGGTAGGGCCTGTCGGCCTGAACGGCAAAGCGCTTGCAGAAGAGGACGCCGGAGCGGTAGTAGGCGGCCCAGCCGCGATCGCTCAGGCAGCCCACCTTCAGCGGTGCCGGCCGCGGCCGTGCGGAGACCCAGTGGATGTTGTCGCCCAGGTGCAGGCGGCCGTCGTCCAATCGGGTATAGGGCCAGAGGACGAGGTTGCGGTTGGGGCGCGGGCCGTTCGCTTGGGCAGCCGGAAGCGCCTGCGGAAGGAGGGCCACGCCGCCCAAGGGCAGCTGGGTGATGGCCCATGGAGCGAGCTCCAGCGGGGCGATGCCGCTGTTCTCGATGATATGCTGAACGGTCAGTGCCGGACAGCTGCCGTCGAGCCGGACCACTATGCTCTTGCGGATGCCGGTGGGCGGCTCTGCCGGGCCGGCCAGGCGCACGCCGTCGGGCAGTTCCTCCACGGTGAGGCCCTCGTCGTCAGGCACGTAGGTGTGCAGTGAGTCCTCGGGTCCGCACCACAGCCGATGGCCGCCGTGGGGCCGATAGCGACCGTGGGGGGTATCCCAGCCCCATCCGGGTACCTCGGCCAGCTGGTTCTCCGGCCGGCCGGACAAGAAGAGGCGCACCAGGCGCGGACCGGCCGTGGCCAGGTACTCCAGGCGGAGCGCTCCGTTGCTCAGGGTGCCGGTGGGCAGCCCGTTGAAGTCGGTGGACACCGACGGCCTCCTCTGTGCGATAGCCCCCACGGTCAGCCGAGGGTCGCCTCGACGGCGACCTGCCGCTGCCCGGTGGGGGGCAGGGGAACCACGTCCCCGGGCACGGCCTTACCGTCGGCGCGCAGGGAGACGGTGTTGCCCGGCCCGCTGCGGCGCACGGCGATATCGTAGACGGTGCCGCGGAAGATGCGGCGCGCCGAGAATCCGGGCCAGTCCTGCGGGATCACCGGGGCGATCTGCAGGCCCTCGTGGGTGGGGCGGATGCCCAGGATGTGCTGGGTGCCGGCGACGTATGCCCATGCGGCCGTGCCGGTGAGCCAAGAGTTGCGCCCGCGCCCGAACTGGGGATGCTCGGGGCCGCAGATGTTCTGGCAGTAGACGTACGGCTCGGCGGCGTAGCGGTCCAGGTCCGCCTGGGCGAGGGGCGCGATCTGGCAGTAGTAGCGATAGGCCCGCTCGTTCCACCCCAGCATGGCCGCGGCGACGATGGCCCAGGCATGGGCGTGGCAGAAGATGCCGCCGTTTTCCTTGGCTCCCGGCGGGTAGGTTGAGGTGCCGCGGACGCGGGCGCTGGCCCCCCGGTAGGCCGGCCAGAGGAGGGCGAAACCGAGCGGGGTGTTGAGCATCTCGTGGGCGCTGTGCATGGCCCGCTCGGCCCGGGCGCAGTCCCCGATCTGGCCGATGACCGCCCAGGTCTGGGTATTGAGGGCGATGCGGTGGAGCTCCTCCCCCCGGACGCCCACCGGCCGGCCGTCGTCGTCGTAGGCGCGGGCGTACCAATCCCCATCCCAGGCGGTGGACTGGATGGCCGTGGCCATCTCACGGTGCAGGGCGCGGAAGCGCGCCGCTTCCGCTGCCTGCCGCCGGTGAGCGCAGAGGTCGGCCAGGTCGAGCACCGCCCGGCAGAATTGCTGCCCGCACCACACGCTCTCGGCCCGGCCGCTGCCGTGGTCCAGGTTGAGGGTGTCGTCCCAGTCGGAAAAGCCCATCTGCGGAAGTCCGTGGGGCCCGCGGTGCTCCAGCGTGAAGGCGATGGCGCGGTCCATGTGCCCCCAGACGGTGTCGTCGCCGCCGTCCCAATAGGGCAGGCGCTGCTCCAGGTAGGCCAGGTCGCCGGTCTCGCGCAGGTAGGCGCAGGTGGCAATCACCAGCCAGAGGGCGTCGTCGCAGAACCACTGCGGCCAGCCGGGGAACTCGCCGGCCAGGCCGGGGCCGCCCTGGCCACTGAGCGGGAAGAATTGGTGCCAGGCGTGGCCGTCCTGGAACTGCAGTCCCCACACCGTGCTCAGGCGCGACCGGGCCTCCGCCGGCATGCTGTGCGCGATGGCCAGGACGTCCTGGGCGGTGTCGCGCGTGCCCAGACCACGGCCCAGCCCAGTCTCGTAGGCCGAGACGAAGCGCGACCAGTGGAAGGTGGTGCGGCACTGCAGCGGATTCCACAGCGAGAGCAGTGCGTTCATCAGCGGGTCGGGCGTATCCACGGTGAAGCAGCCCAGGAACGCGTCCCAATCGGCGCGCAAATCGCGCCAGGCCTCCTCGACCCGGGCCGGGTGGCGGTAGCGCTCCAGGAGCGGGGCGATGCGCTCCGGATCGTCGGTTACCCCCAGCAGGTAGACGATCTCCTGCTCCTCGCCGGGCGCCAGGACGAGCTCGTGGCAGAGGGAGGCGACGCTGTTCCCACGTGGCGACTCATAGTCCGTCGGCCGGCCGCGTTCCACCACCTCCGGGTTGGAGAGGTCGCGGTAGCGCCCCACGAAGGTCTCACGGTCGGTGTCGAAGCCGACGATGGGGGCGTTGCTGGAGAAGAAGGAGACGGTCGGGCGAGCGTGGGTAGAGACGAGGATGGTCCCTTGGCGCTGGACGCTGTGGACGATGTGCATGCCCCAGTCCAGGTTCTGTTGGTCCAGGGCGGCATCGTAGAAGCTGAACTCGGCGTAGCTAAAGGCGCGCAGTGTGCGCGGCCGGCCGCTCTCGTTGCGCACGCGCAGTCGCCAGATCTCGCAGGGGCAGTCGTCCTCTCCTATGGGGACGAAGTACAGCAGGCTGGCGGCGATGCCAGCGTAGGTGCCGGCGATGCGCGTGTAGCCGGGGCCGTGGCGGCAGTCGTAGCTCTCCAGGTGCCGCCCCATGACCGGCTGCCAGGTCGGGCTCCAGTAGACCCCGCTCTCCTGGTCGCGCAGGTACACGTAGCGCCCGGGCTGATCGACCGGGATGGCGTTGTAGCGGTAGCGGGTCACGCGGCGGTCGCGAGGGTCCCGGTCGAAGGAGTAGCCGCCGGCCGTGTTGGAGATGATGCCGCCGTAGCGCCCAGCGCCCAGGTAGTTGATCCAGGGTGTAGGTGTGTCCGGCCGGGTGATGACGTACTCGCGGGCGGCGGCGTCGTAGTAGCCGTAGGGGTTCTCGAATTGGCGGGCCGATTGATCCATTCACTTCTCCAAAATGGTCTCGACGGCGATCGTCTGTCCGGTCCGCTCCGGAGGCGGGATCAGGTTGCCGGCGATCGGCTGGCCGTCCACCCGGAGTGCCTGGACCCCGCGGCACAGGCCGTGGGGGTTGTGGACGGCGATCTGGTAGGTGTTGCCGCGGAAACGCCGCACCGCCGTGAAGCCGGGCCATGCCGCCGGGATGCACGGGTCGATGCGCAGTCCGTCGTAGTCGGGGCGGATACCGAGGATCCACTGGGTGATGGCGACATAGTTCCAGGCCGCCGTGCCGGTGAGCCAGGAGTTCTTGGCCTCGCCCTGGGTTGGGGCGTCGCGGCCGGCGATCATCTGGGCGTAGACATAGGGCTCGCAGCGATGCACGTCGCTCTGCTCCTCGCGCGCCGAGGGGTTGATGCGCCGGTAGTAGTCGTGGGCCTGGTCGCCGTGGCCGACGCGGGCCTCGGCGATAATGATCCAGGGGTTGGTGTGGCAGAAGACGGCGGCGTTCTCCTTGTAGCCGGGGGGGTAGGAGGAGATCTCGCCCAGGTGCAGGTAGTAGCGCGTGAAGGCGGGCTGGTGCAGGACGATGCCGTGCGGCGTGGCCAGGCGGTCGGCCACGGCCGCCAGGGCCGCCTCGGCCCGCCCGTCGTCCAGGCCGATGCCGGCCAGGACGGCCAGGCCCTGGGGTTCGATGAATACCTGCCCCTCCTGGCACCGGCGCGAGCCGACCGGCTGGCCGGCGTCGTCGTAGGCGCGCAGGAACCAGCTCCCGTCCCAGCCGTGGGCCAGGACGGTTTCCTCCATGCGTGCCGCGTCCTGGTGGTAGCGTTTGGCCTCGGCCGGCCGGCCGCGCCGCGCGGCCATCTCGGCCAGCTCCCGCGCCGCTAGGACGAAGAGAGCGGCGATGACCACCGACTCGGCTACCCGCCCCTCTTTGTTGGTCGTGGTCTGGAACGACTCCCCGGGGGTGTCCGAGAAGCAGTTCAGGTTGAGGCAGTCGTTCCAATCGGCACGGCCGATCAGCGGCAGGCCGTGCGGACCCAGCCGATCCAGCGTGTAGCGCAAGGAGCGCTGCAGGTGCTCGTACAGGGGTGCCTCGCTCCCCGGGCGGTTGTCGTAGGGCGCGGCCTCGTCCAGGATGGCCCAGTCGGCGGTCTCTTTCAGGTAGGCGGCCGTGCCCAGCACCAGCCACAGCGGGTCGTCGTTGAAGGAGCTGCCGATGTCGTTGTTGCCGCGCTTGGTGAGCGGCTGGTACTGGTGGTAGGCCCCACCCGAGTCGAGCTGCGTCGCGGCCAGGTCCAGCAGGCGCTGGCGGGCCCGCAGCGGGTCCAGCGAGACGAAGCCCAGGAGGTCTTGGTTGGAGTCGCGGAAGCCGATGCCACGCCCGATGCCCGACTCGAAGGAGGAGGCCGAGCGCGACACGTTGAAGGTGGCCGTGACCTGGTAGGGGTTCCAGACGTTGACCATGCGGTCGGTGTGGACGTCGCCTGTCTGTACCTGCATGGTGCCGAGCATCGTGTCCCAGTATTCGTGCAGTGCGGCCATGGCGTCGTCCACGCGCCCCGGATCCAGGTAGTGCCGGATTATGGGGCGGACGGTGCCCTTGGCGATGCGCGGGGAGTCGGGCGGGTCGAACTTGGCATCCCTGGGGTTCTCGTGGTAGCCCAGCACAAAGATGACCCGTCGCGCCTCCCCCGGCGCGAGCGTGAGGGCCACCTGGTGCACACCGATCGGGGCCCAGCCGTGGGCCAGCGAGTTGCCGGCGCCGCCCCGCTCGACGGCTGCGGGGCACTCCCAGCCGCGGTAGGGGCCCAGGAACGCGTCACGCTGGGTATCGAAGCCCGCGATCTCCTCCGAGCAGGCGAAAAAGGCAAAGTGGTTGCGGCGCTCGCGATACTCGGTCTTGTGGTAGATGACTCCGTCCTCCACCTCGACCTCGCCGGTGCTGAGGTTGCGCTGGAAGTTGGAGGCGTCGTCCAGGGCATCCCACAGGCAGAACTCGATGCAGGAGAAGAGGTCCAGCCGGGCGGCAGCGGCCCGCTCGTTGGTCAGGGTCAGGTCCCACACCTCCAGGTCCGCGCCCAATGGCACAAAGTAGCGTACCTCGGCCCGGATGCCCCGGCAGCGCGAGGCGATGATGGTGTAGCCCAGTCCGTGGCGGCAGGTATAGTCCTCCAGGTTGCCGCGGGTCGGCTGCCAGGTGGGCGACCAGAAGAAGCCGCTGTCGGCATCGCGCAGGTAGAGGTAGCGCCCGCCGCAGTCGAGGGGGACGTTGTTGTAGCGGTAGCGCGTCAGGCGGCGCAGGCGCGCGTCGCGGTAGAAGGAGTAGCCGCCGGCCGTGTTGGAGATCAGGGCAAAGTAGGACTCGCAGCCCAGGTAGTTGATCCAAGGCAGCGGTGTATCCGGCCTGGTGATGACGTACTCGCGTCGCTCGTCGTTAAAGTAGCCGTAGCGCATTGCGCTTCTCCAGCCCGCGGGCCAGGGTCAGGGGCTGTAGCAGCCGCCCGCGACAAGACGACCGCTCTTGCCGAATAGGGAGACCGCCTGGCCGGGCTGAACGTCACAGCGGACGTCGCGCACGGCGCAGCGGGCCCTGCCGTCAAGAGTGTCGATCCGACAGACCTTGGATACCCGGACCCGCGTTTCCCTTGCCTCCTCGTGAGGTCATTGGGCCATCAGGAGGCCGACGAGATCATCGGCGTGCGCAAAAGCCAGGCAGGTCACGGTATCGGCCGCGCCGTAGTAGATGGCGATGCGACCGGTGAGTGCGTCGACCAGAGCGGCGCAGGGGAAGACGACGTTGGGCGTATCCCCTACGCATTCGTACACCTCCCATGGAGCAAGCAGGTAGTCTGCCGTGCGCCGCAGGACCTTCCAGGGCTTTTCCAGGTCGAGCAGCGCCGCGCCCATGCTGTATACGTAGCCATTGCACGATGTCAGGACCCCGTGGTAGAACAGCAGCCAGCCCGCCGAGGTTTCGATCGGCGTTGGGCCGGCCCCGACTTTGGTGCTCTGCCAGCCCCACTGGCGCGTCGGGCTCATGACGTGGCGATGGCAGCCCCAATGGCACATGTCGGGGCTCTCGCTGTAGAAGATGTCGCCGAAGGGGGTGTGCCCGGTGTCGCTGGGGCGGCTGAGCATGGCGTACTTGCCGTTGATCTTCCTGGGGAAGAGGACGCCGTTGCGGTTGTAGGGGAGAAAGGCGTTCTCCAACTGGTGGAAGGTCTCAAAGTCGTACGTGTAGCCCACGCCGATCGTGGGGCCGTGATAGCCGTTGCACCAGGTCACGTAGTAGCGGTCCTCGAGCCAACAGACCCGAGGGTCGTAGCAGTATTCGTGGGGAAGCTGTTCGCCGCGCTCATCCACGAACCGGATGGGCTCATGGTCGATCTGCCAGTGGATCCCGTCCGGGCTCTTGCCGCTGTGGATGCACATCTCGCGCTTGCGGTTGTCCACGCGAAAGACCCCGGCGTAACCGTCGCCAAAGGAGACAACGGCGCTGTTGAATATGCTGTTGGCGCAGGGGATCAGGTCGCGGGGGATGATCGGGTTGCGCGCCGAACGCCAGACGACATCACGGCAGCCCTTGGGGCGGGGTTCCCAGGGGATGTCAGGAAGGGCTGCACCGACGATCTGGGCCATGGAGCTGCCTCTTGCCTTCTGCGTCCCCACCAAACCCCGCCAATTCGTCAGAGGGCCCGCGGGAGACGATATCGGTGGCGAGCGTGCTCCAGAGCGGGATTCATCAGCCTCGCCTGAGAGCGCTCTCGGGATGCTGTCGCGCAATCGGTCGTGGCAGCAAGATGGCCATCGCGAGTGCGCGGTCAACTGAGAGCAGCTCTTGTGACGGAACAGGGCTGCGGCATGGCCAAGACAGGAACCCTACAGGAGTCCCGCCAGGCACGATTTCCGCCTGGCCACGGTACCGGGAGGGAATCCTGTTCCCTCCTGGGAGCGCTCTCAGAGCCATTATAGCATAGCGCCATAGCTTTGTCAAGCGGTGGTCGAGGGTCCTTGCGTTACCTGGACACCAGCGGCAAGTACACTCCGTACCAGGGCGCCGCCGGCCCGCCGCCGACCCAGAAGCCGCCGCGGAGGGTGTAGGTGCCGTCGGCCAGCGCACCGGCGTCGGGCTGGCCGGCCGCGCCGCCCAGCGTATAGCCGCCGCCGGCGCTCGCGGTGACCCCGCCGCCGTCCACCGTCCACCAGTTCAGGAAAAAGGCCTGCTGCGGCGACTGGGCCGCGGCCGGCCCGCCGCGCCCGACGGCGAGGACGAGCAGGGCCAGGACGAGCAGCGCCAGAACAAGGGTTGTGCGTTTCATGATGGGCCTCCGTCGCTTGCCAGCCCCTCCTCTCTACTGCAGCACCACCAGCATCAGGATGACGCCGGTACCCGCGTCCAGCCCCTCCAGCGCCTTGCCGATGGTGCGGCCGAAGCAGGCCTCCGCGCCCACGCCGCGCATGGCGTGGCCGACCGTGCCGCTGGCGACCAGCAGGTCGCCGGGAGCGATGGGGCCATTCTCAGCGCTGGCCTTGATCGGCACCACGCCGACAACGGCCAGGGGGACCTTGCCGGCCGTGTCCCCGGCCGCCCCGCCGACAAAGCCGGGCCGCGTGGAATAGACCCCCACCACGCTGCCCTGGTAGGCTTCCGTGCAGCGGGCCAAGGCCCCGTCCAGGCCGACACAGAGCACATCGCCCGGCTCCAGGCCCTGGCCGGCCGGCAGGAGCTCCGCAAAGTCGGCCGCCGGGGTGTGGAAGGTGCCGTCAGCATAGACGTCGCCGGAGTTGGCCACGCGGAAGCGCAACTGCCCGCCGGAGATAAAGGCCTTGACCAGGTCGCCGGCGCCGAAATTCTCCAGCAGCAGCGTGGTGTCGCCGCTGCTGTTGTGCCCCCAGAGGGCGATGCCGTTGGTGGTGTTCTGCGCCTCGGCGTAGAGCGCCGCCCCAGCCGCGGCCGCACCCGCGCTGACGGCCCTGACCCCGTGCCCCCCGGTGCCGCTGTAGCTCTGCCCGGCGACCCCGATGCCCTGGGGTGACATGGCCGTGCCCAGCACACCGTAGGCCTCGCCCGTGGCGGCTTCGGAGTAGCCAAAGACGCCCTTGCCGCCCTCCGAGAGCGAGCTGCCATAGACGCCGGTGCCGCCGGGCAGGTACGCCAGGCCGCCCACGCCACAGCCATTGTTACCGCCGGTCGAGGCGGCGAGCCCCAACACGCCGTAGCCTTGCGGCGAGTTGGATTTCCCCTTCACCCCGGCGTTGTCGCCGCTGGTAGCCACCGCCGTGCCGGACACGCCCACGCCGGTCGTGCTGTAGTGCGTGCCTTCATTGGTTTCTCCTTCTACTGCAACAGGGCCGGCGCCCTCCGAATACCCTAGCGGTTCGGCAACTGGAGCTGGTTGAACTCGCCCTGGACCGTGACCACCTTGGCTGAGTCCTCACTGTGAGCGGCCTGGAACTCGAAACTGCCGCTGATCAACCCGTCAGCGACCGCGTCCACGGTCAGCGTCCCCGCGGTAGCGTAAAAGGCCCCGTCGTCGATGCTCATGCAGAACGCCGTGACCCACCCGGGGGTCGCCACCTCCTGGAACGCGTCCAGCGGGTAGGTTCCCGGCGCGGCATCCAACGGGAAGAAGAGCCCGACGGTGTACTCGATCCATTCCTCCTTCAGGCGGACAATGTGCTCGTCCGCGTTCGAGTCAAAGGTCACCTCGCCCCCCTCGACCTCGGCGGTGAAGGCGCCGCTGAACTCGTAGCGAAAAGAGCCGGCCGGCACATCGCCACCGCCGACGGGGGCGGTCGTCGGCTCCACCTTCGTCGGCTCCGCCTGCGCCACCGGGGAAGCGGCGGCCGGGGCCGACGTGGCCGTCGGCACGCCGGCCGAGCAACTGTTGACCTTCCTGGGTCAGAAGGAACTGCTTCTGCCGCTCGATAGCCCGGAACACCCCCTGGCACCTGTCGTGGCGAGCGCCGCCTGGAGGCACCATGCCGGCCATGGAGGAGATACTGGAAGCGATCGCCCGCCTGCCTGCGGCGGATCAAGTGGGCCTGGCCGAACGCCTGGTGGAGCGGCTGACGAGGGAGGACCACCGGCCGCCGCGCCGTCGCCCGGCCGCCCAGCCGGCCGACCTGGTGCTCCTCTACAACGGCGGCAGCCTGGGCAACCCCGGTCCGGGCTACGGCGGCTTCATCGTGGCCCTGGCCGATGGCAAGGAGCTGCGCCGCCGTCTCGACTTCCGCCGCGCCATGAACAGCAACGAGGCCGAGTACAACAGCCTGATCGCCGGCCCGAAGGAGATCTACCGGCTGCTGGGAACGGAGGTCGCCCGGGCAAGTGCTCGAGATGCGCGGGGACAGCCAGCTGGTCGGGAAGCAACTCCAGGGGACATGGAAGGTCCGCAACGAGCGCATGCGCGTGTTGTGCGACCGGGCACTGCTGCTGCTGGGGCGCGTCCGCGCCTGGCGTTTCGTGCGGGTGCCGCGGAGCAAGGTTGTGCAGCGGCTGGGCCATTGACGGTAGCGGTCAGCTCCGGCCGGCCAGGGCTAGCTCATCGGGGGTGCGGCCTGGCCGAGTCTTTCCGACAATGGACCTCCTCTCTGAGCAAGCAGCCGCAGCAAGATCGCTCTGGCCTGCTGACCGGCCCGGCCGCGGTGGCTGAGGTGGTTCTTCTCCTCCGGCGACAGTTCGGCCATGGTGCGGCCCAGCTCGGGGAGGAGAAAGACGGGGTCGTAGCCAAAGCCGCCCTGGCCGCGGGCCTCGCCGATGATCAGGCCCGGGCAGATGCCCTCGGCCGCGTAGGTCTCCTCGGTCGGCGTGGCGATCACGGCGACGCAGCGGAAGCGGGCCGTGCGCCGCTCCGGGGGGACATCCCGCAGCCGCTCGATCAGCAGGCGGTAGCGGTCGGCGTCGCTGCCACCGGCGTAGCGGTGCGAGTGCATGCCGGGCTCGCCTCCCAGGGCGTCGACCTCCAGCCCGGAGTCGTCGGCCAGGGCCACCAGGCCGCTGGCGCGGGCAAAGGCCAGCGCCTTCAGCCGGGCGTTCTCGGCGTAGCTCGCGCCGGCCTCCTCGATCTCCAGGTCCAGGCCGATCTCGGCCGGTGTGACCAGGGCGATGGGCAGGCCGGCCAGGATGTCGCGGTACTCGCGGACCTTGCCGGGGTTGTTCGTCGCCAGCAGCAGACGGGGTTCCATGGCGGGTGCTCCGACGGACAGTGGCGCAAAGCCCAAGAGCGTGAAGACGTGAAACGCGCCCTACGCGGGGCCGGGCCAGCCCAGGCTGCGCAGAAAGGCCTCGTCTTCCGCGGTCAGCGGCAGGCGCGCCAGGAGGTCGGGCCGTCGCAGCAGCGTCCGCCGCAGCGCCTCCTGGCGGCGGAAGCGGGACACCTCGGCGTGATGGCCGGAGAGGAGCACCGGCGGGACGGCCAGGCCGCCGTGGACCGCCGGCCGGGTATAGTGCGGATACTCCAGCAGGCCCTGGTGGTGCGATTCCTGGAGAAGCGACTCCTGGTCCAATACCCCCGGCAGCAGGCGGACGACCGCGTCCACGAGCACCATCGCCGGCAGCTCTCCGCCGGTCAGGACATAGTCGCCGATCGAGATCTCCTCGTCCACGTAGAGCAGGCGGGCGCGCTCGTCGATGCCCTCGTAGTGGCCGCAGACCAGGATCAGGCGCGGGCGGCCGGCCAGCTCGGCGGCAAGGGCCTGGCTGAGAGGCCGACCCTGGGGGCAGAGCAAGATCGCCGCGGCCGGTCGATCCATGGCCCGCACCGCCGTGATGGCCGCCCCCAGGACGTCCGCCTTCATGACCAGGCCGGCGCCGCCGCCATAGGGGGTGTCGTCCACGGTGCGGTGGCGGTCCGCGGCCCAGTCGCGGATGTCGTGCAGGGCGATCTGCACCAGCCCGCTCTCGGCGGCGCGGCCGATGATGCTCTCGCGCAGAGGGCCCTCGAACATGCCGGGGAACAGCGTCAGGATGTCAATGCGCATGGGGCTCCTCGGGTGCTTCCCAGACCTGCAGGCCGCGCAGGTCGAAGTTAAAGGGCACAACCTGTCCGCCCACCTCCTCCAGGGCCCGGGCGATGCGGTGCTTGCGCTCGAACGGGCAGAGGAAGAGCAGGTAGCCCCCGCCGCCGGCCCCCAGGAGCTTCCCGCCGCTGGCGCCGGCGCGCCGGCCGGCCTCGTACAGGTCATCGATCGCTTGGTCGGTGATCCCCGTGACCAGCCCCTTCTTGTACTGCCACTCCTGGTGCAGCAGCTGGCCGAACTGGTCCAGGTGGGACTGGAGCAGCGCGTTCTTCATGTCCGCGGTCACGCGCTTGATGCCGTCCAGCGCGGCTACCGAGTCCTGCTCCTTGCGCACGTACGCCGCGATCTGCCGGTCGAGGATGCGCCCGCCCAGGCGGGTGCGGCCGGTGTAGCAGAGCAGCAGGCGGTAGTGCAGCTCGTTCAGCGTGGCGCGCTTGATCCGCAGGGGGTTGACGACGATGTCGTCGCCCAGGAACTCGATGTAGTTGAAGCCGCCAAAAGTCGCCGCGAACTGGTCTTGCCAGCCGCCCGGCACGCCCAGTTCCACCCGCTCGATGCGGTAGGCCAGGCGCGCGACACCGTACTCGTCCATCGACCGCCCCAGCCACCGCAAGAAGGCACCGATCAGGGCCACCACCATGGCCGAAGAGGAGCCCAACCCCGAGCCCGGCGGGGCGTCGGTGTGCAGGAAGAGGTCCAGCCCGCTGCCACCGCCCAGGGTGCGCACGACGGCCTTGACCAGGTCCAGCTCGCCGTCGTAGGGCGGCTTCTCGTCGACATCGTACCTGGCCACGACGTCATAGTCGAGCGACTCGACGCGGACCTGCCCGTTCTGGCGGGGGACCAGGGTAGCGTAGGCGTACTTGTCGATCGTGGCCGAGAGGACGGCACCGCCGCGCTCCTGGGGGTAGGGCTCGACGTCGGTGCCGCCGCCGGCGAAGCTGATGCGCAGTGGGGCCCGGCTGCGGATGACGCGGCCGGCCGGCACGGCGGAAGGGGCGAGCTCCTGAATCTCGGCAGACGGGGGCATGGGCTGTCATCCCGGCCGGCACTCTGCCCAGGAGCAGCGTAGGGCAGCGTGCGGAGAGCTGATAGCTGATAGATCACTCGATCAGCGAGAAGCTGTACCCGTCGATCTTCCAGCTGCCGCCCTCCCGGACCAGGAGCAGGATGCACTCGCTCTTCTGGCCGGTGTCCCAGTCGACGGTGCCTTCCAGGCGGCCGGTGTCGTTCTCGATGCTCCGGGAGTTGAATGCCCAGCTCACCGGCCGCTCGGCCTGGGCCCAGCCCGCGGCCCACTCCTCGGCGGTGGCCAAGTCGCGCTGCGTCCCGGCGGAGAGCATGGCATAGGATCCTGCCCAGTCGCCGTTCTTGAGCGCGGTCATGAAGGCATCCCCGGCGTCGCCCAGCGGCCCCAGCTCGGCTAGAGGTCCGCAGGCGACCAGGACCAGGCCGGCCAGCAACACCAGCACGAACGCCGTGGCAAAGCGATTGGTCATGTCGAACCCTCCTCTGTGATCTGCCAACCGCCCGGTGCGATTGGCGCTGGCACAGTGTAGCACAACTCGGCCGGGGATGCAACCGCCGGCCGCCCGGTTGTCGGCGGCCGGCCGCGGTGCTATAATGGCTACGCGAGGTGCAACGTGCTGCGCGCCATCACCTTCGACTTCTGGGGCACACTCTACCAGAACGCCCACGGGCGCGAGGAGCGCCTGGCCATCCTGGGCGCCGCCCTGGCACGGGCCGGCCAGCCGCGCTCGACGGCGCAGCTCCAGGCGGCCTACGAGCACGGCTGGGATGTCTTTGGCCACGCTTGGCGACAGGAGAGGCGCTTCCTGCCCACCGGCGAGTGGCTGCAGGCCATGCTCGTCTCTCTGGAGGCCGATCTGCCGCAGGAGGCACGGAGCGCCCTGCTGCGGCCGATCGAGGAGGTGCTCCTGGGTAACCCGCCGCAGCCGGTCCCCGGAGCCGGCGAGGTCGTCGCCCGGCTGGCCGGCCGCTACCGCCTGGGGCTCATCTCCGACGTCGGCCTGACGCCAGGGCGGGTGCTGCGCCAGTTCCTTGCCCGCGACGGCCTGCTGCCCCACTTCCAGGTGCTGACCTTTTCCGACGAGACGGGGTTGACCAAGCCGCGGCCGGAGGTCTTTTGCCACACCCTGGCCGGCCTGGGCGTCGAGCCGGGCGAGGCCGCGCACGTGGGCGACCTGCCGGAGACGGACCTGGCCGGGGCGCGCGCTGCGGGCATGCGGGCGATCCTCTTCCTGGGGGTGAGCCGGCGGGAGGACGGGCGCGAGCTGGCCGACGCGGCCTTTGGCGACTACGCGGAGCTGGAGAAGGTGCTGGCCGGGTTGGGGTGAGGGGGTATTGTCTATTTGCGGTCGGTGTGGTATACTGGTGGCGCGATGAGAAAGGGGCGATCCCTGAGCACGCGGCGCTGCCGCACCGTGGCAGCCCGCCAGAAGGCCGTGCCAGGACACGGCAGAAAGGAGGTGAGGTTCAGTCTCGCAACGCGCTGGAACGATCCCCGGCCTGCCCGTAAAAGGCCACCAGTCAAGAAGGAGGAAGCATGTCTCGCCGTGTGCACCGAGTATTGCTCCTAGCGATCGTCGTCAGCGTGGTGCTGACGACACCAGCGCTGGCCGCGCCGCCGATAGCCCCCGTCGTCGCCCATCCGGCCGGCCCGGTCGCCGGAGCGGCTGCAACGCGGGTCGAGAATATCGCCCCAAGCGCCGTGGTCACGGTCACGATCATGCACACCAACGACTTTCACGGCAACCTGCAGCTCTCCGGAAGCAACCCCGGCATGGCCCGCACAGCCGCCCAGATCATCAGCTACACGCAGGGTCTCAGCAACGTGCTCCTGGTGGACGCTGGCGACATCATGCAGGGCACGCTGCTCTCGAACCTGTTCCACGGTGAATCCACCATCGACATCTACAACCTGATGGGCTACGACGTGGCCACCTTGGGCAACCACGAGTTCGACTGGGGCCAGGACGTGCTCATCAGCCGCACCACCCAGGCGGCCTTCCCCTTTGTCTCGGCCAACATCGTCGTCAGTGACACCGGCTCCTGCGACACGGCCGGCTGGACGGCCCCGCCCTTTGCCGTGCCCTGGATCACCAAGACCCTCGGCGTGGCCCCCAACGACGTGGTCGTCGGCTTCATCGGCGTGACCACGCAGGAGACCCCGTTCATCACCGTAGACTGGGCCACCGAGGGGCTGTGCTTCAAGGATCCGGCGGAGTCGATCAGCCACTACTGGGCCGAGCTGGACGCCGCCTCCGACGCCATCGTCGTGCTCAGCCACCTCGGCTGGACCGACGGCGGCTACGGCTACGGCTTCCCCGTCTACGGCGACCAGACGCTGGCGCAGCGGTTGATCGACGCCGGCACGCCGGTGAACCTGATCATCGGCGGGCACAGCCACACCGACGTGACCACGCCGGTCGTCATCGGCGACACGACGGTGGTGCAGGCCCACTACGCCGGGCGCAAGGTCGGCAAGGCCACCCTGGCAATCGACAAGGACACCGGCACCGTCAACGTGACCTGGCAGCGCATCGTCGTCAGCACCAGCGGCGCGGAGGACCCCACCATCAAGGCGGCGATCGACGCGTGGGCCAACGACCCGTGGTACCAGCAGCAGATCAACCGCGTGGTCGGCTTCACCAACGTCTCCATCGTCCGCAACTACAACGGCGACTCGCTGATGGGGGCCTTTGTCAACGACGCCATCTACAACGATCTGAACAACGACACCGAGCCGCTCAACGACGTGGACATGGTCTTTAACAACCCCGGCGGTCTGCGCGCGGACTTTGTCTTCCCTCCCACGGCGACGCTGCCGCAGACCATCACCCACGGCATGATGTACAGCGTCCTACCCTTTGGCAACGCCACCGTGGTCGGCAGCATGACCGGAGCGCAGATACTGGACCTGCTCAACCAGAGCGCCACGCTGTTCAAGGGGGCCTTGCAGGTGGCCGGTGTGCGCTACGGCTTCTACCGCTACGCGGACGCCCTGCCGGCGCCGGCGGTGAACCCGTGGGCCTGGGGTGTTTACAGCGTCACCGTGTACAACCGCGACACGAGCGTCTGGGAGCCCCTCGACCTGGAGCACACCTACCGCATCGCCACCAACGAGTTCCTGGCCCCGGCCGGCCAGGACGGCTTCATCCCGTTCAAGTATGTGGCGGACATCAGCTACTGGGGCGACATGCTGGACGGCGTGGAGCGCTGGGTCTCGGCCACCTACACGATCACCACTCCCTACAGTGGGACTCTCGACGGCCGCATCTTCCGCAACGGCGATGACACCGGCGGCGACATCATCCCCGTCACCTTCCTGCATCACAACGACCCGCACGGGCGGCTGCTGCAGGCCGGCACGACGCCCGGGCTGACCAACCTGGCCACGCTCATCAACGCCGAGCGGGGTCACAACCCCGACCGCACTCTATTCCTAAACGCCGGCGACACTATCCAGGGCGACTCGATGATGTACTACTTCAAGACGGCGCCCTTTGGCTATGCCGCCGACGGCACGACCCTGCCGCCGACGATGACGATCCAACCCATCATCGCCGCCCTGAACGCCATGTCGTGCACGGCCATGGTCTTGGGCAACCACGAGTTCAACTTTGGCAACCACGTCTTTACCGGTGTGCTGTCCATGGCCAGCTTCCCGATGCTGGGCGCCAACGTGTACGACGATGGCCAATATGGTCTCGATGAGGTGCCCGTCCATCCGTACATGACGGTTACCCTGCCCGGCCCGTCCGGCGACATCGACGTGGGCATTCTGGGTATCGCCAACCACCGCGTGCCCAGCTACGAGCTGCCCAGCAACATCGTCGGCCTGGAGTTCACCAACCCGATCAGCGAGGCGCTGCTGCGGCAGCCGGCGCTGGCCGGCACGGACGCCGTGATCGCCCTGACGCACATCGGCTTTACCACCAACCCCTCCAGCATCGAGGTCGACAACAACGTCGACACCTACCTGGCCGCCATGACCGCCGGTATCCACGCCATCATCGGCGGGCACAGCCACACTGACCCCACCAAGCAGACGGCGGCCTCGGGCGCCTACAAGTACCTGCCGGCTATGCTGGCCAACGCCGACGGCGATCCGGTCCTGGTCCACCAAGTCTACCGCTACAACACCTACCTGGGCGAGGTCATCCTGGGTCTGGTGCCGGACGGCTTGGGCGGCTATGACGTGGTCAGCCGCGTCGGGCGCTACATCAAGGTCGACCCGGCCACCATGCCGGAGGACCCGGCCATCAAGGCGATCGTCCAGCCCTACGCCGACCTGTTGGCCGCCTACAACAACACCGTCCTGGGGCACACCACCGTACCGATCGACACGCTGAACGCCTTTACCGAGGAGACCAACGGCGCCAACATGCAGGCCGATGCCTCGGTGTGGGAGCTGGCCCAGCACGGGATCGAGGTAGACTTCCACCTCTCCGGGGCCATGACCAACCAGTCCATCGCCGCTGGGGCCACCCCGACCAACCCGGTCACGCTGACGGTAGCCGACATGTTCACCCTGATGCCCTACGAGAACTCGCTGGTGGCCATGCGCATGAACGGTCCGCAGCTCAAGACCATCCTGGAGCGCGCCTACCGCAACTACTTCTACTACAAGTACGTGCCGGGCTATGGCGGCTACTCCCACTACACCACCTGCATGCTGGACACGGATGCCGGCAACCAGATCGTCTACCGCGACACCTACCCGTACCTGCCCAGTGGCGACAACGTAGCCGCGCTGTTGATCGGCGGCCAGCCGGTCGACTTCCTCGATGCCACCACCTACTACACCGTCTCGACGGTCAACTACCTGGCGGCAGGCGCCTGCAACTTCAGCGACGAGGGCGTGACGTTGTGGCCGCTCGACCAGATCGTGGCCGACACGCAGTACTATGTCCGCGACGCCGTGATCAACTATACGGCGGAGCAGGGGCTAGTCTCTCCGGCCATCGAGGGCCGCCTGGCGTTCCTGACGCAGTTCGTCTACCTGCCCCTGATCGAAAGGGGCGAGTAGCACAACAGCGCCACATCCTGAGTAGCGTGGCAACCCTTGCCCCACGGGCAAGGGTTGCCTTTCTTGCGGCGCTGTGATAGAATGGCCTTGCTGGGCCCTCTGGCCGGCTGTTGCCACAGGAGGCGCCGCCAGGCCCGGCCGTGGCAAGTCGACCGGCGGGCAGGAGGTAGCGCAACCGATGGCCAGGAAGGTTATCCGTCAGATCATCGCCCTCTCCCTGTTGCTGGGCTCTGCCCTGCTCGCGATGCCGGCGCCGCTGGCCGCGGCGGCGGGAGCGCATGTCGACGTCCTGACCGTGGCCGAGACCATCACCCCGGTGACGGCGGACTATATCGCCTGGGGCGTTGGCGAGGCCCAGGGGGACGGCGCCGCGGCCCTGGTCATCCTGCTCGACACGCCCGGCGGGCTGCTGGACTCGACCTGGAAGATCGTCGGGACGATCCTCAACGCCGAGGTCCCGGTGATCGTGTACGTCTACCCACACGGCGCGCGGGCGGCCTCGGCCGGCCTCTACATCGCCTACGCCGCGCACGTGGCCGCCATGGCCCTGGGGACGCGCATCGGCGCTGCGACGCCGGTGGCCTTCGAGGAGAGCGGGATGCCTGTGGAGATCCCGGATGAGATGCAGCGCAAGCTGGAGGAGGATGCCCTGGCCGGCCTGCGGGCCTCGGCCCAGCAGCGCGGCCGCAACATCGAGTGGGCCGAGCGCGCGGTGCGCGAGGGCGTCTCGGCGACAGCGGACGAGGCCGTGACCATGGGCGTCGTCGATCTGCTGGCTGCGGACCTGGACGACCTCCTGCAGCGGGTAGACGGCTGGACCGTGCAGGTGACCCCGGGGCAGTCGGTCCAGTTGAACACGGCAGGCGCTGCCCGCCGCGACCTGCAAATGCCCCTGGGACTGCGCCTGCTGTCGATCCTGACCATCCCCACCGTCGCCTACATCCTCTTCATCGGTGGTCTGGTGGGACTGTGGGTGGAGTTCTCGCACCCGGGGGTCTCCATCCCCGGGGTGCTCGGCGTGGTCTCCCTGCTGTTGGGCCTGTACGGCCTGAGCATCCTGCCGGTCAACTGGGCCGGTATCGTGCTGGTCGTGCTGGCCTTTGGCTTTTTCGTCGCCGAGATCTACTCGCCCTCGTACTTTATCCTGACCACAGGAGGTATCGTGGCCCTGGTTGCCGGATCGCTGCTCCTCTTTAGCTCGCCCGATCCATCGCTGCGCGTAGACCCCTGGGTAATCGTCTTGGTAGCGGGCGTGGTCGCGGTGGCGGTCGTGTTGATCCTGATCGCTGTGATCCGCGGGCAGCGCCGGCCGGTGGTCTCCGGGGCAGAGTCCCTGGTAGGCATCCGCGGCGTGGCTCGCCAGCCGCTGGATCCGGCCGGCCTGGTCTTTGCCGACGGGGCCCTCTGGCGGGCCCAGGTGGTGGACGGTCCCATTGCCGAGGGCGAGGAGGTCGAGGTGGTTGCCGTGGAGGGCCTGCTGCTGCACGTGCGGCGGCCAGCCAGGGACCTGTAGCGACCTGGTGGCAGCCGCAGCCCGTTTCGCTGCGGCCCACGGCGGTGTTGGCGCGCCGGTGGCACCCCAAGATAGCCGTGGTGCGGTACTCCGGCGGCATGCGTGGTCTCGTGGTAGTGTCGATCGGGTCTTGCTGAGGATCGTGCAAAGGAGGAACCGGTGGATGGACTGACAGTGCTGTGGATCGTCCTGGGTGTCGTCGTCGTCATCATCCTGTGGATCGTGCTCTCAGCGGTCAAGATCTGCCGCGAGTACGAGCGCCTGGTCATCTTCCGCCTGGGGCGCTTCATCGACGTGCGGGGACCGGGCTGGGTGTGGATGATCCCGCTCGGCATCGAGCGGGTGGAGCGGCGCGTGGACATGCGTATCCTGACGCTCGACGTGCCGGCCCAGGAGATCATCACCCACGACAACGTGACGATCAAGGTCAACGCCGTGCTCTACTTCAAAGTGGTCGACTCGCAGAAGGCGGTGATCAACGTAGCCAACTACGTCGCCGCCTGCCTGCAGATCGCCCAGACGACACTGCGCGACGTGGTGGGGCAGTCGGAGCTGGACGAGCTGCTGGCCCACCGCGACCAGATCAACGTGCGCCTGCAGACGATCATCGATGAGCTCACCGAGACGTGGGGGGTCAAGGTGACCATCGTGGCCATCAAGGACGTCGAGCTGCCGGCGAGCATGCAGCGGGCCATGGCGCGCCAGGCCGAGGCCGAGCGCGAGAAGCGGGCCAAGATCATCCACGCCGAGGGTGAGTTCCAGGCAGCCAAGCAGCTGACCGCGGCAGCCGATGTGATGGGCAGCACCCCGTCGGCCATGCAGCTGCGCTACCTGCAGACGCTGACCGAGATCGCCGTGGAGAAGAACTCGACGATCATCTTCCCGCTGCCGATGGACCTGATCAAGCCGTTCCTGCGTCTGGTCGAGTCCTCGAAGGAGGAGTCGTAGCATGGCGGTAGCCGGCCGGGGTGACCCCGCCCCCTTCGAGGAGTGGCGCGGCCAAGTCGGCTGCCTGTTGCTGCACGGGTTCCCCGGATCGCCGGCCGAGCTGCGCGAGCTGGGAGACTACCTGGCGGCGCGCGAGGTGAGCGTCGTGGCGCCGGCCCTGCCCGGGCTGGGCCGGCGGCC
This sequence comes from uncultured Chloroflexia bacterium, assembly GCA_964613665.1. Classification (GTDB taxonomy): domain Bacteria; phylum Chloroflexota; class Chloroflexia; order DTKN01; family DTKN01; genus CAZQFV01. Next base: position 129,705 of record CAZTIG010000001.1, read on the forward strand.
GGAGGCGCTGCACGGGGTGCGCTGGGGTGACTGGCTGCGTGCCGCGGCGCGGGGGCTGCGCACCCTGCAGGAGCACTGCGCCTGGGTATATGCCTGCGGGCTCTCCTTCGGGGCGGCCTTGGCGCTCTACCTGGCCGCTGAGGTGCCGCTGGCCGGGGTGGTCGCCGTCTCGCCGGCCGTGCGGCTGCGCAACCCCTGGGCTCCGCTCCTGCCCGTGGGCCGTTTCCTGGCGCGCTGGGTCGAGATCGGCGAGGACGCCGACCTATCCGACCCGCAGGCCGCCGCGCGGCAGTACTACTACACGCGCGTCCCGGCACCGGCCCTGGCCGAGATGTACCACGTCGTGCGACTGGCCTGGCGCCATGCCGCGCGGATCGATGTGCCGGTGCTGATCGTCCAGAGCCGCCGCGACGGCGCCCTGCGACCCGAGGGTGCGCTGGCGCTGTGGCGGCGGCTGGGCCGGCCCGACAACCGCCTGGTCTGGCTAGAGCGTTCCGGGCACAACGCCTTCGTGGACGCCGAGCGCGAGGCGGTGTTCCAGGAGGTGTGCGCCTTTGTCGCGCGATCGGCGGCCGGTGCAGCGCCGGGCGTGCCCTGAGGAGGCGGTATGCGCGTCGTCGAGCGGGGCAACCCGGCGCCCTTTTCCCACCAGCGGGGCCTCGTGGGCTGCCTGCTCGTGCACGGCTTCCCCGGCACGCCGGCCGAGATGCGCCCGCTGGGGGAGTACCTGGCGGCGCGGGATGTGAGCGTGGCGGCCCTGCTGCTGCCGGGGATGGGCACGGTGCCCGAGGACCTGGCCGGCGTTCACTGGGGCGACTGGGTCGCGGCGGCAGCGGCCGGCCTTGAGCAGCTCCGCACCGGATGCAGCGCTGTCTTCCTGTGCGGACTGTCGATGGGGGGAGCGCTATGCCTGTACCTGGCCGGGCGGCTGCCCGTGGCCGGGGTCGCCGCACTGTCCCCGGCCATCCGCACACGCGACCGCCGCCTCGGCCTGGCGCCGCTCTTGGCCCTGCTGCACCCCTGGGTCGAGCCCGACGACAAACCCGATGACCTGGCCGACCCGCACAACCGTGCCCTGACCTGGCACTATCGGCGCTATCCTGCTGCCGCTGTCGGGCAGGTCTCGCGCCTGGTGCGGGCGGCGCGACGCTCCCTGGGCCGCATCCACTGCCCCGTGCTGATCGTGCAGAGCCCGCGCGACGGAATGCTGAACCCAGCCGGCGCGCAGTGGGCTCACGAGCGCATCCCGGCGGAGGACAAGTCGCTCGTCTGGCTGCAGCGTTCCGGCCACAATATCGCCGTGGATGCGGAGCGGGAGGAGGTATTCGCCCACGTGTATCGCTTCATCGCCCGTGTCTCCGGGTTGGGAGCAGCAGGGACCGGTTCTTTGACAGAGCGCTGAGCTGTGCTACCACGTCCACCTCTCGCGGCTGCTGCGGGAGCCGAGGGGAAGAGGGAACCTCGACGGCGAACGCCACTGCCGCCTGCTCCAGGGGGTGCCGGGACCCGGGCTGTAGCCGGGCCTGGCCCCGCTGCGGTCCCAACGGTAGCCCCTTCCTCCCGGCGTGACCACGGCCGTGCCAAAGTCGCCGGCCTTGACCGGCAAGTGCCCGGCTCCGGCAACGGCCCGACGCCGCACATCCAGGGACACGGCAATGGTACGGCCATGCCGCACTGTACGCCGGCCGGGCACTTGCCATCCGCTGTGCGTCGGCGCGACCTTGGTATCGCCGTGCGGCGTGACGCGCCCCGCTTGACATGCGTCTCCCGGCGTAGTATAATCCTTTCTGTCTATTGCGAATAGTCGCAGGAGCGATTGCTTGCCATGACCCACTGCCACACGTTGACCGCAGCCCTGCGCCGGCGGGGCTACCGCGTCACACCGCAGCGGGAGATGATCATCGAGGTCATTGCCCACGGCGGCCGCCACATGACCGCGGAGGAGGTCCACACTGCGGTGCATGACCGGGCGCCAGCGGTCAACATCGCCACCGTATACCGCGTGCTGGACCTGCTCGTGGCGCAGGGCCTGGCCAGCCGTACCGACCTGGGCGATGGCCGGCTGGCCTATGCCACCTGTCGCCACGGCCCACACGTGCACCTGGTGTGCCGGCAGTGCGGGCACACCGTCGAGGCCAGCGAGGCCCTGCTTGTGCCGCTCGGTGATCACATTCGGTCGGAGTACGGTTTTGCCGCCGACCTGCAGCATCTTTCGCTCTTCGGCCTGTGTGGCGATTGCGCCGCGGTAGAACACGACCACGACGCTTCCGCAGGGCAATAGCTTGCTGTTCGAGCTCGGTCAGCAGAGAGGAGAACGACGATGCACATTCCCGATGGATTCCTGAGCACAGCCACGTCGGTGACCACGTGGGCGGTGTCGGCCGGCGGCCTGGGCTATGCCGTGCGGCGGGTCACGCAGGAGCTGCGCGAGCGGCAGGTACCGCTGATGGGTGTCACGGCGGCGTTCATCTTTGCGGCGCAGATGATGAACTTTACCGTCGCCGGGGGGACCTCGGGCCACCTGCTCGGCGGTGCCCTGGCGGCGATCTTGCTGGGCCCGTGGGCAGCGATGCTCGTCCTGACCAGTGTCCTGGCGGTGCAGGCGCTGGTGTTTCAGGATGGGGGACTGCTGGCGCTGGGAGCCAACATCTTCAACATGGCCATTGTCGGCGTGTGGGTGGGCTGGCTGGTCTACATCGGGCTGAAGCGGCTGCTCGGCGACAGGACCTGGTCCACCTTCGTCAGCGGGTTCGCCGCGGCGTGGTTCTCGGTTGTAGTGGCCTCCCTGGTGGCGGCCGTGGAGCTGGGGCTGTCGGGCACCGCGGCGTGGGCGGTGGTCCTGCCGGCAATGGGCGGCGTCCATGCCCTGATCGGCATTGGCGAGGGACTGATCACCACGGCTGTCCTGGCGTTCTTGCGGGTGACCCGGCCCGACCTGCTCGGCCTGCGTGAGGCTGCGTCCGCAGGGGGTGCGCGATGAAGCTGCTGAAGAAGTACTGGTGGGTGCTGGGGCTCTTGCTCGCGCTGGTCGTGACTCTCTTCTCCCCATTGGCCTCGCCGCATCCGGACGGCCTGGAGCGGGTGGCCGAGGACCAGGGCTTCCTGGGCAGAGGACAGGATGCGCCGTACGAGATCGTGCCCGACTATGTCTTTCCCGGCGTCGGCAACGAGCAGGTGGCGACCATCGTCGCCGGCATCGTCGGCACACTGATCGTCTTCGGGTTGGGCTATGGCCTGGCCCTGCTCCTGCGGCGGCGCGAACGGGACGCCGCGCCCAGGGGATAGTGCGGCATGCACAGCAACTACCTGGACCGCTACATCCAGGGCGACAGCCTGGTCCACCGGCTGGACCCGCGGCTGAAGCTGGTGGGAACCGTGGTCTTTGTGTTGGTGGCCACCAGCCTGCCGGCGCGAGCCTGGCCGGGGCTGGCGATTCTGGCGGCGCTGGCCCTCGCCGCAGTGCTGGCGGCCCGCATTCCTGTCGGCGTGGCGCTGCGGCGCTCGGCCATCGCCCTGCCCTTTGCCGGCATGGTGGCACTCTCGCTGCCCTTTTCGCGCGGCGGGCAGGTGCTGTGGTCCTGGCAGCCGCTGGGCCTGGCGGTGACGGACGAGGGCCTGATCCTCTTTGGCGCCGTGCTGGCCAAGGCCTGGCTCTCGGTGCTGCTGGCCGGCTTGCTCATCGCCACGACGCCTTTCCCGCAGGTCATCCGCGCGGTGCGCGCACTGCACCTGCCGGCCATCCTGGCCTCGATCATCTCGTTCATGTATCGCTACCTCCATGTCCTGGTGGACGAGGCCGGCCGGCTGATGACGGCGCGGGCGGCCCGCTCGGTGGGGTCGGGGCGCACGTTCTGGTGGCGCGCGCGGGTGCTGGGCGGAATGGTCGGGAGCCTGTTCATCCGCAGCTACGAGCGCAGCGAGCGTATCTACGCGGCCATGCTTTCCCGCGGCTTTGCCGGGGAGCTGCGCTCGATGTCCGTGCTGACGTGGGAGCAGCGCGACACCTGGGCTGGGCTGCTCTGGGTAGCGCTTCTCGGCGGTGCAGCAGCCGCGGGGTGGCTCCTCCTGTGAGCGGGGGCGGGGAGTTGTCCGAAGCCATGATCCGCCTGCAGAACCTCTCCTTCACCTATCCCGACGGCCGGTTGGCATTGGAGGACGTCAGCCTGGAAGTGGCGGCGGGCGAGAAGGTCGCCGTCGTCGGCCCGAACGGCGCCGGCAAGTCCACCCTCTTCCTCCAACTGAACGGCATCCTGCGCGGCCAGGGCCGAATCGAAATCGGTGGCCTGGTGCTGGAGGAGCGCTCGCTGCGGCAGGTGCGGTCGCGCGTGGGCTTGGTCTTCCAGGACCCCGATGACCAGCTCTTTTCCCCCACCGTCTTCGAGGACGTCGCCTTTGGACCGCTGCACATCGGCTACCCGCCGGAAGAGGTCCGCCAGCGCGTGCAGCGGGCCCTGGCGGCGGTGGCGATGACGGGTCACGAGGAGCACATGCCCCACCACCTGAGCATCGGCGAGCGCAAGCGCATCGCCCTGGCCACCGTCCTGGCGATGGACCCGCAGGTGCTGGTGCTGGACGAGCCCTCGGCCGGCCTCGACCCGCGCGCGCGGCGCAACCTCATCCGGCTGCTGCGGGGCCTGCCACAGACGATGCTCGTGTCCAGCCACGACATGCGCCTGGTGTGGGAGCTGTGCCCGCGGACCATCATCCTGGACGGCGGCCGGGTGGTGGCCGACGGCTCCACGGCCGTACTGCTCCGGGACGCGGCCCTGATGGAGGAGCACGGGCTGGAAGTGCCCTGAAGGTAGATCGTGTCCGGGCCTCGTCGGCTGCGGGGCGGCCTCCGGTGGCGGCCGCGGCACTACCAGAGCTCGGGAGCGAAGGCGTGCAGCCGCGGCAGCAGGGGCCGCAGGTCCAGGTCGTCCAGCACGATGTCGGCCGTGGCCGCGACCTCCCACTTGTTGGGGTGCACCGCGATGCCCACGGCGGCTCGTTCGAACATCGGGATGTCGGTCACCCCGTCGCCCACGGCGATGCACTCGCTGGCCGGTATGCCCCGTTCGCCCAGCAGCTCTTCCAGCACCTGTCCCTTGGCGTGGAACGGAACGCGGGCCTGCACCCGCCCGCTGACCATGGGGTCGGCCGGGTCGCCCTCGAAACCGATCTCGTTGCCGTAGGCCGGCCCGATGCCCAGCTCGGCCGCGGCCAGCTCGGCGTGCAGGAGCGGGCCGGTGCTGATGATGGCCACCGCGACGCCGCGCGCCTTGAGCGCGGCGACCGTCTCCACCGCGCCGGGCACGTAGGGGTTCTCCCGCAGCAGTCGCTCCAGCTCGCTTCGCCGCGTCCCCTTCCACAGCCCCACGTCCAGGCGCAGCCACTCCTCGTAGGGTATCTGGCCGCTCAGGCCGCGCTCGGTAAAGGCCTCAGCCGCCTCCAGCGTGCCCAGATGCCGGTGCAGATAGACATAAGGATCGCGGGCCTGCTTGAGCGTACCGTCGAGATCGAACACCGCCAGCCTGAGCATCGCGCCTCTCGCACTTGCCGCACCATGATCCGCTGCGGCCTCCACCCGCGTTCCCGATAACGGGCAGCGGGAAGCGGCTGGCTACAGGTTCTCCCTGTACAGCCGCGCCTTCAGGGTGCGGAAGAAGTAGTTGTGCTCCTGCAGCCGGGCAAAGTAGCAGCAGACGGCGCTGCGCCGCACGCGGACGATGTCCCCGCGCTGCAGGTCGCTCACCGGCTGGCCGTCGGCGTTGACGCCGGCCCCGCTGCCGCCGACTACCTCGAGCTCGACCACCGCGCTTTCCGGCAGGACCAGTGGCGGGAGAAGCGAGAGGTGCGCTGCTACCGGGAGGAGCAGGATGTTGGGGCTCTCGGGGTAGATGATCGGCCCGCCGGCCGACAGGGCGTAGGCTGTGGATCCGGTGGCCGTGGTCACCAGGACTGCGTCCCCGACGTAGGTGGTCAGGTGTGCCCCGTCGACCCGCGCCACCACGCGCAGCGTCAGCGCGCAGCGCTCGCGCCCCAGGCAGATCTCGTTCAGGACCAGGGAGTGGGCGATCTCCTGTCCGCCGCGGAAGATGGCGCCCTCCAGCAGGCAGCGCCTCTCCAGCCAGTAGTCGCCGGCGAGGAAGGACGGCAGCTGCCTCAGGACGTCCTCGGGAGTCAGCTCGGCCATGAAGCTCAGGCGGCCGAGGCCGATGCAGACCAGGGGAACGCCCAGGGGGGCGGCCACGTGGGCTGCCCGCAGCGCGGTGCCGTCCCCCCCCAGGGGCAGGAGCAGGTCGCAGGCGGCGATGGCCTCCTGCCCCCATGTGCCGATGTCATCGGCGCAGCCCCGCCATACGGCAACGCCCAGGCGCGACAGCCACTCTTCCAGCTCCAGGCTCATCTGCTGGGCCGCCTCGATGCCGGGGGCATAGAGCAGACCGACGCGGCGGGCGCGGCCGGGCCGTGGCGCGTCTCTCAGGGCACAGGAATCGGCAGCCATGGGTCCTCCTTGTCAGAAGATCGCCTGGCCTATTCTACCGCTGCCGGGGCGGGAACGCAACTGGCCTCACGCCGCAGGTGGACCAGGTATTCGGCGTTGCCCCGCTCCTCGTCCGGCGGTGCCGGCACCAGCCCGGCGGGCTCCAGACCGATCGTGCGGGCCAGGGCCAGCACCTCCTGCAAGGCGCGCTCGCGCTCGGCCGGCCGGCGCACGACTCCCCGTCGGCTTACTGCTCCTGGACCGGCCTCGAACTGGGGCTTGACGAGAGCGATGATCTCCCCGGCCGGGTCCAGCAGCCTCAGCACGGCCGGCAGGACCAGACGCAACGAGATGAAGCTGACGTCGATTACCGCCAGGGTGGCCGGCAGCTCGCCCGGCAGCGTCTCCAGGTTGCGGATGTCGGTCTGTTCCAGGGCGATGACGCGCGGATCGGCTCGGAGGTGCGGGTGAAGCTGCCCGCGGCCCACATCCACGGCATAGACCAGGCGGACGCCGCGCTGGAGCAGGCAGTCGCAGAAGCCGCCGGTGGAGGCGCCCACGTCCAGAGCCACCCGGCCGGCCACGGCGACACCGAAGCGATCCAGGGCGTGGGCCAGCTTCAGCCCGCCCCGACTGACATAGGGCAGGGGCGCGGACAGCTCTATCGCCACGTCCGCGGGCACGGCCTTGCCCGGCCGGCGGCACGCCCGGCCGGCCACGGCGACGCGGCCCTGGCGGATCAGCCAGCGGGCCCGCGCCCGGCTCTCGGCCAGGCCCCTCTCGACCAGCAGGATGTCCAGGCGGTTGCTGTCCATCCCGGTCCCTCACAGCGCCAGCCAAGCCCGCAGGCGGGCGGCGATCTGCGCCGGCAGCGCCTCGCGGTTGGACAGGGTGAGCTCGATGACCTCCACGTCCGGCCGGCCGCGGACTTCCTGGACAAAGGCCGGCCCGTGCAGGGCAACCGTGCCCAGCAGGGGCCGCTCGTCGGCCAACAGCCGCAGCACGGCGGCGCGAAAGGCCGCTGAGAAGCACTCCATCTTGCCGATCTCGTCCACCACAAAGAGCCGTGCAGCCGGGTCCCCGGCGTCCAGCTCCGGAACGATGTCCCGCTCAAAGGCTTCCACGTCGACACCGTAGGCCCCCACACGGTGTGGGCTGCGCTGCTCCCGGTGCGCCAGGACGATGGTGCGGCCGGCCAGGGAGGTGGCCTGGAATCCCACCCGGCCGCGCGGCCCGCGCATCTCGGCCGTGGTAAAGCCGGTCGCGGACCGTGTCGGCAGCAGCGCCAGGGCGCGGTGGACGCATGTGGTCTTGCCGATCCCCGGCCGGCCGGTGAGCAGGAGGTTGTGCGGCATGGGCCTGCTCCTGGCGGCCCGCCTTGCGGGGGGCCGCATCAGTCCTGGCGCGGGCTCACGTCACGGCGAGGCGGTCGGCGGGGTAGCGCTCGTAGAGGCGCTGCTGCACCACCTGGCGGATGCGCTCCACCGCCTCGCACACTTCGCCAAATGTGGTATAGAGAGGGGAGAGCCCCAGGCGGATGTTGTCGGGCTGGCGAAAGTCCGGCAGGACGCCCATCTCCTCGATCAGCGCCCGGTTGATGCGGTACCCCTCCGGGTGGCGGATGCTCACGTGGGAGCCGCGCCGCTCGGGATCGCGCGGCGTGCCCAGGGAGAATCCCAGCGGCAGGAGCACCCGGTCCACGAGTTCCACAAGGTATGAGGTCAGATCGACCGACTTGTGCCGCAGGCGGTCGATGCCGGCAGCGACGAGCGGATCGAGAGCTGCCTCCATCGCCAGGAGGGACAGGATCGGCGGTGTGCCGGCCAGGAAGCGGGCCATGCCTGAGGCCGGCCGGTATGCCAGGTCAAAGCCAAAGGGATCGTGCTGGCCGAACCAGCCCCAGATCGGCGAGGCGAACTGCTCCTGGAGCTCGCGCCGCACATAGAGGAACGCCGGAGCCCCGGGGCCGCCGTTGAGGTACTTGTAGGTACAGCCGACCGCCAGGTCCGCGCCCCAGCGGTCCAACTCGACCGGAACCGCCCCGGCCGCATGGCTGAGGTCCCACAGCACCAGCGCCCCCACCTGGTGGGCCCGCTCCGTCAGTGCCGCGGCGTCGTAGAGGTAGCCGCTCCTGAAGGCCACGTGGGAAAGGGTCACGAGCGCCGTGCTCTCGTCCAGCGCCTTCAGCAGGGCTGCCTCGTCGCCGTGAATGCCGTCCGGCGAAGGGACCAGCGCCAGGCGGTGTTGGCCGCCCAGCAGGCGCACGGCCCCCTGTAGCACGTACAGGTCCGAGGGGAAGTTGAGGGTGTCGCTGAGGATGCGCGCGCGGCCCGGGCGCAGCTCCAGGGCGGCCATGACCAGCTTGAACAGGTTCACCGAAGTCGAGTCGGCGACCACGACCTGGCCCGGTCCGGCTCCAATGAGCGGGGCGATCTTCTCGCCCACGCGGGCGGGGGCCTCGTACCAACCGGCGTTCCAGCCGCGCACCAGGAGTCTTCCCCACTCCTCTTCCACGACCTGCTGCAGGCGGCTGGCGGAGGTCCGGGACAGCCGGCCCAGGGAGTTGCCGTCGAGGTAGATCAGGCCCGGGTCGGCCACGACGAAGTCCTCGCGGAAGGACGCCAGGTCGTCGGCAGCATCGAGCTGCGCGGCGCGGTGTTGTTCCGCCGTCAGGTATTTGTGCGGCGCAGGTACCGCCGCGTCCGGTCGGCGCGTTTCCATCACGGCTCCACGTCCGGCCAGCGCACGCCGACGATCAGGCTGCTCCACTCGTTGGCCTTCCAGATGCCCCGTTCGTCCCGCCGCAGCGTCACCGGCCGGGCGCTGTCCGCGCCCGAGCAGGCGACAAAGGCCTTGTACGTCCCCGTGGCCGGGTCTCCGCTGTGGGGGTTCTGGCTGAAGGCGAAGCCGTATGGGGCCGGCGGCAGCCGGTAACCGTCGGCCGGCGTGGTTCGCTGGACGTAGCTGCGCGGCAGGTACGGTTGTGCCTGCAGCTGGCTCTCGATCAGCCGCAGCTCGCGGCTGTTGAGCTGTTGCAGCCGGGCGCCCGCCGGTCCCTCGACCAACCGGGCGCTGTCGATGGCCGCGGCCAGGCACTGCCGGCCAAGGTTCCTGTCGTTCGTCCAACCGAGCAGGGCGACGACCAGCATAGCCGCGCCGCCCTGCGGCGTGCCGGCGACCCGCTCCTGGAGGTCCAGGAACTCCTCGATGGACTGGGGCAGGGTGTCGATCTGGACGTGCTGCGGGAACGCCATAGCGCGACCTCCTCGTGGGTTTCTGTCCAAGGTCAGTATACGCCAAGGGCGGGCGAAATGCAACTCCGGGGTGCGGTAGGGTGCCCGCCATCCATGCAGGCCGACCTTGGCGCGCACCGCCCGCAGTCGGAAGCGCGCCGAGTGGGGGCGGCACGACGCGCCCGACGCAGTGTGGGCTCCAATCGGGCGAGGCAGTGCGGTCCACGCTCTCCGGCGTCACATGGGATTCTCTCCTTCGCGTGGTCGATCGCCCACGGGCAGTTCGTGGGCCTGTCGAGGCCATGATAGCTCATGGCGCGGGCAAGAGAAGGCCCAAAGGGGACACCGGGGGGATATTGCCAGGCCCCACCGGGCAGTCTTGCCCTGATGGGGCCTGTCGATACGAGACCGGGGAGAGTCGAACTCCCGACCTCAGCGTCCGCAGCGCTGCGCTCTATCCACTGAGCTACGGTCTCACAATCTTCATTATAGCACGGTTCGGGCGAAACGGCAAGTGTGGTTCCGCTAGAACATCTGTTTGACAGAATCGTGCTCTTATGGTATACTATAGGTGAATCAGGACGTATGTGCGGCTAGACGAAAAGGACGGTCTCCCATGAGAAAGATGAGCGATCGCCAGCGCGGCATCTTGAAGTTCCTGCAGGACTTTATCCGTGAACACGGCTACCCGCCCTCCATACGCCAGATCCAGGCCGCCCAGCAGCTTTCGTCGACATCGGTCGTCGACTACAACCTCAACCTCCTGGAGAAGCGCGGGCTGATCCAACGGCAGGCCCGCTCCTCGCGTTCGATCACCCTGACCGATGCCGGCTACTCGCTCGCGCGCGACCGGCGCACGGTGCCCCTGCTCGGCACCATCGCCGCTGGCCGGCCCATCCCGGCCCTCGACGATCTCCCGGCCCAGGGCGAGGCCGCCGAGACGGTGGACCTGCCCCCCACCCTGTGGCCCGAGTCCACCGAGGGCGTCTACGCCCTGCGCGTCCGCGGTGACTCGATGATCGACGCGTTCATCGCCGACGGGGATATCGTCATCCTGCGCCAGCGCGACACGGCCCGGAACGGTGACATGGTGGCGGTCTGGCTGCGCGATCGGCAGGAGGTCACCCTCAAGCGCTTCTTCCAGGAGGGCAAACGGGTCCGCCTGCAGCCGGAGAATCCGGCGCTGGCGCCAATCTACGCGGATCCCCAGGACGTGCAGGTGCAGGGGCACGTCGTCGGGGTCATCCGGCGCTACTACTCGTGATCCACAGCGCCTGCCCCCGGCGACCGCCGGGGGCACGTGCGTGCAAGCGAACGCGGAGCGAGGGGCGGTGCATCTCGCTCCGTGTTCTTGTGTATGACGTGCGTGCCGCGCTCGGAAAGTCCGCGGGGGCTTTCGTTCAGCGCGGATAGGCCCCCAGCACCCGACGCGCCGCGGGGATGCGCCAGGCCAGCCACAGGCCCAGGATGGAGAAGCCGAAGCCGTACCCGGTCCGCAGCGTCTGCTCCAGCGCGTTCATGAACAGGTCGCTGGCGCCGGCGCCGGCCAGCGCATACTCTGCCCCCAGGAAGGCCAGCGCGGCCAGCCCGACGGCCAGCCACTGCAGCGCGCGTCCGCGCTTGTGTCCGGCCCCCAGGTGCACGGCGATCCCGGTGGCCGGCCCGCCCAGCAGTGCCAGCGCCGGGGCAGCGCCAAGCCACAGCCTCCCTACCACGTACCATACCGCACCCGCGGCAAGCGCGGTGCCCAGTCCCCACAGGACGGCCCCGACCCAGAAGATGCCGCGCGTCTCGGCGGCGATTGTCCCTTTGACCTGCTCCAGGCAGTCGGGGCAGATGACGCGCGGCCAGCCCAGCGCCGGCCCGCTGACGAACACGCTGCCCTTCATCGGGACCAAGCGCCGGCACTGGCCGCAGCGCAGTGACTGCCTGGCCCCCTCCTCACGCTGGTGTGCAGGCTCTTCTTCCGCCGTGTTCATCCGCTGTCTCGATCGGGCCGCGTGTCCTACGCCTGGGCCGCGACCTTCGCCCGTGGCTTGGGCAGCCGGCGCGGGGCCAGGGTGCTGTATGCCTGCCACAGTCCCAGCAGGAAGAGCAGCGGCGTGAAGAGGTCCGACACCCGGCCCACCAGCGCCTGTCCCAGGTTGGTGGCGTCGTTGGTCAGGCGGGCCTCGCCCGTGCGGTCGGTCCTGATCGCGTAGATCTCACCGTTGCCATCGCGGTCCGACTGGAAGGCGATGTACGTGTTGTCTGAGCGCCAGGCCGGCAGCGCGTCGTTGGCCAGGCCCGTCGTCACGGTGACAATCCCGCTGCCGTCGGCGTTCACCAGCCAGATGCCGTTGCTGCCGGCCCGGTCCGACTGGAAGGCGATGCGCTGGCCGTCCGGTGACCAGGCCGGTGCGTCGTCCACGGCCGGGCTGGCGACCAGCGGGACCACGTTCCCGCCGTCGGCCGCGTCCATCAGGTAGAGATCCATGGTGCCGGCGCGGTCGGAGGCGAAGGCGATGCGCTTGCCGTCGGGCGACCACGATGGGGCGCCATCGAAGCCGGGGTCGTCGGTGAGCTGCTGTGTCCACTTGCCGTCCAGCGGCATCACGTAGATGTCGACGTTGCCGGCGCGGCCGGAGGCAAAGGCGATGAGCTGGCCGTCCGGCGACCAGGTCGGGCTCGTGTCGGCCGCGGGGTCCCTGGTCAGCCGAGTGATGTTGCTGCCGTCCGCGTTCATCAGGTAGATCTCGGAGTTGCCCTCGCGGTCCGACGTGAAGGCGATGCGCCCTCCGGCCGGCGACCAGACCGGTGTCGTCTCGCTGAGCGTGTCCTGGGCGAGGCGGCCGGCCGCCCCGGTCTCGACATCGATAGTGTAGATCGCCGGGTACCCGCCGCGGAGCGACTCGAAGGCGATGGTCTTGCCATCCGGCGACCAGGTGGGGTGGCCATCGTCGACGGGGTTGATCCTGGTAACGGCTAGTGCCACCTGGCTACCCAGGATCAACGCCAGCGTCAGCCCCACGGCGATCAGCTGCAAGGTGCGGCCGCGCTTGTTGCCGGAGCCGCGGCGCACGGCTGCGGCAATGACCCAGCCTCCCACAAAGGCCAGGAAGGCCAGGGGCCAGCCGCTGTAGTACTCGGCCAGGAACCAGATCACGCCGCAGGCAAGCGTTGCCCCCACGCCCCACAGGACGGCCTGATCGATCTTCGGATCGCGCTGCTCGGCGGCGAAGCGCTCCTCGATCTCGCCCACGCACTTGGGGCAGACGGCGATGTCCCCCCGCCGGCCGGGGATGATGTAGGCTTCCTCCTCCGTGGTGCGGCCCTTGCAGCTGGCGCAGGTCAGGCCGCTCTCCTCGACCGCAACCTGCTCGCCGGCTCGTTCACCCGTGCCCCGCTCGCCCGAGGCGGCCCCTTCGCCAGTCGGCTGCTGTTGCTGCGGCCGCCGCCGCGGGGCGGGGGTGGTGTAGGCGACCCACAGCGACAGCAGGTAGAACATCACCGTGAAGAGGTCGCCCTGGAGCGCGTTCCAGAAGTCGGACAAAAAGGCCGGGTTGCTCCACCCCTCGCGGAGGACGAACTGCACGGCCAGGATGGTCACCAGCGTCAGGCCGACGGAGATCCACTGCAGCTGCCGCCCCTGCCTGCGGCCGGCGCCAAAGACGGTGGCCATGGCGATGAGCCAGCCGGCGGCAAAGGCGAGGAACGAGAGCGGCCAGCCACCGAAATGCTCGATCAGGTACCAGATCGTGCCAAAGAGCAGCGCTGCCCCGAGACCGTAGAGGGCACCCCGGCCGATCTGCTCGCTGGTCAGCTCCGCCTCTGCACGGGCAGGCGGCGCTGGGGACGGTTCCTCCCTCGACGGTGTGACATCCGGCTGTTCGGCCGGCGACGGTTCCTCGCGCCGCACGGCCGGTTCGGCCGCGGCCACATCCTCCACGAGCACGGCGCCGCACGAGCGGCAGACGGTGTTCTCGCGGCGGTTCTTTGCCCCACAGTTCTGGCAAACAGGCATGTTCTCTCTCCTGCGATCAGGGTTCTCCTGGTCCTCGTGGTGCCTCTGCGGTTCGGATCGTGTCTCCGGCTGCCGTCGGGCCGGACGGCAGTCTCACTGCTCCACTCCTGCGCGAACGCCCAGCGCTTCCCAGTAGGCAAACAGGGCCGGCGCCCCGCCGGTGTGCAGGAAGATGACCTGCTCCTCCTGGCCCCAGCGCTGCTGGCGCACCAGGTCCATCAGGCCGGCCATAGCCTTTCCGGTGTAGACCGGGTCCAGCAGGATGCCTTCCAGCCTGGCGACGGTGCGGATGGCCGCGACGGTGGGCTCGTCCAGCTTGCCGTAGCCGGGGCCGGCGTAGCCGTCCAGCACGGTGACCGCGGAGACCGGGACGGGACCCGCCTCCAGCAGGGCGGCAGCCTCGCCGGCCAGGCGGGCCACCTTGGGGATCAGCCGTGCCGCTGGCTCTCCGACACTGATGCCGATGACCTCCCACGGCAGATCGTACAGCGCCTTGCCCAGCAGGAGGCCGGCCTGGGTGCCGCAGGAGCTAGTGGCACAGAGAAGCGCCCGCGGGCGCAGCCCCGCCTGGGCGACCTGCTGGGCTATCTCGCGAGCGGCAGCGGCGTATCCCAGCACCCCCAGGGCGTTGCTGCCGCCCATGGGGATGATGTATGGCCGACGGCCCTCTTCCCGGAGTCCGCTGGCGATCTGTTCCAGGAGCGCGCTGGCCGCATCCCAGCTCTCCCAGGCGCCGAAGCGCACCTCGGCCCCGACCAAGTCGTCGAGCAGCAGGTTGCCCTGCCCCGGCCCGACCACGCGGCTCTCCAGCACCAGCACGGTGCGCAGCCCGGTCGCCGCCGCGGCCGCCGCTGTCAGGCGGGCGTGGTTCGATTGCGCGGCACCGCAGGTGATGACCGTGTCGGCGTTGTGGTCGAGGGCATCGCGCAGCAAGTACTCGAGCTTGCGCAGCTTGTTCCCACCCAGTGCCAGCCGGGTCAGGTCGTCGCGCTTGCACCAGATCTGTGGTCCACCCAGCGCCGCGCTGAGGCGTGTCAGCCGGTGCAGTGGCGTCGGGTCCAGGACAAAGGGCACCCGTGGGATATCGTCCAAGGAGCGCATGCAGTCCTCCAACCGTGACAATCGCCGTCCATGGCCGAGCAGGGCGGGCCGTGCCGGGCCTGGCGCAACGGATGTATTGTACTACAGCATGACCCGATGCGCAAACGGCCGGTTCGTTTGACAGGCACCGCGAAAGCGGATAGAATGGTCCTGTTTGCGACCGTGTGCCATGCCAGGAGGGTTACCTTGATCCGACCGCCGCTCGAACCTTTCCGTATCAAGGTTGTCGAACCGGTCCGCGTGACGACGCCGGAGGAGCGCCGCCGCATCGTCGCCGAGGCCGGCTACAACCTGTTCCGGGTGCGCGCCGAGGACATCTACATCGACCTGCTGACCGACAGCGGCACCTCGGCCATGAGCGACCGGCAGTGGTCCGGCATCATGATCGGCGACGAATCTTACGCCGGCTGCCGCAACTACTACAGCCTCGAGGAGGCGGTCCGGGGCATCTTCGGGTTTCCCCACTTTGTGCCGACGCACCAGGGCCGCGCGGCCGAACACCTGCTCTTTGCCACGATGCTGCACCCGGGCGACTATGTGCCTAGCAACATGCACTTTGACACTACGCGCGCCAATATCGAGGCCCTCGGGGCCAACGCCGTGGACCTGGTCATTCCCGAGGGGTTGGACCCGCTCGACCCGCATCCCTTCAAGGGCAACATCGATGTGGTCCGGCTGGAGGCCCTGATCCGCGAGGTCGGTGTGGAGCGGGTGCCGCTGGGCATGATCACCATCACCAACAACAACGGCGGCGGCCAGCCCGTGGCGCTGGAGAACATCCGCCAGGCCAGTGAGGTGCTGCACCGGTACGGCATCCCGCTCTTCCTGGATGCCTGCCGCCACGCCGAGAACGCCTACTTTGTCCAGCAGCGCGAGCCCGGCCAGTCCGGCCGGCCTATCGTGGACATCGCCCGTGAGGCCTTCTCCTTCGCCGACGGCTGCACGATGAGCGCCAAGAAGGACGGGCTGGTCAACATCGGCGGCTTCTTGGCCATGCGCGATGCGCGGCTCTACGAGCGGGTCTGCCAGCGGCTGATCCTGTGGGAGGGTTTCTCCACCTACGGCGGGCTGGCCGGCCGCGACCTGGAGGCCATTGCCCGGGGGCTGTGGGAGGCCCTCGACGAGCGCTACCTGGCCTACCGCATCGGCCAGGTGCGCTACCTGGGCGAGCGGCTGAAGGAGCTGGGAGTCCCCATCCTGGAGCCCGTTGGCGGGCACGCCGTCTACCTGGACGGGCGGCGCTTCCTGCCCGATCTGCCGCAGGAATACCTGCCGGCCCAGGCCATGACGGTAGAGATCTATGTCGCCGGCAGCATCCGCACGGTGGAGATCGGCACGGTCATGAACGCCCGCCGCGATCCGGAGACGGGGCAGATGATCTACCCGGCGCTGGAGCTGGTGCGCCTGGCTATCCCGCGGCGGGTCTATACCAACACCCACATGGACTATGTTGCCGAGACGGTGGCCGAGGTCCACGGGCGACGCGCCGATATCCGTGGCATGCGCATCGTCCACGAACCGCCGTACCTGCGGCACTTTACTGCGCGCTTCGCGCCGCTCGGGGGCTAGCACGGGCAGGAGCCGAACATGGCCGAGCGCTACGACGTGATCATCGTCGGGGCCGGGCCGGCCGGCATCTTTGCCGCGCTGGAGCTGGCCCGCGGAACCAGCCTGCGCGTCCTCCTCCTGGAAAAGGGCCATGCCCTCGATCGGCGGCTCTGCCCCATCCGCGATGTTGGCGGCGAGTGCCGCCATTGTCGCCCCTGCGCGCAGTTGTGCGGATGGGGTGGGGCCGGCGCCTTCTCCGACGGCAAGCTCACCCTCGCGCCCGATGTGGGCGGTTGGCTGGGCGACTATCTGCCTCGCGACGAGCTGGAGCAGGTCGTGCGCTACGCCGACGCGGTCTACCGCGAGTTCGGCGCGACCGAGCGGGTCTATGGCCTCGGCGATGAGCTGGAGGACCTGCAGCACCAGGCTACGCTGGCCGACCTGCGCCTGGTGGAGGTACCGATCCGCCACCTGGGGACGGAGCATTGCGGCGAGATCGTCCGCGCGATGCAGGAGGCCCTGGCCGGGCGGGTGGAGATTCGCACCAACACCGCCGTCGCGCGCCTGGAGGTGGACGATGGCCATGTCGCCGGCGTGACTACGGCCACGGGCCAGACCATCGGCGCCGGCTACGTCATCGCCGCGCCCGGGCGCGAGGGCGCCGCCTGGCTGCGCGGCGAAGCCGAGCGCCTGGGCATTGTCCTCTGCAACAACCCCGTGGATGTGGGCGTGCGTGTGGAGGTGCCGGCGGCGGTGCTGGCACCACTGACGGACCGGCTCTACGAGATGAAGCTGGAGTACATCACCCGCGCCTTTGACGACCGGGTGCGCACCTTCTGCGTCTGTCCACACGGCGAGGTGACCCCCGAGTTCGCCGACGGCGACCCCCCGGTCGTGCTCGTCAACGGGCACAGCTACGCCGAGCGGCCGACCGAGTACACCAACCTGGCCCTGCTCGTGTCGACGTCGTTCACCGAGCCGTTCCACGAGCCCATCGCCTACGGCCGGTATCTGGCGCGGCTGGCCAACGTTCTCAGCGGTGGGGTCATGGTGCAGCGCCTGGGGGACCTGCGCGCCGGCCGGCGCACCACCCCGGCCCGCCTGGCGCGCAGCATCGTGGAGCCCACTCTGAAGAGCGCTGTGCCTGGCGATCTGAGTTTCGTCCTGCCGTACCGCTACCTGGCCGACCTGATGGAGATGCTGGAGGCGCTGGACAAGCTGGCACCGGGCATGAACTCGCGACACACCCTGCTCTATGGGGTCGAGGCCAAGTTCTACTCCTCCCGGCTGGACCTGACCTCGACCCTGGAGACGGTGCAGGTGGCGAACCTGTTCGCCGTCGGGGACGGTGCCGGCGTGACGCGGGGCCTCATCCAGGCCTCGGCCGCCGGTGTCATTGCCGCCCGCGAGATTGCGGCGCGCTGTGGGGCCGCCAGCCCGGCCGGGAGCCGATGGAGCGATCACCATGCCTCGCTATGAGCGCGTCCTGCCCCTCGTAGCCATCGTGTTGATGGGCCTGGGCCTGATCCTGCTGGTGGAGGGCATCAACAGCCTCACCTTCACCGTACCCCTTCCGGGGGAGTACGAGGCCGGCGTCTCGATCGCCTGGCTGATCCTGATCTTCTTGCTGCTCGTCGTCGTCGTCGGTACAGAGAGTGTGCAGCCCGATGTGGAGGTCGATGTGCCCGGCCACCGGGGGAGGCAGCTGCACCCAGCCTCGTGGGTTGTACCGGTGCTGGCGACGTTGACCTCTTTCCTCTTCCTGCGGCTGCTGGTGAGTCCCGTGGCCCGGGGTGTGGGCCTGGGTGTTACCGGTGCGGTCCTGGTGACGGCCCTGGTAGCGCAGCACTATGCTGCCGACGAGCGCCCGGCGGTGCGCGCGTGGAGCCAGCGGATCCTGAGCGTGCTGGTGTACGTGGTGGCATTCTTCCTGTACGGTTCCATCTACGCCCTAAAGCTGCGCAGCCTCTTCTCGGCCACGGCAATCGTCGTCGTCACCATGCTGCTGGCGTGGACGCTGCTGCACCGGCTGGCGGCGCGCAGTCGCGTCCGCCTGTACGCGGCCGTGGTGGGCCTCTGCGTGGGCGAGGTGACGTGGCCGCTGAACTACTGGGCCATCAACGGGATCGTCGGGGGAGCCTTCCTGCTGATCCTTTTCTACGCGTTGGTGAACCCGGTTCGGCATCACCTGCAGGGCACGCTGACGTGGCGCGTGGCCCGGGAGTACGTCCTGGTGACGCTGGGGGCGGTGGTCCTGCTGGCGGCACAGGTCCTGGGCCTGCTAGGAGGGGCTCTTGCGAGAGCGCGGTGATGGCGTGCATGGGTGGGATACCGTCATCCGCCGGGCGCAGGAGGAAACGGCACTGGAGGAGGCCTGTCGCCGGCTGCGGCAAGGCCAGGTGATCGCCTTTGCCACCGACACCGTCTACGGCCTGGGCGCCGCGCTGGACAGCGCGGCCGGCGTGGAGCAGCTCTACCGTGTCAAGGACCGGCCCAGGAGCCAGGCCGTGCCCTTGCTGCTGGCCGAGGCCGGCGACATCGAGCGGTTCTGCCGGGACATCCCGGCCACGGCCTGGGAGCTGGCGGCACGCTTCTGGCCCGGCGGCCTGACCATGGTCCTGTGGCGGCGGCCGGAGGTACCCGCCGCGGTCGCGGCCGGCCGGCCGAACGTGGCCGTGCGCCTGCCGGACCACCCGCTGCCGCGCGAGTTGGCGCGGCGGCTCGGGATTGCGCTGGCGGCCACCAGCGCCAATCGCTCGGGGGCCGAGGAGGCCACCACCGCCGCAGCGGTTCTCTCCCAGCTGGGAGGGCGCATTCCGCTCATCCTGGACAGTGGGACCTGCCCGGGCGGGCGGCCATCGACAGTTGTGGACCTGACCGCAGATCCACCGGTGATCGTGCGCCAGGGGCCCATCTCCCGCGCGCAGCTGGCTGCGGTGCTTTGCGCCGACCGGGGAGCATGGACGAAGGAGGGTCGATGCCCTGGGATGTGATTCTGTTGAGCGTGGCCATCTTCTTCTCGCGGGTTGTGGACGTTGGCATGGGCACGATCCGCGTGCAGATGATCGTCCGCCGCCGCAAGTACGTGGCCGCCCTGATCGGTTTCTTCGAGATCCTGATCTACATCCTGGTCGTCAGCCAGGTGATCAGCGGCATGCATGACCTGACCAGCATCGTCAGCTGGGTCCAGGTGGTGGTCTATGCGGCCGGGTTCGCCACCGGGACGCTGATGGGGGTGTTTCTCTCCGAGCGCATGGCCCGCGGCGTGGTCGAGGTGACGGTGATCGGCCACGAGCCGCACGATGCGCTGGAGGCCGCGGTGAGGGAAGCCGGCTTTGCCCTGACGCGCTACTCCGGAGTGGGGCGTCAGGGGCGGGTGGCGGTGCTGTCGGCGGTGGTCTCGATGGGAGACGTCGCCCGCCTGGTGCGGGTCGTCACGGCGGCTGACCCGGACGCCTTTGTCTATACGCAGGAGCTGGCCGGCCTGCGCGGTGGCTACGTCTACGGGGTCAAGAGCAAGCTCTGACTGCGCGCCCGTGTGCGCGGCCGATGTGATGGGATGCATGTTTGTGGATGGGCAGGCAAGCGGTCCCTGAGCGGAGCCGCTCGGAGCGAAGCGGAGAGCGGCGAAGTCGAAGGGCCGCTGCCCCTGGAGGCGCGGCCGCCCTTCGACTACGCGGCCTTTGGCCGCTCCGCTCAGGGATCGGCCGCGCTCCTTGCCCATCTAGAGATATGCATCCGATGTGACGCGAGTCCTTGGCGAATCGGGGCGAACGTGCTATAATGGTCTCGTCGCAGGCGGCTCATGGGGCGCCCGTAGCTCAAGGGATAGAGCGTCGGTCTTCGGAATCGATGGTTGGGGGTTCGAGTCCCTCCGGGCGCGCTCTGGCGAGCTTCGCGCGTTCCGGAAGACGGTGCGCCGGCCATCCCGCTGACGCTCCGCTGCTTCGAACACGCGAGGGTCTCGCGAAAGGATGGAGGCCAATGGCCGAGAAAACAGTGGCGGCAGAAGAGAGCGGCGATCCTCTGCAGCGGCTGCAGCAGGAGCTGCAGCGCTTGCGCCAGGAGGAGAAGGCGGTCGAAGAGCAGATCGCGCACCTCCAGGCCGAGATCTCGCGCAGTCGGGGTGGTGAGCGGCGGCGGGCCCAGGTCAGCCGCAGTGCCACGCTGCCTGGGCTGCAGGTACAGCGCCAGCGCCTGCGAGCCGAAGCCTTTCGCCTGGAGCAGGAGATCCGCGCCGCGCGCGACCGACAGGAGAAGTAGGCCGGCCTGTTCCGCCTTGGCGAGTGCCGGGCATGCGCCGGCCGGAGGAGGCTGGCTCGGTTCGGCGAGGTTGCCGCGGGCGGGGGTCGGGGCAGCCGGCAGTTGCCCCGGCCAGTGGGCCGGCATGTGTGGCCCCGGCGCACGAACGCGCGAATCGGGGTCGGAGGCAGTGATGGGACAACGGGTTCTGGAGCGCGTCAGGGAGCCGGCCGATCTCAAGCGGCTGTCGCTGCGCGAGCTGCGTCAGCTGGCGGCAGAGGTGCGGCAGGAGTTGATCGACGTGGTTCCCCAGACCGGGGGACACCTGGCCTCGAACCTGGGCGTGGTCGAGCTGACCATCGCCCTGCATACCGTCTTCGACAGCCCCCGGGACAAGATCATCTGGGATGTCAGCCACCAGTCGTACGTGCACAAGCTGCTGACCGGCCGCCGGGACCGCTTCCGCACGATCCGGCAGAAAGGTGGGCTGAGCGGCTTTACCAGCCGCGCCGAGAGCCCTCACGACCCCTTTGGCGCCGGCCACGCCGGCACCTCCATCTCCGCCGCCCTGGGCATCGCCCAGGCGCGCGACCTGCAGGGGCAGGATTTCGAGGTGGTGGCCGTGATCGGCGATGGGTCGATGACCTGCGGCATGCCCTACGAGGCGCTGAACAACACCGGCCTCGCCAGGACCCGGCTGATGGTCGTCATCAACGACAACGGCATGTCGATCGCCCCGAACGTCGGTGCCGTGTCACGCTACCTCAACCGGCTGCGCTCGGACCCGCGTTACCAGGAGGTCAAGGGCCGGGCCGAGAAGCTGCTGCAGCGCATGCCGCTTCTGGGTCGGCCACTCCTGGGCCTGCTGCGCCGACTGAAGAACAGCTTCCGCGAGTTCCTCATCCCCACGCGCCTCTGGGACGAGCTGGGGCTGGTGTACATCGGCCCTGTCGACGGGCACGACCTGGCCGACCTGGTCCATACCCTGCGGGCGGCCCGCCGCGTCAGCGGGCCGGTCCTGGTGCACGTCTACACGACCAAGGGCAAGGGGTACGTCCCGGCGGAGCAGGACCCCACGAACTTTCATGGCGTCGCTCCCAACGGCGAGGGCAAAGGCACCGCCCCCAGCTACAGCAAAGTCTTTGGTCAGACGGCGATCCGCATGGCCGAGGCCGACCCCCGCGTCGTGGCCATCACCGCGGCCATGTGCGACGGCACAGGGTTGGTGGAGTTTGCCCGGCGTTTTCCGCAGCGCTTCTTCGACGTAGGCATCGCCGAGGAACACGCAGTCACGTTCGCCGCCGGCCTCGCCACCCAGGGCCTGCGCCCGATCGTGGCCATCTACTCGACCTTTCTGCAGCGGGCCTACGACCAGGTCATCCACGATGTTGCCCTGCAGAACCTGCCGGTGATCTTTGCCCTCGATCGCGCCGGCGTCGTCGGCGACGACGGTCCTACGCATAACGGGGTCTTTGACCTTTCCTATCTGCGCCACATCCCCAACATGGTGGTGATGGCGCCGAAGGACGAGTGCGAGCTACAGTGCATGCTCTGGACGGCCCTGGAGATCGACGGCCCGGTGGCCATCCGCTATCCCCGTGGGGCGGGCGTCGGTGTACCGCTGGACGAAGGGCGGGCCACGGTGGCGGTAGGGGTGGCCGAGGTGCTGCGCAAGGGGGCCGGCGGATCCCTGGCCATCCTGGCGGTGGGCTCGATGGTCTATCCCGCCATGCGGGCGGCGGAGATGCTTGCCGCGGACGGCGTCGAGGCGGCGGTGGTCAACGCGCGCTTCGTCAAGCCGCTGGACAAGGCCGTCCTCTATGCGCTGGCCCGCAACTTCAAACGCATCGTCACCGTGGAGGAGAACGCCCTCGAGGGCGGCTTTGGCAGCGCCGTGATCGAGTTCTACGAGCGCAAGCTGCTCACCGCCGACCGGCAGTTCCTGCGCATCGGCATCCCCGATCGCTTTCTCGAGCATGGACCGCAGCAGCAGTTGCGGGAGGAGGTGGACCTGTCGTCAGCGGGCATAGTCCGCGCCATCCGCCGGCGCTTTCCCGACCTGTGGCTGGTCCTGCAGCCGGAGCTGCTCAAGGTGCAGGAGGAGGTCTGATGCTGGAGTCGCTGCGCGACCTGCGCCAGGAAGCCCTGCGCAGGCTGGAGCAGGCCGGCACTATTGCCGAGCTGGAAAACTGGCGGCGGGCCTACCTGGGGAAGAAGGGGGCGGTCAGCGAGCTGCTGAGGAGCCTGGGAGGGCTGCCGGCCGCGGAGCGGCCCCGGGCCGGCCGGGCAGCCAACGACCTG
Source organism: uncultured Chloroflexia bacterium (assembly GCA_964613665.1). GTDB lineage: Bacteria > Chloroflexota > Chloroflexia > DTKN01 > DTKN01 > CAZQFV01. Next base: position 152,599 of record CAZTIG010000001.1, read on the forward strand.
CGGGCCGAGCTGGAGGCGGCCGGCGAGAGCCGGGCCCAGGCGCTACAGGCAGGGCAGCTGCAAGCGGCGCTGCAGGCCGAACGGGTGGATGTGACCATGCCGGGGCTGGTGCCCCAGGTAGGCCACATACACGTCACCACCCGCGTCCTGCGGCAGATCTATGCCATCTTCGCCGATATGGGCTTCCAGGTCCTGTTCAGCCCCGATGTGGAGACCGACGAGCGCAACTTCCAGCTGCTGAACATCCCGCCGCATCACCCTGCGCGCGACATGTGGAGCACGTTTCATACCACCCGCCCCGGCGTGCTGCTGCGCACCCACACCTCGCCGGGACAGATCTGGGCGCTGCGCGCGTACTGCCCCGAACCGGTCCGCGTCATCCTGCCGGGCCGGTGCCACCGCTACGAACAGGTCACGACCCGCGCAGAGAGCATGTTCTACCAGGTAGAGGGCCTGGCCGTCGGCGAGCACATCACCATGGCCGACCTGAAGGGGGTGATCGTGGAGTTTGCCCGGCGCATGTACGGGCCGGCCCGGCAGGTGCGTTTCCGCTGCAGCTACTTTCCCTTTACCGAGCCCAGCGTCGAGGTCGACATGGACTGCATCCTGTGCGGGGGGAGCGGCTGCCGCGTCTGCAAGCACACCGGCTGGCTGGAGATCATGGGGGCCGGCATGGTCCACCCCGTGGTCCTGCGCAACGGCGGCTACGACCCGGCCCGGGTGAGCGGCTTTGCCTTCGGGATGGGGCCCGAGCGCATCGCCATGCTCAAGTACGGCATCGACGATATCCGCTGGTTCTACGCGGGGGACCTGCGCTTCCTGCAGCAGTTCGGGTGAAAGGCCTGCGCCTCTGGTGAGTTCGCGGATTCGTGACGACGTCGGTGATGACGCCATCGCCTTTGCCCAGACCCTGGCCCGCCGGGCCGGAGCGCTGCTGCGGGAGCGCTTCGCGCAGACGCACCAGGTGGAACAGAAGGGCGCGGTCGAGCTGGTCACCGAGGTGGACGTGGCCTCGGAGCGGTTGATCGTGGCCGCGCTGCGGGAGCGCTTTCCCGACCACGCCATCGAGGCCGAGGAGGGGCAGGGTCAGGAGGCCGCCTCGCCCTATCGCTGGTTCGTGGACCCGCTCGATGGCACGCACAACTATGCCCACGGCTACCCGCACTTTGCCGTGTCGCTGGCCCTGTGGCAGGAGAGCGCGCCCATCCTGGGAGTGGTCTATGATCCGCTCCTGGACGAGTGTTTCTGGGCTGCCCGAGGAGGCGGCGCCTTCCTGAACGGCCGGCCGCTGCGCGTCTCGACGCGGGCTCCGCTCCTGGTCAGCCTGGTCAGCACCGGCTTCTCCTATGACAAGGCTACCCGCCCCGACAACAACGTGGCCGAGTTCGGCCGGGTCGTGCCGCGGGTGTCGGGCATCCGCCGCAGTGGGGTGGCGGCGTTGGACCTGTGCTACGTCGCCGCCGGCCGGCAGGAGGCCCACTGGGAGATAGGGCTCAGACCCTGGGACATGGCCGCCGCAGGGCTCATCGTCCTGGAGGCCGGCGGGCAGGTGACGGGCGCGGGCCGCCGGCCGTGGGACGTGCGCGGCCGGCGACTGGTGGCCTCCAACGGCCTGGTGCACGACGAGCTGCTGCATGTCCTGGGATGGCTCTAGCGGGTCTCTAATGCAGCTCTAACAGCGCTGTGGTAACCTAAAGTCGGCCTTGTCCGTACAAGTGACTGTGTTGGGTGTGGTGCAGTCGACGGAGGTGCTTCCATGTGGTTCGACCCTTTGTATCTGCTGATCGTCGGGCCGGCCCTGATCCTGGGGATCGTGGCCCAGGTGATGGTCGGCAACGCCTACAAGCGCTACTCGCAGGTGCGCAACGCCCGCGGCATCACCGGGGCACAGGCGGCCCAGCACCTGCTGATGTACAACGAGCTGGGGGAGGTGCGGCTCGAGGGGACGTCGGGGCAGCTCAGCGATCACTACGATCCCCGCACCAACGCCCTGCGCCTCTCCGCCGGGGTAGCCAACGTGCCCTCGGTAGCGGCACTGGGCATCGTCGCCCACGAGGTAGGCCACGCCCAGCAGTTCCACACTGGGTACGGGCTGGTCCGCGCGCGCAGCAGCCTGGTGCCGGTGGCCAACATCGGCTCGATGGCCGGCCCCTACCTGGTGCTGCTCGGGGTGATCTTTAACTTCGGCCCGCTGGCCTGGGGCGGGGTCATCCTCTTTGGCGCGGCGGCCCTCTTCTACCTGGTCACCCTGCCGGTGGAGCTGGACGCCAGCCGGCGCGGCATCGCCATGCTGGAGCGCACGGCCCTGGTCGTTCCTGAGGAGGTAGACGGGGCGCGCAAGGTGCTGCGCGCGGCTTCGTGGACGTACGTGGCCGCCCTGCTGACCGCGGTGCTGCAGCTCTTTTACTTCATTATGCTGGCAAGCGGGGGGCGGCGGCGGAGCTGAGGCACTGGAGATGTCACCTGCAGCGCGGGAGCCCTCGAGGGCTCCCGCGTTCTGCTGTCCGCGTGCGACCTAGGCTAAGAGGGAATCGCGGCGGTCCGCCAGCACGGGAAACTCCCGCCTCACCTGGGCGACTTCGGCCAGGTCGAGATCGGCCAGGAGGAGGGCCTGGTCTGTCCCGCCCTCCACCATCACCTGGCCCCACGGCCCGACCACGGCGCTGTGGCCGGGGAAGGTGGTGCCGTCCTCGTCGCGCCCGGCGCGGTTGCACGCGGCCAGGAAGAACTGGTTCTCGATGGCGCGGGCCTGCAGCAGGACCTGCCAGTGGGCCAGTCGCCGGCCCGGCCACTGGGCCGGCAGCAGGACCAGGGCGGCATCGCCTGCGGAGAATCGGCGGAAGAGCTCGGGGAAGCGCAGGTCATAGCAGATCGCCAGCGCGGTGCGTCCCCAGGGCAGGTCGAAGACGGGGGCGTCCCGGCCGGGGACGAGGTACTGCTGCTCCTGCATCGGGGCAAAGAGGTGCACCTTGCGGTAGCAGGCGCTGAGGTCGCCTCCTGGGGAGACAAGCAGGGCCGTGTTGGCCGGCCGGCCCGCCGGATCCGGCGCCAGCACCGAGCCGCCGATGTACAGCCCGTTGGCCCGGGCCAGCTGGACCCACCGGGGCAACCACTCGTCGGCCAGGGAGCGGGCGTGCTCCACGGCGCGGCCCAGGTCAAAGCCGCTCAGCCACAGCTCGGGCAGGAGCAGGAGATCGACGCCGGACTCGGCCGCGGCACCGGCCAGGACCTCAGCCCGGGCAAAGTTGTCCGCAGGTCGGCCCGGCGCGACGTCCATCTGCCCCAGCGCCAGGCGCATCATGGCCATGTCCAGGTCTGCGTGACCACCTGGCCGGGTTGCCCCTGGACTCCCAGGGCCTGGCCGTTCAGGGTCACCTGGACCCCGCCGGCGTTGCCCATGCGGATGCGCAACTCGCGCGTAGCGGTAAAGGTGCGCGTTGCGCCGGTGTTGAGGGTGCCCTCGTAGACACGGTTGCCGTCGGCGGTGACGAGCAGCCAACAGGGGGCCGTGATGCGCAGGACGGCCTCCAGGCCGGTGTAGGTGCCGGGGGAAGGTGCCACCGTGGGGCTGGGCGTGGGGGTGGCGACGATCAGGCGGACGGTGGGCGTCGGGGTAGGCAGGATGGCCGTAGGCGTGGTGCGAGTAGCTGTGGGGGTGACCTGGGGGGGCGGCGGGTTGAGCCAGCCGAAGTAGATCAGCGTGGCACAGGCGGCCGTGATCAGCGTGGCCAGCAGGGCGAACCCGAGGCCGGGCAGGACAAATGAGTGCGTTCGCAGGGGCCGGGTGACCGGGGCGATCGAGGCGAGCTCAGGCGCCCCGCGCTGCTGCTGGTAGAGGGCCAGGGCCTGCGCCGCGTCCATCCCCAACGCCAGCGCATAGTTGCGCACATAGCCGCGCGCCTGGACGTCAGCCGGCAGCAACTCGAACCGATCCTCTTCTAGCGCCTGCAGGTACTCGCGGCGGATGCGCGTCCGCTGCGCCACTTCCTCCAGCGTCCAGCGGTGTTCCTGACGTCGCTCTCGCAGCATCTCACCCAGAGTGGGCATGACCGGGTCCTATGGTCGGCTGGCAGCTCACGGGGTCGCGGTCGGGGCAGGGGTCACGGTGGGCAGTGGCACGTCGTCTGCCGGGGCCGGGGCGGTGCCCCGGTACAGCCTGGCTCCGATCAGCAGATAGAGAGTGTCTTCCCGCGCCTGTCCGCGCTTCTCCTGGACGGCCACCGCCTGCACCTCGCGCAGGTCGCCCTCGTGGGGGCCCTCCAGCACGCGGACGAACGGGGCCGGCCCCTCCTTGCGCAGTTGGACGATCCGGCCGTAGAGGTCGACCACGTACAGGTACCTGCCCTCGAGGTTCAGCAGGTCCACGGTGATGCCCGCGGGGAATACCGTCGGCGGGTACACCCGGTAGACCAGGGTGCGCTCCAGTGCCCCCTTGGAGAGGACCTGCACCGACTTGCCGTCGTTCAGCAGGAGGTAGATCGAACCGTCGATGGCCATGTCGGTGGCGGACTGGGCCTGGGCGCGGGACGGGTCCTTGAGCCACGACTCGGGGCGCATCTCGTAGGAGTTGCGGTAGTACTTTAGCACCTGGCCCATCTCGCCGTTGAGTACGTACAGGTTGCCGTCATAGTTGTCCAGGTCGACGGTTTGGGTCTGCCAGTCCGATTGACTGAAGAGCTGGTAGGTCTGCCAGTCGCCCTGGTGGTACAGGTAGAGCACCTTGTTGGCGTCCACGGCGGCCAGCCAGGTGGCGATTGGCTGGCCCGGTGAGCAGGTGCCCACGCGCTGCACCAGGGTGATGTCGAGGATAGGCCCGGCCTCGATGTCGCGGCCCTCGCAGTCGCGGATCAGTACCCCCGGGCCCAGGACGGGGCTGACGCCGTTGCTCTCCAGGGAGTAGCCGTAGACGTTGCCCCGGCTCGTATCGAGCAGGTAGATGGTGCTGCTGATCGTCACCAGATCGCGCAGGGCGCAATCGCCGCGGCATCCGCGGGGGAAGTCGGTGGCCATGGTCGCGCTGATTGCGTTCATGTCCAGCAGCATATCCAGTGTCTCGAAGCGGGTGACGCTGTTGAGGCGGTCGCGCTCGTCGCGCAGGTCGCGCAGGGTGAGGTCGATGCGCGGGCTGGGCCCGCGGGTGGACAGCGCGTCCAGCAGCAGCTGCTCCGTCTGGTCCAGGCGCTCGTTTGCCTCGGCGATGAGGGATAGGTCCTGCTCCACGGACAGGCCGCGGTTGGCCTCGGCCACGCTGACGACGCGTGCTGCGTTGTCGATCTGCACCCGGGCGGCGTCGATCATCTGGGTGACGGTGGCCTCGCTCTGTCCCTGGCAGCCGCGGGCGAAGAGGATGATGAGAGTCGCCAGGATGGCGACGGCGGCGAAGCCTATGGCATAGGGGGCCCAGCGGCGCTTGCCGCGGGGCGGCGGTATGCGCAGGCGCGGGCGCTCCAGGCGGGGCAGGCGCTCCTCGGGGTGTGACAGGTCATAGGCGCGCTGCCGGAGGGTCTTCCACCACGGGGTGGCCGGCCTGGGGCGTACCAGGGGCGGCGGGATCTCCGGCTGCGCGGCTGGTTCCGGCCGCGGGCGGGGCTTGGGGTGGGCCGCCCGCCGGCCGGCCTTCTTGGGCCGCGTGAGCAGCCGGCGGGCCTCCGTGCCGATGTAGCCGCCCCAGGCGGCGACCGACTCGCCGGCCAGGCGGGCGCGTTCCTTGAGACCCTCTTTGCTGAAGAAGGCCGCTGCCTGGCGGCTCACGGCCGGCCGCATCTCCACGACGACGGCGTGGGCCTCGTGAAAGCCCTGCTGGTGCACGCGCCGGTAGAGCTGCTCGACTACGTCGCCGGGCTCCTGGTACAGGAGGATCTGTTCAGCCTCCTCTTTGCCCAGGGAGCGGCCGATGTTGCTGGTGCACAGGGCAAAGACGTCGCCCGAGGCCAGGGGGCTGTGGAAGAACTCCGGGCTGATCTCCTCGGCCCAGCCCACGGCCAGCAGCCGGGCCATCGTCGGAAGTGTCGCCGCCTCCGGGTCCCACGAGGGGTTCAGGGGGACCGACCGGATGCGGCCCTGGTGCACGGCATAAGCCTGGCCCGGCAGCACCTGGGCCAGGAAGAGCTCCTCCCCGCGCGCGACGGCGCAGGTGACGCCGACCGTGACCTTCTCGTGGGCCGAGGCCTGCATGTTCTGTGCGAAGAGACTGCGGTTGGCCTCGCGGATGGCGCGGCCCAGGCATGTGGTGACGCTGGGGGTGGGGGAGGTGTAGTAGTGCTCGGCGATCTCGGTGATGACCTGGCGGGCAGCCTGGTAGCCGCGGCCGCCCTCCAGCACAGGCTCGGCCAGGATGTACAGGTTGCCTTTGCGGCGAGCGATGGGGGAAGCAGGGGAGGGCTCTTGGGCGAGGATGCAGTCGCTGCTGGCGCGACAGATTCCTCCGATCAGCCCGAACTGGCCGGACGACGTCTTCAGACGGGACATCGCTCCTCCTTTGGCCCTGAGCTGCACTCGGTACCGCTGGTATTATAGCAGATAGCGCTTTGTAATGCAAAGGGATGCGGGGGGCAAGATGCAGGAAGCAAGATGCAGGATTGGCACGGGGCATGGGCTCTCCTCAGGAGGCTGACATCCCCTGATATCCCGGGCTGTCCCTGCTTGGGATCGGCTGTCGGCGGTGGGGATTGACAGGCGTGGTATAATGGAAGCGTGCCCCGGCGAGCTCTGATTCGCTTCCTCTGTCGGCAATCGTGCCAGTGGGACACACATCGATGGCCGATCCATCTATGGGAGAAAGGAGGTGACGCGGGCCGACAGGGTGGCAGTGGTTCGTATCTGCCGGCTGCCCCGCCAGCAGCGGTCTTCGCGTGTCTCTCCGATATCCACAGACGAAAGGAGGAGTCCGATGAAACGCTCCTGGACTGTTCTTGTCCTTGTGCTTCTCCTGGCCGGCCTGGCCCCGGCGGCATGGGCGCAGGGAAGCGTCGATGCGGTCCCCGTGCCGCACGGGGGGGCAGTCGAAGCCCCTCCCGGCGTGCCGCCAGAAGCCATCCTCTACTTCTGGGATTTTGAGGCCAACGACGGCGGCTTCGCCGGCACCCTGGACTGGGAATGGGGTGTCTATGCGTGGGTGGGAAACACGTGCGACTCGTCGAACTACCCGCCGCCCTCCGCCTACTCCGGCACCCACATGTGGGGCACGGTGCTCAACACGTGCTACGTCAACCGGGGCAACAACCAGGGCTATGACACCTGCACCAACACCAACCCAGCCGACGACTCCATCCTCTCTTTCAACATCGATCTCACCGGTGTGACGGCGCCCGTCGAGATGAGCTGGTGGGAGTGGTACGACCTCTTCTCGAACTGGGACTGGGCCGAGGTCTATGCCAACGGCACCCGCGTCTTTCCGCACTGCGAGCCGAGCTTCGTGCAGCCGACCGCCTGGGTACAGCAGGCCGTCGACCTGACGCCCTTTGCCGGCGGCCCCGTCACGATCGAGTTCCACATGATGGCTTCCATGGTGGTGAACCACGCCGGCTGGTACATCGACGACGTGCTCATCAGCACGGCCCAGGTCATCCCCTTCGATGCCTGGAAGGAGGCCCCGGCTACGGCCCTGCCCGGTGAGGTCATCCACTACACGATCGTCGTTAGCGCTCCGATCACGCCTGGCATGTACATGAGCGACACGCTGCCGGCGGGCGTGGAGTATGCCGACAACCTGGCTTTCAACGCCGGCTATGCCTGGTACGACGACGTGGACAACGCGGTCTACTGGACGTCCAACGTGCCGCGGGCCGCCGGGCCCGCTCCGGCCCCGGCAGCCGCGCCGGTGCAGAGGACGGTGCCGTCAGGACGCGTGCCCGACACGGCGAGCGGCGTGCAGCCGGCCCGGCCGGTCCTGCCGACCGGCAGCCCCAGGCCCCTCCAGGACGGGGGGCTGTTGTACCTGACGAGCCTCGACATCGGCGACACCACCTTCGCCGTCTACGACCCGGCCATCGACTCCTGGACCACGCTGACCCCCTACGAGACCGGCGCCCAGATGGCCGTCAGCGCCGCGGGCGATCTCTACGCCTACAACCACACCGCCGGCACCATCGACATCTATGACCCGGCCACCGATACCTGGACCGCGGTCATGGCAGCGCCGCCCGGCTCCTCGGGGCAGCAGGGCAACCTGGAGATCACCAACGCCGGCGAGTTCCTGTACACAGAGTGGAACAACACCACCCTGTACTACACGTCCGGCGGGGTGTGGAACACGCTGGCCCTGCCCTTTACCGGGAACGCCATGGGCGACTATGATCCGACGGCTGACCAGTACGTGGTCGGAGAGGCCTGGACCACCAACGCGCACATGATCGACGTACACACCTGGACCATCACCGATTTCCTCTCCTCGGTGCCGAACGGAGAGAATGCTCGCTTCAGTGTGATACTGGACGGGCGTTACTACTTCGAGGCGGGTGGCAGCAACATCCACTCCTTCGACCTGAGCAACCCCGCGCTGCCGCCCTTCGACCACGGCGTGAGCCCCGGCTGGTACAACAGCGCAGCGGGAGATCGCGGCAACGCGCTGATCTACAGCGCTAGCCTCGACGGCACGCAGCTGAACGTCTTTGACCCGGCGACCAACGCGATCACTTCGCTCACTGGGTACGGCACATCGACGTGGCACTCTAGCCTGGCCTTCACCGGTGTGGCCCAGCCGCCACAGATCGTCATCTCCTTTGACGTGACCGTGACGGCCGGCTGCGGCGAGGCAATCGTCAACCAGGGCGTGGCTGGCATGCCGGGGGTGATGGTGCCTTTCACGGCCAGCACGCAGGTGGTGGGCGACCCCGACATCGAAGTGACCCCGCTGGCCCTGGAGGCCGAGCTCTGCCCCGATACGACCGCAACCCAGGACCTGCTTATCTGCAACGTGGGTGTCTGCTCGCTGTACTGGCGGATCATGGAGCAGCCCGTGATCGTGCGGACTGCCGGTAGCGCGGCCGCGCCGCGGCCCGTGGTCTACGACCCGTCCACCGTCGCCGACCGGGCCGGCGGGGTAGAGCCGGCCGCGCCCGCGGCTGAGGGTCCGGCGGCGCTGTGGAGCCATCCCGAGGACGTCCTCTGGGACAACGGGCCGCTGGTGACCCACCCCGGTGGTTGCGGCGGCCAGGATGCCAGCCGCCTGCAGACCGGCCTGGGGATGAACACCCTGGGATTCGGCCACCAGTTCTCCTTGGGCTACCGCATGGCCGACGACTTTGAGATCACCGACCCGGCCGGCTGGCAGATCGACACCATCACCTTCTTCGCCTACCAGACCGGCGCGCCGAGCGACCCCTCGCCCATCACCGGCGTCTACTACCAGATCTGGGACGGACCGCCCGACGTTCCGGGCAGCAGCGTCGTCTTTGGCGACCTGACCACCAACCGGCTGCTCTCCTCGACCTTTAGCAACATCCAGCGCGACAGCGACACCAGCCCCTGCGCCGACAACCGCTACATCTTTGCCGACGTAGCCAGCGCCGGAGTCACCCTACCGCCGGGCACCTACTGGCTGGACTGGATGACGGATGGGTCGCTCTCCTCGGGCCCGTGGGCGCCGCCGATCACCATCCTGGGGCAAACCACCACCGGCAACGCCCTGCAGTACACCGGTGCCTGGGCAGCGGCCCTGGACTCCGGCACCTCCACCCAGCAGGGCATGCCCTTTGTCATCGAGGGCACCATCGCGGGTGAGGATGTCCCCTGGCTGAGCGAGGACCCGAGCCAGGGCAGCATCGATCCGGGCATGTGCCAGACCGTCACCGTCACCTTCGACGCCACTGGTATGGCCCCGGGGGACTACTTGGCCAACCTGCTTATCGACAGCAACGACCCCGACGAGCCCGAGGTGATCGTGCCGGTCACCATGACGGTGCTGGCGCCGGTCGACCTGGTCAGCGTGACCTACGTCGTGGCCGACCTGCAGGTCTCCTTCGACGCCACGGCCACGGGCAGCGAGCCCATCTCCTACCTGTGGCACTTTGGCGACGGGATCACCAGCACGCTGGAGGACCCGGTCCACACCTACGACGCGGGCGGCTGCTATGACGTCTCACTGGAGGCGTCCAACGCCTGCGGTACGGAGACCTGGGTCGAGCAGATCTGCGTGTGCGACCCGGTGCACGACGCCGATTTCACCTGGGATCCGCAGTACCCGCAGGTGGATGAGGAGGTCACCTTCACCGGGATGGCCGCGGGCGACCAGCCCATCACCTTCACCTGGGACTTGGGCGACGGTGGCACGGGCAGCGGGATGACCGTTACCCACATCTACACCGCGGCCGGGGACTACCTGGTCACGATGGTCGTGGACAACCCCTGCCACGAGCCGCAGACGGTCGCCTACACCGTCACCGTGGCTGCCTGCGTCCGGCCGTACGACGTCGACTTCACCTGGACGCCGACCTCGCCGTTCGTGGGCGACACCACCCACTTCACGGCCACGGTCGGCGGCGGCACGCCGCCATTCTTCTACACCTGGGAGTTTGGCGACGGCGACGGCGCGACCGGCTCGGCCACCGTGAGCCACATCTACGCCACGGCCGGCACCTTCACCGTGACGCTGACGGTGACCAACACCTGCGACACGGTGGTGGTGGAGCACCCGATCGTCGTCCAGCCGCCGGTCGTGCAGTACTGGTACCTCTACCTGCCGCTCATCTTCAATGGCTTCGACGCTGCTCCCTAGCGGCAGTCGCTCCCTGGGGGGGCGGGTCTGGCCCGCCTCCCCAGGGGGTGGGATGCATTGGGGCCGGGCCCGCAAGGGCCCGGCCCTCTTGTTGGCCGACCTGGCCGGCCTCTTGTTCCGGCTTTTCCGGTTGGTGCCCGGATGCCGGGCAGTTGCCCGTTTCTCTTGTGAGGGGACCAGCCGCGCACCCGCACCACTCCGGCGCAGCGGGCGAGACGCCCGGCGTGGCCCGGGCAGAAGCTAGCCGCCCACCGCGCCAGGCTGTGGCCCCACCTCCTCCAGCCGGAGCGACAGCACCCGCGAGCTGCCGTCCTCGGCCATGGAAACGCCGTAGAGGGTGTGTGCCGCCTGCACAGTGCCGCGGTTGTGCGTGATCACGATGAACTGGGTATGTTGTGCCAGCTCTTCCAGGCATTCACGGAAGCGGCCGACGTTGGCCTCGTCGAGCATGGCGTCGACCTCGTCGAGCAGACAGAACGGGCGGGGGTTGACCTTGAGGATGGCAAAGAGCAGCGCCGCCGAGGTCAGGGCGCGCTCGCCGCCGGAGAGCAGCGCCAGGCTGTGGGCGCGCTTGCCCGGCGGCCGGGCCACGATCTCCACTCCCAGGCCGCTGAGGCCCCCGTCCTCATCCTCCTCCATCTTCACCAGGCGCAGGCTGGCTGTGCCCCCGGCGAAGAGCCGGGAGAAGTAGGCCTGGAACTCGCGATTGATCGCTTCGAAGGTATCCCGGAACCGCTCCTCCATGGCCTGGTCCAGCTCGGCGATGACCTGTTCGAGGGAGCGGACAGCGTCGTGCATGTCCTGGAGCTGCTGGCCGAGGAACTCGTATCGTTCCTGGGCCTGGCGGTACTCCTCTTCGGCCAGGGGATTGACGGGACCGATGCGGCGTGCCTCCTCCCGCAGATGGGCGATGCGCCGTTCCATCTCCTCGCCGGAGAGCGCCGGATCGAGCGGTGCCCGGGCCCACTCCGGGGGATCCTCGATCAGCGCGTTCAGGAGCGCCTCGCCGGCCGGCCCATAGGCACTGGCCTCCGGGCCGATATCGGCCAGGGCGCGGCGCAGCAGTTCGCGCAGGTGATCGTGCCGCCGCTGTGTCTCCATCGCTGCCCGGGCTGCCGCGCTCTCCGCCTCCAGGACCTCCTGGCGATGCCGGGCCACCTGCTCTTCGCAGCGGCCCAGCTCATCCAGGGGCACGGCCAGGGGCGCAGCGGCGGCCAGCACCGTGGCCAGGGATGTGCCGACCTGGGTGAGTTCGGCGCGCAGCGCGGTGGCCCGCTCACCCCAGGCTGTCTGCTGGTCCAGAGCCTCCTGCAGGCGCTGCCGGCCTTCGGCGATCTGCTGCGACAGGCGGGTGCTGCTGTGGCCGGCCATTTCCTCCAGGGCGCGCTGGCTTTCCCATTCCTTGCGGGCCACGGCCCAGGCGGTGCGTGCCTCCTGTAGCCGGTCGCGGGCCTGGTCGCAGCGCGACTGCGCGGCCTGCTCGGCCTGCTGGGCCTGGGCCACCTGGCTGTGGAGCGGAAGAGGCTCGGCCTGCGACTGCCGCAGGGCGTCGTGCAGTGATGCGCGCTCGTCGGCGAGCCGCGCCCGTTCCTCGCGCAGGGCCTGCAGTCGCCGGGCGTGCCTGGCGGCCTCCTCCTCGTTGTGGGCGATATCGCGCTCCAGCTCGCGGGTGCGGCGGGCCAGCTCGTCGCGTTGGCCGGCCAGCGCGGCACTGCGTCGGTCCAGATCGATCCGGGCAGCCTGTGCTTCGTCGCGGCGTTGCCGGGCGGCTGCCGTGGCGCGCTCGGCCTCCCGGCAGGCGGCCTCGGCTGCGGTGGCGGCCTGCTCCAGGGCAAGGCGCTCGCGCTCGCGGTCCAGGCTACCGTGCGGGCGGAAGTGCCCGCCGCGGAGGAGGCCGCTGCTGCTGAGCGAGTGACCCTCGCGGGTGACGACGTGCCACCCGGCCGGCAGGGAGTGTGCTGCGGCGCGGGCGGAGGCCAGGTCGGCGGCCAGCACGATGCGCCCAAGCAGGGCAGTGAGGGCCGGGAGGTCCTGCGGTGGCACGGTGAGGTGCTCCAGCAAGAGTCCCTCGCAGCCAGGTGGGAGCGGTTCTCCCGGGCCGGTGCTGGGCGGGGGCGCCTCGTGCTGGGGCAGCAGGGCAGCGCGGCCGGCCCCCTCCTTCATAAGAGCACCTACGGCGGCCTCGCCCTCGCCCCAATCGGCGGCGAGCAAGGGCGCCGCGGTGGCCTCCAGAGCGGCCTCCACAGCCTGCTCCAGCCCGGCGGGCACAGTCAGGTGCGCCAGGGGCGAGCGCAGCGGCGGCCGGCCCTCCCGGCGGGCCCACTCCTGGAGGAACGCCATCCCGTCTTCCTGGCCGCCGCCGTGTGCCAGCGCCTCTGCCCGCGCGCGGGTGTCGGCCAGGCGCAGGCGGGACTGCTCCAGCGCCGCGCCGGCCTGGTGCAGCGCCTCCTCGGCGGCAGAGACCTCCTGCTGCACCGCCTCGCCGCGAGCGCGCAGGTCGCGCCAGAGCGACTCCTGGCGGTCCAGTTCCGCAGCGCACTCTCCTCTCTCGTCCCGCAGCCTGCCGGCCTGCTCCTGCAGGCCATGCAGCAGGCCGGCCCGCTCTTCCTCTTCGTGGGCCAGTGCCTCCAGGCGCGTCGCCACCTGGTCCAACCGACGCTCGGCCTCGCGGGCGCGCTCATCACGGGCGCGCAGCTGCTGCTGCATCTCCTGCAGCGACCCGCGCGCAAGCTGCAGCGCGGCCTCGGCCTGCCGGGAAGCCTCCTCGCGGGCCTGCAGGTCCGCCTGGGCCGCCTCCAACCGCAGGCCCACGGCTTGGCGTTCGGACTCCAGCGCCCGCGCCCGCTCCTCCTGCCGACCGGCCTCCTCCTCCCAGTGGGAGATTTCGGCCTGCAGCTCCTGGTGATAGCGCCCGAGGGCACGCTGCTCCCCCTCGACTTGCGCCAGCTGCTGGCGCAGCTCCGCCTCCTGCCGGCGCAGCTCCGCCTCGCGGCGGTGCTCCGCCTCCTGCCGGTGCCGTGCCTCCTGCACCGCCTGCCGCAGTCGGGCCGCCTCACCCTCCGCCTGCTGCAGCGCGGTGCGGGCCCGCTCCAGGGCGGATTGCGCCTCCTGCTCCTCGCGCAGTGCCTGCTCGCGCTCGGTGGAGGCATCCTCCCACAGCAGCCGGTACCACGAGCGCAGGGCCTGGTGCAGGGATGCCTCCATCTTCGCCCGCTGGCGAGCCTGGTGCGACTGCCGCTCCAGCACCCGCAGGCGCGGGCCCAGCTCGCTGCGCAGGTCGGAGATGCGGGTCATGTTGGCCGACGTCCTCGCCAGGCGTTCCTGAGCCTTCTGGCGGCGCTCGTGGTAGCGCCGCACCTCCGCCGCCTCCTCCAGCAGCAGCCGGCGCTCGCGCGGCCGCAGGGAGAGGGCCTCGTCGACCAGGCCCTGGTGGATGACGACGTACGATGAGGTCAGCCCGCCCAGGACCTCCTCGATGTCCTGCAGACGCACGCGCCGCCGGTTCAGCAGGTACTCGTTGGTCCCGGAACGGTAGGCCCGCCGGGTGATCTCTACCTCGGGAAAGTCGATCGGGAAGTAGGCGTCCTCGTTGTCGAGAAGGAGAGAGACCTCCGCCATGCCCAGGGGCGAGCGCACGGAGCTGCCGCTGAAGATCACGTCCTCGGTGCGGCGGCTGCGCAGCGTGGAGTAGCTCTGCTCGCCCAGGACCCAGCGCAGGGCATCGGCCAGGTTGCTCTTGCCCGAGCCGTTGGGTCCGACGACGGCTGTGATGCCCTGGGCAAACTCAAACGCGGTCTTGGAGGCAAAGGTCTTGAAGCCCTGGAGCTGCAGCTGCCGGACGTACACTACCGTGCCTCGATCTTGTATCCCACGCCACGGACCGTGAGCAGGTATTCCGGCTGCGAGGGGTCGCGCTCGATCTTTTCCCGCAAGCGCCGCACGCACACGTCGATCAGGTTCGTCTCTCTGCCGTACTCGTACTCCCGCCCCCATACCTGGCGGAAGAGGGTGGCCCGCTCGAAAACCTCCCCGGGATGGGTGGACAGAAAGTAGAGTAGCTCGAACTCCATCGGGGTCAGTTGCACCTCGCTGCCGCGGACGGTGACGCGGTGGCGGCGGGGGTCCACGACCAACTCGCCGACCTCCGCTTCCTGCGTGCGGTGGAACTGGCCCTTGCCGGCCCGGCGCAGTATGGCTTCGATCCGCGCGCACAGCTCGCTGATCCGGAACGGCTTGGTGACATAGTCATCCGCCCCCAGCTTGAACCCCTGGACGACGTCGTCGGCGCCGTCCCGGCAGGTCAGGATGATGATCGGCACGTCCGATTCGGCGCGGATGGCCCGGCAGGCCGAGAAGCCGTCGATGTACGGCATCATCACGTCCAGGACGACCAGGTCAAAGGGCTCCTGGCGGAACCGGTTGACCGCCTCCAGCCCGTCCCCGACGTACACTACCTCAAGCGAGGCGCCCTCGACGCTGTCCAGGCTGGCCTCCAGGAGCCTTCCCACGTTGGGATCGTCATCAGCGATCAGCACCCTGCGCCGCTCCATTGTCTCCTCCGCGATACGGACCTGCTGTGACCGGCCCCGCTATCCTGCCTGTTCGAGCTCGGCGGGCTGTTCTGATGAGGGGAGCAGCGTCGGCTTGGCCTGGCCGCGAATGGCCTCGGCGTTGATGATGCAGCGGCGGATGTTGGGCAGCGACGGGATGTCGTACATCACGTCCAGCAGGACGCCTTCCAGCGCGGTGCGCAGCCCGCGCGCGCCGGTCTTCTGGGTCAGGGCCCGCTCCGCCGCCGCCTCCAGGGCATCGGGCGTAAAGACCAGGTCGACGTGGTCCAGGGCGAGCATCTTCTGGTACTGCTTGATGAGCGCGTTCCTTGGCTCGACGAGCACGCGGATGAGCGTGGCCTTGTCCAGCGGGTCGAGTGTGGCGATGACCGGCAGCCGACCGATGAACTCGGGGATGAGGCCGTACTGCAGCAGGTCATCGGGGACCACATGGTGCAGCAGCTCGGTGGAGGCTGCTTCCCGTTCCTCGCGCGTGGTGGCGCGCTGGAAGCCCATGGCATGCTTGCCCCCGACGCGGCCGGCGATGATCTCGTCCAGGTCGACAAAGGCACCGCCGCAGATAAAGAGGATGTTGTTCGTATCGAGTTGGATGAACTCCTGCTGTGGATGCTTGCGCCCGGCCACCGGCGGGACGTTGACGACGCCGCCCTCGATGATCTTGAGCAGGCCCTGCTGCACGCCCTCGCCGGACACGTCGCGGGTGATCGAGGGGTTGTCGCCCGACTTGCGGGCGATCTTGTCGATCTCGTCGATGTAGATGATGCCGTGCCGGGCCCGCTCCAGGTCAAAGTCGGCTGCCTGGAGCAGGCGCAGCAGGATCATCTCCACGTCCTCGCCCACGTAGCCGGCCTCGGTCAGCGCGGTGGCATCGGAGATGGAGAAGGGCACATCGAGGATGCGGGCCAGCGTCTGGGCCAGGAGCGTCTTGCCGCTGCCGGTGGGGCCAATAAGCAGGATGTTGCTCTTGGCCAGCTCGACGTCGTCGACCTGCGCGCCTGCGCTGATGCGCTTGTAGTGATTGTACACGGCCACCGAGAGGACCTTCTTGGCCGTGTCCTGGCCGACGACGTACTCGTCCAGCAGCTCGCGGATGCGCCGTGGCGGCGGGATCTCCTTCAGATGGAAGCCCGAGCGGGCTGGCTCCTGCTGGGCCTGCTCTTCGGCGATGATCTCTGCACAGAGGGCCACGCACTCGTCGCAGATGGCCACGCCGTTGGGGCCGGTGATGAGGCGGTCAACCTCTCCCTGGCTCTTGCTGCAGAAGGAGCAGCGGTACTGGCTTCCGGGTGGTGTCGTGCTGGGCATGGGTTCTTCCCCCGAGCGGGCCTATTGGCCTTCTCTGGGACTGAGAATCTCGTCGATAATGCCGTACTCGATGGCCTGCTGGGCGTTCATGTAGTAGTTGCGATCGGTGTCCTGGGCGATGCGCTCCTCGCTCTGACCCGTGTGCTTGACCAGGATGCTGTTGATCACGCCGCGCAGGCGCATGATCTCGCGTGCCTGGATCTCCATGTCGATGGCCTGCCCGGAGACCCCGCCCATGGGCTGGTGGATGTGGATCGTGGAGTGGGGCAGGGCGTAGCGCTTGCCGCGGGCGCCGCCGGCCAGCAGGAGCGTGCCGAAGCTGGCGGCCATGCCCACACAGATCGTGGACACGTCGGGGCGGACCCACTGCATGGTGTCATAGATCGCCAGGCCGGCCGTGATCACGCCCCCCGGCGAGTTGATGTAGAGGTAGATGTCCCGCTCCGGGTCCTCGTGTTCCAGGAAGAGCAGCTGGGCCACGACCAGGTTGCCCACCTGGTCGTCGATGGGCATGCCCAGGAAGATGATGCGCTCCTTCAGCAGGCGCGAGTAGATGTCAAAGGCCCGCTCGCCGCGGGTGCTGCTCTCGATCACCATCGGTATCAGGTTCGTCACTCTATCCATCTTTGCGCTCCGCTATCGGCGGCCCGGTAGGGCCGCCCTAGAATGGCTACGCCGCGGTCGTCCGCAACAGGACAGCCGCGCCCGTCCATCTTTGCCGGCACATAGCCACACCAGCATACCCCAGCCGGCTGACGCGCGATGTGAGGCTCAGCACACTTCGCCCCTCGCCTGCCCCGAGAGGCAGTGCACTGCGCATATCGCCGCCGCCGCACTCATTCCTCCGCTGTCCCGCCGCCCGCGCCTTTCTCGGCCGGCTCCTCCCCGGCCGCGGACGGGCCGTCCTGCCCGGCGGCCAGCTCCGACACGGCCGCCGCGGGCTCGGCCTGGGCCGGCAGCATCGCGACGGGCGCAGCGGCCTCGCCGGCCGGCACGGTCTCCGCCACGTCTGCGCCGGCCGTCCCCTGGGCCTCGGCCGCCGTCTCCGCCTCCACGGGCGGGGCCTCTCCGCGGGCAATCGCCAGCAGGCGGGACTCCAGACTATCGCGCAGCTCGTCGCCCTTTTGCCCGGCCAGTCCCTCTGCGCGCATGAACTCCTGGAGGACCAGGAAGCGGCGCAGCCGGGCCGGAGCGGCCTCGCGCAGCTCCTGGCGCAACTCCTCCTCGGTCTTGCCCAGTACCTGCAGGTAGCGGGCCATCGGGATGTGCAGGTTGCCCACCTGCTCGGCCTGCTCCTTGTAGAGTGCCTCGGCCTCCTCCTCGACCAGCACCTGGGGCATGTCGACCGTGGCACCATCGATGACGGCCTCGAGCATCCGCTCCAGGACCTGCTCGCGGGCCTGCTTGCCGGCTGCCTCCTCCATCCCGCGCCGCAGCCGGTCGCGCAGATCCGCCAGCGTCTCGTCCTGGTTCAGCGACCGGGCGAAATCGTCGTCGAGCGCGGGGACCTCCGGCTCCTTGATGGCGTGCACGGTGACGGTGTAGGTCACCTCCTGGCCGGCCAGCTCCTTGTCGTCCAGCTCCGTGGGCAGCGTCGTATGGACCTCGACGGTCTGGCCAGGCTCGGCGCCGACCAGGGGGTCGCTGAAGCCGGGAAGGAGGCCGGCGTCTCCCAGTACCAGCTCGACCTGCTGGCGGTTCTCGATCTCGCGCTCACCGACCTTGCCGACCAGGTCTACCAGCAGACGGTCGCCCAGGCGGGACGGCCGGGCGGGGTCCGGTTCCTTCCAGATGGTCTGCTCGGCCTGCAGGTGCTCCAGGGCCCGCTGCACGTCCTCGTCGCTGATGGTGCGGACCTCCTCTGGGAAGCGCAGCGCGCGGTAGTCACCCAGGGTGACCGTCGGCCGAACCGGGATGACCAGGCGAAACGAAAAGGGCTCCAGGTTCATCGACTCGACGCTGGCCTGGGCGATCGGTGTGAACTCGTCCTTTTGCAGGATCTCCTTATAGGCCTCGCGGATCAGGTCGTCGGCGGCTTCCTCGTAGAGCGCGCCACGTCCGTAGCGGGACTCGACCACGCGGCGCGGCGCTTTCCCCGGGCGGAATCCCGGGATGCGGCCGCGCCGGGAGATGCGCTGGGCCGCCCGGTCGAGGGCCTTTTCCACCAGCTCCGCTTCCAGCTCGACGTCGACGGCCACCTGGCTCTCGGGCAGCTTCTCGATCGTGTACTTCATCGTCTCCTCTCTCTACCGTTGATGGGCCGATTATAGCAGAAAGCGTCGCGGGGCGCAAACGGGGTAGCGCGACGAACTGTCTCCGGGAGTGCCCGGCTGCCCACGACCAGGGCAGAGGCTGTGCTGCCCGGCCGCCAGAGAGCGCGGAGAAGCATGCGCGCGTTGGGACGGGTCTACCTGCGTGCGGGGCGGGTCCGGTCAGTCCCGCGAACCCGCGACGTGACAACTGCGCCGTACGGTGGTACAATGCCTGGCGGTACCGTGTGCTATCGTGCAGGACGGAAGCGCGTATGGCCATTCGGCGAGCTTTGCGAATCGCGGCACTCCTGCTGCTCCTGGCCAGGTCGGCGCTGAGGGGGACAGCATCCCCGTGGACTCCGCCTGCCCGCCTCGTGCCGGTGCTCGAAGCCGGCGGCGCGCCGGCCGGGGTCCCGCCCCTGGCCGCGGCCGAACCCCCCGCGACCGCCACCGTGGTCACGCCCACCTACGTGTTCCCGGTACAGCCGGCCGCGCTGGCCACCTACGGCCCGGAGCACCACGACTACCCCGCCTGCGACATCTTCGCCCCGGCCGGCACATCGTTCGTGGCCGTCACCGCCGGCACCGTCGACGAGGTCAGCTACGAAGACCTTTGGGATCCGGAGAGCGACGATCCGGCGCTGCGGGGGGGCCTCTTTGTCAGCATCGTGGGGGATGACGGCGTGCGCTACTACGGCTCGCACCTGTCGGCGCTGGTGCCCGGACTGTCGCCCGGACGGCGCGTCTCTGCGGGGGAGCTGCTGGGTTATGTAGGAAACAGCGGGAATGCCCGCACCACTCCCCCGCACCTGCACCTGGGCATCTCCCACCCTACCTATCCTGGTGACTGGGCCGTGCGGCGCGGCGAGGTCTGGCCCTACCCCTTCCTCCAGGCCTGGCAGTCCGGCCGGCCGCTGACCCCCGGTGTGGGGCAGAAGCGAAACCTGGGTGCCTCCACGCTGGGCTACTCGATCGACGCCTACCGCTTCGGCCACGGCCCTGTGCGTGTCGCCATCGTCGGCGGGCTGCACGGCGGCTACGAGGCCAACACAGTGCACCTGGCCATGCGCATGCTGCGGTTCTTCCAGCGGCACCTGGATCAGGCTCCGGCTGGCGTGACGCTCTATCTCGTCCCCTGCGCCAACCCCGACGGCTACTACGCCCGGGGCCGCGGCGAGGCGGCTCGTTTCAACGGCCGCGGCGTGGACCTGAACCGCAACTGGGACTATGCCTGGGCACATTCGGGCCAGTGGAAGGAGGGCCGCCGTGTCGATGGTGGGCGGCTGCCCTTCTCCGAGGCGGAGACGCGGGCCCTGCGCGACTTTTTTGCCCAGGAGGAGATCGCTGTGGCCGTGTTCTACCACAGCCAGGGCAGCTTCATCGCTTTGCCGCCACACAGCCCCGGCTCGTGGGATTTGGCGCGCTGCTTCTCTCATACGACGGGCTATGCCCTGGCCGGCGGCGCCGGCGGGTTGAGCTACCAGGTCACCGGGGATGCGGCCGGCTACCTGTCGGTGCATGGGGTGGCCGTGATCGACATCGAGCTGACGGACCACGAGGACGAGGAATGGAAGCGCAATCTGCGCGGGCTGCTGGACGGCCTGGCCTGCTGGCTGGCCCGGCCGTGAGGCGGCCTGGGCACCTGCCGGCCCCCCATCGGGTGTCGCCTTGAGCGCGCAGTGTGTCGAGGAGGCGGCCCCCTCCCTACTGGCCCAGGAGGCCGGCCGGCTGGGGCTTGCTCTGAATGCGCGCCAGCTCGACCTGTTCCGGCGCTACTACCGGGAACTGCTGGCCTGGAACGAGCGGGTCAACCTGACCAGGATCGTGCAGTGGGAGGCCGTCCAGGTCCAGCACATGCTCGACTCGCTCACGTGCGCCCTGGTGCTGCCGCCGGCGGCCTGGCAAGGCGGCTACGCCGTCGTCGACGTGGGCGCGGGGGCCGGTTTCCCCGGCCTGCCCCTACGCATCCTGCTGCCGGACTGCCGCCTCACCCTCATCGAGTCGGTAGCCAAGAAGGCCGCTTTCCTGACGCACGTCGTC
Source organism: uncultured Chloroflexia bacterium (assembly GCA_964613665.1). Classification (GTDB taxonomy): domain Bacteria; phylum Chloroflexota; class Chloroflexia; order DTKN01; family DTKN01; genus CAZQFV01. The sequence continues at coordinate 173,481 of CAZTIG010000001.1, forward strand.
GGGGCGCTCTCCCTGAGCGGCGTGACGGTGCTGGCGGGGCGCGTCGAGGAGGCTGGCCGGCACCCCGACCACCGCGAGCGCTACGACCTGGCCGTGGGCCGGGCCGTGGCGGCCCTGCCCACCCTGGTCGAGTACGGCCTGCCCCTGGTGCGGATCGGGGGCCTGCTGGTGGCCCATAAGGGGCGCGAGGTCGCTGCCGAGGTGGCCGCGGCCGGTCCGGCGCTGCAGCTCCTCGGCGGCCGGCTGCACGAGGTCCGCCCACTGGAGCTGCCCGGCCTGGAGGGGCCCCGGCACCTGGTCGTCGTCGAGAAGGTGGCGCCGACCCCGGCGCGCTACCCCCGCCGGCCGGGACTGCCGGCAAAGCGCCCCCTGCGGTAGGGCACGATGCCGGCCTAGTACTGCCCGCGGGTACACCTTCTTGGACCGCCGCTCGTACCTGCCGCAAGAGTGGTGCGCGGACGGGGCGCGGCGGCGGGCAGCACAGGTACCCGACACCGTGACTTTCGGAACCAAGGCGCAACTGGCCGCGCCGATGCTGCGGCACGCTTGGGCTCAGGGCGTCCCGATGGCGTGCGTCACCGGGGACGAGATCTATGGGGACGATGCCGAACTACGCGATTCTGTCGCCGGTGCCGGGGAGAAGTATGTGCTGGCGGTGGCGGCGAACACGCCCGTATGGCGTGAACGCCAGCCAGTAGTGGCGACGAGCCCGGCGCCAGCATGCTCGCCGTAGTCATTGTCGCAAGCGGGGCGCTTGTTGGCCCGAACGCGGTATTCATCGGAATCGATCACCATAAATCAGGTTGTGGTACTAGGGCCCGTCGTACGTGTACAGCCCGGCCGTGTCCAGGACCGCGGCCCACACCCGGCTGGAAGGCCCGACCTCGAGGTCGCAGCGCCCCTCCGCCGCGGGGATCTCGCCCACGTACTCGGCGCTAGCCTCCACCACGTGGTAGACGGCGCCGTCGGCGCAGACCCAGGCCGTGCCGTCGGGGCCAAAGGCCAGGTCGCCGCGCCAGTGCTCGCCCACCACCGCGATCCACTGCCCTTGGTGCAGCCGGTAGCGGTGAAAGCCGTTGAAGCAGCTAGCGCCACCGCACACGTCCAGGAGTGCCCACAGCTCGCCGTTCGCGTCCAGGTCCAGCGCAAAGGGAACACCCCAGCGGGGCACCCCCTCGGGCAGTTCGGGCTGGCCCAGGTACTCCCAACCCTGGCCGGGTGTGTAGCGCCACAGCCGCGCCCAGATGCGGCCGGCGGCATCGACCTCGATGTCACGCACGCAGCCGGTACCGGAGCCGACGCGGGCCGATCCGGCCCCCTGCCACGCCTGGCCGTCGAACCAGCGCGCCCCGTCGCCCGAGGGCCCGGCGCCCCATTCCTCGCACTCTCCGACCCACACATCGCCCGTGGAATCGACGGCGACGTCTTGCAGGCAGATGTACTCCGGCTCGGGGGAGGAGAAACCGATCTCGGCGCTCGTGTGCACGGTCCAGCGTGTTCCGTCGAACGAGCGCACATCCTCGCAGGTGGTCAGCCACACCCAGCCGCGCCGGTCCATCGCCGGCTCCTCGCCGTAGGCCGGTGCTCCCCGCAGGGGTGTGCTCCAGCCCTCCTCCTGGCCGTAGAACGTCCAGGCGTTGCTATCCCAGACGGCCACAGCTGCGCCGCCGTCCAGCCCCACGTACACCCGGCCGGCCGCGTCGATGCCGGCCAGGGCGGCGTCGCGCTCCAGGTGCAGGGTCCACACACCGTCCATGTAGCTGCCCACCCCCTGCTCGGTGGCCAGCCAGAGCGTGCCGTCCGGTGCCATGCGCAGGGAGCGGATCCTGCCCGCCGGGCGGCCGGCCACCTGGGCTACGAGGGCGAAAGGCCCCACTGCAGCGGGCGGGGGCGTTGCGGTCGGCGTGGCGGTTGGCGAGGGTGGCGGGGGCGGAGTCGCGGTGGGCCGGTCGGCCGGCGTTGGTGCGACCGTCTGCGGCGACGGGCTCGCCGGGAGCTCCGGCGTCGTGGCCGGCTCCCAGGAAGGGGCCATCGGCGACTGCCATACCGGTGCCGGCGTGGTCGTCCCCGTCGCGCAGCCGGCCGGCAGCAGGGCCAGCACCGCCAGCAGGGAGAGAACCAGCCTTCTCATCTTCTCCTCCATAGCGCGGGCCCGCGCCCCAGGCCGCTTCCCCGCGCCGGCACGAGCGGCGGGCGGCGTCATTCTCGGCCGGCCCATTCCTCCGGCTCCTCACGCTCCGCGACGGTGCCGTGCGGCCGGGCCGGCACGCCGTAGACCACGCCGCCCGGTGGGACGTCCTTCGTCACCACCGACCCCGCCCCGGTGACGGCGTGGTCGCCCACCTCGACCGGGGCAACCAGCATCGTGTCGCTGCCGATGTAGGCGTGCCTGCCGATGACGGTGCGGTTCTTGCGTCCCTGGGTGTCAAAGTTGCAGGTGATCGTCCCGGCGCCGATGTTGGTGCCCTCGCCGACCTCCGCGTCGCCGACGTAGGAAAAGTGGCCCATCTTGACCCCGGGGCCCAGGCGCGCGTTCTTGACCTCGCCATAGTTTCCCATGTGCACGTGCCGGCACAGGTAGGCCCCCCGGCGCAGGTGGCCAAAGGGCCCGATATCCACGTCGTCCTCCAGGGTGGCCTCCTCCAAAACCGAGGCCAGGACGCGGCAACGGTCGCCCATGGTCGTGTCGACGACGATGCTGTTGGGGCCCACGTCGCACTCCTCGCCTATGCTCGTCCGGCCCAGGAGGTGGGTGTTGGGACGGATCACGCTGTCCTGGCCGATCTCCACGGTGTCGTCGATGAAGGTCGTAGCGGGGTCCACGATAGTGACCCCGGCCAGCATGAGCCGCGCCGCGGTGCGCCGGCGCAGCAGCGCCTCGGCCTCGGCCAGCCGCACGCGGTCGTTCACCCCCACGATCTCCTCGGGATCGGGAGCGGGGTAGGCCGCGGCGGTTTCCCCGGCCGCGACAGCCTGGCCGACGAGCTGGGGCAGGTCGTATTCGCCCCGGGGGCCGGCTGGGATACTGGGCAGGTGCTGCCATAGCCAGCCCGCCTGGAAGAGGAGGATGCCGCTGTTGATCTCCTGGATGGCCCGCTGTTCGGGCGTGGCGTCGGCGTGCTCGACGATCGCGCAGAGGCGGCCGCCACTGTCGCGCACGACCCGGCCGTAGCCGCCGGGGTCGGCGAGCACACCGCTGAGCAGCGTCACCACGGCGCTTTCCTGGCGGTGATAGTCCCGCATAGCCGCGATGGTCTCCAAGCGCAGCAGCGGCGTGTCGCCATAGAGCACCAGGACCTCATCGCAGCGTCCCTCCAGGTGCGGCTGGGCCTGCTTCACGGCGTGGCCCGTGCCCAGCTGCGGTTCCTGGACGGCGCAGGTGTACCCGGGGCCCAGGGCGGCCTGCACCTCGGCGGCGTCGCGCCCCAGGACGACAACGACGTGCGCCGGGTGTAGCGCCCTGGCCAGGCGCAGTGGGTAGTCGATGAGCGGCCGGCCGGCCAGCGGGTGCAGCAGCTTGCTGCGGCGCGAGCGCATGCGCGTGCTCTGCCCGGCTGCCAGAACGACGACGGCAAGGTCAGACATCGCTACCCTCCACGGTCTCCGGGCGGTCGGCCGGTGTCTCCAGCACCTCGATCGTGTCCCCCGTCTGCACCGGGCCTCCCCGCAGCACCCGGGCGAAGATGCCCTCGCGCGGCATCACGCAGTCCCCGGTCAGGCGGGCGATGGCGCACCCGCTGTGGCAGACCTTGCCGATCTGCGTCACCTCGACCAGCGCCTGCGGTCCCACGCGCATCCGGGTCCCGATGGGCAGTGAGACAAGCTCCAGCCCCTCGGTCAGGATGTTCTCTGCAAAGTCCCCCGGGCCGACCGGCAGGCCCTTGGCGCGGACCTTGGCGGCGCTCTCCTGGGCCAGGAAGGAGACCTGCCGATGCCACGGGCCGGCGTGAGCGTCCCCTGCGAGCCCGTGCTCGACCACGAGCACACCTTTCCCCACGTCTGTCTTGGGCACGCCCTTGCCCTCGCTGATGCATACTGCCAGAACTCGACCCGTCTCCATGTCCTCTCCGCAGCTCGCTTTCGTCCCTACACCAGATCGATCGTTCCGCTCTCTCCGCCGCTCTTGCGGCGCAGGCGGATGTTCTCCAGCCGTATGCCCCGGTCGACGGCCTTGCACATGTCATAGATCGTCAGCCCAGCCACCACCACCGCAGTCAGCGCCTCCATCTCCACCCCGGTCTGCCCGGTGCTGCGCACTGTGGCCGTGATCTCCACCGCGCTCTGGTCCTCCAGGACGGCCAGTTCGACGGCCACGTGGGTGAGCAGGAGCGGGTGGCACAGCGGGATCAGCTCCGGGGTGCGCTTGGCGGCCATGATCCCGGCCAGGCGCGCCGACCCCAGGACGTCGCCCTTGGGCAGTCCACCGCGCTGGATGAGGGCCAGCGTCTCCGGCTTCATCACCACGCGGCCGCTGGCGACGGCCTGGCGCTGGGTAGCCGGCTTGCCGCCAACATCCACCATCCGAGCGCGGCCCTGGTCGTCCAGGTGCGACAGCTTGGCCACGGCTACCCTCCGATCTCCGACATGGCCCGCTCCCGCGGGAACATCCCCTGCTCCAGCAGGTGCCGGCGCGGCTTGCGCCGGATGGCCTCGGCGATGCGGGCAGCGATCTCCTCCTCCGGCGCGCCGCTGCGCAGGATGGAGCGCAGGTCGACCTCCTCGTCGGAGAGGAGGCAGGGCCGCAGCCGGCCGTCGGCGCTGAGCCGCAGGCGGTTGCAGCCGCCGCAAAAGTGCTCGCTCACCGCACCGATAAAGCCGAGCGTTCCCGTTGCCCCGTCCAGGCGGTAGTAGCGCGCCGGGCCGGCCCCCCCCGGGCCGTCGTGCGGCTGCAAGGGGCCCAGCGCCGCCTCGATGCGCCGGCGGACATCGTCGACCGGGACGAACCACCGCCGCCAGCCGTCCTGTCCGCCGTCCTGCCAGCGCCCGATCGGCATGAACTCGATGAAGCGCACGTGCCACCCATCGACGAGCGTCCGGCGGGCAAAGTCGGCCACCTCGTCGTCGTTGCGCCCGCGCATGACCACGGTGTTGATCTTGACCGGCTCCAGGCCGGCGGCGCGTGCGGCGGTGATCCCCTCCAGCACGGCCGGCAGCTCGCCCCCCCGGGTCAACTGACCGAAGCGCTCCGCGCGCAGGCTGTCCAGCGAGACGTTGACCCTTCTCAGCCCGGCCGCCGCCAGGTCCGCCGCCAGCGGTGCCAGCAGCGTGCCGTTGGTGGTCAGGGAGAGGTCCTCGAGCCCGGGGATGGCGGCCAGGGCGGCGATGAAGCCGGCCAGCCCGCGGCGCAGCAGCGGCTCGCCGCCCGTGAGGCGCACCTTGCGGATGCCCATGTCGACCGCCGCCCGGACGACGCGCTCGAGTTCCTCGTAGCGCAGGATCTCCTCGTGAGGCCGCCAGGGCACGCCGGCCGGCGGCATGCAATAGAGGCAGCGCAGGTTACAGCGGTCCGTAACCGCAAGGCGCAGGTACTCGATGGGCCGGTTGAGGGAGTCAAAGTGGGTCATCGGACACGTTCCGCACAAGAAAGGCGTCCCCAGCCAGGGGACGCCGACGACTGCTGCGCTGCGGCTTCCCCTTTCCAACCCTGGGAGGCAGTTCCGTTTCCAGCACTGCCCTCGGGATGCGGCGCTGCCGCACCCACCGGCCCTCGGCCATGGGGCAACCCCGGCAGGACCGACGGCTCGGAGAAGCATTCGCGGGCATTATAGCACGGACCCGGCGGGGCGTCAAAAGCGTTCCGCTGTCAGAGATCGGCCCCGCGGTCCACCTGCTCCACGGGGATCTCCGCTGCGGACAGCGCCGCCAGCAGCTCGGCCAGCGCGGCTTCCAGGCCGGCCGCGACCTCCGCGGGCCCCGGCCCGGCCAGCGAGAGGGTCACCCGCACGCGCGGCCCGGTGGCCGGCGGCAACCGCCGGGCGTGCGACTTGACATACACGGCGGGGTGGCGCGCCGTCACCTGCCGCAGTGCCGGGGCCAGCGTGGCCTCGCCGGCGCGGGCGACGACGGCCCACTCGGCATAGGCCGCGCCCCCCAGGATGGGGGCCAGCAAGGGGAGCAGCGGGCCCTCGACGATGCCGCGCATCTCCTCGGGCACGCCCGGCAGGCACACCAGTGTGGTCCGCCCTTCCCGCAGGAGCACCCCCGGCGCGGTCCCCACCGGGTTGGGCACAGGTTCGCTGCCGGCGGGCAGCAGGGCCATCTTGCGCCGCGGCGGCGTGACGGTGGCATCGGCCAGGAAGCCCTGCGCCACGAGCAGGCGGTAGCGCTCCTCGAGCAGGGCGATGGCCGCGGGGTGCTCCTCCAGCGGCCGGCCCAGCGCCTCGGCTACCGCCCGTAGCGTCAGGTCGTCGTCGGTCGGTCCCAGGCCGCCGGTGACCAGGAGCAGCTCCGGCCCGCGCTCCAGCACCCCGCGCACCTCGCGCACGATCGCCGCCACCTCGTCCGGCACTACGGCGATGCGGCGCACCTGCCCGCCGCGCCCGGTGAAGCGCTCGCACAGGTAGTGGCTGTTGCTGTCCTGCACGTCGCCCAGGAGGATCTCGTTGCCGATGGCCAGGATCTCGACGCACGGCATCTCCAGGCCTCCCATCCCTCAGCGGATGCGCAGCGCGCTCACGCCGATGCTCACCGCACGGGGGTCGGGCCCGGCGCCCACCTCCTGGGGCACGTCGTACCCCTCGGTGCGCAGCTCCAGCCGGGTCTCGCCGGCCGGCAGGTGGCCGCGGACCTCGTACGGCTCCAGTGCCGTGCCGACCCGCAGCTCCGCGATGACCTGACCGTCCAGGGCCACCGTCAGGCGCCGCGGCCGCAGGAAGCTCACCGCCTGGAACGCGAGCACGATGTCGCTCTCCGCGGGAAGGACAGCGTACAGCTCGGCCCGGTCCCGTTCGATCCAGCGAAAGGGGCCCCAGGGCTGCTCCTCGACCTCGTGCCAGCCCCGGCCCAAGCGCATGAACGGCTCCACGGGGCCCCACTCCACACGATAGGCCGCCAGCTCGGCGTCCTCGTAGGCCGGCGCGGCCGGCCCCAGCGCCTCGGCGGCGAGTGCCTGGGCGGCAGCCAGCCCCGGGCCTTCCTCCAGGCGGGCCTTTTCCAGGACGACGTAGCCCACGCGGTAGTGGCTGAGCACGGAGCGGGCCAGGGGGCGCCAGTCATCATAGGTGATGTCGGGCGCAGGCGCCATACGGGCGAGCTGGCGCAGGAGGGGAGCCCCGGCAAAGGGGAAGAGCGGGTCGCCGCGGGAGATGTAGCCGCGGAAGGAGTCCTTCCCGTGCACCGTCTGGGCGAGCATCCAGTGTGTATGGTACCACTGGCTGGCCGCCTTCTGCAGGGGCAACTCCAGGAGGGCATAGTGCCGCGGGTCCGCGGCCAGCTGCTCGTAGAAGGGGGACACTTCCGCGAGGGTGAGCGGGTACGGTGCCGGGATCACGTCCACCACGATGAGGGCCAGCAGCAGCGAGGCCAGCCCCGGCGCCCGCCACCATCTCCGCCGGGTGCCCGGGCCCTCCGGCACACGCCGGGGCGACAGGAGCGCGGCCGCGCCCAGCCCGGCCAGCACGGCCACGGCCAGTTCCACCAGGACGCCATAGCGCGAGGGCACCCGTGTGAAGCGGGCGATGGGCAGGCGGTAGAGTAGGTGGTAGGGCAGGGGGATGGCGGTGCGCACGTTCAGCACCTTCAGGTAGGGCCCCAGGGCCAGCAGGCCAAAGGCGCCGGCCAGCGCCGCCCACAGCGCGGCCGGCCGGCGGGCCCGCCACAGCCCCACGCCGGCCAGCACCAGGGCGACCAGGCCCAGGTAGACGATGCCCTCGGCAGTGTTGCCCTCGGCAAAGGGCTCGGTCCAGGGCGCCACGGCCCGGCCCCACAGCGGGTGCAGCGGCGAGGGTAGGAAGAAGGCCGCCAGGTCGGCGCCGTAGTCGGCGCTGAACGAGAGGGGCTCCTCCAGGTAGGCGGCCTGGCCGGCCTGGCGCAGCATCGGCACCAGGAGCGGCAGGAGCGCAAAGGCGGCCACCAGCAGCCCTCCGGCGACGGTGAGCCCACCGCGAACCCACTCGTCCCAACTGCGTCGGCGGAACAGGGCCTCGCTCAAGGCCCACAACAGCATGAAGGCAGCCAGCAGGAGCATGAAGAACGGGTAGTACCAGTCGATCAGCGCCGCGGCGGCCCACGAGAGGGCCATGCCCAGGGCCGGCTTCCAGCCCGGCCGGCGGATGGCTTGCCAGGCGAAGAGGGCGAAAAAGGGCAGAGTCTGCGTGGACACCAGGCTCAGGTGGCCCAGCAGGTGCGCGCTGCGGTAGGGAGCCAGGGCGAAGATGGCCCCGCCCAGGAAGGCGGCCAGGCAGCAAGCCCCCTGGTCTACCCGCGGCTCGTGGGTGTCGCGGTTCGTCCAGGTCGACAGCACCTCGCGCACGAGCAGGAACGCCCCGTAGCCGGAGAGCACGGTGGAGAGGAAGACGACCAGGTTGTACGCCGCGAGGTACCCGCCGAGCAAGCGCCCCGGCAGTCCCAGCACGCTGTTCAGCGGGCTGAGCGTGTGAAAGAGGAGCGAGGTCCCCTGGGGGTAGTACTGCGCCTGGGTAAAGTAGAGCGACTTGCCGTGAAAGGCAGCCTGGTCGAACCACCAGAAGTTCCAGAGGTACTGCCAGGAGTCGGTCCCCTCTCCCGGGAGGGCGCTGTCCAGGTGCAGCGCCAGCGGCCAGGTCACTACCACGGCGAGGAGCGCATAGCCCAGGAGCACCAGCAGGTGGACGCGCCAGGCCTTGGTCATCGTCGTCAGACCCGCGGCAGCGACAGCGGCGGCCCGCCCGCCGCTCCTACAGCTTGTAGCCGAACCGGCGCAGCAGATCTTTGCGCCAGCGGATGCCCTCCTCGTCCTCGACGCCCTGGCTGCGGATGCCGTCGACCACGCCGAGGATGCCGCGGCCCTGGGCGGTCTCGGCCAGGATGACCTCCACGGGGTTGGCCGTAGCGCAGTAGATGCCGCAGACCTCGGGGACGTTCTTGACGGCGTTGAGGACGTTGACCGGGTAGAAGCCGGCGCCGAGAAAGAGGATGAAGGAGTGGCCGGCCGCCAGGGCCAGGGCGTTCTTCCGGGCCAGCTCGATCATGGCCTCGTCGTTGCCGCTCCAGCGCACCAGGGCCGGGCCCGAGGACTCGCAGAAGGCCAGGCCGAAGCGGATGCCCGGAACCGCCGTGACCACGGCCTCGTGGATGTCCTCCACCGTCTTGATAAAGTGGCTCTGCCCGAGGATAAAGTTGATGTCCTCCGGTTTCTCGATCTGGACCACGCGCAGCTCCATGGCTACCTCCTTGTCCTGCGCGGATGTCGCAGTCTGCCCAATGCGCGGTGCCCGCCGCCTACTCCAGGCTGCCGACGACCTTTTCGACCTCCTCCAGGATCTCGCACGACCGCACCAGCTCGCGCATGCGGGTGTGGTCGGGGTAGAGCGGGCGGTCTTCCTCCAGGAAGGCGACGTGGCGGCGGATGACCTCGCGGGCCTTTTGCACGCCCTGGCCGAAGGAAAAGTCGCGCATGTCCAGGGCCTGGGCCGCGGCCATGAACTCGATGCCCAAGACGCCGCAGGCGTTCTCCAGGATCTGGGCGTTCTTGATGGCCGTGTTCATGCCCATGGAGACAAAGTCCTCCTGGTCGGCGGCGGCGGGGATGGACTGGATGCTGGCCGGCATCGACAGGATGCGCTGCTCGACGATCAGGCTGTCGGCGGTGTACTGGCTGAGCATCATGCCCGACATCAGCCCGGGCTGCTTGGAGAGGAAGGGCGGCAGGCCGATGCTCAGCGCCGGGTTGGTCAGGCGGTTCATGCGCCGCTCCGACATCACGCAGACCATGGTGATGGCCGCGCCGAGCATGTCCATCGGCAGGCTCACCGGGGACCCCTGGAAGTTGGCGCCGGTCAACGTTAGCTTGTACTCGGGGAGGAAGATGGGGTTGTCGGCGACGGCGTTGAGCTCGATCTCGACCTGTTTCCAAGCATACTCCAGGGCATCGAAGGCCGCGCCGATCACCTGCGGGGCCGAGCGCATGGAGTAGGCGTCCTGGACCTTGATCTTGAGTTTGCCGGTCTGCAGGTCGCTTCCCTGGATGCATTTCATAATGTTCCGTGCCGCGCGCACGGCGCCGGGGAAGCCGCGCAGTTGGTGCAGGCGGGTGTCGTACGGTTTGAGGTTGGCGTAGAGCGCTTCCAGCGTCATGGCGCAGGCGATGGTGGCCTGCTTGAGCCAGCGCAGCATGTCGTATAGCTGCAGGGCGCTCATCGCCGTGATCAGGTTGGAGCCGTTGATGGCCGCCAGGCCGTCGCGGGCCTGCAGGCCGGGGATGGGGATGCCGGCCCGCTCCATGGCCTCGCGGCCCGGCAGCAGCTCGCCCTTGTAGTAGGCGTGGCCCTCGCCCATCAGCAGCAGCGCCGCCTGCGACATCGGCGCGAGATCCCCGCAGGCCCCCACCGAGCCTTTCTGGCAGATGTAGGGGGTGACCCCCTTGTTCAGCATCTCCACCATGGTCTGGGTGATTTCCGGCCGGCAGCCCGAGTAGCCGCGGGCGTGCACGTTGATGCGGCTGGCTAGCGCCCCGCGGGCGTACTCGATGCTGGTGGGGTCGCCGATCCCGGCGGCGTGGTTGTAGATCAGGTACTTCTGAAACAGTTGCACCTGCTCGTCGGTCAGCACCACCTCGGAGAACTCGCCGATGCCGGTGTTGACGCCGTACATGATCTCGTGGGCGACAACCTTTTCCTCGAGCATGGCCCGGCAGGCCTGGATGCGCTCCAGGGCCTCTGGGTGCAGCTCGACCTTTTCCCCGTGGCGGGCGATCCGCACCAGCTCCTCGACCGTCAGGTGGTGACCATCCAGCACGACAGACATCGTTGTCTCCTTTTCGGGGTGCTCGGTTCGGGTTCTCGGCCGGCGGCGGCCGCTCGGGCCTAGTATAGCGCCAATGGCCGGCGGAGTCAAACGGGGAGACGGCTTTTGTAGACCGGACTGCTATGCTGGAATCGTGCGGTGGGACACGGCGGCGGTGGAGGGTACCGGGGACGGCAGGCCCGGGCAGGCTACGACACACAACAGCCACCGCTCCAATGACAAACCCGCTCAAGGCGCAGGCGAACGCGGCCCAGAGCCCGATCAGCGCCGGCCGCTGGCAGCCAGGGCACCGGCGCCCTCACCGTCCGGAGAGCGCCGCCGCGCCCTCCTGGACCCGCTCGAACTGGCTCTTGTACATCTCGGCGTAGAAGCCGTTGCGCGCCAGCAGCTCTTCGTGCCGGCCCTGCTCCACGATGTCGCCCTCGTTGATCACCAGGATCAGGTCGGCGTTGCGGATCGTCGACAGGCGGTGGGCGATGATGAAGCTGGTCCGCCCCCGCATAAGCGTGTCCAGGGCCTGCTGGATCAGCACCTCGGTGCGCGTGTCGACCGAGCTCGTTGCCTCGTCCAGGATGAGCATGCGTGGGTCGGCCAGGATGGCGCGGGCGATCGTCAGGAGCTGCTTCTGGCCCTGGGAGACGTTGGAGGCCTCCTCGTTCAGCACCATGCGGTAGCTGTCCGGCAGGGTGCGCACAAAGTGGTCGACGTGGGCCGCCCGTGCCGCCGCCACGACCTCGTCGTCGGTCGCCTCCGGCCGGCCGTAGCGGATGTTCTCCATGATGGTCCCGTTGAAGAGCCAGGTGTCCTGCAGCACCATGCCGAACATGCCCCGCAGGTCGCGCCGCGCCAGGTCGCGGATGTCGTGCCCATCGACCAGAATAGCGCCGCTGTCCACGTCGTAGAAGCGCATTAGCAGCTTGACCATGGTCGTCTTGCCCGCCCCGGTCGGCCCCACGATGGCGATCTTCTGGCCGGGCCGGACGAATGCGGAAAAGCCGCGGATGACTACCTTGGCGGGGTCGTAGCCGAAGCGCACGTTCTCGAACTCCACGCAGCCGGCCACGGCCGGCAGGCGCACCGGGTCGGCGCTGTCGGGGACCTCCTCGGCCTCCTCCAGGAACTGGAAGACGCGCTCGGCTGCCGCGGCGGTCTGCTGCAGCACGTTGGAGGTGTTGGCGATCTGCGTGAGGGGTTGGGTGAAGGAGCGCACGTACTGGATAAAGGCCTGGATGTCGCCCACGGTGATGGCCCGGGTTGCGGCGAGCCAGCCCCCCAGCACGCACACCGCCACGTAGCCGAGGTTGCCGATGAACATCATGATCGGCATCATCATCCCGGAGAGGAACTGCGACTTCCACCCCGCGTCGTAGAGCGGGTTGTTGTAGCGGTCGAACTGCTCGACGCTCTTCTTCTCCCCGTTGAACGCCTTGACTACGACATGGCCGCCGAACATCTCCTCCACGTGGCCGTTGACGTGGCCGAGGTACTCTTGCTGCTGCCGAAAGTGCTTCTGCGACCTGCGGACGACCTGTCCGATGGCGATCAGCGACAGCGGGACGATACCGAGGGCTACCAGCGTCATCAGCCAGCTGATCGAGAACATCATCACGAGCACGCCGATCACGCCGGTCACCGAGGTAACGATCTGCGCCAGGCTCTGGCTGAGGGTCTGGCTGACCGTGTCGACGTCGTTGGTGAGGCGCGAGAGCACCTCGCCGTAGCTTGTGCCGTCAAAGTAGCGCAGCGGCATGCGGTTGACCTTCTCGGAGATGTCCTTGCGCAAGCGGTAGGTGATGTCCATGGCCACGCCGGCCATGATCCAGCCCTGCACATAGCCGAACAGCAGCGACAGAAGGTACAGCCCTCCCGTGATCAGGATGATGGTGCCGATGTAGCCAAAGTCGATGGAGCCGGTGCCGGCGATCTGGGCGATCACCCCCTCGAAGAGCTTGGTGGTAGCCTGGCCCAGCACCTTGGGGCCCACGATGGTGAAGACGGTGGAGGCCGCGGCAAAGAGCAGCACGACCAGAATGGGCACCCGGTAGCGGCCCAGGTAGCGCACCAGCCTGGCCATCGTCCCGCGAAAGTCGCGCGCCTTTTCACCGCGCATCATGGCCATCGGCCCGCCGTGGCCCATGGGACCACGCCCGCCCAGCGGGCCGCGCCCACCCATAGGGCCGCGCGCGGCAACGGGGCCGCGGCCAGGGATGGGGGATCCGCCCTGCGCGCTCATGCTGCCTCCTCCAGGCCGAGCTGCGAAACGGCGATCTCGCGGTAGACCGCGCAGTCGCGCAGCAGCTCCGGGTGTGTGCCCCGGCCCACCACGCGCCCCTCGTCCAGCACGACGATCTGCTCGGCGTGCATGATCGTGGAGACGCGCTGGGTGACGATGATCACGGTGCTGGCGGCAGTCCTGTCCCGGAGGGCCTGGCGCAGGGCGGCATCCGTGCGAAAGTCGAGCATGGAGAAGCTGTCATCAAAGATATAGATCGGCGCCTTCCTAACCAGCGCGCGGGCAATGGCCAGGCGCTGCTTCTGGCCCCCCGATACGTTCATCCCGCCCTGGGCAATCTCCATCGCCAGGCCCTGCGGGTCGGCGGCGACGAAATCGGCCTGGGCAATCTCGAGCGCCTCGTGCAGGGCCTCGTCGGCGGCGTCCTCGTCGGCGTAGCGCAGGTTGCTGGCGACGGTGCCAGAGAACAGGGTGCCTTTCTGCGGGATGTAGCCGATCTTGTCCCGCAGGTCGTGCTGCGTGACATGGCGGATGTCCACGCCGTCCACCAGGATGGCGCCGGCCGTCACGTCGTAGAAGCGCGGGATCAGGTTGACGATGGTCGATTTGCCCGAGCCGGTCGACCCGATGAAGGCGGTGGTCTCCCCCGGCCGGGCGACCAGGCTGATGTCGTGCAGGACGTCCTCCTCGGCCCCGGGGTAGCGGAACGAGACGTGGCGGAACTCGATCGTGCCGCGGAACGGCTCGGGGAAACGCTGGGGGCGATCGGGGTCCTCGAGCGTCGGCGCCGTCTCCAGCACGTCGGCGATGCGGCCCGCCGACACCGAGGCGCGCGGCAGGATGATGAACATCAGCGACAGCATGAGGAAGGAGAAGACGATCTGCATGGCGTACTGCAGAAAGGCCATCATGTCGCCGACCTGCATGGTCGACTGGGCCACCTGGTGGGCGCCGACCCAGATGATCAGCAGCGACAGGCCGTTCATGATGAACATCATGAGCGGCATCATCACCACCATCAGGCGGTTGACAAAGAGCATCGTCCCGGTCAATTCCTTGTTGGCCCGGTCGAAGCGTTCCAGCTCGAACTCCTGCCGGTTAAAGGCGCGGATGACCATCATGCCGGACAGGTTCTCGCGCATCACCAGGTTCAGCCGGTCGATCAGCCCCTGGATGCTGCGGAACCGGGGCAGGGCGATGGCAAAGGCGACCAGGATCAGGCCGAGCAGCACCAGCACGGCCAGGGCGATGATCCACCACATCGAGGAGCTCTTGCCGAGGGCACGGATCACGCCGCCGACGCCGATGATGGGCGCGTAAAATACCATGCGCACGAGCATCAGGGAGACCATCTGGATCTGGGTGACGTCGTTGGTCGTCCGGGTGATCAGGGAGGCGGTGGAGAACCGGTCGAACTCGGCGCTGGAGAAACTCTCCACCTTGGTGAAGACAGAGCGGCGCAGGTCCCGCGCCAGTCCGGCCGACGTCCGCGCCGCCAGGAAGCCGACGCTGATCGAGCAGGCCACGACGAGCAGCGTCAGCAGCAGCATCAGCAAGCCGGTGCGGAGGATATAGTCCCTCTGAAGCCGGCCCGTGTCCATCCCCAGCGCCTCGTACTCGGCGCGGACCGGGCTCGCCGCCGCCTGTGTCACCATGGAGTCGCCCATCGCCGCGAAGCGCCGCTCCATCATGCTCGTGATCTGCGCCCGCTGCACGGCCGGGAGCTGGGCCAGGACCTCGAAGAGCTCCGCGGCCTCCGGCAGCTGCCCCGGCTCGATCCCGAGGGCGACGGCCAGCGCCGCCGCCTTGGTCGGGTCGGCCAGCGCCTGCTCGATCCCCGCAACGGCCAGGAAGGCCCGCCCCAGCACGGGGTTCAGCTGGTCGATCTCGGCCTGGTCGACGGCCCTGCGCAGATAGATCGGCTCGCTCTCCAGGAGCGGGTATTCCTGGACGTAGCGGGCATAGTCGGGCGAGCTCCTGTCGACCAAGACATAGTCGGCCAGCACCCGCGCGCTGTCCTCCGCGCTCATCAGCACGGCAAGACGGTCCATCGTGCTCTGGCGCAGTGCCAGCGGCACGGCGTTCTCCACGCCGCCCTGCTGGATGCCGGTGTTGACGATCCTGGACATGTAGTCGGGCAGCGCCAGGTCGGCGTTGGCCTGGACAAAGAGCAGGACGACGGCGAGCAGGATGTAGAGGAGAAATGGTTTCGTGTACTTGGCCAGTCGGATCACGGCAGCATGCTCCTGGGGCGCGAAGCGTACAGCGGCGAATTGTACGACATGGAACTATCTTTGTCAAGAAGCGTTTGGCGGCTCTGCCTTCGTGGTTGCCAGCCTGCGTAGCCACCTCAGGCATCTGGTGGCGCGCGCGCCCTGCCGCCTGGGGTCGACGGGCGGGCCGCGCGGCCAGGCCGCCGGACCGACGTGCAGCCCGCCGGCCTGGGATGGCGCAGCGGTGGGGCCCAGGTGCTAGGGAAGAACCCTGTACGCGATAGGCAAGTAGACCGCGAACCCTCCACCGAACTGGTACACGCGCACCGGGGCCGTGCCGTAGGCGCCGCTCCCGGCCTCGGCGCGGACGGTGTCGGGGAAGAGGTAGGACACCGTGTCGTTCAGCAGCATCTTGTCCCACACGCCCAGCGTGATGGTGTAGATGCCCGGCGCGGCCACGGTCTGGGTGACGACCCTCCGTGCCGGGCGTCGTTGGCACCTGCAGCTACGCTCGGAGCGACGTGCCCCCTGCGAGGGGCGGGCCCCTCAGGTTCTCGCGCCTCCAGGTTATGGCATCACTCCTTTACGTACAGCCCGGCATAGCTGCGGCAGACGGCCGGCAGGTAGACGGTGTGGGCCCCAACCCGGACCATGGCGCTGGTGCTGTTCGTCCCGCAGGGACCACTCGCCTCCAGCGTCACGGTGTAGGTGCCGGCCGCGGCATAGGTGTGAACGGGGTTCTCCTGGGGCGAGGTATAGCCATCGCCAAAGTCCCACAGGTAGCTACTGGCCAGGTTCGAGGTGTTGACGAAGGTCACGGTCAGGCCCGCTGCCGTGTAGGTGAAGCCGGCGGTGGGCGCTTCCCCGACCTGGACCACGTCTCCGGCATGGTCGGTGCCGAAGGGGTTGGTCGCCGAGAGCACCACCGAGTACCGGCCGGCCGCCGCATAGGTATGGCTGGGGTTGGGCTCGTTGGCGGTGGTGCCGTCGCCAAAGTCCCACTCGTAGGTGATGGGCGGCACTCCCACCGTGGTGTTGGTGAAGACGACCTCCTCTCCGAGGCAGATCGGGGCGCTACTCTCAAAACCGGCCTGCAGGAAGAGCGTCGCAGTAACCTCGGCGCTGGCCTGGTCGAAGCCGCAGCGGCTGTAGGCGGTGAGGAGCACGGTGTATGTGCCTGCGGCGGCGTAGCTGTGATAGGGGTTCGCCGCGGCCGAGGTGACGCCATCGCCAAAGTCCCACAGGAACGAGGTGGCGAACTGGCTGGTGTTGGTAAAGGCGACCGGCTCGCCGACGTTGACCTCGGGCGGCTGGAAGACAAAGCCGGCCAAGGGAGGATCGTAGCGCACCGTGGTGGTGGTGGCCGGCCCGGTCTGCGGCAGCGGCTGCTGGTCGCAGGCCGCGGCATAGTCGGCGTTGAGGATGACGGTGCCGGAGGGGACGCACCCGGCGGTGACGGCCACGGTGACGGTGAGCGAGCGGTTCGGGAAGAGGATGTGGTCGGGCCAGAGGACGGCGCCCAGGGTGGGGGAGTAGATGCCGTCCTGGCCGGCCCAGGCGAATTCGACCTCGGCCGGCAGCGTCTCGGTAATGACCAGCCCACTGGCCGCGCTGGGTCCGTAGTTGTGGGCGACCAGGGTGTAGGTGAAGACAGTGCCAGCAGCGACGTTGGCGGGCCCCTCCTTCCAGACCCACAGGTCGACGTTGGGCATCCCTTTGAAGGTGTAGATGAGCGCTTGGCTATGGAAGAGGGTGGGGTTGGGCAGCGCCAGGGCGGTGACGGTGACCACGTCGAGGGTGCCAATCGGCGGTGGGAAGGGCACGGTGGTGCTGACGATGAAAGAGCCGCTGTCCAGGTCGGCGAGGGGGCCGAGCACGCCGGGGCCATCTACCGGCCAGCCGCGCATCGAGTTGTAGGCCAGGCCAAAGGTGGCGGTGATGCCAGTGCGGTTGACCAGGGTGAGGGTGTGGGTCAGGACGGTGCCGGCGGGCCCGACGCCAATCTGCTGCGGCGGCCACAGCACGACTGCCGCCGGGCGCAGGCGGAAGGGCGGGCTGTCGCCGGTGACAAAGGGGCGCTGGATCGGGAAGCCGGCGTGGGTGGGCTCGTCGTTGATGCTGGCGATGCGAAAGACGACGTTGTCGCTGCGGGCATCGTCGGCCTCGGCGTTCCAGGTGAGGTGGTGCAGTGTGCCGCCAGGGCTGCTGGAGACAAAGGTGGTGGTGCCGGTGACGGTGGCGCTGTGCCACTCTCCGCCGCCGTCGGTGGAGTAGTAGGCGGCGATGCGCGCGGCCGGGTCGCTTTCGGGATCGTAGAGACGGTACCAGATCGGTATCTTGGCCTGGGTCAGGACCTCGGCCGAGGAGAAGAAGTAGGCGGTGTCGGTCACGCCGGGGCGGTAGATGGCCGCGTGGGCGGCGCTGTTGGGCAGGAGGCCCCTGGTGTTGCGGTTGTTGCGGTAGACGCGGTCGTAGCCGTAGCGGTTGCCGGCGGCCATGTCCAGGTCACCGTCGGCGTCATAGTCGCCCCAGGCCAGGCCGAAGGTGTAGTCGGCCTCGGTGGAGGACCAGACTGCCGTCGCTTCGATCCCCGCTGCGCCCAGGTTGTCGTAGACCCGGTTGACACCGATGTTGCCGCAGGCCAGGTCCAGGTCGCCATCGCCATCCCAGTCGCCCCAGGCCACGCCGTGGGTATAGTCCTCTTCGGTGGAGGTCCACGCCAGGACCATGCTGCCGCCGTCGTTGCGATAGATGCGGTTGGGCTGGTCATAGTTGCCAACGGCCAGGTCCAGGTCGCCGTCGCCGTCATAGTCGCCCCAGGCCACGCTGGTGGTATCTTCGGTCTCGGCGGAGGACCAGGCCAGCACCAGGCCGAGCCCGGTGTTGCGGAAGATGTGGTTGGGCTGCATCTCGGTGCCCATGGCCAGGTCGAGGTCGCCATCGCCATCATAGTCGCCCCAGGCGACGCTGGTGGCGCGAAAGCTGGGGGGGCCGCTCCAGACCACGGTCATGGTGCCGGGAGCATTCTCGTAGACCAGGCTGGGGCCGGCCTGGTTGCCCAGTGCCAGGTCCAGGTCGCCGTCGCCGTCCCAGTCGCCCCAGGCCAGGCTAGTCGTCTCGGTGACCTCGGACGAGCTCCATGCCAGGACCAGGTTGCCGCCGGTGTTGCGGTAGATGCGGTTGGGAGCATCATGGTTGCCGACTGCCAGATCCATGTCGCTATCGCCGTCCCAGTCGCCCCAGGCCAGGGCCTGGGCAAAGTCGGTCTCGGCGGAGGCCCAGGTCTCGGAAAGGTCCCCGGCGTCGTACTCGTATACGAGGGTGGGCTCGCCGTCGTTGCCGATGGCCAGGTCCAGGTCGCCATCGCTGTCCCAGTCGGCCCAGGCGGTGCAGGAGGTGTTGTCGTTCTCGGTGGAGGACCAGGCGGCGGTGGAGCCGACCGGGCCGGCGAGGTTCTCATAGACCCGGTTGGCCTCGTCGTTGCCCACGGCTAGGTCCAGGTCGCCGTCGGCGTTCCAGTCGCCCCAGGCCACACTGTAGCTGTCGTCCTCTTCCAGCGAGGACCAGGCCAGGGCGAGGGTGCCGCCGTCGTTACGGTAGACCTGGTTGGAGGTGGACAGGTTCCCCACGGCCAGGTCCAGGTCGCCGTCGCTGTCCCAGTCCCCCCAGGCCACGCTGCAGGTCAGATCGGGGTCGTCGGCAGACCAGGCCAGGGCCAGCGTGCCGCCGTCGTTCTCATAGACCCGGTTGGGTTGGGAGTAGTAGTTGCCCACGGCCAGGTCCAGGTCGCCGTCGTTGTCATAGTCGCCCCAGGCCACGCTGCGGGTGTAGTCCGACATGACGGCCGTCCAGGCCACGGTGAAGATGCCGCCGTCGTTCTGGTAGACCTGGCAGGGAGCATTGTCGTTGCCCAGCGCCAGGTCCAGGTCGCCGTCGCCGTCCCAGTCCCCCCAGGCCACGCTTCTGGTCTCACCCGGGTCCGAGATCAGGGCCAGCGTCAGGTCCCCACCGAGGTTCTGGTAGACCAGGGTTGATTGGGCATTGAAGTAGCCCACGGCCAGATCCAGGTCGCCGTCGCCGTCATAGTCGCCCCAGGCCAGGCTGCTGGTGCTACCCCACTCCGGGGCGGACCAGGCCAGGGTCAGGCTGCCGCCGTCGTTCTGGTAGACCCGCGAGGGGCCGTTGAAGTTGCCGGCGCCCAGGTCCAGGTCGCCGTCGTTGTCCCAGTCCCCCCAGGCGACTGCCATGGTCCAATCCCCTTCGGCGGATGTCCAGGCAGCGCTTGTCTCCAGCCAGGAGCCGCTGTTCTCATAGACCTGGAGGTAGCCCAGGCTGCCCGTGGCCAGGTCGAGGTCGCCGTCGTTGTCCCAATCGCCCCAGGCCACGGCATAGGTGAGCTCCTCTTCGTCCGACGACCAGACCGCGGTGGGGTCCAGGTCTTGGACGTACACCGGCCCGGCAGCGGGGTGGCCGGCGTCCGCCGGCAGTGCGGCCAGCAGTAGCGCGGCCAGGACCAGTATGCTCAGAAGTTGGCTGTGCTTCATGGTTTCTCCTACTTGTCGGTGATTGACGATCGACGACTGAAGATTCGCGATTGACGATTGGCGACTGGCGATCCCCAGTTCCCAATATACCTTGCTTCTATGCCTGATACACCACCATGCCCCCCACGATGGTCATGGCGACGGGGAGCTGCCACAACCGCTGCAGCGTGGCGTTGTGGGGGTCCTCTGCCCAGACCACCAGGTCGGCCAGCTTGCCCGCCTCGATCGATCCCTTGATCTGCTCTTCCTTGCAGGCATAGGCGGCGCCCATGGTGTGGGCCCGCAGCGCCTCCTGGATGGTCAGGCACTGGTCGGGTCCGAGCACCTGGTCGGAGAGCGTCAGCCGGCCCACGGCGCCGGCCAGCGTGACCTGCGGGGTGTACCAGGGGGTAGTTGGCGCGTCGGAGCCCAGCGCCAGGTGCACACCGTTGTCGAGCCACTCGCGGGTGACGATGATGCGCCGCTCGCGCTCCGGGCCAAAGACGCCGCTCCAGTAGTTGCCGCCGATGCGCAGGAACTGCGGCTGGGTGCAGACCACCACGCCCAGGTCCCGCATGCGCCGGGTGGCTTCCGGCGTGCTCAGGACGGCGTGCTCGATGCGGTGGCGGGGGTCGGGGCGCGGGTTGGCGTTCATGGCCTCCTCAAACGCATCTAGGGCCAGGTCCACGGCTGCATCGCCGGCGCAGTGCACGCAGACCTGCAGTCCGGTGTCGTGCAGGGCGCGCACGGCCTCCTTGAACATCGCCGGCTCCCAGGTCGGCATGTCCCAGGAGAGGCCGGCGTGCGGCTCGTGGCAGTAGGCGGTGGGGGCCTGGCCGTCGATGAGGAACTTGAATCCGGCAAAGCGCACCATGTCATCCTGGAAGTACTCGATCTCGCGCAGGGCTCGCTCCAGGTCCTGGGGCCACTCCAGGGTGTAGTAGACGGCGCCGCGGAGGTAGAGATCGCCCCCGGCCTCCCGATAGGACTGGATCGTTTCCACGCCGCGGACGTTGTTATCCTGGAAGGTGGTCACCCCACAGGCGGCAAAGAGCGGCAGCGGGTACAGGATGTTGCGGCGCATGTCGTCCGGCGTGATGGGCGGCAGGTTGCGGCGCAGCAGGTCCATGGCGCGGTGGTTGTAGAGGGCGCCGGTGGGCTCGCCCTGGCCGTCGCGCTCGATGATGCCGCCGACCGGGTTCGGCGTGTCGCGGGTGATGCCGGCGATCTGCAGGGCCAGGCTGTTGCCGGTGCCAAAGTGGCCACCCTGCTGCAGAATCCACACCGGGTGATTGGGGGAGACGGGGTCGAGGTCCTGGCGCGTGGGGACGCGACCTTCCTGGAAGGCCAGGTAGTAGCCCTTGATCCACTCGCCGGCCGGCGTCTGCGCCACCAGGTCGGCGAGCCTGGCCTGGAGGTCGGCAAAGGTCCTGACCTCGGGCGGGATGAAGGGGACGTAGTAGCCGTTCAACTGGCCCATGACCTGGAAGTGGTTGTGCGGGTCGATCAGGCCGGGGGTGACGGCGCGGCCGGCCAGCTCCACCACCTGGGTCTGCGGGCCGGTGAGCGCGGCGACGGCCTCGTCCGTCCCCACCGCCTGGATCAGCCCATCCTTGACCGCGACGGCCTGGGCGACCGAGTCGGCGCCGTCGACGGTGATGACCTTGCCGCTGCGGAATACTATGTCGGCGGCCTTGGCCGGGTCGACGGTGGCCGTGGGTGCCCCGGTGGGGCCGGCCGTGGGGGCGGCGGTAGAGGCCGGGCGTAGGGTGGTGGTGGGGGGAGCGGTGGGCGCCGCCGTCTCCTGCGTCGGCCGGCCGCAGCCGGCCAGGAGCAGGGCAGCCGTGGCCCCGGCGCCGATCAGGAACTCGCGCCGGCTCAGCCGGCCCGTTTTCCTCGTGTTGCGCATCGCGATCCTCCCGGCGGCGGTACCCGAGGAATTGCCCTCGGGGCCGCCGCCTTCACAGGGTGGGGTCCTGGCCCCGGAGCAGGGACCAGGGCACCGACTACGGGTTTGCCTTCAGGACCACCGGCAGATACGCCTTGTACCCTGCGGTGAACGTCTCGGCCACCGGGCCGTACTCCTGCCCGCCGGCCATGACGACGGCCGAGGCCACGTAGGTCCCCGATCGCGGCGGCGTCCAGGAGAAGGACATCGTAGCGCTCATCGTGCCGGTCACGGCCACCGTCTGCGGTGGAAGGAAGCCGACCATGCTGCCGCCGGCATCGTAGATGGCCACGCTGCCCACGGCGATGGTGGGGCCGCTTCCGAGGTTGTCAAAGGTCACGGTCAGGGAGTAGGCCGTGCCGGCCCAGGCCAGGTTGGGCACACCGACCGCTGCGATCTGGCCGCTGTAGACATAGACCTCGCGGCCGGCCCCGGCGACGACCTGGCCGGCCTGCCAGATGAGCAGGCGCGCGCTGTAGGCGTCCTCCTCGAGGGCCCCGCTCCAGCCAAGCACCAGGTCGTAGGAGCCGCCGGCCGGAACCTGCCGTGGGCCCGAGCCGCGGAAACCGACGACGTGCCCTGCGGCGTCCTGCAGGATCAGCGTGCCGGTCACCGTCTCGGTCACGTCTCCCGCGTTGATGATGCGCGCGGTGGCGGTGATGGCTTCGCCGGGGAGGTAGTGGACCTGGTTCGTGTCGTAAAAGGTCAGGGCGACCGTCCGCGGCGTATCATAGGTGATCGCGACGTCCACAGACCGGTAGAGCACCGCCTCGTCGGCCGTTGCGTCGTAGGTGACCGGGATGACCTGTACGATGACCAGTTGGTGGGTGTCCAGCATGCGCGGTTGCCAGGTGGCAGTCACCGGGTGGAGACCATCCAGCGTGGCCGCGAAGCCGCCGCGCAGCCCTCCGGAGATGGGCTCGCCCGCATAGAGTGTGGGGATGTCCAGCCCGGTCAGCGTGATGCCGTCGGTGGGGGTGAAGGCCAGGCTGGTCACCGTGGCGCTCAACGGCAGCAGCAACTGCAGGCCGGCCTTGGGCAGTGTGACTGCACCGCTGGCGAGGCGTTGGGTCAGCCCCTGCACCTCGATCAGGTTCCAGCCGGCCGCTGTCGTGCTGATCGCATAGGTGGAGGCGTCGACATGGGTGGTAATCACGTAGGTGGCGTCGATCCCGGCCTGTGCGGGCCTGGACCAGCCAGACGAGGCGGTATCTGCGGGGATGGGCAGGGCGCCGCCTTTCACGGACTGACCTGCGCCGGGCAGCCTAATCCAGGGGACGCCGAAGTAGGTGAAGGACTGGACCGTCTTGCGGCTAAAGTCGTCGGTGATAGTGAACAGGTCCTTGGTCTGCATCAGTGCCCAACCCAGCGGGTCGCTGCGATCCGGGTAGGCATATGCCGAGAGCCAGAATTCGTTCGTCAGCACCTCGCCATCCAGCGCGCAGTTGGGGTCGAAGCAGCCGTACGACAGCCCGCTGGAGGCAATTACTGCCGAGGCTCCCAGGTTGGCCAGGGCATAGACCATCGAGTCGTCGTTGTAGGGCGGGCCCCAACTGTTCCAGCCATCGGTATAGGACAGCCCTACCCGGCAGGCCTGGAACAAGAAGAAGGGACGGTGGGTCGGGATACGGCCGTAGCTGTCGTAGGTGTCCATGTCGAAGCTGAACAGGTGGGCATCGGGATAGCTGCCCTTTCCTCCGGGAGCGATCCAGTCGTCCATCTCGCCATGCCCGGCGGCGACCATCACGTTGAACCCGGCTTCGATGGCGTCGACCACGTCGTCCTTGGTCGGGCCGGTGTCGATGAGGCCCTCGTCCATCGTGTAGCCCAGGGCGTACTTGAGGATATCGTGCGCGTCGTTGTCGTCACCGGGCATCCATAGGTCGTTGTGGTCCTCGCCGCCGCTGGCCAGAATCGCCTTGTGTACCCGGGAGGTCGGGCCGTTGGCGCTGTTCTCCAGGAAGCGCTGCATGTCGATGGGATCGATACCCACGATACGTCCGACAGCGATCTCCAAATCGCCTTCCTGCCAGTCGGTGCCCCCGGCAATATCCCCGTAGGGGTTGTCGGTCATGAAGTAGTTGTGGGCAACCAGGCTGTTGCACACCGGCTCTTCCCCGTAGCATGTAGGGTGGTCGATTTCCGCGCAGGGGCCATCTCCGCATACCAGGGCATAGTCATGTTTGCGGTAGCGGGGGAGGATATTGTCGTCGCCCACGATCAGAAGGTATTCGGGGGTAACGCCGCGGGTATCCAGCCAGTCGTCCAGCGTGTTGGCCATCAGGTTGGCCGAAGACGGGGTCGTATAGTCCACGTTCGTGTTGTCCCAGTCGCGCAGCGATGGATGGTAGCGGTCGGCGTAGAGCACCACGGCGGTGGGATTGTCGTTGTAGCCGGCCCCCTGGGCTTGCTCAAAGACCTCGGCCAGCAGGTTGCTGACGTCGGCGTTGACGAACTCGACGTACAGCCGCCGGCGGTTGGTGACGATCCAGGCCTGGGGATCCTTGTAGATGCGGGCGGTGGTATCGTCGGTGAGGTGGTTCAGCCAGTTCGTGCCGAACGCGTCCACATCGATCGGGGTGGTGCCCTCGGCCGCGTCGGTCTTGACCGTGCCGCGGAAGATGACCTGGGTGTTGTACTCGGCGTCGCCGTTGTCCCAGAGCAGGTCCACGTTGTTGATCTGGTAGCGGCCGGCGCCGAGGTCGTCCGGAGTGACCCAGTTGACGACGTCGTCGGCGTCGTTCTGGCGCGTGCCGGCCTTTAGGATGTCGATCTTGTACATATCGACGTCCAGGATGACATCGATGTCGTTCTTGTAGGTACTGGAAGCCGTAGCGATGCGCACGGTGAACCACACCTCCGTGCCGCGCATCAGGTTGACCACGGTGTCGGGCCGGGCATCCTCCAGGGCCAGTGTCACCTGGGGTTTCACCGTAGCCAGTGTCTGCCCGCCCTGCAATCCCCCGCCTCCCTGCCACCAGACTGGCAGGGAGGCGGCCAGCGGTGACCAGACCAGCCCGCTCGGATCGAACACCCACTGCATGCCTCCTCCCTGGCCCATGCCGCGCCCGCCCAGGACGAACATGCGGTATGCGCCTGAGCTCATCGTCGCGCTGTGCCAGGCGCGGCCGGAGGGCAAGGTGCCGCCGGGAGAGAGCTGGACCCACTGCTCGGCCCCCGCCGTCAGCTCCAGCCGCCACAGGTCGTTGTAGAAGGCGGTCGTGCCGGCCCCGCCCAGGACCAGCATGTGCCCCAGATGGTCGATGACGGCGCTGTGCCCGCGGCGGATGGCCGGGAAGGTGCCGGCCGGCCCCATCTGCGTCCAGACCTCGCCGCCCAGGGTGAGGTCCAGCTCCCAGACATCGTTCAAGGGCGTGCCGGCGGTGAAGCCGCCGAAGAGAATCATGCGCTGGTTCGGTTGATCGTAGACCGCGCTGTGCTGGGCACGGGGGGAGGGGATGGAGATGCCCAGGTCGAGCTCCGTCCAGGCCTCGGCGCCCGGCGTGGACAGGTCGAGGGCCCAAGTCTCGGCCAGGACGTCGCCGCCGCTGCTGCCGCCAAAGACGATCATGCGCTGGTTGTTGTGGTCATAGATGGCCGTGTGCCAGCGTCGTGGCGAAGGCGGCGCTCCGCTGGGGGTCAGCTCGGTCCAGGCCTCTGCGCCGGCGGTCAGGTCGAGCGCCCAGACGTCGTTGAAGCCTTGCAGCCGGCCGCGCCCGCCAAAGACGATCATGCGGTGGTTCCAGGAGTCCAGGATGGCGCTGTGCTGTCCACGGGCCGGCGGCAGCGAGCCGGCCGGGTCGATCCTGGCCCAGGCCTCGCTGCCGACGGTGGGGTCCAGGGCCCAGAGGTCGTTGAAGTACGACTGCCCGTTCCAGCCGCCGAAGAGCAGGATGCGGTTGCCGACGTCGTCATAGACCGCGGTGTGGCCGTTGCGCAGGAAGGGTAGGTCGGCCAGGGTGCCGTCGGAGTCGATCTGCTGGCCGGGGGCGGCGCTCTGAGCGGCGGCGGCCGGCCGGGGCGGGGCGTCCGGAGCGACGGCCGGGCCGGCCGCGGCGGGGAGGCCGGTAACGAACAGGATGACAAGAGCTGCCACGCGCAGGGTCAGTGAGCGGGTCATCGGTTTACCTCCTGGTTGTCGGGTTCCTTGGATCGCGTTGCTTCCTGGTGGGCCTTCTTGGGATCGCGACGGCGCCCACGGGGGGGCTGCTGCGGTGGCCGTGGCTCCGCGGCCCCGGTCCACTCCTCGATGAAGGCGAGCAGGGTGCACAGGCGGTCGAAGTAGCGGCTCGTGCCGCTCGGGGCATGGACGGCCTGGCCGCGCCACAGCGGTCCGGTCTGGTGGCCGTGTTCCCACCAGATGCGGACGATGAAAGAGGCATCGCGCGCCGGATTGGCCGGCATCGGCCCTCCTAGTCCACCGGTGCGACCGTCGTGGCAGTCACGCCTGGCAACAGTGTAGCACGACGCTATCACAGGCCGGCCGGCGCAGGGGGAACCATGAGGAAATTGTGAGAGAAGGTGCAAGAGGCAAGAAGCAGGATGCAAGAAGCAGGATGCAGGAAGCAAGTCCGGCCCTGTTGGCCTAGCGGCCCGCCGGGCGCGCCCCGCGCGTTCGCACCTGCCGTCCGCTCTGTCGCAACGCGGCCACGTCGCTGCGCACCGTGCGCGTGCTCACGCCCAGGGCCGCCGCCAGGTCGGCCTCGCTGGGGTCGCCCCCCTGGGCAAGGGCCTCGCCCAGCAGCCGCACGATACGTCGCCGCCGCAGTGCCGCCTTGCCCTCCCGCGCCAGCAGCGCGGCGTCTCCCGCACCGCAGTCCAGTGTCCATACGACCGATACCCGTTCGTGAGGTAGCAGCGGTCTGCCTGTGGGTGCCCCCAGGCGGGCAATCTGTCGCCGGACCTGTCCTGGTCTGAGCGCCGCATCTTCCGTCTCTCCGAGCAGTGCCCGCACGGCCGGCAGGGCGCCGAACGAGTCCCGCAGCGATCGCTCGGGCAGGGTGGCCAGGATGTTTTCCACCAGGCTGCACGCCTGGGCCCGGGTGTGGCCGGCCTCCGCGGTGCGGCCCTGCTCGGCCAGCAGGCGGCCGAGGGACTCCAGTATGAGCCAGCGCAGCGTGGGGTAGCCCGGCGGATCGCCCAGATCGAGTGCCCGGCGCAGGGCCCCCTCGGCCTCGCCGGGGCGGTCCAGGCCGGCCAGCGCTTCGCCCAGCAGGAGCAGGGCCCGGACCGTCAGGCTGCGCACTCCCACCGCTTCGGCCAGCACGAGGGCCCGCTGCGCCAGCGCCCGCGCCGAAGCGAGCCGCCAGTCGGCCAGAGCGGCCTCGGCCAGGGCCAGCAGGACCTCGCTGCGGGCGTGGGCGGCCTGGCGGCGGACCAGCCGGCCGGCCTGTCCCAGGCGTTCCCGGCCGGTTTCCTGCCCCGCGGCCAACTCTGCGAGCCCCAGGCCGGCCAGGGCGGCTGCTTCGCCGCCGGCAAAGGCCGCCTGGCGTGAGAGACCCAGCGCTTCCTGGTAGACGACCGCGGCCTGCTCGTTCGCGCCGACCTGGAGGAGGAACCCAGCCATGGCGTTCAGCTGGCCAACCAGCAGTGTCGGCGTATTGCTCTGGCGGGCCAGGGCGCTGCTCTCGCCCAGGTCGGCCAGGGCCGGGCCCAGCCGGCCCACATCCCACGCCGCGCAGGCGCGATGGTACAGGATCAGGGATCGGTCGTAGGAGCTGCCGCCCGTGGCCGCGTTCACCTCCAGCGCGCGCTCCAGCACTTGCAGGCTCTCGGCACACGCCCCGTGGTAGCGGTACAGGGTGGCCAGGCCGATCCAGACGATCGGCAGCGGCGGCAGCGCGCCAATGGCCTCGAACCCCTCCTCTGCCCGCCGCAGGTACTGCTCGGCGGCGGTGAACTCGCCCCGATTGATCTGCAGCAGGCCCAGGTTGCTGAGGATGCGGGCCGCGATCCAGCGGTCCCCTAGCCGCTCGCGGATGGCCAGGGCCTGCTGAAAGGCCTCGAGGGCCTGTTCGTTCTGCGAGAGAAACATGTGGGTCACGGCGATGTACTGCAGGTTCGTCGCCTCCTCGGCCGCGTCGCCGCTTTGGCGGGCGTACAACAGGGCGGCACGGTGTGCTTCCAGGCCGGCCTCGTGCTGGCCACGCAGCGTCCGGTAGGCGCCGATGTCCCGCAGTGCCGCCGCGGTCTCGGCGGTGGCCCCGGCAGCCGTGGCCACGTCGTAGGCGCGCTGCGCCTCGCGCAGTCCCAGGTCCCAGTTGTTCTGGCGATAGCCGCGCGCCCACCCTGCCAGGCGGATGGCCCGGGCCACTGCAGCCGGGTCCCCAGACTCGCGGGCCACGGCCAGCTGGGCTTCGAACTCGGCCGCCGCGCTCTGCAGGTCGCCCAGATGGTCAAAGGCCTGGCCGCGGCCCTCGTGGGCCTGCAGCAGGGCCGGCCGGGCCGCCGCCCGTCTCGCGTGGCCGGCGGCGGAGATGGCCCAGCTGTAATAGGTCAGTGCCGAGGCGGCGGCATAGACCGACAGGGCACGCTCGCCGGCCTGCAGGCAGTAGGGCAGAGCGCGCGCATACTGCTGGCCCAGGTAGAGGTGGTCGGCGATCTCCTCGGCCTGGTCGGGGGTCCTCCGTTCCAGAATCTCGCCAACCCGGCTGTGCAGCGTCCGGCGACGCGCCGGGGAAACGCACCCGTAGATGACCTGCCGGACATTGCCATGCACGAAGCGCAGCCGCTCGCCCGCCTCGACCAGGAGCTGGCGGCGCAGCAGGTCGTCGCTGGCCTGCAGGAAGGCTTCCTCGTCCCAGTCGTGGCTTTGCCCTACGGTGGGGCCGACCGCGCTGGCGCCGGGGGCCGGCCCGCAAACCTCCCATAGCAGGTCCGCGGGTGCCTCCCGGCCGACGACGGCGGCGATCTCCAGCAGCGCGCGGCTGCGCCCGTCGAGGAGCGCCAGGCGGCGCTCCACCGCCTGGCGGACGCCGCGCGGCAGGGGCCACTCCTCCTCGGCGCGATCTCTGCCCAGGCTCCAGCGGCCCGCGCGATCGCGCACCAGCCGGCCTTCCTCGTACAGCCCCTTGAGCACCTCGATGAGCAGGAACGGGTTGCCCTGCGTCTCGCGGTAGAGCCGCTCGACGAAGAGGGGCTGCGGCGCGGCCCACCCGAGGATGGCACCGCTGAGCCGGCCGGTGTCCGCGCGCGAGAGGGGCTGCAGGCCGATCCGCCGCAGGGCCGCGCCACGCTCCAACTCGCCGACGATCTCGCCCAGGCGCGGCGGAATCTCCTCGCTCCGCACCGTGCCGACGAGCAGCACGGCGACCCCGTCGAGGCGGGGCCCCACCGTCCGCAGCGACTCCAGGGTGGCCGCGTCGGCCCACTGCAGGTCCTCCAGGGCGATCAGCGCAGGGCGGGCCTGCCCGATGGCGCGCAGGCAGTGCAGCAGCGCCTGCTGGACCTGCTCCTGCCGCTGCGGGCCTACCGTCGGGGAGGGCGGCGGTAGATCCGGGAGGAGGTGCCGCAGCTCGGGTAGCAGGAGTGCCAGGTCGGCCAGCCAACGGCGGAGGACGGCCGGGTGCAGCCAGGCACGCGCCGGCCGCAGGGCCGCCGTCCACGCTTGGTAGGGCGGCGGCTGGTGCAGCTCGGGGCTGCTTCCGCGCAGCACCTGCCAACCGCGGCCCGCCGCATACCGCGCGGCCTCGTCCAGCAGGCGCGACTTGCCCACCCCGGCCTCTCCCTCCAGCAGGACGACCCCGCCCCGTCCTCGCCCGGCTGCCTCAAGCGCCATCAGCAGCGCCGCCCGCTCGTCCTGGCGCCCCACCAGCGCCACCTGGCCCAGGTCGTCGAAAGGGGTGCGCGGAAGCGGCGATGGGTGGGTGAGTAGGACAGGGGCGGGCGGCGCAGCCGCCGGCCGGCCGGCGCTGCGAATCGCTTCATGGAGCGAGACCGTCTCCGGGGCCGGCGCCGAGCCGAGCTCGTCGCGCAGCAGTTGCCGGCAGGCCTCGAACTGGGCCCGGGCTTCGCCGGGCCGGCCCAGGAGCGCGCAGAGCTCCATGGCCTGCCGGTGAGTCTCCTCGCGCAGCGGGTCGCCGGCCAGCAGCCGACGGGCGCAGTCGAGTGCCATCTCGTATTGGCCGGCGGCGCGGCGGTGCAGGAGCAGGGCGTGGAGCGCCTGCAGGTGAAGGAGGTGGAGCCGCTCGGCTTCGACCAGGGCCCATTCCTCGTCGAGCCCCTCCAGGTAGTCGCCGCGGTAGAGGTCCAGCGCCTGCTGCAGGATGTCCGCCCGTTCCTCCTGAAGAGAGGGCTCCGTGGCCGTGCTCCTTTCGGCCACGCCGGCCTGCCGCAGCCCCTGCTCGAACTGGACCACGTCCAGCCAGAGGGGAGCGGCCGGGTCCAGGCCGATGCGGTTCCCCTGGACGGCCAGGTAGCCGTCCGGCAGAACGCGCCGCAGCCGCCACAGTGTGGTGTTGAGGTTGCGGCCGGCCTGGGCCAGGGGTATGCCGCTCCAGAAAGCTCCAGCCAGGGCGGCGCGGGGATGGGTCTGGTGGCGAAAGGTCACCAGGTAGGCCAGAAGGGAGCGTGTCTTGTGGGTGGGGAAAGGAGGCAGGGGCTCGTCAGCGTAATAGGCCCGCAGTCCACCCAAGAGGTACATGCGCAGCGTGGGCATCGAGGTTCCCCTGGTAGGTGAGAGCTCTGCTTCCGGGTCGCCGCTCGCTGGCGACTATTCTAGCACAGGCGCGGCGAAGCTGTCAATGCCGCGATCCTGAAGACGAAGGCTGCGCAGTCTTTCGTTGACACCCCTCTCTCCTGCTGCTATGATGCTCCCGTGGCCGCAGCGGGCTCGTGGCAGATGAGCGGCAGCGGCAAGGAGGCGAGGCATGAACATCATCCTCTGGATCATCCTCGGCGCGCTGGCAGGGTGGATCGCTAGCATGGTCATGGGCAAGAAGCAGGGCCTCCTGCTGAATATCGTCGTCGGCGTCATCGGCGCCTTTGTCGGCGGCTGGATCTGGCAGGCCGTGACCGGGAAGCCCTTGGACTTTGGCTTCAATTGCTCTTTGTCCTCGGCCTGGTCCGCCGCGGACGCTAGCGCGGACCGCAGGGGGCCAGCCCGAGCCGACGGCACTCCCGCCCCTCAGGGCTCCTCGCCGGGTGGCGGCGGGGCGGCCGGACGCTGCGCCTGCACCCGCAGCAGGTACTCCTGCACCGCCAGGTACGACGGCCGCGGGCTCCAGTCGCTGTACAGCAGCCCAAAGGCCCCCTGCTCGTGCCAGTCCCCCCGCACCACGGCAAAGTTCAGATTCCAGACAAAGGCCGCCTGCACCCAGGGCCACTCCTGCTCGACGATCTGCAGGGCCCGCACCAGGTAGCTGGCCTGGTCCTCCTCGGAGTTGTCAAAGCCGTAGCCATACCCCGGCGTCCAGTTGGCCGTGGCCCAGCCGAACTCGGTGATCCAGACGGGCTTGTCGGCCCCAAACTCCACCAGCACGGCGTGGACGTTCTCCAGGTGGCGGAAGTAGTGCGTGGGGTGGTCCAGCCAGCCGGGCCCGGGGCCGGGCCGGTCGGGCCAGAGGGTATCCGGTGGGTTGTGCGTCCCCGCCCCGTGAGCGCCGACGGCATCGCACGACTGCACAAAGAGCCCGTCGCGGTAGGCTAGCATGGCCCGCAGGTAGTCCAGGTCGTCGGTGGAGAGCCAGCCCGCGGTCACGCCGGTGGGCGTCAACGGGGCGCTGATGACGCGGGCCTGCGGGTCGGCCTCCTTGATGCGCCCGTAGGCCACGTGCAGCAGCTCGACGTAGCGCCCGGGGTCGGCCACGCGGCCGGCGTTCTCCACGGCCAGGTTGGGCTCGTTCCAGATCTCGTACGCCTGTACCCGGCCGCGGTAGCGCGTGGCCAGAGCGTAGAGGAAATCCCCCAGGTCGGCCGGGTCGCGGGGCAGGCCGTAGCCGCCGCCGGTGGCCCACTCCGGTGAGCGCACGATGCTCAGGAGCACCCGCATCCCGCGTGCGTCGGCGTCTGCCACGATGCCATCCAGTTCGCCCCAGTTGTAGTGACCCTTCCAGGGCTCGATGTTGCGCCACCAGACCTGCTGGCGGATCCAGCCGAAGCCGGCCTCGGCGGCCAGGTCCAGCACGCGGACGTGGTCCTGGCCAAAGAGGTGCACCGAGACGCCGTACTGCGGCAGGGGCGGCAGTGTCGGCGTGGGCGCAGGGGTGGACGAGGGCCGGCGCGTTGGGGCGGGCGACGGGGTCGGTGTCGGGCTCGGGGTCGGCGTTGGGCTGGCCGTGGCGGTGGGCGACGGCAGTGCCGTGGGTACCGCCGTCGGTGTGGGCGCGGGGGCGGGCTGGCGGGACAGGGCCGTCACGGCCAGCGCGATGGCGACGAGCAGGAGCAGTGCATCGGCGATGGCCAGCGCGAGCAGGCCGCGGCGCATCAGCGTCTTCTCCGCCGCGTGAGGCGGGCGACCATGGCCTGGTGGGCGTCCCACTCCAGGCGGTCATCCAGGGGATCCAGGCTGACCTCGGGACCGTAGCGGCGGCGCAGCGCGGTGGCGAGGAGATGGTCGGCCAGGTGGGGGTTCTTGGGCAGGAGCGAGCCGTGCAGGTAGCAGCCGTGGGCGCTGCGGTAGACGGCGCCCTCGCTGCCGTCCTCGGCGTTGTTGCCGTAGCCGATGCGGACCCGCCCCAGCGGCCGGCAGCCCGGCCCCAGGTAGGTGCGGCCGCTGTGGTTCTCGAAGCCGACCAGGGTGCGGGCCGGGGCCCCTGCCGGCGCGTCGGGCCACTCGACGACGACGTCGCCGATGAGGCGCTTCTTCCCACCAACGGTCCAGGCGTCAAAGATGCCGATGCCGGGCATCTCCTCGCCGGTGTGCGTGCGGAAGTAGCGGCCCATGAGCTGGTAGCCGCCGCAGATGGCCAGCACGACGAGCCCGTCGTCGACGGCCTCGGACAGGGCCGGCCCCTTGTCGCGCAAAAAGTCCTCGGCCACCAGGGCCTGGTTGCTGTCCTGGCCGCCGCCGAAAAAGAGCAGGTCGTAGGCGTGCAGGTCCGCTCTTTGACCGACGTCCAGGGCATCGACCTGCACCTCGATGCCGCGCCAGCGGCAGCGCCGCGCCAGGGTGAGGATGTTGCCCCGGTCGCCGTAGATGTTCATCTGCAGTGGATAGAGGTGGGCGATGCGCAGGCGCATGGAGGTCTCCACAGACCGCTGTTGCCGAACCTCGGCTCGTACGCGCGTGACCTGATTCTACCCGGCCGGCCGATGCGTGTCAAATCAGGTCGCCCGGCGGCTCCTCCTCCAGGCCATCGCCGCCAGCACCTCGACGAAGAGGCGGGCTGCCAGGTGCGCGCCGGTGCCGACGCGGTCGTCGTACTGCGGACCCAGGCAGCAGAGGTCAAACCCCTTGAGTTCCACCGCCTGGCCGATCCGGCGCAGCGCCGCGATGATCTGCTTGGAGGTCAGGCCGGCCGGTTCGGGGTACTTTTGCGCCGGGCAGTAGACCGGGTCGACCACGTCGATGTCGAGGGAGACGTAGACACCGTCGGTGCCGGCCGCCGCCCGCTGTACGGCCCGGTCGACCACCGCCTCGATCCCCTGCCCGTCGATATCGGCCATCGAAAAGACGCTGTGACCGAGCTCCCGGGCCACCTCGACCTCGTAGGGCATTTGCCGCAGGCCGCGCATGCCGATCTGGCAAAAGTTGTCGACGGCGACGTTGGGGAGCTGCAGGACCTGGGCCCACTGCGAGCCGGCAAAGAACGGCGGGTCCCAGCAGAGGTCATAGTGCGAGTCCAGGTGAATGAGGCCGAGGCGGCCGGGCATGGCCGCGGCAACGGCCTGGACAACCGGCAGGGTCGTGGCGTGGTCGCCGCCGCAGACCAGGGGCACGGCCCCGGCGGCGACGATATCGCCCACGCGCGCCCGGCAGCGGGTGAAGCTCGTCTCGGGGTCTCCCGGGGCCACGGCCACGTCGCCCGCGTCGACGGCCTTCAGGTGCTGGAAGATGAAGAAGTCGGGGCCGTACTCGACAAAGAGGCCGTAGGCGTGGTGGATCGAGTAGTGGATGCTGTAGCGGCGCACGGCCTCGGGGGCTCTGTCAGCGCCGCTGCGGTAGTAGATGCTGTCCGGGCCGGCCGGGGCGGCTAGCTCCGGCATGTAGGTGTGCGGCGAGTCGATCTTGATCCCCTCGTAGCCAAAGCCGAGGAAGGCGGCATCGCAGCCGGCCAGCTCTGCCGCCGTGCGGGCGTGGGGCAGCTCCAAGAAGGTGGGCACGTCGCCGTAGAGGATATCGCGCATGCGCCGGTCGACGCGCACCGGGGCGGCCGCGGCGGCCCGCCCGTAGGCCCGCTCCCAGATGGCCTTGTCCATGTTCTCCTCCTGGAATGCAGCGGTCAGCCTTCAGCCGTGCGCTGACTGCTGACCGCTGACTGCTGATCGCTGATCGCTGATCGCTACTCCAGCCCCGCCGCCTTCCGCAGCAGCGCCACCTTGTCCAGCCGCTCCCAGGTGAAATCGGGGTCGCTGCGCCCAAAGTGGCCGTAGTTGGCCGTCTTGCGGTAGATCGGCCGGCGCAGGTCCAGGTCGCGGATGATCGCCGCCGGGCGCAGGTCGAAGAACCGGTTGATCCAGCCGACGAGCTGTTCCTCGCTGTAGGGGCTCGTGCCGAACGTCTCCACGGCGATGGAGAGCGGGCGGGCCACGCCGATGGCGTAGGAGATCTGCATCTCCATGCGTTCGGCCAGGCCGGCCGCGACCATGTTCTTGCAGATGTAGCGGGCCATGTAGGTGGCCGAGCGGTCCACCTTGGTCGGGTCCTTGCCCGAGAAGGAGCCGCCGCCGTGCCGGGCCACGCCGCCGTACGTGTCGACGATGATCTTGCGCCCGGTCAGGCCCGAGTCGCCCATCGGCCCGCCGATCACGAAGCGCCCGGTCGGGTTGACATAGTACTTGGTGGCGGCGTCCAGCAGCTCGGCGGGGATGACCGCCTTGATCACGTGCTCTATGATGTCGGCGCTGATCTCTTCGTGCGTCACGTCGGGGTGGTGCTGGGCCGAGACGACCACAGTGTCGACGCGCACCGGCTTGCCGAAGCGATACTCGACCGTTACCTGGGCCTTGCCGTCGGGGCGCAGGTACTTCAGCGTCTTGTTCTTGCGCACCTCGGCCAGCCGCTGCGTCAGGCGGTGGGCCAGGGCGATGGAGAGAGGCATGTACTCGGGGGTCTCGTTGCAGGCGAACCCGATCATCATGCCCTGGTCGCCGGCGCCGATGGCCTCGATCTCGGCCTCGCTCATCTCACCGCGCTTGGCCTCGAGGGCCTTGTCCACCCCCATGGCGATGTCCGGCGACTGGGCGTGGATCGCCACCATGACGCCGCAGGTGTCGCCGTCAAAGCCGTACTTGGCCCGTGTGTAGCCGATGTCCTTGACCACGGTGCGGACGATATCGGCGATCTCCACGTAGGTCGTGGTGGTGATCTCTCCCATTACCACGACCATCCCGGTCGTCGCCGACACCTCGCAGGCCACCCGCGCGTCGGGGTCGTCGCTTACGATGGCGTCGAGGATGGCGTCGGAGATCTGGTCGCAGACCTTGTCGGGGTGCCCTTCGGTTACCGACTCCGAGGTGAAGAAGAACTGCTCCGAGGTCATGAAGCTCGTGGTCACTGGATACCCTCCTGATCGCTCAGATGGCCCGGACAACGTGAAAACGTGAGAACGTGACAGCGTGAGAACGTACGGAGAACCTCCGCGGTGCTAGGCCTCCTCGGTGCAGGCGGGCGGCGGTGGCAGTCGGCCGTAGATGGCGGTGAGTTCGCGCAGGCGGGCAGCGATCTCGCCGCTGAGCTGGCCGGGCAGCATGCGCCAGCACCAGTTGGGCGGGCCGACGGTGCTGGGCCGGTTCATGCGGGCCTCGCTGCCTAGGCTGAGCAGGTCCTGGGCGGTCGTCATCGCGGTCCTGGCGACCGAGGCCCAGCCCAGGCGGATCAGGTCCCAGGCGATGTCGCTCCCGTCGCGGCCCAGGTAGCGGCGAGCATAGTCACGCTCGCCCTCTGTGGAACTGCCGGTGTACCAACCGACGGCGGTGTCGTTGTCGTGGGTGCCGGTGTAGGCCACGCAGTTCGGGGAAAAGTTGTGCGGCAGGAAAGGATCGTCGGCGTCGCTGCCAAAGCCAAACTGCAGCACCTTCATCCCGGGGTAGCCGAACTCGGCCAGGAGGGTGTCCAGGCCGGCGCGGGAGTCCTCATCGTAGTCTCCCAGGTCCTCGGCAATGATGGGCACGGGGCCCAGGGCGGCGTTGACTGCGCGGAAGAGGTCGGCGCCAGGCCCATAGACCCATTGCCCATCGACGGCGTTCTCGGCGCCGGCCGGCACCTCCCAGTAGTTGTAGAAACCGCGGAAGTGGTCGATCCGCACCACGTCGCAGAGGCGCATGGCCATGGCGAAGCGGGCGATCCACCAGGCGTACCCCGTGCGGGCCATGGCGTCCCAGCGATAGAGCGGATGGCCCCACAACTGGCCCAGGGGGCTGAAGTAGTCGGGCGGCACGCCGGAGACGACGGTGGGGCGCAAGTCCTGGTCGAGGTGGAAGAGCTCGGGGCCGGCCCAGACGTCGGCGCTGTCGAGGGAGACAAAGATGGGGATGTCGCCGATGATGAGCACGCCGTGCTCGTTGGCGTACCGCTTGAGGGCCAGCCACTGCTCGAAGAACTGCCACTGGCGGTACTTCTGGCCGGCGACCTGCTGGGCCAGGGCCTGTCGCCAGCTCGCGAGGGCCTCCGGCCGGCGCTGGGCCAGGTCGGCCGGCCACTCGTTCCACGACGAGACCAGGCGCTCCTTCAGGGCGGCGAAGAGGCAATAGTCGTCCAGCCATGCGGCCTCGGTGGCGCAGAAGCGGGCGAAGGCGGCGCGCTGCGCTTCGGGCGCGTTGGACTGGAAGCGGGCAAAGGCGCGCTCCAGGAGGCCGTTCTTGTAGTGCTCGACCGGCTCGTAGGCAACGCGGCCGGCGGGGAAGGCGGGGACGTCGGCGAGGTCGGCTTCGTCGAGGTGGCCGGCCTGGACCAGGCGCTCGGGGCTGATGAGGAGGGGGTTGCCGGCAAAGGCCGACAGGCCGGCGTAGGGCGAGTTGCCGTAGCCCGTGGGGCTGGGGGGGAGCACCTGCCAGTAGGTCTGGCCGGCCGCGGCCAGGAAGTCGATCAGGTCGCAGGCGGCCGGCCCCAGGTCGCCGATGCCGAAGCGGCCGGGAAGCGATGTGGGGTGCAGCAGGACCCCGCTGCGGCGCGGGAAGGGCATGGTCTGCCTCCTTGGCGCGATCAGGGCACAACGCCGGATATTATAGCAGAAGATGGCGTTTTGTGCACGTCGGGGAAGGGGTGGACGTGCGCACCTTCGAGTGGGACGCGGCCGGCCGGATGGTCCAGGCCCCCGTCTTCACCCTGACGACGCACTTCATGCCCGAAGGGGCAGCCCGGCGACAGGCCGCCGGGCTGCCCCCTGGATCCTAGGGAAAGACGAACTTGGTGACGTAGCTGTACTCCGCGCTCCAGTCGCAGACGTAGACGTTGCCCTCGTCGTCCACGACGATGGCGTCGGGGAAGTTGAACTGGCCGATGGGGCGCGGGCCCTCGTCGTCCGTGTTCTCGCCCCAGGTGCCCAGCAGGTTGCCGTCGGGGTCGAGCTTGAGGATGCCCACGTTCCAGGTGCCGACGTAGATGTTACCGTCGCCGTCCAGCGCCAGGCTGCTCGGCGTGGCCATGGAGAGCGCTTCCTCGCCCAGCTCGGCGAGCAGCTCGCCCTCCGGGCTATAGACCAGGATCGCGTCGCCCATGAAGCCGGCCGCGTAGACATTGCCGTCCGGGCCGCAGGCCAGGCCCTTGATGACGTACGTGCCCACATCGGCCGTGACGTCCCACTGCCGCAGGTAGGTGCCTTGGCTGTCAAAGACCTGCACCCGCTCATAGTCCTTGCCGTTGGCGTCCTCGTTGCTGTCGACCACATAGACCAGCCCGTCTGGGCAGACGGCGATATAGTCGGGGCTGTACTCGCCGAACTGCCCGTCGCCGGTGCCCTTGGTGCCCCAGGCTCGCAGGAACTCCCCCGCCGGGCTGTAGACGATCACGGCGTTCTCGTCGCTGCCCCAGTCGGCGATGTAGAGGTTGCCGTCGGGGCCCACGTCCAGGTCGGCGGTGACGAACAGGTGGCTATAGTCCTCCACCGTCTCGAGCAGCCGGCCGTCGGGCGAGATGACATGGTAGCGTGCCAGCGAGTCGGCCAGGTAGATGTTGCCATCTGGACCGATGGCCAGGCCGGCCCCGGCGTAGAAGAGGTCGCCCGGGTCGGAGTCGAGCCGCCAGACGAACCCGGCCGGGGCCTCGCCCGGCGTGGGCCCAGCGGTCGGCGCGGGCACCTGGCCCGCCTGCCCCAACCCCACCAGCTCCACGGCGTCGATCTCGTTCCAGCCCAGCCCCAGCACCGACTCGTCGAGGGTGATCTTGATGGCCTTGACCTGGTAGTCCTCGCCGTCGATGACGATCTGCATGACATAGGGGCACTCGGTCACGGCCGGCTCGCCCGTGTAGATCTCGTGGTACTTGCCCGCCGTGTCTTTCAGCTCCACCTTGACCACCTGGTTGGGGTTGTAGGTCTGGTGGATGTTGATCAGGGTGGGGATGACCGCCACGTCGTAGGTCACCTCGAGCCAGTCCACGCCGCTCCCGCTCTCGGAGGCCCAGGCCGAGTCGTCGTCCTCGCACCCGCTGACGTCCGGGGCGCCGGTGGCCCGGGCGGCCGACCAATCGTCCGGCGTGTACTCGGTGCTGGCCGTGGCCCCCGTGGCCCACTGCCGGATCTCGGTCAGCGCGCCGCCGGGGGTCGGCTGGGGCGCCGTGCTGGGCTGAGGGGCCGTGGTCGGCTGGGGTGCCGTGGTTGGCTGGGGCGCCGTGGTCGGCTGAGGCGCCGTCGTCGCGGCCGCCTGCACCACGGGCAGCTCGATCTGGTTGACCTCGCCCTCGACGTTGACCATCTTGGAGGGGTCGTCGCGGTTGGCGGCGGAGAACTCGAAGGTCCCGCTCATCTTTTTGTTCTGGAGCGCGGTGATGTTCAGGGTACCGGCTGTGGCGTAAAAGACGCCCGCCGTCCAGGTGGAGACAGAGGCGCTGATCCGGCCCGGCTCCACGATCTCCTTGAAGGGGACGATCGTGTGCTTGCCGGCCTTGATGTCCAGTGGGAAGTAGAGGGTCACGTCAAAGCTGACAGCCTTGTCGGTCATGATGATGACGTGTTCGTAGACGTTGGAGTTGTTGGTGACCACGTTGTGGTCGGCGCTGGCCTGGTAGGTGCCGCTGATCTCCAGGTGGTAGCTGCCGGCGGCCAGGCCGCTGGAGGGCGTATTGCCGGCCGGCTGGGTGCCCCCGGGGACGGCCGTGGTCTGCTGGGGCCCGCATGCGGCGACGGCCACGATCAGGATGAGCAGGGTGCCGACGAGCAGGTGAAGCGGTTTGCGTGACACGGATTCCTCCTTGTACCAATCTTGGGGTCCACTGTTCCTGCTGCTGCAGTTCCCTAGCGGCCGTAGCGCGCGATGCCTCCGGTGTATCCGCCGGCCCACAGCGCGCCGCCGCGGTCGATCAGGATCGAGCTGCCGACAAGGTAGTTGCTGGGGGGGCCCTCCAACGCCGAGACGTGCATCCAGTCCCCGGCCTCGCCCTGGAAAACCAGGTGGTAAAGCCCCTCGCCGGCCGTGGCCACCCAGGTGTCGAACCCCGGTGGGACGGCGATGGCGGTGATCGGGGCACCGCTGGTGGTGGTCAGCAGCTCGTACAGGCCGCCGTTTGGGTCCCGCTGCACCAGCGTCGGGCCGGCCGCAATCAGCAGGGCCCCGGAGGGGTCGAGCGCCAGGGCCTGTACGGGGCCTTCCGGCAGCCCGCCCACGATGTCGATCGCCCCGGCCTTCACCCGGGCCAGACCGTCGACAGTGCCGACCCACATGGCATCCCCGTCCGGCAGAAGGGCCAGCACCTGGCTGGCGGGCAGGCCGCCCTCCTCGGTGAGGGTGCTCATCTCCTGCCCGTCCCAGATGCGCGCGCCGTCGTCGCCACCCAGCCAGAGCCGGCCCCGGTTGTCCTTGGCGATGGCGTAGGCGTAGTAGCTGGCCATCTCCGGCAGCTCGTCGGCCAGGTGCAGCCAGGTCTGCCCGTCGCTGTAGCTCACCCCGGCGCCGTGCGCGATCCACACCCCACCGTCCGGATCGGCGTAGAGGGTGGAGATCGAGGGATCGGGCAGGTCGCCGTATATGTTCTCCCAGGTCCCGGCGGGGCGCGTCGGGGCGAAGCGGTAGATGCCGCCGTAGGCAGTGCCGGCCCAGATCGTCCCGGCGGCGTCCTGCACCAGGGCGGTGATCTCGTTGTCGTAAAGGGGCTCGTCCTCCAGCATGTACGTCTGCCACTGGCTGTCGCGCAGGACGCTGGAGCCGGCCGTGTAGGTGCCATAGGCCAGCCAGCCGTCGGCATCGACAAAGGCACGCGAGGTGGCCCATCTGAGGGCCATCCCCTCCTCCTCCCGGTACAGGGCCACCACCGTCTCGCTCTGCGGGTCGAACTGGGCGACCTGGTACGACGAGACAACCCAGATCGAACCGTCGGGGGCCACGGCGACGCCGGAGACCTCGCCGTCGGTCAGGTCGGGGATATCCTCAGCGCTGTAGAGCGTCCAGGTGCCGTCGCCGGCACGGTGGATCAGGCCGCTCTCCGCTGCCAGCCAGAGGTCGCCGGCCGCGTCCACGGCCATCTGCGAGACGTAGGGGTCGGGGATGGCGCTGCTGCTGTCGTAGAGCGTCACGCCCTGTTCGTCGATCAGGGCGACGCCGTCGGCGTAGCTGGCCGCCCAGATCTGCTCGCCGCCCGCCGATGCGGCCAGGGAAGAGACCCCGGGCGGCAGCCCGGCATCCTCCCCGATGTAGCGCCAGGTGACGTCGCGGGGATCATAGATGTCCACGCCGCCATCGCTGTAGCCCACAACCAGCAGGCCGGCCTGCGGCGCGCAGGCCAGCGACTCGACATAGGAGCTGTACCACTCGCCAAAGGCGCCGCCCAGGTAGACCCAGGACTGCCCGGCGGGGTCGTAGCGGGCCAGCCCGCCGCCCCAGGTGCCCACCACCAGGGTCGGCTCCGGCATGGGACAGACCACCAGGGCGCGGGCGTCGTTCGAGGGCAGGCCATTGGCGGTGGTATGCTTGACCGGCGCGAGGCCTCCGCCCAGCGCGTACTGCACCACCCCGCCGCTGCTGGCCGTCCACAGGTAGCCCTCGTAGAGGGCCACGTCGCTCACGTCGTTGCCGTTGGTGAACGACTCCCAGCGCAGCAGGTCGATTGAGGTCAGCAGGTCGTCGAACGCGCCGGCAAGCTCGTCCCAGCGCGCCGCCGGAGCCAGGGCCACGGCCACGAGCGCGCGCTGCGGGCCAGGCTTGAGCGCGGCCAGGCGCAGGCGCACGGCGCTTCCCGAGACCGTGCCGCTGCCGTCGGCGACCAGGGCGGTCGACCCGTCGACCACGGCCGTGTCCCGTTCGCCGAGCTCCATCTGCTCGACGTCGAGCTGCCAGGGCGCGCACGACACGACGCGCTCCCACAGCTCCGCCAGGTCTGCCGGGACGCTCTCGGCGCAATAGATGGGGCTGGCGTCCAGCACGATGAGCGGGCCGAGGGCCGGGTCGGCGCCAGGCGCGCGCAGGGTGATCCTGTACCAGTCGTAGGCGGCCGAGTACCCGGGGACGGGCTGGTAGACCAGTCCGCCGGCGCCAAAGAGCTCCTCGCCGGCAGGCAGGGGCACGGTCGGCACGGGGGCCGCCGTGGGCGGTACCGCGGTGGGAACCGGCGCCTGGGTGGGCGGCGCAGGGGTTGTCGTGGGCGGGCGCGTGGCCGGCACGGCCGTGGGCGGAGGCGGCGCCGTCGTGGCCGCCGGGCCACACGCTCCCAGCATGAGCAAGAGGCACAGGGTGCCGACGATGGCACGCTTGACTTCCATAGACCTCCTCCAGGCTGCTCTGTCGCGCGAGATTATAGGGCACAGTACCGCGGGCGTCAAGCGCACGCCCGGTGCCGGATTCGCCGAAGCGGCCAACTGCCCGGCGCTGCCACCCGCGCGTGACGAGGGGCATGCAGATGTCGTGGACCGCGCCGTGGTTTCGCGAACGTGGCTTCCTCCTCTCCTCCTGCCCGCGCAGGGCCTTTCCAGCCGCTCTCTACTGCTCTTCCGGAGACTGCGCGGACCCGGCCGCGTCGCCCGTTCTCTCTGCCGGCGAGCCGCTCCGGGTCTGTCCCTCCAGGAAGACGAACAGATCGTGCAGGCAGGGGAATCCTCGCCGCTGGCCCGTGCCCGGGTTCTCCAGCGACGCACGCCAGATATGCTCGCCCTCGCTGTGGGTCTGCCACAGCCGCAGCAGGTAGGACAGGTACCGTCGTGACTCCTGGCCCATCAGCATATCCTCCTCGCCGTCGGCTGTGGTCCGCTGCCGGCTGCGGGCATCGTAGCACGCTGCCGTCAAAGAAGCGTCAAAGTTGTTTGGCCGTTTCGGCCGGCTATGGTATAATCCGTGACGAACCGGCAACGTGGCCGGCCGTATGCCGCGGAGAAGTCCATGCCGCGCCTGTCCCTGCACCTGCTCGGTCCCGCCCGCGTGACCCTCGACGATCGGCCTGTTAGTGACTTTGCCACTGACAAGGCCCGCGCGCTCCTGTTCTACCTGGCCGTGGAGGCCGGCTCGGCGCACCGCCGCGAGGCCCTCACCGGGCTGCTCTGGCCCGATCAGCCGGAGGAACGCGCCCGCCAGAGCCTGCGCCAGGCCCTCCTGAACGTGCGTCAGGCGTTGGGCGGCGACGAGGCAAGCGATGCCCTCCTGCTGGCCACGCGCGACGCCATGGGGCTCCGCCCCGGGGCCGACGTCTGGCTGGATGTGGCCGTTTTCTCCGAGGAGATGGCCGCCTGCGAGCGCCACCGGCACCGCCGCCTGGCTTCCTGCCGGCCCTGCCTGGAGCGCCTGCGCCGCGCCGTCGCGCTGTACCGCGGCGACTTCCTGGCGCAGTTCCACCTCGCCGACAGCGATATCTTCGAGGAATGGGCCGTGCTCCGGCGGGAGTGGCTGCACCGGCGCGCCGTGGAGGCCCTCTCCTACCTGGCCGACTATCACGAGCGCCGCGGGG
Organism: uncultured Chloroflexia bacterium; assembly: GCA_964613665.1. GTDB lineage: Bacteria > Chloroflexota > Chloroflexia > DTKN01 > DTKN01 > CAZQFV01. Next base: position 216,520 of record CAZTIG010000001.1, read on the forward strand.
AGTGGGGGGCCGCGCGCGAATACGCGACGCGCCAGGTGCAGCTGGAACCGTGGCGGGAGGAGGCCCACCGGCAGCTCATGCGCCTGCTGGCGCTGGAGGGGCAGCGCAGCGCCGCGTTGGCCCAGTACGAGGCCTGCCGGCGGGCTCTGCACAACGAGCTCGGGGTTGAGCCGGCTGCCGAGACCAGTGCCCTCTTCGCGCGGATCCGTGCAGGGGACAGGCCCGGCACGGTCGTGCCCCCGGTCAGCCTGCCGGTCGCGCCCACCTCGTTCGTGGGCCGGGCGGCCGAGCTGGCCGAGCTGGGCGACCTGCTGGTCGACCCGGACTGCCGGCTCGTGACGCTGGTGGGTCCCGGCGGCATCGGCAAGACGCGCCTGGCGCTGCAGGTGGCCGCGGACCAACTGGGCGCCTTTGCCCACGGCGTCTATTTCGTCCCCTTGGCCGCCGTCGACAGCGCCGAGCAGCTCGTCGCCGCGCTGGCCGACGCCGTGCAACTGGCCCTGCGCGATCAGGACGATCCGCGGCAGCAGTTGCTGCGCTACCTGGGCGGGAAGGAGATGCTGCTCGTCCTGGACAGCGTCGAGCACATTCCTGCGGCAGCGGCCATGCTGGCCGAGATCCTGCGCCGCGCTCCCGGCGTCGTGCTCATAGTGACCTCGCGTGAGCGGCTGGACCTGCAGGAGGAGTGGGTCTTTGATCTCCAGGGGCTCGACTGCCCCGCGGAGGGCAGCCGGGAGCTGGAGGGGTACAGCGCCGCGGAGCTGTTCGTGCAGCGGGCGCGCCGCGTGCAGCGGACCTTTGCCCCCTCGCCGGACGAGGCGGCGCTCGTCGCGCAGATCTGCCGGCTGCTCGAGGGGAACCCCCTGGGTCTGGAGCTGGCTGCCTCGGCCGTGGCGTCGCGCAGTTGCCGGGAGATCGCGTCCGAGGTGGCCCGCGGTCTCGACGTGCTGGCCACCATGCTGTCCAATGTGCCGGAGCGGCATCGCAGCGTGCGGGCATCCATCGACTACTCCTGGGGACTGCTCCGGGAGGCGGAGCGGACCGCCTTCCGCCGGCTGGCCGTCTTCCGGGGCCGGTTCTCCCGCGAGGCTGTCCTCCAGGTGACCGAGGCCACGCCCGCGGTGCTGAGCGTGCTCGTGCGCAAGTCGCTGCTGCGGCACGACCCAGCAGGAGGTTTCGATCTCCACGTGCTGCTGCGCCAGTACGCAGGCGAGAGACTCGCCGCGCTGCCCGAGGAGGAAAAGGCGACCCGGCTGCGACACACCCGGCACTACGCCGACCTGATGGAGCGCGCCTCGGAGCGCCTGCGCGGGGCCGACTGGAAGGGGGCCCTGGCTTCCATATCGGCCGAGATCGAAGAAGCGCGCCAGGCCTGGCAGGTGTCGCTGCAGCGGGGCTGGGACCGGGAGGCGGAGCAGATCCTGCCGGCGTTGTACCTCTTCTACCGGGTCTGTGGCCGCTGCCAGGAAGGAGCGGACCTACTGGGGCTGGCCGTGGAGCGCTGGAGCGGCTTGCCCGCGCAGGCCGGTGCCCTGGCGCGCGTCCTTTCACGGCAGGGAACGCTGCGGTACTATCAGCGGCTCCTGCCGCAGGCGCGCCGGGCGCTGGAGCGCAGTCTGGCGATCCTCGATCCGGCGGGGCCGCCGGGCGAGCTTATCTTCGCTCTGGTTAACCTAGCCCAGGTGGCCCGCGGAGAGGGTCGCTACGAGGAGGCCTGCCGGCTCGCCGAACGCGGCCTGGAGCTTTCGCGGCAGGCCGGCGATGCCTGGGGCATCGGTTCGGCCCTGCTGCTGCTCTCCATGGTTCGCCATCACGCCGGGGTCGTCGAGCAGAGCGAGGCCTTTCTGGTGGAGGGCCTGTCCGTTGCCCGCAGCAGCGGCGACCCCTTCCTCCTGATGGGCACGCTCAATGCCCTGGGCGACCTGGCCTGTCACCGGGGGGAGTACGCCCGCGGGGAGGCGCTCTTTGCCGAATGCCTGGCCCTGAGCCGCGAGATGGGCCACCTGTACAACGTGGCCCTGCACTGCAACAACCTGGGCACGGCGCTCCACTCCGTGGGCAGGTACGACGAGGCCCGCGCGGCCTATCTGGAGAGCCTGCAGATCTGCCGACAGGTCAATGATCCCTCCGGCCAGGCGGTTGCCCTGAGCAACCTGGGCGAGGTGGCCTCCGCCCTCGGGCAGCACGAGCGCGCCCGCCGGTACTACGAGGAGGGACTGGCCATCGCCCGGGACAACCAGGATGTATGGTCCACCATGGCTTGCCTGAACAACCTGGGCGAGGCTGCCGGTGCGCTGGGCGATTGGCCCACGGCGCGGCGCGCCCTGGCCGAGGCAGTCTGGATGGCGCGCGAGGCCCAGGAGATGACGGTGCTGATGAAGGCCCTGGTCAGTGCGGCGGGGCTACTCATCCGGGAAGGGCACGTGCCGCTTGCGGCCGAGCTCATCGCGCTGGCAGCGGGCGACCCCGCCAGCGAGCAGGACCTGCGGGACAAGGCCGCGCGCCTGGCCGCGGCGGTGGGACTCTCCCCACTGCCCGCCCCGCGGCCGCTCGACGTGCTCGTCGCGGAGGTCGCAGCGGCTCTTGGGCCGTGACCCTGCCCTCGAGTTGGCGTCTTGGTGCCTGCGTGGTCGGGAGGTGCGCGGGGTGCGGGCCGGAGGCTGCATGCGGAAGGGGCTGTTCTGTCAAGCGTCCAGTTGCTTGCGGTACACCCGGTAGCGCCGGTACAGGGTGGCTCCCAGGTGCGCGGCCAGGCGCGGCGTCATCGGGTTGTCGTCCGCGGTGAGCGACATGTCCATCCAGCGATAGCCCTTGGCGGCGGCCTTTTCCACCAGGTCGTTCATCATCACCGCAAAGACGCCGTAGCGCCAGTAGGTCGGGTCCACGGCCACGCTCTTGAAGCAGAGGCATGCCGGCCGGCGGCGGGCGTGCCACCACAGCCGGGGGTAGTCCCACGGCCGGCGCAGCCCGTCGGCCCTCTGCAGGGCCTCGTTCAGGTTGGGCAGGGCCACAGCCCAGCCCACGGGCTCACCATCCACCAGGCCAAAGATGACCAGGTCGGGGTCGAGGATGGGCAGCATGGACTCGGCGTGGGCGGCGAAGGTGTGGCGGTCCCACGGGGAATAGTCCTCCAGGGTGGCCAGCCCTTTGTTGAGGATGCGCACGGCGTGGTCGATCTCGCGGTCCCAGTCGTCGATGCGGGCGCTGCGCGCGGTCACTCGCCCGCGCCGGCCGGCGATCGCTGCCGTGCGGGCCAGCTTGCGCCGCGCGGGGTCGGTGGGGTCCTGGGGGATATCGGCCCGGAAGGCGATGTTGTCGCCGGAGCGGCCGCGGACAAAGCCGTGGTCCTCGAAGAAACGGCGGTAGTAGGGCGGGGTGTGCCCGCAGAGCAGCACCTGGGGCTCGCCGTGCCCCTCCAGGAGGATGCCGTAGCTGTCCTCATAGTCCAGGTTGAAGGGGCCGAGCAGGGCATCGAGCCCGCGGGCGCGGCCCCACTCCGCGGCGGCGTCGAGCAGAGCGCCAGCGGCGTCGTCGTCGTCGATGCACTCGAAGAAGCCAAAGACGATGTCGCGTACCCCCAGGTACTCGTTTCGGGAATAATCCTCGGCGGCGCAGATCGTGCCCACCGGCTCCCTGCCGCGCCAGGCGATGAAGAACTCGGCCTGGCCGTGCCGGAAAAAGGGGCCGCGGGCCGGGTCGATGCGCTTCCTGCGCTGCGGCAGCAGCGGCGGCACCCAGGCGGGGTCACCGCGGTAGATGCGCCATGGGAACTCCAGGAAGGCGCGCCGCTCGCGCGGTGTGCGCACGGGGCGGACCTCAATCGGCGGCACGGGCAGCCTCCTTGCGCCGGGCGGCGATCTCGGCGCGGGCCTGGGCGTGCTGGTCGCGGCTCAGGGGATAGAGCAGGGCGAAGAGGACGCCTAGGCAGAGGAGTGCGGCCGGCACCGGTCCCATGAGCACCTGGATGCCCAGCACGGCGCTGGGGGGCTGGTAGAGCTGGGCCGGCCCGATGCCCGGCAGGTTGGGCGGCCTGTAGCCGGTGAGGTCCAGGACTAGCAGTGCCAGCGGCACGGCGATGGAGGAGGCCACCTTCTGGGCCAGCGTCACCAGGCTGTAGAACATGCCCTCGTGGCGCTGGCCCGTGCGCAGCTCGTCCCACTCCACGGCGTCGGGGATCATGGCCCACGGCAGCACGTGGGCTGCCCCGACGCCGACGCCGGCCAGTGCGCCCAGCGCCAGGATCACCGGCAGCCCCCATGCTGGGTCGACGACCACCAGCACAATCTGCACCGCTGCCCAGAAGGCGATGCCGCCGACGTACGCCCGCCGCTTATCCCAGTGGCGCGACGCCCACACCCACAGCGGCAACGTCAGGAGCGCCGAGACAAAGATGGTCGCCAGGATCAGATCGCTCTGGGCCTCGAGCCCCATGCGGTACTTGATGTAGAAGAGGATCACGGTCTGGACGATGTCCACGCTGGTCCAGGTGAGCAGGAAGATGCCCATGGCGAAGAGAAAGGGCCGGTTGCGCAGCGCGGCCCGCAGCGAGCCCATGATGCGCGGCTGAGGCTGGGCCAGGTGTTCCGGGCGCTCGCGCGTGCCGAGAAAGACCAGCAGCAGCGGCAGGGCGCTGGCCAGGCCGAAGATCGCCCCCATCAGCAGCACCCGGTCGGCGTTCTCCGGGCGCATCGTGCCGACGATCAGCAGGGGCAGGGTGAAGACGATCAGGCTGCCGACGATGGAGTAGCTGGCCCGGTAGGTCGTCAGCGAGGTGCGCTCGTCATAGTCCAGCGTCAGCTCGGGCGTGAGGGCCATGTAGGGCATGGCCACGGCCGTGATCGCCGCGTCGTAGAGGACATAGGCCGCGGCGTAGTAGGCCGTGAGGAGGGCGGCATGGTCCCAGGGCGGTTTCCACCACAGCATGGCAAAAGCCAGGGCATAGGGCAGGAAGCCGAAGAGGAGGTACGGCCGCCGCCGGCCCCAGCGGCTGCGGGTGCGGTCGGAGAGATGGCCGACCAACGGATCGTTGAAATAGTCCCAACTGCGCCCGATGAAGAGGGCCAGCGCGGCCAGCCCGGGGCGCAGCCCCACCACGTCGGTGAGGAAGATGCCGAAGAAGACGGCCAGGATGGTGCTGCTCATGCTGAAACCGAGGTCGCCGGCACCGTAGATGAGCTTGGTGCGGATCGGTACCTTCTCGCCAACGCCGCCCATCTGACCTCCTGGTCACCGGTCCTGTCCGCTCTGGCGCAGGCTCCTGGCCTTCTGGCGCAGCTCCTGGAAGTACTGGGTCTCGGTGATCTCGGCTACCTGGCGGGCCCGGCGGGACTCGTCGACCTCGAAACGCAGCTGGGCCACCTGCCGGCGCAGGTCGTCCTCGCGCTGCATGACCTGCTCGGCCATGCGGCCAAAGGCCTGGCCCAGGTGGCCGATCTCGTCCCAGCCCTCGATCTGCTGGAGCTCGGCGGCCTCCGCAGGGGTAAGCTCTCCCGCCTCCATGCGCTGGGCCGCGGCGATGAGCCGCTTCAGCATGGCCAGCTCGCGCTGGACCCGGTCGTGCAGGCGGGCGTTCTCCAGCGCCAGCGAGGCCAGGTGGGCCACCGAGGCCAGGCGCTCCTCCTCTGCCGCGGTGAAGCGGCGGGGGTAGGCCGTGGCCACACCGAGGAGCCCCTGGACGGCACCGCGGGCCAGCAGGGGAGCGACCAGCACGGCCCCGGCGGGGTTGTGGGGATGCTCGACCGCCAGGGCCCGGCGCCGGGCGACAGCCGGCAGCAGCCGGGGGACGAGCTGGCGCAGGTCGGCGTCGCTCAGGCCGCGGCCGGCCTGCGGGACGAGCGCTCCGGTGGCGTCGACCGCATAGAGCATGCCTTGCTCCGTCCCCAGCAGGGCACAGGTGCCGTCGATGACGTTCTCCGTCACCTCGCCCAGCTCGATCGAGGCCGCCACCGCCTGGGCCAGCTGGTAGAGGAAGAAGAGCTCCTGGGAGCTGCTCTGGGTTTCGGTCATACGGGTACCGCGCTTCCTGCCGACATCGTCCGGCGACTGGCTCGGCAACGATTGCGCTACTGCCGCTCCATCATACACCGAATCGCGGCAAACGTCAAAGCAAGCTTGACGTCGTTGCGGGGGTGTGATATGATAAGAGCGGAGATTGAGCCCGGAGTAGCTACTTCTGGCTCGGGGAGGTGGATCATGCGCAGGCATCGTCTGCTGGCAGCCATTACGCTGCTCCTCGTTGGTGGTGTTCTTGGCATCGTACCCCCTCAATCTGCAGGAGGACTGCGAGGGCACGACCTGTCCCGCCATGCTTGGGCCTGAGGCTGAGAGCATGACGGAGTGGTATTGGCCAGGGAGGTGAATCGTGAAGTACCAGGGGTGGGCACTTCTCGTGCTTGCTCTTCTCATCCTGGCTGCCTGCGACCTCGCCGGCGCACCGGCTGTTCCGGATCCAGCGGCAGTGCCGACGCCCCCCGCGGCGGCAGCGGTCCCCGCTACGTTGCCGCCGACGACTAGCCGTCCCACTGCAACGCCCGTGGAATCGCGTTGGATCGACCTGCTCTCTCCTGTCGGCGGCGAGGAGGTGGCGAGCCCCATTCGCCTGCAGGGGAGAACGAACCTGACCCCGATCAACCGCGAGCTGATCGTTCGCCTGTACGACCGGGCCTGGCACCTGCTGGCCCAGACCAGCGCCCTGATCGAAGGCGAGGTGGGACAGCCAGGCACCTTCAGCGGTGAGATCTCCTTCACCGCCTACACCGGCCCCGCCACGATCGAGATCGTCTCTCCCGTGCCCGGTGAGAGCGCGTTGGTGGACCCGGGCCCGCTGCGGCGTCGTTCGGCCGCGAGTGGCGGCGGAAGCTACGTCACGAGCGTCATGCTGGTCGCCCAGCCGTAGATGGGTGTCCTTGTCGGGCAGCTGTCCGCAATGCCCGGGCGGCGCGCAGCGTGATCCACTTGTTGGGCTGCTTCTTGGGGCCAAAATCCACCCACGTCTTGCCCGCGTAGTCGTACTCCAGAGCCCAGCGCCCCTCGGCGTCCTGCTTGTCGCGGACCACGGCCAGGGCGTTGGCCAGCCGCGGGTCACCGCCGTAGCCCAGGGCGACCAGCGCTTCGACGATCTGCAGCAGGTCGGTGATGTAGAAGACGGGAAAGCCAAGCTTCCACCAGTTGCCGCTGGGCTTCTCGGCATAGCCGCTGGGGTAGGTGGCCGCGGCCGGGTCGACGCTGAAGAGAAAGCCAACGCCCGCCTCGATGGCGCGCTGCATCAGGGGCGTGCGGCGCTCGGCCGGCCACCTGCCCAGCGCCAGCATGACTTTGACCGCGCCCCAGGCGCAGGCCAGCTTGTTGTTGGCCCCGCAGAGGAAGAGCGGCCCGCACTTGCCGGCATAGTAGCGCACGGGGGCCTGCTTCTCCTCGACCGGGGCGACGCCCTCGCCGGTGACGCTGCGGGCCAGCCAGTCGAAGGCTGCCTCCAGGCGGGGGTCGTCGCAGCCCAGCTCGAGCAGGGCCCAGCAGAGGTTGCCCTGCAGGCAGTCGACCGTGCCGGAGGGCGGCCCGGTGAGGGAAAAGTGCCCGCCTGGCGTGAGCGCGTGGTCGAGAAGGTAGGCGCAGGCCCGGGCGACGCGCTCGTCCTGCGCGGCCGACGCGCCGAGCTGGGCCAGTAGGATCACCGACCACACCGTGGAGCGGTACTTGGGGCTGTAGCCCGGCCCCGGCTTGACCCAGTAGCCGGCCGGGTCCATCGCCGCCAGGACCGCGGCGATCGGCCCCTGGACGTGGGCGGCCTGCCGCGCGGCGCCCAGCTCGGGGTCCTCCGCGGGCCGGCCCAGCAGGTCGCGCAGCGCCAGGTAGCGCACGCCCGGCGCTTCGGGCTCCAGGAGCCAGGACACGGCGTCATCAGCGAGCGGTCTCTGCGGCGCCATCATGCCTCCGGCGATGTTTGCAGCCTGCGCACCAGCCCCGGCACGTCCAGCACCAGCACCACCTGGCCCTCGCCGCGGATGGTGGCCCCGGCCAGGCCCTCGATCTGCTGCAGGAACTCCCCCAGCGGCTTGAGGACGATCTCCTCCTTGCCCAGGATCTCGTCCACGACCAGGCCGTAGCGCTGCCGGGCGCGCTCGACGACCACCACGGGGAGCACCTCGGCCGCCAGCGCGGTCTCCTCTTCGGGCAGGCCGAGCAGCCGGCCCAGGGAGACCAGCGGCAGGAGGCGCTCGTCCCAACGCAGCACCGGCTGGTCGTGCAGAGCCTGCACCTCGCCGGCCGGCGCGTCGAGCGAGCGCAGCACGTGGGCCAGCGGCAGGGCGTACGTCTCGCCCCGCACGCGCACCAGCAGCGCCGGCACGATGGCCATCGTCAGGGGCAGGATCATGCGGAAAGCGGTGCCCGCGCCGGGCCGCGATTCGATCTCCAACGCTCCGCCCAGCTCGTCCATAGCCCCCTTGACCACGGCCATGCCCACCCCGCGGCCGGAGACGCCGGTGACCTCGGTGCTGGTGGAAAAGTCGGGCCGGCAGATCAGTTCCAGCGCGGCGGCGTCGTCCAGCGCGGCAGCGTCGGCGGCACTGAGCAGGCCGCGCTCGACCGCCGCGGCCCGGACCTGCTGGGGCGACATCCCCCGGCCATCGTCCTCCACGGCCAGCACGGCCTTGTCCTGCAGGCGGCGGGCGCGCAGCCAGATGCGGGCCGGCAGCGGTTTGCCGACCTGCCGGCGTTCCTCGGGCGTCTCGATGCCGTGGTCGACGGCGTTGCGCAGGAGGTGCACCAGCGGGTCGGTGATCCGTTCCAGGATAGTGCGATCCAGCTCGATCTCCTCGCCCTCGAGCACCAGATCCAGCTCCTTGCCCTGCTGGCGGGCCAGGTCGCGCACCATGCGCGGGAACCGGCCAAAGACCTGTCCGGCCGGGGTCATGCGCATGGCCAGCACCGTCTCCTGCAGCCGCTCCAGGGCTGTGCTGTGCGCCTCGACGGCCTCGTGCAGCTCCGGCAGGGCCACGCGCTGCGCTACCTGGGCCACGTGGCTGCGGCTGATCACCAGGTCGGCCACCGTCTCCAGGAGCCGATCGAGCAGCGCCACCTTGATGCGCACCAGCGGGGCGGCCGCCTCGCCGCTGGGGGCCGTGGTCGCTGCGGGCGGCTCCGCCGCCGCGAGCACCTCGACCGGCGCGGAGGCCTCCTCCCGCGCTCGGTCGAGCTGGGGCCTGCGCACCGCGACGGAGACGACCTCGGCCACGCCGCCTGCCGCGCGCTGCAGGCCCGCCGTGTCGCTTCCAGGCGGGAAGAACACGCGAAAGACCTGCTCGTACTGGCCGGCACGGAGCGCCGCCTCGGGCGGATCGCTGCCCACGATGGGGGCCACGCCGGCCAGTCGCCGCAGCACCAGAAAGGCGCGCGGACCCTTCAGGACGCAGTCCGGGGCGACCTCGACGGCGACCTCCAGACCTGTCTCCGGCGCGGGGGCCGGCGGAGGTGCCTCTGGCGGCGCGGCCGGGGCTGCGCCGGCCTCGGCCAGTAGGCGCTGCATCTCGGCAACGTCGTGGCGCTCGCCCTTGCCGGCGGCGATCCCCTGCAGGAGGTTGCCGAGCATATCCAGGCAGCGAAAGAGCAGATCGGAGAGGTCCGGGGTGAGGGTGCGCTCCCTGCGCCGCAGGGTATCCAGGACGTCCTCCATGTCGTGCGCCAGCACGGCCGTCCGCTGAAAGCCCAGCGCGGCGGACATGCCCTTGAGCGTATGGGCGGCGCGGAAAAAGGTCTCCAGCTGGCTGAGGTCGTCCGGCCTCTTCTCCAGGGCCAGGAGTGCCTCGCTCATGGCCTGGAGGTGATCCTGCCCCTCGCTGATGAACAGGTCCAGGTACTGGGAGACTTCCACGCCCTACTCCTCCACGATGCGGGCGATGGCCGGGGCGATTTCCGGCAGCGGCAAGACCTCGTCGGCCAGCCCCTGCTCGGCGACGCTGCGGGGCATGCCGTAGATCAGGCTGGTGGCGCGGTCCTGGGCGATGGTCCGGCCGCCGACCCGGCGGATGGCCCGGGCGCCTTCTGTGCCGTCGCTGCCCATGCCGGTGAGGATGATCCCCAGCGTGCGCGGGCCGAAGAGGCCGGCCGCGTCGGCCATGGTCACGTCGGCGGCCGGCCGCAGGGTGCCGCGCGGCGGGGAGTCGTCCAGGTGGATGGAGAGGTGGCCCGCCGATGGCTCGCCCTGCAGCACGAGGTGGTGGCCGCCGGGGGCGATGTAGGCGTGGCCGGGCCGGAAGGCGGCGCCCTCCTCGGCCTCGGCGACGGCCAGCGCCGAGCGCTCGTTGAGTCGCCCGGCCAGGGAGCGGGTGAAGCCGGCCGGCATGTGCTGGACCACCAGCAGGCCGGCGCTGGGGCAGGCCGGCAGCGCCGTCAGCACCCGTTCCAGCGCCGGGGGGCCGCCGGTGGACGCGCCGATCACCACGGCCCAGGACGGGCTGCCCTCCGCAGCGACGCCGCGCTGGGCGCGCCCTGCGACGGCTTTCTTTCCCTCAGCCCGTGCCGGCGACTCCTCTTCGTCCAGGTGCAGCTGCCGCAGGTTGGCCAGAGGCGCCATGCGCAGCTTTTGCAGGAGCTCCTCCTTCACCTTGTACAGGTCGACGGAGATCGTCCCCGACGGCTTGCGCACGAAATCCACGGCCCCCATGCGCAGAGCCCGCACCGCCAGGCCGGGGTCGCGCAGGCCGGTGAGCATCACCACCGGCGTGGGGATCTCGCTCATGACATACCCCAGCACCTCCAGCCCCGACATGCCCGGCATCTCCACGTCCAGGGTGACCACGTCGGGGCGGAGCTGGTGGATCAGCCGGATGGCTTCCTGGCCGTCGGCGGCCTCGTCCACGACCTCGATGCCGGGGTCCGACGCCAGCAGATCCCGAATCAGTCGCCGCATCAGCTTGGAATCGTCCACCACCAGCACGCGCAGGCGCATCAGCCCTCCAGCACCTTCTGCACTGCCTCCAGCACCTTCCCCGGGACGAACGGCTTGAGCACAAAGTCGCGTGCTCCGGCCTGCAGCGCCTCCATGATCGGCTCGTCCTGGCCCAGGGCGCTGCACATCACGATGCGCGCGGACGGGTCCGCGGCTACGATCTCGCGCACCGCGGCGATGCCGTCCATCTCCGGCATGGTGATGTCCATGACCACCAGGTCCGGCCGGAGCTGTCCATACAGTTCCACCGCCTCGCGCCCGTTCCTGGCCTCGCCCACGATCTCGAACGCGGCCCCGGCCAGGATGTCGCGCAGCATGCGCCGCATGAAGGAGGTATCGTCCACGAGCAGAATACGGCCGGCCATGGGACCTGTCCTTCGCTAGAGCGTTTCCTTCTCTCTGACCTGGTACCTTGGTGGTCCGCTCGTCTTGCTGCCCTGGTAGTCGACCGGGGATGCCGTCCGGCGGCCAGGGTCACGCCTCATCGCCGGCCGCCAGCTCCTGCATCTGCCGGCGCTCCGCCGGGCTCAGCACCTCGCGCAGGTCCAGTATGATCAGCAGGCGGTCGTCCTCCCGGCCGACGCCCTGGACAAAGACGCCGCTGATCTGCGCCACCATGGGCGGCGGCGGCTCGATGCGGTTCGTGGGAAACCAGCGGATGTCGCTGACCGCGTCGACGATCAGCGCGGCGCGCTGGGTGCCCATTTCCACGATGAGCAGGCGCGCACGTGCGGCCGGCCCGGCCGCGCCCAGCCCGAGTCGCTTTTTCAGGTCCAGGACGGGGATGACCTGGCCGCGCACGTTGACCACGCCCTCCAGAAAGGCTGGCGCGCGGGGCACCCAGGTGAGCGGATGCTCGGCCAGCGGTTCCACCCGCCAGACCTGCTCGATCGGCACGGCGAACTCGACCTGGTCGAGGGCAAAGACGATCAGTTGGATGCGGGTTCGTTCGCGTAGTTCGGACATCCGCTCGCTCCTGTGGGCCCGCCCGGGCGCTCGTCGGCCCCCGTGGATACTGCCGAGACGCCCTCGGCCAAGCGCGTGGTGTACTCAACCGCCGCCCGCGCTTCTTCCATCTGCTGCGCTGCCTCGCCGGTCTCGCTGATGATCTGCCGGCTGATCGCGGCGATCTCCCCGGCGGCGTGCGCCGACGACTCGGCCAGCCGGCGCACCTCGTCGGCCACGATGGCGAACCCCAGCCCATGGCCGCCGGCCCGGGCGGCCTCGATGGCCGCGTTGAGGGCCAGCAGGTCGGTCTGCTCGGCAAAGCGCTCCAGCTGTTCCACGAACCGGCCGATCGATCGGGAGTGTTCCTCCAGCGCGTGGATGCCCTCCGCGCAGGTCCGCACCAGCTCCTGCGCCCGGTTCGAAGCCGCCAGCACGTGGCCGGAGAGATCGCCGAGCTGCTGTACCTGTTGGCGGAGCTGCCGGTCGAGGTCGGCGTTCTCGATGGCGATGGCCGCCTGGCCGGCGAATGCGGCCATGACCTCCAGGTCGTGGGGACGGAAGGCCCCCACCGTGCGCAGGTTGTCCATGGAGAGCACGCCGACCGTGCGGCCGCGCACCTGGATCGGGACGGCGGCCATGGCGCAGATCTCCTCCACCTCCGGCAGGCCGGCGCGAAAGGCGTGTAGCCGTGTGCGGGCATCGTCGAGCGTCTCCGGCCGGCCCGTCTGCACCACGCGGCCGGCGACACCCTGGCCGACGCGGATGCGCACGGTGTCGATGACCTCCTGGCCGTAGCCATAGGCGGCAGCGATCTGTAGCTGCTGCCCGTCGTCATCGAGCAGGTGTAGCGAGCCCTTGTCCGCGGCCGGCAAAGCCTCGGCGCAGGCCCGCACGATCCCGTTCAGCACGGCGGCCAGGTCGCGCGCCCGGCTGACCTGCTGGCTGGCCTCGAAGAGCCCGCGGGCCTCCTCCAGGCGCTGCGACAGCTCGGCAAAGAGCCGCGTGTTCTCGATGGCCGCGGCGGACTGGTGGACGATCATCTCCAGCACCTGGCGGTGATGCTCATCAAAGGCGTCGGGCTCGTAGCTCTGGGCCGCGATCACGCCCACCGTCTCGCCGCGCACCACCATGGGGACGCCCAGCAGGGAGCGCGGCAGATCGCCCCGCTGCACGGCAGTCTGGCGCAGCTCGGCGGGAGCCTCGCGCTCCCAGTCGCGGATCAGGAGCGCCTCGCCGTGGTCCAGTATCCAGCCGGTCACCCCGCTGCGCTCTGCCTTCTTCCGGCGGATGGGGGCCTGCCGCTCGCCCTTGTCGTAAGTCAGGCCGATGGAGATTTCGTCGGTCTCGCGGTCGTAGAGGGCCACGTAAAAGGCCGAGGTGTCCATGACCACGCTGGCCTGCTCGTAGATGGACTGCTGGATCTCCTCCAGGCTCAGGTGTAGGGACGAGGTGGCCCCGAGGCGGTAGAGGACCTCCACCTCCTCGGCCCGCCGGCAGGTCTCCTGGTAGAGACGGGCGTTGCGGATAGCGATGGCCACCTGCGCGGCGATGGTGGAGAAGAGGGCCAGGTCCTGTTCGTCGTAGCAGTTCTCGCGCTCGTAGCTTTGGATCGTCATGACGCCCACGACCTGGTCGGCGGCCAGGAGCGGCACGCCTAGCCAGCACTTGGAGGGCTCGCCGATGATCTCGACCCCCTGCGCCCGGCAGAACGACTCGCGGGCCTGGTCGGTCGGCAGCAGCAGGGGGATGCGGTTGCGGATGATGTACCCGGTCAGGCCGGCCGCCACCTTGTGGCGGGTGACAGGAGCGCGCTGGCCGCGTTCCATGTCAAAGAGGAAAACGAACTCGTCGGTCCTGTCCTCGTACGTCGCGATGTAGAAGTTGGCCGTGTCAAAGATGCGGCTGACCTGCTCGTACACCGTCTCCAGCACCTCCTCCAGCTCCAGGCTGGAGGCAACGGCCTGGCTGACGGCCAGGATGGTGTCGGTGTCCAGGCTGCGGCGCGACTCGGACCGGCCCGTGCGGGCGAACCACCGTTTCCACCAGGGTGTCGTGGCTGTCATCTTCTACCCCCCTCGGAGAGGCCGGTGACCGAGCGGTCGAGCTGGGCCGCCAGGCCGGCCAGGTCTTGCACGGCCCGGCCGAACTCGGCAAAGGAGGAGACCTGCTGCTCGACTGCGGCAGCGGTCTCCTCGGCGCCGGCGGCGGTCTGCTCGGCGGTGCTGGCGACCTCGCCGGCGGCGCGGACGATCTGCTGGTGGATCTCGAGCTGCTGGCGGGAGAGGTGCTCCATCGTGCCGGCCAGCTCGTCGGTGCGGGCGATGACGGTGGTCATGCCGTCCAGCGCCTCCTGGAGGGTGGCGATGGACTCCTGGCCGCGCCGGACGCGGTCGCTGCCGGCCTGGACGGCCTGGACCACCTGGGCGATGTCGGCCTGGATCTGCGCCACCATGTCGGCGACGCGCTCGGCGGAGCTGGAGGAAGATGCCGCCAGCTTCTTGACCTCGCTGGCGACGACGGCAAAGCCGCGGCCGTGCTCGCCGGCGCGGGCGGCCTCGATGGCGGCGTTGAGCGCCAGGAGGCCGGTGCGCTCGGCGAAGCGATCGATGGCCGCGGCGACCTCGGCGATCTGCCCGGAGCGCTGGCCCAGGGCCAGCAGCGAGGATTGCGCAGAATCAAACACGGCGGCGATCTCCTGCATGCGGTTCGTGGCCTCGACAGAGGCGTTGCGCCCCAGGTCGGCGGTGGCGACCGACTCGGCCGAGGCCCGGCGGGTCTCCTGGGAGCCCTGGGCGACGCGACGGCCGGCCTCGGCCAGGTGCTCCAGGTTCTGGGAGAGGAGCTCGAGCTGGGCGGCCTGCGCGGCGGCGCCCTGGGCGATCTGTTGGACGGTGGCGGCGATCTGGCCGGCCACCTGGTTCACCTCGGTGGCGCTGGTCTCCAGGCCGGTGGAGGCGTGCGCGAGGCGGCCGGCGGCCTCCTTCACCTGGCGGCGCAGGTGTCCCAGCAGCCGGCGCACCCGCTCCTCCGCCCGGTTCACCTGGCCGCTCATGTTGGAGACGAGCAGGGCGGCCACGTTGAGCATGCCGGCCAGCGACAGAACCGTGCCGACGACGGCCCGGAAGTCGAGGTAGAGGTCATGGCGGTAGGCCGGTGCCAGGAAGGCCAGGTGAGGCAGCCAGCCGTAGTACTCGGCCAGGGAGGTGAGGGCAAAAACGGCCGCGCCCAGGTTGGCCTGGAGAAAGGTACCGCGGCGGTGGAGCAGCATGCCCGAGAGCACCACGGCCAGCACAGGTGCGTAGAAGAGCGGGTACTCCACCCCGCCGTTGGAATAGACCAGCAGATTGAGCGCCAGGACGTCGCACAGCGCCTGCAGGTAGCACTGCCAGCGCAGGCTGCGATCGAGGCGATCGGGGCTCATGTGGCTCTGGCGGGTGCGGTGGATCCACACGAAAAAGGCCAGGTTGTACAGCAGGGCCAGCGGCACGACGAGCCAGGGAAACCACTGGGCCGTGTTGCCGGTGTAGCCGACGAGCTGCGTGACCATGTCCGAGAGGGCGACCCCGGCCAGGGCGAACCAGCGTAGGAAGATCATGCGCCGGACGCGGTTGATCTGAGACTGGGCTCGCTCCAGGGCATCGTGGTCCGTTCCGTTTGCCGTCATCGTGTCCGCCTTGCAGGGTCGTGGGTCTGCACGTGGATGCTCCTCATCATGATGCTTTGTCCGGCCCTCCGCCCCCAGGGGCGGGCTCCGCGGCGGCGTCGTCCGGCGCCAGCCGCTCGGCCAGCTCCTGCAGGTGGAGCGACAGGCCGGCCAAGTCCTGGCTCGAGGCGCTCACCTGCCCAAAGGCTGCCGTCTGGGTCTCCACGGAGGCCGCCATCTCCTCGGCGGCGGCCGAGTTCTTCTCGGCGATCACCGCCAGGCGGTTGATGGTCTCGACCAGCGCGCGCGAGGCGCCGCCCTGCCGCGTGGCCGTCTGCACCATCTCGCCGGCCATGGAGACGATCTGTACGATGGCGTCGTGAGACTGGGCCACGGCCCCGTTGATCGCGTCCATGCTCTGGCGGATGGCCTCGTTCAGTGTGCCTACCTCCGCCAGTGCCTGCCGGGAGCTCTCGGCCAGGCGGCGCACCTCGTCGGCGACGACGGCGAAGCTCTCCCCCATGTCGCCGGCACGGGCCGCCTCGATCGTGGCGTTGAGAGCCAGCATGTTGGTCTGGCGGCTGAACTTCTCGATCTTGCGCACAAAAGCCTCGATGCGGCCGGAGTGCTCGCGGGCCGTAGCCACTGCGCGCTCGGTCTCTTCAGCGATGCGGCGCATGTGCTCCGCAGAACGCTCCATGCGCTGGGAGAGATCGCCCAGCTGGCCGATCTCGTGGTCCAGCCCTTGGATCTCGCCGGCAGTGCTCTGGACTTGGCCCATCTGCTCGTAGGCGTCGCGGGCCATCGACTGCACCGTGGCCGAGACCTCCTCGGCCGAGGCGCTCAACTGCTCGGTGGCTGCCGCGAGCTCCTCTGCCGAGGAGGAGACAGTCGCGGCGTCCCCGCGGACGGCGTCGGCGGTGTGGAGCAGTGTTGCCAGCTGGTGCTGTTGGGCGTTGAGCGACTCGACCAGGCGATCGAGCATGGCGTTGATGCCCTGGGCCAACCGGCCCAACTCGTCCTCCTGCCGCAGGTGCATACGCTCGTCGTAGTGGCCGTCGCGGACCCGCGTGGCCAGCCCGGCCAGCCGGCGCACCGGCCCGGTGAAGGCGCGGCTCAGGAGCACCGCCACGGCGCATGCCACCAGCATCGTCCCGGCGGTGACGATCAGCAGCCCCGTACGGAGCTGGTTCAGGGGGGCCATGAAGTCGGCGTCGCTGACGGTGATGCACAGCACCCAGTCGTTGGCCGCGATCTTGTGGGCCGGTTTGAGCCCCTGGGGCTTGCCCACCGGCACGGCCACCCCGGTCTTCCACGTCTTCTGAACGTCCCAGTAGTAGTGGACGATGCTCCGCGACGGGTCGTCCAACGAGGCTTCCGGGGCCCCTTCGATGAACACTGCCAGGGCCCCCAGTCCTCCAGGATCCTTGGCGATCTCCTGCTCGCCGTACAGGCGCTCGCGGTTGGCCTGGGCGATGCGCGCGGATTGCCGGGGGTCGTCCAGCGGATAGATCGAGTAGAAGACGTACTGGTGAGTCGGGTGCCCTGTGGTCTTGTCGCGCAGGCCGTGGGCGATGGTGACCATGTTGTTGTCTACGAGAAAGGCATAGCCGCTGGCGCGCACGGCGATGGGGTCCACCAGGTCCCAGAGCGAGCTGGCCGGCACCCGGCCCACCAGGACCTGGCCGGCCGGCCCTGTCGCCGTCGGGACGGGCACATACATGACCAGGAGTGGGTAGGGCGCGTCGCCGTACGTCCGCAGGCGGGAGACGCCGGCCATGCGGCTGGCGGCATCCGTGTACCACGCTTCCCCCGACCAGTCCTGGCCGATGAGGGAGCGGCTGGTGGAGGCCACGACGCGGCCGTGCAGGTCGAGCAGGTCGAGGTCGTACAGGTACGGCATGGTGCCCTTTTCGGTGAGCAACACCTTCTGCCAAAGCTCGGCGTCGTCCCGGCCGAAGTCGGCGCCGTTCCTCTCGGCGATGGAGTAGAGCCGCCGCAGGTACTCATCGCGGAAGGCCCCGACCTGGGCGGCCTGCTGCAAGGCGCGCTCGAGCAGCTCGCGCTCCTGGCTCTGCTGCAGGCTGCTGCGCACCAGCAGGTCGCCGGAAAGCGCCATCAGCGCCAGGCCGAGCAAGAATACGAGCGCGATCACGAGGGCCATCTTCCAGGCGATGGGCCAGTTGCGGAAAGAGAGCCATCTTCTCATGCATCCCCCTTGCGGTAGATGTGCTCGCGCAGGTCGACGGGCACGAGGTGCCGGCCCCAAGTGATGGGCAGCATCTCCGTCTTGCCGAGTACGAGCAGTCCCTGCGCCCGCAGCGCCTGGTGGAAGCAGTGGTAGAGCCGCTCCTGTTGCTCGCGGTCAAAGTAGATCAGCACGTTTCGGCACAGGATCAGGTCCAGGTCGTGCGGGATGGGGTCGCAGGTCAGGTCGAGCCTGCGGAACGATACCCAGGCGCGGAGCTCCCCGGCCAGCTCGCGCGGGCTGCCGGGTGGAAAGTAGCGCTCGACCCAGGCGCGGTAGCGCGGGGGGAGTCCTTGCAGGCTGAGGGGGTCGTAGCGGCCGGCGCGCCCCTTCTCCAGCGCCCTCTCGTCCATGTCGGTGGCCAGTATCTCCACATGCCAGCGGTCCCAGTCGGCACGCAGGACCTCGCGCAGCAGGATGGCCAAGGAGTATGGCTCCTCGCCGCCGGCGCAGCCGGCGCTCCAGGCGAGCAGCCGGCGCGTCGCGGCGCGAGAGCGCACCAGCTCGGGGAGGAAGCGGGTTTCCAGCGCCTCGAAGGTGGCGCCGTCGCGAAAGTACCGCGTCAGGTTGATTGCCAGGGCCTTGAGCAGCGCGCCGTACTCGGCGGGCTCGGCGCGCAGGAGGCGTCCGTAGGCCGCATAGTCGGCGCAGCCGCGGGCGCGCAGGCGCACGGCCAGCCGCCGCTCCAGGAAGGAGGGTTTGTACGAGCCCAGGTCGACCCCGCGCTCGCGGCGGATCTGTTCCAGCAGCTCGTCCAGTCTCTGCATGTCCCTGCTCCGGTCCAGGCGGCGGGTTCTCGCAGCAGCGCCATTGTATCCCAGGACGGCGCCTTTTTCAAGGGCGAGCGCGTCAAGGAGCCACGCGCCCGCGTCGCCCCCGAGGCTATCTCAGGGCATGGACACGAGCGGTAGGTAGACGCCCCAGCGCCGCACTGCCGTCAGGGTGACCGCAGCGGTGACGCTGGCGTCCCATCGCGACGAGGCTTGGACGCCGACGACGTCCTCCTCGCCCGGCGGACCCGGCGGGACGGCCACCCGCAACCACGACACCTCGGCCTGCCCTGGGCCGAGCGGCTGTGTCTCGGTCGGCGCGGTCGCCGGCCAGGCCCCGGGCGACAGCTCCAGGGTGTAGCTGTCGGTGTAGCTGCCGGTGTTGGTGATGACTACGTCGAACACGACGGGCTGGCCGCCGAGCGCGCCCAGTAGCGCGGGCGCGGCGCGCACGCTTACCCCCAGCTCGGCCAGCGCGTAGGTGGTGCCCCGGGCCTCCGCGCCCACCTCTGGTACCGCCGTCGAGCTGATCTGCAGTCCGAAGACATCGCTCAGGAGCAGGCTGGCCGTGAACACCTGCCGGGGGATGTCCACCGTCACGCGCACCGGGGCGGCCTGCCCCGGCGCCAGGGGCCCGACTTGCGCATCCAGCAGTCCTGCGGGCCACGCCCCCGGCTGCAGCGCGACGGTGTAGCTGTCGGTCATTTCCCCGGTGTTGGTGACCAGGACCGTGTGCGTGACCGTGTCGCCCGGGGCGCCGGCGGCGCTGCTGTCGTTGGCCGTGACCCCGGCCGCGGACCGCAGCGTCACCAGTTCGAGCTGTGCGCGCACCTGTGCGTTCCAGCCCGAGGTGGCCGCCACGGTGACCGTGTCGGTCATGCCGGCGGGGCCGACGGGGATGTCCACCCGCACCAGGGCGGCAGCCGCCGCGCCCGGGCCCAGTGGTCCTACCTGGCCGGGAACGACCTGCGTGGGCCAGGCGTTGCCGGAGAGCGCGAGGGCGTACGTGTCGCTGTAGTCGCCGCCGTTCGTCACCACCAGCGTGTACGTCACGGGGCGACCGGGCAGGCCGGCGCGGTGCGCGTCGTCCGTGCCCATTGCCACGCTCAGATCGGCCACGGCGTAGGTGGTGCCGCTGGCAGCTGCGGTCACGCTGGGAGCGGCGGCCGAGGTGATCTGCAGCCCGAGGACATCGCTCATTAGCACGGTAGCCGTGAGGGTCGCCGGCGGGATCTGCACGCGGACGCGGGCCTGGCCGGCCTGCTGGGGCTGCAGCGGCCCGACCAGGGGGTCGAGGAGCGCGGCCGGCCAGTCACCGGGGGCCAGTGCCACGGCGTAGCTGTCGGCAGCCGTCCCCACGTTGGTGATGGCCACGGTGTGCGTGACCGTCGCGCCGGGCCTGCCGACCGCAGTGCTGGAGCCGGCGGCCACCGCGTAGGTGACATCCTGGTAGAGGGCGCAGTCCTGGACCGTCGCCGGCCCGTCCACGACCGTGACCGGCCAGTACTGGTCCAGGTAGCCGTCGGCGTGGCAGTGCAGGGTGTAGGTGCCGGGCAGCAGCAGGCGGTGGTAGTCGCCCACATCGGGGTCGGTGCGCACGATCTTGCCGATCTCGACGACGTCCACGGTCGCGTCCAGCGGCGCCCCGGTGACGCCGTCATAGACGCGGCCGCGGGCCCCACGGAGCACGCGGGCCATCCACCAGAGCATGGCCTCGCGGTTATAGTCCCAGTAGGTCCCCATCTGGCCGTAGGAGCCCGGCTGGCCGTTCGAGATCTCGATCGTGA
This sequence comes from uncultured Chloroflexia bacterium, assembly GCA_964613665.1. Taxonomy (GTDB): domain Bacteria; phylum Chloroflexota; class Chloroflexia; order DTKN01; family DTKN01; genus CAZQFV01. The sequence goes on from CAZTIG010000001.1 coordinate 236,861, forward strand.
CGTGGTGCTCGTTGTGCCAGTAGTAGGCCCAGTCCTGCATGCCCCCGTAGATCTGGTACCATTGCCACCCGCGGATAACCGGCCCCGGCCAGGGCGCGGACCAGATGATGGGGTTGCGCTGCGCATAGCCTGTTCCATACTCCAGGAAGATGGCATCGTCCGGGGCGTAGACCGGGACCACCGGGTCACCCGGCGCGGCAACGGCATCCCACGGGTAGTTGACCACGAGCGCCCCGGTGTGGTAGTTGGCCCCCATGACGAAGCGGTGGGCGTAGGTAAAGTACATCGCCGCCTGGGTCTCCGGCTCGTGGCCTGAGGGGTCGTCGACCGGGTCGGTGAAGCGGTCGGGGAAGTTGCGGTTCAGGTCCTTGCCGTTGGCGTTGTAACGGGTGCATGCCTCGTAGCCGTCGGGGTTGTAGATCGGCCAGAGCCAGATCTCGATCTCGTCGACCAGTTCCGTCAGGACCGGGTCGGTGCCGTAGCTGTCGGTCAACAGCTCGGCCAGGCGGATGGTCATCTCCGTGCCGACGCCCTCGTTGCCGTGGTGCGTGCTGACAAAGCGGAACTCGGGCTCGTCCTCCTCGGCGTCGGGGTTGTCCGTGATCTTGAGCACCCACAGCTCGCGCTCCTGCACCGATTGGCCGATGGAGGTCATGCGCACGATATCGGGGTGGGCCGTGGCGACGGCCTGCATACGGGTGACGAACTGGCTGTAGGTGGGCCAGCCGCTGCACGTCTCCGGGCTGGGGTTGGGGATCGGCCGGGCGACCAGTCCCAGGTCGGCGAGCTGCTGCGCCTCGGCTGCGTTGATGTAGACGGTCGCCAGCAGGGGCGCGAAGGGCGCCCCGGGCTGGGGAAAGGGCCGGCCGGGCAGCAGGGGACGCACGTCGGCCACGTCCACGCCGGAGCCGACCAGCAGCGCGAGTGCCTCGGCGCTGGTGAGGAGGACCGCCGCCGGATAGCGATCGGAAAAGGGCATCGGCTCCGGGGTCACGTCCGGCCCGGCAGGGGCGGCCTGGCCGAAGCCAGAAGGCAGGAGAGCTACGAGTATCGCGACCAGCAGTACCAACGGCGGCAGTCGGCGCAGCATGCAATCCTCCTTGAGCAGTCAGCGGTCGGCAGTCAGCGATCAGCAACCAGCAGTCAGCGGGAGTCGAACGCGGCGAGAAGCTTCTCGGCGGCTCTTTCCCAGGTAAAGGCGCGGGCGCGCTCCAGGCCGGCGGTGCGCAGGCGAGCGCGCAGGGCGGCGTCGGCCAGAAGCCGGCCCAGGCCCTCGCGTATGGAGTCGGTATCCGTTGGCTCCACCAGCACGGCAGCCTCACCGACCACCTCCGGCAGGGAGGAGACGGCGCTGGTCATGACCGGCGTGCCGCAGGCCATGGCCTCCAGCGGGGGCAGGCCAAAGCCCTCGTAGAGAGAGGGGTAGGCCAGAGCCATGGCCAGGTTGTAGAGCGCCGGCAGGTCGTCGTCGGGCACATAGCCCAGGAAGCGTACCCAGGGCGCCAGCGCGAGGAGCTCCACGGCGGCGTAGCTCTCGTGATAGAGCCAGCCCGGCCGGCCGGCGACGATCAGGGGCAGGCGCTCGCTTTCCGGGAGGCCGGCCAGCGCGGCCAGGAGGCGGGGCAGGTTCTTGCGGGGTTCGACCGTCCCCACGGTCAGCAGGAAGCGCTCCGGCAGGCGGTAGCGCGCGCGAACTCCCTCCAGGTAGGCGCGGTCGGAGAGCGGCCGGAAGGTCGGCTCCACGCCCAGGTGGAGCACCTGGACGCGCTGCGGGGGGACATGCAGGAAGCGCATCAGGTCCTGGCGGGTGGACTCGGAGTCGGCCAGCACCAGGTCGGCGCGGGCGACGGAGCGGGGGATGGCCCCGTGCTGGTACCAGCGTAGGGAGGGCACGGCGCACGCGGGGTAGACATGAAAGGCCAGGTCGTGCGTGGTGACGACGCGCCGGCCGTGGAGCTGTGGCGGCAGCACAGAGTCGGGTGAGTAGAACAGGTCCAGCCGTCCGCAGAGGAGCTCGAGCGGGAGGGGCAGGCGCAGGCGGTACCAGAGGACGGCGAGCTCGTGGTCGCTGAGGGGCAGGGCGCGCCAGCGCAGCCGCGGGTGCCCGAGGCGCGAGAGGTGGGCGAGGAACGGGGCCGGCCGGCCGCGCCGGCCCCGTGGGTAGAGCAGGACATACTCGTTCTCCCGGTCGAGCCGCAGCAATGCGGCGATGAGCGCCCGGGCGCAGCGGCCGATGCCGGCCCCCTGCCACACGGCCGCGCCGTAGTCGATGCCGATGCGCATCAGGCTCTCCCCGCGCGGCGGAAGCGCACGCCGGCCAGGGCGGCGCGGCCGGCGGCGGCCATCTCGGCCGTGGCCTTGTCCCACTGCCGTCCCTGTCGATCCCGGTAGCGCGGGCAAAGGAAGAACTTGCAGCACGTGGCGCGCCAGTCCTCCTCGTAGCGCAGCCAGAACTCGCCGCGGTAGACGAGCGGGTGGAGGTCGTCTACGCCGTGGTCGGCCTGCGGCGGAATGGTGCCGTAGCACCAGCCGAAGCGCCAGCTCTCGCCCGGGAGACGCCCGCGGTGGTAGGTGGACCAGGTGTCGGCCTCGCCGCAGATGCGCCACCAGGGCTGGCCGGCTTCCTGCGCCTCGGCGATGCTGAGCTCGCCGCAGAGGCGCACGAGCCTCCCGTCGGGAAAGGCGCGCTCGATGCCGGCGTTGCGAAAGACGAGGCGCTGGTCGGCCTCCAGGGCGGCCAGTGCGTCGGCCGGGCTCGGCCGGCCGGCAGTGTCGAAGCCGAAGCGTTGGCGGTACTCGTTGTCGAACACCAGATAGGCCCCGTACCAGCACTGGTAGCTGGGGCTCTCGGGGTTCTGGAAGTCGGAGCAGCGCCCGTCGCGGTGAAAGCCGCCGAACCGGGAAAAAGCCACCGCCTCGATCGGGTGGCCGAGCACGCCGGGCAGTGTCTTGGTCATGAAGCCCGTCAGGCTGACGCGCAGCCAGCCGGCGATGCCCGGCCCCAGGTCCACGGCGAGACCGCGCTGGCGGGCCGGGTTGGGCAGGACGCACGCCAGGAGGCGTACGGCCAGGCTTCTCGATGCAGCGATGGTAAGGAAGCGGGCCATTCTCCACTCTCCGGGCGGGCGTCCTCGCAGGGGCTGGGGCTTGTGCCCCTGCGAGAACGTCCCGCTCTTTCGCTACCGGGTGCCGGACCGGACGACAAGCGGCAGGTAGATCGCGTACTGCGGCGTCGCCGGCAGGACCTCC
>CAZTIG010000002.1:0-97140 GCA_964613665.1 uncultured Chloroflexia bacterium
GGACAAACCCCAGGGCCAGGACCGAAAGAAGAACGATCGCCAAGCATATCTTCTTCTGCAAGTTCATCATCCTCCTCGGGTTCGCCCGGCTAGCGCTCCCTGCATAGCCCCCCATGTACGATCAAAGCCGGAATTCGTGTGTGCCGGGTATAGGGGTCTATGCAGAGATGAATGGCTCGCCCGCTCATGTCAGCAGAGGGACTCCGGGACCGCCGTCCGCGGTCGGTGCGGGCGACGCCCTCCTGGCACGAGTATAGCACATGCCGGGGGATTGCGCAAGCAAATGCCGATTGACACACGGCCGTACCAAAGTCGCCGGCCTTGACCGGCAAGTGCCCGACTCAGGCAACGGTACGACGCCGCACATCCAGGGACACGGCAATGGTACGGCCATGCCGCGCTGTACGCTGGCCGGGCACTTGCCATCCGCTGTGCATCGGCGCGACCTTGATATCGCTGTGCGATTGACAGGGCTCCGCGTGAGGACTATAATGCGGCGGAGTAGGACGTGCTCCCGTCCTGGATACGAGAGAACGGCAACAAGTCTGGTTGCACTCGTCACGATGCGCGCGCCCTTGATACCGCGCCCAGGAGCCGGCTCCACATGCGCGTCACCCTGATCGCGCCGTTCGCCACCCAGCCCAAGGGCACCACCCGCGCCCGGGTGCTGCCACTGGCCCAGGCGCTGGCCGGCCGCGGCCACGCCGTCGCCGTGCTCATACCACCCTGGGACTGCCCGGAGGAGGCCGGCCGCGAGGAGATCCGGGACTCTGTCGCCGTGCGCTGGCTGGACCTGCCCCGGCCGCTCGTCCCGCGCCTCTCCTGGCGGCTGGCCCAGGACGCCGCCCGCACCCGCCCCGACGTCGTCCACGTCTTCAAACCCAAGGCCCACTCCGGACTGGCGCTGTTCTGGCTGTGGCTGCGGTACCGCCGCATCCCCCGCGTGCTGGACAGCGACGACTGGGAAGGCCGTGGCGGCTGGAACGACGTCAACCCCTACACCCCGACGCAAAGGGCTTTTTTCCAGTGGCAGGAGACCTTCCTGCCGCGGCGCTGCGCCGAAGCCGTCACCGTCTGCAGCCGCACCTTGCAGGCACAGATGTGGGGGCTGGGCGTGCCGCCCGAGCGCGTGTTCTACGTGCCCAACGGGGCCAGCCGCGCCCGCTACGCCGGCTGGGGCGTCGCCGGTGGTGCCGCGGTGCGGAAGAGACTGGGGCTCGGCGGCGACCCCGTGGTGCTGCTCTATACCCGCTTCGACCGCTTCGCCGTGGGCCGGGCGGTCGATGTGCTGGCGCGCGTGGCGGCCAGGGTGCCCACAGTACGGCTGCTGGTGGTGGGGCGCGGGTTCCGCGGAGAGGAGGAACTGCTGCGGCAGGAGCTGGCCCGCCGCGGCCTGGCGGAGCACCTGGCAGACGCCGGCTGGCGGGACGAGTACGAGCTGCCGGCCTACCTGGCAGCCGGGGACGTGGCCTTTTACCCGCTGGACGACACACTGACCAACCGAGCCTCCTGCTCGGCCAAGCTGATCGACCTGATGGTGGCCGGCCAGGCCATCGTCAGCGACGCAGTGGGCGACAACCCCGAGCGGCTGGGGCAGGGGCGCTGCGCCCGGCTGACCCCCCCCGGGGACGCCGCCGCCCAGGCCGAAGCCATCGTCGACCTGCTGGGCGACCCGGCCGGCCGCCAGGCGCTGGGCCGCGCGGCGCAGGAGCGCGTCTGGCAGGAGTACGACTGGGAGCGGCTGGCGGAGCAGGCCGAGGCGGCCTACCGGTTTGTGCAAAGCCCCCTTTTGGTGTAGAATAGGCCCCTGTGACCAAGACGCGGACCAGGAGGTAGCCATGAAACGATCGGCGCTGCTGATCGCTCTGCTTGCAGTGCTCGTGCTGGCCGGCTGTACGGCCGGCGATGTCTACATCCCGCCCACCCTCACCCCGCGCGCCGGAAGTGAACCGACCGCCCGGCCGGCCGTCTCGACGCCCGCCTCGGGGCAGAAGGTGGCGATCATCCAGACCAACCGTGGCACCATCCAGTGCACCCTGCGCCCCGATGCCGCTCCGCAGACCGTGGCCAACTTCGAGAAGCTGGCCAACGAGGGCTTTTACGACGGCCGCAAGTTCTTCCGCGTGGAGCCGGGCTTTGTCATCCAGGGCGGCAGCCCCGACGACACCGCCATGGGCGACCTCGGCTACACCGTGCCGGCCGAGATCCAGCTGCCCCACACCGCTGGCGCGCTGGCCATGGCCCGCGTCGGCGACCAGTTCAACCCCACGCGCGCCTCCAGCGCCAGCCAGTTCTACATCACCCTGGCGGCGCGGTCGGACCTGGACCAGGGCGGCTATACCGTCTTTGGTTACTGCGGCGAGTCGCTGAGCGTCATCCTGAGCATCCAGGTGGGCGACGTGATGACCCGGGTGCGGGTGGAGACGCGCTAGCAGTCAGCGATCAACTGTCAGCCACCGGCTGATCGCTGCCTGCTGATTGCTGATCGCTGCCTGCTGATTGCTGATCGCTCCGATGCCCCCAGACCTTGCTTTCGAAAAAACCGTCGCCGTCAACCGCCAGGCCCGCCACGAGTACGATGTGCTCGAGACGGTCGAGGCCGGCCTGGCGCTGACCGGATCGGAGATCAAGTCGATCCGCGCCGGCCAGGTCAACCTGCGCGGCGGGTATGCTCGCATCAAGGACGACGAGCTGTGGCTGGTGGACGTGCACATCGCCGCCTACGCCGAGGCCGGCCGCCACTTTGGCCACGCCCCCACGCGGCCGCGGCGGCTCCTGCTGCACCGTCGCGAGATCCGCCGCCTGCGCAGCAGGCTGGAGACCTCCGGCCTGACGCTGGTGCCGCTGCGCCTGTACATCAAGGGCCGCTGGGCCAAGGTGGAGCTGGGGCTCTGCCGCGGGCGCAAGCTGCACGACCGCCGCCAGGCCATCGCCCGAGAGGAGACCCGCCGCGAGATCGAGCGCGAGTGGAAGGAGCACACCCGGTGAAGAATGCCATGGCCTCGCCCCACTTCCGCTACCTCGTCGGGCTGGTGCTGGCCGCCCTTTCCGGCCTGCTCCTCTACCTGGCGCTGCCGCCGCACGCCCTGGGCTTCCTCGCCTGGGTGGCCCTGGTCCCCGGCGTGCTGGCCCAGTTCTTGCTGGCTCCCAACGACCGCGCGGCCCGCCTCTACCAGGCTGTCACCTTCACCATGGGCATCGGCCTGGTAGTGCTGGACAACATCCCCGACGCCCTGGTCCCAGCGCCCTTCTCGCTGTGGCTGGTCATCGGCGCGGCGGTGCTGCTGGTGGGGGCGGTGGTCTTCCTGCTGGCCATGCCCGGCGGAACGCCCTCGTTCCACCGCCGCACGCGCTTCCGCGTCTTTGTCGTCGGGCCGGCCCTGGCCTGGGTCGGCTTCGAGTTCCTGCGCATGCTGGTGCAGCTCGGCCACGTCTGGGGCTGGCTTTCCACCAGCCAGGGCGACAACCTGCCAGCCATCCAGCTCGCCTCCCTGGGGGGCCCCTGGCTGATCAGCCTGGCCGTCGTCGCCGCCAACTATGGGCTGGCCCTGGGGGGGCTCGCCCTGCTCTCGCCCCAGGACCGCGCTGTGGTGCGGCGGCCGGCCATCGTCACCCTGGCCGTGCTGGCGGTCCTCCTGGGCGCGGCCCACGCCTGGGGCGCCGTGCGCAGCCAGGAGCGGCCCGGCACGGTGCGCGTCGCCGCACTGCAGCCCGGTGCCGAACTGGGCGACGTGCCGATCTACCTGAACCGCTGGTCGCAGCGCGACTGGGAGGGACTCTCCCGCGACATCATCCCCGACATGGCCGCCCGCACCCGCGCCGCGGCGGCCCAGGGCGCCCAGCTCGTCGTCTGGCCCGAGGCCACCCTCTGGCTCGACCCGCTCGACGCGGGGAGCGATCCCTATACCCGCGAGGCCCTGGCGGGCCTGGCCCGCGAGACCGGGGCCACGTTGGTCGTCCCCTACTACATCCTGACCCCGGAGGGCCAGCTCTCCTGGTTCCTGGGCTTTGCCCCCGGCCAGCGCAACGAGACGCTGGTGGTGACGCCGCAGGGGCAGTTCCTGGGCCCCTATGCCAAAGACCACCCCATCCCCTTCATCGGTGAGGTCAGCAGCACCCGCGGGCGCTACCCGGTGCACGACCTGCCCCTGGGCCGGGTGGCGACCATGCTGGGCTATGACACCGCCTTCACCGACACCGCCCGCCGGCTGGCCGGCGGGGGCGCACAGATCCTGACCCTCTCCACTCACGATTGGGCGCGCATGTCCACCACCTACGGCGTGCACACCCGTCTGCGGGCGGTGGAGAACGGCGTGGCCATCGTCAAGTGCGATTGGGAGGTCGGATCGCTGGTCAGCGACCCCTGGGGCCGGCTTCTGGCGGCGGCTCCCTCCGACCGCGTGGCCGAGGCCTCCCCGCTGATCGCCGACGTGCCGGTCCTGCCGGCCGGGGGGACCCTCTACACGCGCATCGGCGACGTGCTGGGCTGGGCCTGCCTGGGGGGGATGGCGGTCTACCTGGGGTGGGTGCTGGTGGCGACCCTATGCCCCGGCCGGCGGGGGCGGGAAGTGTGAAAGTGTGACCGGCCTACTTGTCAAAGTGCACCACTTGTGCTATCATGGTACCGCTCTGGCCGGAACTTCTGGGAATGTGTCCAAACGGAAGATTCGCCTGCTCCGGGTCCACCCTGGGGGTTCGGACCGTGCGTCCCTGTTGAGCACCGCCCCGGGGGTTCCATCCAGCGCGTGACATCGGGTCGGTACGGTTGGCTTTCGCGCCCGGAACACGGCAACACGGCGCAGCCCCTGCAGGCGGCCCAGCGTCCGGTGCGCGGAGGCCAAACGACAGCTACCGGGTCGGTCGTTCGACAGCGGTAGGAGCAACTGGAGAGAGACGTGGATAGGAGAAAAGACTACCCTCGGGTGCCGCTGTGGATTCGCTCCTCAGGGGGAGAGCGCCAGGGAGGGTCGCCCCCCTATCGCCAGCCAGGGTACTGGCCGCCGCAGCAGCAGCAGCCGCAGTATGACCGAGACCGCGAGCACGAGCGGGACTGGAACCGAGGCCGCGAGCGCGAGCGGGACTGGAACCGAGACCGGGACCGCGAGCGGGACCGGGGCCGCGACCGAGGCCACGACCGGGACCGCGATCGCAACCGGGACCGCAACCGCCGGCCACGCCAGTCGCGCCAGCCCCGCGAGCCCCGCTTGCGGACCCGCCCACCGCGCTACGAGGTTGTGCCTACGGAGCGGATCACCCTGCGCAACCCGCGCCACCTGGCCGACTGGGAACGCCGCGGCGAGATCGTCGAGGACCAGGAGGAGCTGACGCAGCGGGCCCGGGACAACTCCGAGGCCCCCTGGGTGATCCAGGTCTGGAAGATCGGCGAGGAGTACGTGCTGGCGCGCGGTTTCGCCGCCCTGGCCGCGGCCGTGGATGCCGCCCTGACCGAGGTGCGGGTGGTCGTCGCGGCGCGCTTCCCGCGCTGGGAGCTCTTGTGGGTCTCGCCCCAGCAGGTGGAAGGGCCGGACCCGCTGCTCTCGCGGGCGCTCGAAGCACAGAAAAAGGTCCGGGGCATCGGCTGGGTCTTTCCCCCGCTGGCGGTGACGCCGGAGGGGCCGGACCGCTACGCCCTGGGGCGGGGCAAGCGCGCCGCCGCGCGGCTGTGGGCGGCCCGGACGGAGAAGCTCGAGCAGATCCCAATCATCATCCGGCCGCAGGCGCGGCGCGCGGTAGTCGCGGGCACGATCCAGGTCGAGGTGGCCCGTGTGAGCGTGACCATGAACCGGCACCTGCGCAAGATGGGCAAGCCCCTGCCACCGCGCCTCCTGAACGAGGTCGCCAGCGGCCGGCTGCGCCCCATTCGCGTGCGCCGCAGCGGCGACGGCAACTTTGAGCTCGTGGATGGCCTGCTGCGCCTGCGCGCCGCGCAGGAGGTCGGCCTGCGCATGATCCAGGCGATCATCGAAGTCGAGCTGTCCCACGACCGCGAGGAGGACTGAGCCGCTCCGGTCGCATTCCCACGAAGAGCAGCACCGGAACGGGCCTCGTTCCGGTGCTGGTGTGATGGGGCACGAGAGAGGGTGGGACACCGCTCGAGCGTGTGCCCGGGACCGGGCGGCCCGATGGCCGCCCGGCTGCGCCGTACGACAAGGAGAAGGAGCGATGCAGAGCGAACTGCCCGCGGAAAGGCTGCGCCGGAGCTGCGATCCCCAGGTCCTGGCCTGCGACACCAGCCAGGAGATGCGTCCCCTGGAGGCGATCATTGGGCAAGAGCGGGCCCTGCGGGCCCTGCAGTTCGGCCTGGCGATCCAGGAGCATGGATTCAACATCTACGTCGCCGGCTACCCCGGCACGGGGCGCACGACCACGGTGGAGCGCTTCCTGGAGCAGGTGGCCCGGGGCAAGGCGGTGCCCGATGACTGGTGCTACGTGGCCCGGTTCGACGACCCCTACCGTCCGCGGGCGCTGCGCCTGCCGGCCGGCCAGGGAAGGGAGCTCCAGGCGGCCATCAGGAGGCTCTTGGAGCAGGTCCGCCAGGAGATCCCGCGGGCCTTTGAGGGCGAGGCCTACGCCGGCCGCCGCGACGGGACCGTCCGCCGGTTCCAGGCGCAGCGCGACGAGCTCATCGCCCGCCTCAACGCCAGTGCCCAGGAAAAGGGCTTTGTCATCCAGACCACCCAGGAGGGCTTCCTGACGATCCCGCTCAAGGACGGCAAGCCCTACACCGAGGAGGAGTTCGGGGCACTGCCCGCCGAGCAGCAGCAGGAGATCACCAAGCGGCGGGAAGAGGTACAGGAGCAGCTGCGGGTCACCCTCCGCCAGCTCCGCGCGCTGGACAAGAGCGCTGGCGAGGCGCTCCAGGAGCTGGATCGGCAGGAGGCCAGGCGCACCCTCGACCAGCTTCTCGAGGAGCCCCGCGAGCGCTTCGCCGGGCTGGCCGAGGTGCTATCCTACCTGGACGAGATGCAGGAAGACATCGTCCGCAACCTGGGGCAGTTCCGCGGGAGCCCCCAGGAGCAGCCTCCTGCCCTCTCCATGCTGGGGGGGCCGAACCTGGCCATGCGCAAGTACGAGGTCAACGTGCTGGTGGACAACTCCGGCCTGCGCGGGGCGCCGGTGGTCAGCGAACCGAACCCTACCTACAACGGCCTCTTCGGCCGGATGGAGAAGGAGTCGCAATTCGGCGCGCTCTACACCGACTATACCCTCATCCGCCAGGGGTCCCTGCATCGGGCCAACGGCGGCTACCTGGTCCTGCCCGTGGAGGAGTTGCTGCGCAACCTCTTCTCCTGGGACAGCCTCAAGCGGGCCCTGCGCAACAGGCAGATCGCCATCGAGGAGGCCGGCGAGCGCCTGGGGTACATGACCACGAAGAGCCTGCAGCCGGACCCGATCCCGCTGGAGGTCAAGATCGTCCTGATCGGCTCGCCTGCACTCTACCAGCTCCTGCAGAGCGCAGACGAGGACTTTACCGAGCTCTTCCGTGTCAAGGCAGAGTTCGACACGCGCATGGACCGCACCGTGGAGAACATCCAGCACTATGCCTGCTTCGCCGCCGCGATCTGCCAGGAAAAGGGTATGAAGCACATGGACCGGTCGGGGCTGCTGCGACTCGTCGAGTACGGGTCACGCCTGGCCGACGACCAGGGGAAGCTTTCCACCCGCTTCGGCGAGCTGACCGGCGTGATCCGCGAGGCGATCTTTTACGCGGTCCAGGACGACGCGCCGTTCGTCAGCGCGGCGCACGTCCGCAAGGCGATCGAGGAGAAGGTGTACCGCTCCAACCTTATCCACGAGCGGGTCCGGGAGCTGATCGCCCAGGGCACCATCCTGATCGACGTCGCCGGCCAGAAGGTCGGCCAGGTGAACGGCCTACGGGTGGTCGGCCTGGGCGACGTGAGCTTCGGCCAGCCCAGCCGCATCACCGCCAGCATCGGCCTGGGGCGCGAGGGTATCGTGGACATCGAGCGCGAGGCGCGCCTGGGGGGGCCCATCCACAGCAAGGGCGTGATGATCTTGTCCGGCTACCTGGCCGGGAAGTATGCGCACGACAAGCCCCTCAGCCTGTCGGCCCGGCTGGTCTTTGAGCAGAGCTACAGCGGCGTCGAAGGGGACTCGGCCTCGTCGGCGGAGCTCTACGCGCTCCTTTCCAACCTGGCCGATCTGCCGGTTCAGCAGGGCATCGCCGTCACCGGCTCGGTCAACCAGAAGGGCCAGGTCCAGGCCATCGGCGGTGTGAACGAGAAGATCGAGGGCTTTTTCGAGGTCTGCCAGGCGCTGGGCCTGACCGGGACGCAGGGGGTGATCATCCCCGCCAGCAACGCCCGCCACCTGATGCTCAAGGAGGAGGTCGTCGAGGCCGTCGCGGCCGGGCAGTTCCACATCTGGACCGTGGAGACGATCGACGACGGCATGACCATCCTGACGGGGGTCGAGGCGGGCGAGCGGCGGGCCGACGGCACCTACAAGCGCGGGACGATCAACTACCGGGTGGACCGCCGCCTGCGGCAGATGGCCGAGGAACTCTCGCGCTTCGGCCGACCGGAAGGGGACAAGGGCAAGCCCGGCGCCGCGGCTGACGAGGCGAATCTGCAGGACCACCAGGAAACGATCTGAAGGGATATCGCTCGGCCCCTCACGGCGCGCTGCCGTCGATCTCCTGCACGATCCGCTCCATCTGCCCCTGGGCCTCCGGCACGGCCGGGTCGAGGGGCATCCCCGGGGCGGTGACATTGTGGAGCAGGTTCTCCAGCGGATCCCAGAGGGCCTGCTCGCGCTGCGTGAGCGGCCGCGGCCGGCCGAGCTCGGCCTGGTGGGCAAAACCCGCCAGGAGAGGCGCGCTGGCCAGATCCATCTCCCGGGAGGTAGGGACCGCGGCGAGCTGGCCGGCCAGCACCTGCTGGACGGCCGGCCCGCCCAGAAAGCGCAGCACGTCCAGCGTCTCCTGCGGCCGGTCCGGCAGGCGGGCCGGATTCACCATGACCACGTGGTAGCCTACGTACGGGGTCGGCCAGGCCTGCGTCTGATCGAGCATGGGCAGGGGCGCCACGCCCAGGCGGTCGCTCCCCAGGGCACGGACATAGTCGGGCAGGGCCCAGGAGCCGTTCACGAGCATGGCGACGGCTCGGTTCTTGAACAGGGCATCGGCCTGGTCGTAGGAGTCGCTGGCGACGACGCCGGGGGATCCGCGCACCTCCTGCAGCCAGGAGAGCCAGGCGCGGCCCTCGGCCGTATCGAGGGCCGGGCGCCCCTCGTCGTCCAGCAGCCGGCCGCCAAAGGCATAGAGGTAGCCCACCGTGTTGTAGAAGGTGAGGGGAAAGGCCAGGCCGGCCTGGTCCGGCCCCGGCCAGATCGCCGCCAGGGAGAGCAGGGCCGTGGTGCTCGTGGGAGGCTCGCCGACATAGTCGCGATTGTAGTAGAGGGCCACCGTCTCGGCGGAGAAGGGCACGCCGTAGCGGCGGCCGCCGTCGCTGATCCCGTCCAGGGCCCAGGGGAAGAACTGCTCCCAGTACTCGGTTTCGAGCAGGTCGTCCAGCGGGGCAATGGCCTGCTGGTCGGCCAGCGGGCCGATCCAGTGGCTCCGCCCGACCAGCAGGTCGGGGCCCTCGGCGACCAGCACCGCCTCGGCGTAGTCGGACAGGATCGTCTCCAGCGCCACCCGCCGCAGGCGCACCGTGACGCCGGGGTGCTCCTGCTGGTAGCCGGCCAGGAGGCCGCGCACGAGGCCTTCCTCGGTGCTCTCCCAGCTGTGCCACACCGTGACGACGGTCGTGCGCGGCGGCGTCGCCGTCGGCGGCGGGACCGGTGAGGCCGGCGGCAGCGATGGCGGGACGGTGGTCGAGGGGCCACAGCCGGCCAACAGGAGCAGACCGGCCAGGAAGAGGCCCCCGATGGGCGACGAGCGGCGACGATTGTCCATGGCCCTATCTTAGCCCAGGCCGGGGCAGATGTCAAATGAGACGCACGGCGATATCAAGGTCGCGCCGATGCACAGCGGATGGCAAGTGCCCGGCCAGCGTACAGCGCGGCATGGCCGTACCATTGCCGTGTCCCGGGATGTGCGGCGTCGTGCCGTTGCCTGAGCCGGGCACTTGCCGGTCAAGGCCGGCGGCTTTGGTACGGCCGTGAATGAGACGGCTGTTACTGGACAAAGACAGGGGTCGGTTGTATAATAGGGCCACTCGTGACGATCCGCTCGATTCCGTTCGGACAAAGGGGTCCGCATGGATTTGTGCCACAGCATTTCGGCCCGACGGGGCATAGGGCGCCGGCACACCCGGAGAACACTTCTGGGAAACGGTGTCCCTTTTTGCACTCTCCGGAACCCGGGCCAGTATCCCCACCGTACCGGCAGGGTCGTCGCTGGGCCACTTACCGAAAGCCTGATCGCGAGGAGGGTTCGATGCGAGAACTGCCAGCAAGCCGGGTGAGCGAGACGGTAGCCCGCCTGGCCATGGAGGCCAACTACGACCTAGGCAGCGACGTCGCTACTGCCCTGGAGCGGGCTCTGGCCCAGGAAGAGTCGGAGACGGGGCGCGGCGTGCTGCAGCAGATTCTGGAGAACGCGCGCATCGCCCGCGAGGATGCCATGCCCATCTGCCAGGACTGCGGCCTGGCCGTCGTCTTTCTCGACCTGGGACAGGACCTGCGCATCGTCGGTGGCGACCTCTACGAGGCGGTGAACGAGGGGGTCCGCCGCGGCTACCAGGAAGGCTACCTGCGCAAGTCGGTGGTGCGGCAGCCCTTCTCGGCACGGGTGAACACCGGCGACAACACCCCGGCGATCATCCACACGCGCATCGTCCCGGGAGAGGAGCTGCACATCACGGTGGCCCCCAAGGGCGGGGGCAGCGAGAACATGAGCCGCCTGGGCATGCTCACCCCGGCGGCGGGCCGCCAGGGCGTGGTCGACTTTGTGCTAAAGGCCGTGGACGAGGCCGGGGCCAATCCCTGCCCACCGATCATCGTCGGCCTGGGCATCGGGGGCACCTTCGAGCGCGCGGCCTACCTGTCCAAGCATGCGCTCCTGCGCGAGGTGGGCACCCCCAACCCGGACGCCGAGCTGGACGAGCTGGAGCGCGAGCTGCTGCTGCGGATCAACCGCCTGGGGATCGGCCCGCAGGGCTTCGGCGGGCGTACCACGGCACTGGCCGTGCACGCCGAGGCCGAGCCCTGCCACATCGCCAGCATGCCGGTCGCGGTCAACATCCAGTGTCACGCCGCCAGGCACAAGGAAGCGACGCTCTAGCCCCCGGTCGCCTTGTCCCCTGTCACACCGTCCTTCCTACCGGGGAGACGACGCGACCGGGAGACGAGGCCCAGACAAGGAGAGCCTCATGAAAGAGATACACACCCCGCTCACCGACGAGGTCGTTGCCGGTCTGCATGCTGGGGACCCGGTGCTGATTACAGGAACGATCTATGTCGGCCGCGACGCCGCGCACAAGCGGCTGGTGGCACTGCTCGAGCAGGGCCAGGCGCTACCCTTTGACCCGCGCGGCCAGGTAATCTACTATATGGGGCCGGCCCCGGCCAAGCCCGGGCACGTCTCCGGGTCGGCCGGCCCGACGACCAGTGGGCGCATGGACCCCTACACCCCGGCCATGCTCAAGGCCGGGCTCAAGGGCATGATCGGCAAGGGCAATCGCTCCGCCGCCGTGCGCCAGGCGATCCAGGAGCACAAGGCCGTGTACCTGGCCGCCATCGGCGGCGCCGGCGCGCTCATCGCCAGGTCCATCGTCGCGCAGGAAGTCATCGCCTACCCCGAGCTGGGGGCCGAGGCGCTGCTGCGGCTGCAGGTCCAGCGGTTCCCGGCCATCGTCGTCAACGACATTTACGGCGGCGACGCGTACGAGGACGGGAAAAAGGCCTACCGGGTGCAGTGACCCCCACCGCGTGCTGTGTCCTGTGACGGCAACCGAGCGGCCTGTCGTCCCCGGGCCAGGTCCGGGAAGAGCAAGGAGGCACTCCCGTATGCGCATCTCCCTGAACAAATCGGCGGTCCACAGCGAACTGCTCCGGCGTGTGGAGGAGCTGAGCGGGCAGGAGGTCATGGCCTGCTACCAGTGCGGCAACTGCTCGGCCGGCTGCCCGGCCGCCGGGGCCATGGACCTGCTCCCCAACCAGATCATCCGCCTGCTGCAGCTCGGGTGCGTCGAGGAGGCCCTCGGCGCGCGGGCCATCTGGTACTGCGCCACCTGCCTGCAGTGCGAGGCGCGTTGTCCCAAGGGCATCGATCTCTCCCGGCTGACCGAGGCGCTGCGCACCCTGGCCCTGGAAAAGGGCATCGAGCACGTCGACCCCCAGGAGCTCTCGGCCGAGGCGCTGGCCGAGCTGCCGCAGCAGGCGGTGATCGGCGGATTCCGCAAGTACCGCATCTGAGTGGCCATCAGGAGACCGTCATGGAAATCGCCTACTTCCCCGGGTGCACGCTCAGCACCAAGGCCAAGGGACTGGATCGGTCGGCGCGGGACGCCGCCCGGGCGTTGGGGATCGAGCTGCGCGAGCTGCCCGACTGGAACTGCTGTGGGGCTGCCTTCCCCCTGACCAACGATGATCTGCGCCTGGCGGGGGCGGTGCGCAACCTGGTCGGCGCGGCCGGGATGGGCCAGGACCGGCTGCTGGCGCTCTGCTCGACTTGCTATAACGTCACCAAGCGGGCCAACCGGGTCATGCGCGAGGACGCTGCCCGGCGCGACCGCGTCAACTTCTTCATCGAGGCCGAGTACGACGGCCGGGTAGAGGTCGTGCACCTGCTCGACCTGCTGCGCGATGCGGTCGGCTTTGAGGCGCTGCGCCAGCGCCTGGTCCACCCGTTGGAGGGACTCAAGCTGGCGGCCTACTACGGCTGCTTCCTGCTGCGGCCGGCCGACGAGATCGCCCTGGACGACCCCGAGAGGCCCCACATCTTCGAGGATTTCATCGGCGCGCTGGGGGCAGAGCCGGTCCACTATGCCCACCGCGGCGAGTGCTGCGGCTCGTACCTGGCGGTTGGCGCGCCCGACGTGGCCATGGAGGCTTCCTACCGCATCCTGAACGCGGCCCGCCTGGCCGGAGCCGACGCCATCGTCACCAGTTGCCCGCTGTGCCACTATAACCTGGACCGGCCGCAGCGCGAGATGACCGTGCGCTACGGCGGCTTCCGGCCCATGCCGGTCTTTTACATCACCCAGATCCTGGGCGTGGCCCTGGGTCTGGACGCGAGCGAGTTCGGCCTGGAGCGGCACCATGTCGACCCGCGACCTCTGCTGGAGCGGCTGCCGGCGGCGGTCGCTGTGGAGGCATGATCGCCGGGGCAGGTGAAAAGGACAACCATGGACCCACAGACAGGCATCCCCCGCGCCCTGATCATCGGCGCCGGCATCGCCGGCATGCAGGCCGCCCTGGACATCGCCAACGCCGGCTTCGAGGTCGTCCTGGTCGAACGCAAGCCCTCCATCGGGGGGCACATGCTGCAGCTCTCGGAGACCTTTCCCACGCTGGACTGCGCCCAGTGCATCCTGACCCCACGCACCGTCGAGGTGGGGCAGCACGCCCGCATCCGCTTGCACACCTACTCCGAAGTCGTCGCCGTGGAGGGCGAGGCCGGGCGCTTCCGCGTGCGCATCCGGCGCAGGCCGGCGTACGTCAACTGGGAGCTCTGCACCGGGTGCGGCCTGTGCCAGGAAAAGTGCCCGGCCAAGGCCTCGTCGGAGTTCGAGGAGCAGGTCGGCCTGCGCAAGGCGATCTACACCCTCTCGCCCCAGGCCGTGCCGAAGAAGCCGGTCATCGACCGCGATTCGTGCATCTACTTCCTGCGCGGCAAGTGCCGGGCCTGCGAGAAGCTCTGCCCCACCCAGGCGATCGACTTTGAGCAGCAGGAGACGTTCGTCGAGGAAGAGGTCGGGGCCATCGTCGTCGCCAGTGGGTTCGACCTCTACCCCCCGCCGGAGATCGGCGAGTACGGGGCCGGCCAGATCGCCGACGTCCTGACCGGGATGCAGTTCGAGCGCCTCCTCTCCGCCTCCGGGCCCACCGCCGGCAAGGTGCTGCGCCCCTCCGACGGCAAGGAACCCAAGGAGGTCGTCTTTGTCCAGTGCGTCCGCTCGCGCGACCCCGAGCGCGGCGTGCCCTACTGCTCGCGCCTGTGCTGCATGTACACGGCCAAGCACGCCATGCTCTACAAGCACCGCGTCCACGACGGCCAGGCCTATGTCTTTTACATCGACATCCGCTCGGCCGGGAAGAACTATGAGGAGTTCGTCCAGCGGGCCATGGAGGAGGACGACGTCCTCTACATCCGCGGCAAGGTCGCGCGCGTCTTTCGGCAGGACGGCAAGGTCGTCGTCTGGGGCTCGGACACGCTGACCGGGAAACCGGTGGAGGTGGCCGCCGACATGGTCGTGCTGGCCACGGCCATGGTGCCCGACCCCGGGAACCGGGAGCTGGCGCGGACACTGGGGGTCGCCGTGGACGAGAACGGCTTCTTCCGCGAGGCCGAGGACAACCTGCGCCCGATGGAGACGACCCGACCGGGCATCTTCCTGGCCGGCACGGCGCAGTCGCCGAAGGACATTCCCGACAGCGTCGCCCAGGCCAGCGGGGCTGCGGCCAAGGTGCTGACCCTCTTCCAGAGATGGACCAGGGAAAGCGGAGCGCCCGCGGCGACCCGCTGATCGCTACCATCGGAGGAACGGATGCGTCGTATCGGCGTCTTTGTCTGCCACTGCGGCCTGAACATCGCCGGCACGGTGGATGTCGAGGCGGTGGCCGAGGCCCTGCGGCACGATCCCCATGTGGCCTTTGCCAGCACCTACAAGTACATGTGCTCGCAGCCGGGACAGGACCTCATCCGCCAGGCCATCGCCGAGCACAACCTGGACGGCGTCATCGTGGCCGCCTGCTCGCCGGCCATGCACGAGGCCACCTTCCGCAAGGCCACCGCCGCGGCCGGCCTCAGCCCCTACGTGTGCGAGATCGCCAACATCCGCGAGCAGTGCAGCTGGGTGCACCAGGCCCAGCCGGCCGCGGCCACGGCGAAAGCTGCCGATATCACCCGCACGATCGTGCAAAAGATCATCGGCGACGAGGCCCTGCAGCCGCTCTCCACCCCGATCAACCGCCGCGCCCTGGTGCTAGGCGGAGGCATCGCCGGCCTGCAGGCGGCCCTGGACATCGCCGACTCCGGCTACCCGGTGGTCGTGGTGGAGAAGAGCGACCACCTGGGCGGCAAGGTGGCCGAGCTTTCGGGCGTCTACCTCAACTTCTCCGGCGGGCCGGAGCTGATCGCCGGGAAGGTCCGGGCCGTCCAGGAGCATCCGCGCATTGAGGTGCGGCTGGAGCAAGAGCTGGCCTCGCTGGAGGGTTTCGTCGGCAACTTTGTCGCCCGCCTGAAGCCGGCCGGCGCGGAGGACGCCGCGGCCGGGGAGGCCCTGGAGGTGGGCACCGTCGTCGTGGCCACCGGCTTCGATCTCTTCCCCATGCCCCTGCTGGGGGAGTACGGGGCCGGCCAGTACCCCGACGTCGTCAGCGGCCTCGACTTTGAGCGCATGCTGGCTCAGCCGGGCGGCCTGCGTCGCCCCTCCGACGGCCGTGAGCCCAAGGAGGTCGTCTTTGTGCAGTGCGTGCGCTCTCGCGATCCCGAGCACGGCATGCCCTACTGCTCGCGTATCTGCTGCATGTACACGGCCAAGCAGGCGCGCCTTTTCAAGCAGCGCGTGCCCGACGGGCAGGCCTATGTCTTTTACATCGACATTCGCTCGGCCGGCAAGGGCTACGAGGAGTTCGTCCAGGCGGCCATGCAGCAGGACGGTGTCCTGTACATCCGCGGGCGCGTGGCGCGGGTCTTTGCCCAGGGCGACAGGACCGTCGTCTGGGGCGCGGACACCCTGAGCGGCGAAATGGTCGAGATCGCCGCCGACCTGGTGGTGCTGGCCACGGCGGCCGTCCCCAGCGAGGGGGCGGTGGCCCTGGCGCAGCGCCTGCACATCGCCACCGACCCCCATGGATTCTTCAGCGAGGCCCACCCCAAGCTGCGGCCCGTGGAGAGCCTGACGGCCGGCATCTACCTGGCCGGGTCGGCCCAGGCGCCCAAGGACATTCCCGACACCGTGGCCATGGCCAGCGGGGCTGCGGCCAAGGTTCTGGCCCTCTTTTCGCAGGACAGGCTGGTGCAGGAGCCCACCGTCGCCTATGTCGTCGAGGAGATCTGCTCCGGCTGCGGTATCTGCCTGTCGGCCTGTCCCTACGAGGCCCGCACGATCGACCCGCGCCGGCATGTGGCCGTGGTCAACCCGGCCCTCTGCCAGTATTGCGGGGCCTGTGTCGCCGCCTGCCCGAACAAGGCCTCACAGATCCACAACTGGACGGCCGACCAGGTGATCGCGATGATCGACGCCCTGGAGCTATGAGGGCAGGCCGCCGGCCATCCTGCGCCGCGTGGCGGAGGGTGAACGGCGGGAGACCGCGCCAATCAGGTAGGAGCGGTGACCGCACGAGTCGGTGAACAGAATCGAAGCGCTCGCCTTGGCCCGCGGCTGGCCCGCTGGGCCGGCGGCCTGCTGCTCGCCGTGGCCGCATTGGCCTGCCTGGCCGGCGCCGCTCTCACCGTCTACCAGACCCGCCAGGTCTTCCCCGGCTTTCTGTACGAGCCCACACTGGTCGTCAGCGCCATGACCCGCCCCGGCTGGGCCGGGCAGGCGCTGGCCGAGACCTATCCGCTGCGCATCATCTCTGTGGACGGCGTGGCCGTCGGCACGCCGGGCGAGCTCCAGGCCCGTCTGCCGGCGGCCGGCACCCCGGTGCGCTACACGCTCTTGTCGCCCGATGGCCAGGAGAGCACTGTCACCGTACCCGCCGCGGTCCTGCCGGCACTGGACACCGTGCTCCTCTTCTGGGGCCCTTGCCTTGTGGCCTGCGTGTACCTGGCCTGCGGCATCTGGATCCACCGCTCCCGCAGCAGGGGGCCGCAGGCCCTGGCCTGCACGATCCTGTGCGCCGGGGTGGCCCTGGCAATGGGCCTCTTCTTCGACGCCTTCAGCGGACATGTCCTGACGCCGCTTTGGGCGGCGTCGCTGCCGCTCTGCGCGGCGGCGGCCTTTCACGTGGGGCTGGTCTTCCCAGAACCGCTGCCACCGGTGAGGCGGTGGCCCTGGCTGGCCGCGCTGCCGTACCTGCCGGCGGCCGGCCTGGTCGCCTGGGGGCAAATTGCCCAGCTCCCGACATCTTCGCCCTGGGCCTATATCGCGGTGTGGCGCTGGACCTATGTGTTCATCAGCGTGGCGGCCCTGTCCGCGCTGGGCAGCCTGCTGTACACGTGGCGTTTCTCCGCCAACGTCCCCCTGCGCCAGCGTGCCCGCAGCGTCCTGCTGGGTAGCCTGATCGCGGCGCTGCCGGTGGCGCTGGGCCTGGGCGCCGGGGCGCTGCAGCTCGACTTTACCCCCTACTTCCCGCTGATCTACCTGGCACTGGCCGCCTTTCCCTTTAACCTGGCCTACGCCGTGGCCCGCGAGCAGCTCCTGGACATGGACCGCGTCTTTGCCCGCGGGTTGACCTACAGCCTGCTCACGCTGCTCCTGCTCGGCCTCTACTTCACCCTGGCCGGGCTGGTCGGCCTGGTGGCCCCCGGCCTGCTGCGGGCCGACGACCCGCTGGCCCTGGCCCTCATGGTCATCACGGCGGCGCTCTTGGTGAGCCCGCTGCAGCGGCGGCTGCGCCTGCTGGTGGACCGGCTGCTCTATCGCGAGCGTTACAACTTCCGTCAGGCAGTACAGGGCTTTGGCTCCTCCGTAGCCCAGGTCATCGACCTGCCCGACCTCAGTCACCTGATCTTGCAGCGCATCGTGGAGACGCTGCACCTCGACGCCGCCTCCCTCTATCTCTTCGAGCCCAGCAGCGGGACCTATGTGCTCTACGAAGCCCTGGGCGGCCGGCAGCCGGAGCATGCCCCGGCCTTTGCCGAGACGGACTGCTTCATCGAGGCGCTGCGCGTGGCGCACGGCGCGATCTACCGCCACCACCACCGCGGGAGCTGGCTGCACAGTCTGCCGGACGAGGAGCAGGGGCGAGTCAACCGGCTCCAGGCGATCGTGTTCCTGCCGCTCAGCACCAAGAGCCGGCTGGTCGGCTGGCTCAACCTGGGGGCACGGCTCTCCGGCGAGGGGTACAGCGCGGAGGACCTCGAGCTCCTGGATGCCCTGGGCGACCGGGCCGCGGTGGCCATCGAGAACGCCCGCCTCTTCGCCGAGCGGGAGCGCCGGCTGACCGAGCTGGCCGTGCTGAACGAGATCGGCCAGACCATCAACTCGGCCCGCTCGCTGCAGCAAGTCCTGGAGACGATCCACCAGGAGACCGGCCGGCTGATGGACACGACCAACTTCTACATCGCCCTGTACGATCCGCAGCAGGATCGGGTGCTCTTTCCGCTGGCCATCGACAACGGCCAGCGGGCGGAGTGGCCGCCGCGCCGCCGCGGCAACGGCCTGACGGAGCATGTCCTGCGGACGCAGCAGCCCCTGCTCATCGCCGAGCAGGTGGGCGAGACTGTGCACAGCCTGGGGCTGGACCTGCACGGCGAGCCGGCCTGCTCGTGGCTCGGCGTGCCGATCCTCCACGAGGGCCGGGCCAGCGGTGTCATTGCCGTCCAATCCACAGTGCCCGGATCTCCCTACGACGTCGAGGACCTCAGCATCCTCAACGCCATCGCCAACCAGGCCGCCATCGCCATCGAGAATGCCCGGCTCTTCGAGCTGACCGACCAGGCGCTGTCCCAACGGCTGGAGGAGATTACCGTCCTGGCCGACTTTGCCCACACCCTGGCGACGGTGGCCCTGGACCCCACCCAGGTCGCCGAACAGACCCTCTACCGCGCCGTCGACACGCTGCAGGCAACCATGGGGGTGCTGGCGCACTACAATCCCCGCTGCCAGTCTTTCGCGCCCCTGGCGCAGTACCACTGGTCGCTGGCCGGCGAGGAGGCCGAGAAGGACTGGCTGGCCCTCCTGCCCACCCTGCTCACGGCCGAGGGCGGAACCATGCTCTACCGCGCCAGCGGCACGCCGGCGCGCCCGGTGGCCGAGAACGCCTCCCTCCAGTTGCTCTGCCCGCTGGTCCGGGAGGATGCGCTGTTGGCTATCCTGCACCTGGCACTGCCGCCCGAGGCCGAGCCGGACGAGAACCGCCGCCGCTTCCTGCACTCGCTGGCCGACCACGCCGCCATCGCCCTGGAGAACGCCCTGCTCTACCAGAGACAGGTACAGCAGGGCGAGACGCTGGACCGCCGGGCCCGCCACCTGACCGAGGTCCTCAACCTGAGCAACGCCATCCGCGCCAACATGCAGCTCGACCAGGTGTTGCAGTTCGTGGCCGAGACGGTCCGCGACACCCTGGGCTTTCGCGCCGCGCTGCTCGGCGTCCGCGACGAGGAGGAGCCGGACTGCCTGCTGCCCGTCGCTGCGGTCGGCTTCGAGCCGGAGGCCCTGCGCCGCCTGCGGATGGAAAAGCTGCCCCTGGCGGCGGTGGAGGCGCTGCTGCAGCCGGAGCTGCGCGTCGGCCACACCTTTCTGCTGCGGCGAGAGCATCTGCGAGGCGCCGAGCAGGCCGCGGGCGAGGGCCTGGGCATCCCACCGCTGCTCACCGCGCCGGAGTGGGGCCGGCCCTGCGCCCTGCTACTGCCCCTACGCGGCAGCGGCGACCGCATCGTGGGCTTTCTCATGGTCGGGAACACGGCCGACGGGCAGGTGCCCGAGCGCGACGCCGTCGAGATGCTGGAGATCTTTGCCAACCAGGCCGCGGTAGCCATCGAGAACGCCCGGCTGTACCAGGCGCTGCGCCAGGCCTACCAGGCGAAAGGAGAGTCTCTGGCCATGGTCGCCCACGAGCTGCGGGCGCCGATGGGCACCCTGTGGGGCTATGCCGAGCTGCTGGATACACAGAGCTCGCCGGTGGACCTCGAGACGATGCGCGGTTTCGTGCGCGTGTTAAAGGCCAACATCTCCCGGCTGGACGTCCTGGTGCAGGACCTGCTCGACGTCAGCCGGGTCGAGGCCGGTGCGCTCCGCCTGGACTGCAGCCCCCTCGACGCCAGCGAGGTCATCCTGGACAGCCTGGCCACCTTCCGCCCGCAGATCGAGGGCAAGGGTCTGGAGCTGGCCGTGGACGCACCGCTGGGGCTGCCGCGGGTCCTGGCCGATCGCGATCGGCTAACCCAGGTGGTGGACAACCTGATCAGCAACGCCTGCAAGTACACCGCGGCGCCGGGAAAGATCTCCATCTCCGCTGGCGTCCTGGCGAGCACGGCCGACCTCGACGGCACGGGGCCGGCCTGGCCGGCGGTCCGCTGCCCCTGCCTGCTGATCACGGTACAGGACAGCGGTATCGGCCTCTCGCGCCTGGAACAGAAGCGCCTCTTCACCCGCTGCTTCCGCGGAGAGCACCCCCTCGTGCGCCAGGAGAACGGCACCGGCCTAGGGCTCTACCTGGTGCGCCTGCTGGTGGAGGCTCAGGGCGGGCAGGTTTGGGCGCAGAGCGAGCCCGGGCGGGGCAGCCGCTTCTATGTGGCGCTCCCCCTGGCCGAAGTGAGTTGATCGTGAACGGACAACGAGGCTGATATGGACAAGTGCGAACCACGTGAGGGCGACCGCCCGGTCGGCGCGGTCATGGTCGTCGGCGCGGGCATTGGCGGTATGCAGGCCGCCCTGGACCTGGCCAACTCCGGTTTCAAGGTCTACCTGCTGGACAGGTCCCCGGCCATCGGCGGGATCATGTCCATGCTGGACAAGACCTTTCCCACCAACGACTGCGCGATGTGCATCATGTCGCCCAAGCTGGTGGAGTGCGGCCGGCACCTCAACATCGAGATCATGACCATGGCCGAACTGGAGCACCTCTCCGGGGAACCGGGGCACTTTACCGCCCGTGTCCGCCAGCATCCACGCTTCATCGACCTGCTCAAGTGTACCGGCTGCGGTGACTGCGCCGAGGCCTGCCCGATCAGGGTCCCCGATGCGTTCAACGCCGGCCTGGCGGAGCGCAAGGCTACCTACAAGCTCTATCCCCAGGCCACGCCCAACGCCTTTGCCATCGAGAAGCGCGGCACGGCCCCGTGCCGCAGCGCCTGCCCCATCCACCAGCGCGCCGAGGGCTACATCGCCCTGATCCACGCCGGCAAATACGAGGAGGCCTACCGCACGATCCTCGAGGACAACCCCTTCCCGGCGATCTGCGGGCGCATCTGCAACCACCGCTGCGAGGACGAGTGCACGCGGAACCAGGTGGACGAGCCGCTCTCGATCATGCGGCTGAAGCGCTTTGTGGTGGACTGGGCCTGGGAGCACGGGGTGGAGCCCCGCCCGGCTGCTCGGGAGGAGAAGGAGGCGCTGGGGCGGGTAGCGGTGGTGGGCGCCGGGCCGGCCGGCCTGACCTGCGCCCTCGACCTGACCCGCCTGGGCTACCAGGTCACCGTCTTCGAGGCGCTGCCGGTCGCTGGCGGCATGATGCGCGTCGGCGTGCCCGCGTACCGCCTGCCCCGCGATGTCATCCAGCGCGAGATCGATGCCATCCTGGCCGAGGGGGTCGAGCTGCGCCTGAACACGCGGGTGGACGACCTGGACGACCTCTTCCGCCAGGGCTACCGGGCCGTCTTCCTGGGCCTGGGCGCGCACAAGGGCCGCAAACTGCGCATCCCCGGCGCCGACCTGCCGGAGGTGCTGCTGAACACCGATTTCCTGCGCGCCGTCGCCCTGGGCAGACCGCCGGACTTGGCCGGGAAGCGCGTCCTGGTGCTGGGCGGCGGCAACGTGGCCATGGACTGCGCCCGCACGGCGGTGCGCCTGGGCGCGGCCCAGGTGCAGGCCTCGTGCCTGGAGTCGTGCGACCTGATGCCGGCCCACCCCTGGGAGGTGGACGAGGCCCGCGACGAGGGCGTGCAGATCATCAACGCCCGCACCTTCTTCGAGATCACCGAGGCCGGCGGCCACGCCACCGGCGTGCGCTGCGCCGAGGTCAACTTCCGCGGCTTTTTCCCCGACGGCCGGCCGGACATCGACATCCTGCCCGGCACGGAGCAGGTGCTGCCGGCCGATGTGGTCATCTGGGCCATCGGCCAGGGTCCCGAGACCGCCTTCCTGGAGCAGAGCGGCCTGCAGATGCAGCGCAGCGGCACGATCGTCGTGGACTCGGAGACGCTGGCCACGGCCCGTCCTGGGGTCTTTGCCGGCGGCGACGTGGTCACCGGGACGACCTTTGTCGTGGACGCCATCGCTGCCGGGCACCGCGCGGCCCGTTCCATCGACCGCTACATCCGCGGCGAGGCCGGTGTGCACGAGCCCGTGCTGCAGCCGGCCGTGGAGGTCAGCGCGGCGGAGATCGCCGAGCGGCGCGCCGCCGGCGAGATCGTCGAGCGGCCCCGCGCGGCCAGCAAGTACCTCCCCGCCGCCGAGCGCGTGCGCAGCTGGGCCGAGGTGGAGCGCCCGCTCAGCGAGGAGGAAGCCCGCCTGGAGGCGGAGCGCTGCCTGGAGTGCGGCATCTGCTCCGAGTGCCTGGCCTGCGCGCGGGCCTGCAAGGCCGGCGCGGTGAACCACGAGATGGTCGAGGAGGTGCGCGAGATCCCGGTGGGGGCGGTCATCCTCACCCCGGGCGTGGACCTCTACGACGCGCGCCTCAAGGAGGAATTCGGCTACGGCCGCTACCGCAACGTGCTGACCTCGATCGAGTTCGAGCGCATGCTCTCGGCCTCGGGCCCATTCGCCAGCCACGTCATGCGCCCCTCGGACCACCGCGACCCCGAGCGGATCGCCTGGATCCAGTGCATCGGCTCGCGCGACAGCGCCTGTGGGCAGGACTATTGCTCCTCGGTCTGCTGCATGTACGCCACCAAGGAGGCCATCATCGCCCGCGAGCATGACCCGCGCATCCGGCCGACGATCTTCTTCCTGGACATCCGCGCCTTTGGCAAGGGCTTTGATGCCTACTACGAGACGGCCCAGCGTGAGCACGGCGTGCGCTACATCCGCAGCTTCGTCTCCTCGATCAAGGAGGACCCCGCCACCCGGAACCTGCGCCTGGTCTACGCCAGCCCGGACGGCAGCACCGTCGAGGAAGAGTTCGACATGGTGATCCTGTCGGTGGGGCTGGTGGCCTCGCCGCAGGCCCGAGCCCTGGCCCAGCGCCTGGGCGTGGACCTGAACCGCTACGGCTTTGTCCGGACGGAGGAGTTCGCCCCGGTGCAGACCAGCCGGCCGGGCATCTATGTGGCCGGCGCCTTCCGCGGCCCCAAGGATATCCCCGAGACGGTCGTCGAGGCATCGGCCGCGGCGGCAGAGGCCAGCCAGCTGCTGGCGTCCGCGCGCAACACACTCACGCGGAGCAAGACCTACCCGCCGGAGATCGACGTGCGCTTCGAGGAGCCGCGCGTGGGCGTGTTCGTTTGCCACTGCGGCATCAACATCGGCAGCGTGGTTGGCGTACCCGAGGTGGTGGAGTACGCCAGGACCATCCCGGGGGTGGCCTATGCCGAGCACAACCTCTACACCTGCTCGCAGGACACGCAGAAAAAGATCAGCGACACGGTGCGCGAGCTGGGGCTGAACCGCGTGGTGGTGGCCTCGTGCACGCCGCGCACGCACGAGCCGCTCTTCCAGGACACCATCCGCGAGGCCGGCTTGAACCCCCACCTCTTTGAGATGACCAACATCCGCGAGCAGGACTCCTGGGTGCACAAGGGCTCGCCGGAGGTCGCCACGGAAAAGGCCAAGGACCTGGTGGCCATGGCTGTGGCCAAGGCCCAGCTCCTGCGCCCGATCCACCGGCCGGCCATCGAGATCGAGCACAGCGCCCTGGTCATCGGCGGCGGGCTCTCCGGCATGGTCGCCGCGCTGAGCCTGGCCGGCCAGGGCTTTCCCGTCACCCTGATCGAGCGCAGCGGCCGGCTGGGCGGCCACCTGGAGCACATCCACTACACCCTGCAGGGCGGCGACCCCCAGGAACTGCTGCGCAGCCTGGTCGCGCAGGTCCAGGCCCACCCCGGGATCCGCGTCTACACCGAGACGGACCTGTTGGAGGTGGGTGGGTACGTCGGCAAGTTCGCCAGCCGGCTGCACCGCCGCGACGAGGACCGCGTCGAGGAGATCGCCCACGGGGTCATCGTCGTGGCCACCGGGGCCGAGGCCTACGAGCCCGCGCCGGGCGAGTACCTCTATGGCCAGCACCCCGGCGTGCTGACGCAGCGCGAGCTGGAGCAAGCTCTGGTCGAAGGCCAGGCCCCGGCGGGCGCCTCCTACGTCATGATCCAGTGCGTCGGCTCGCGCGACGAGGAGCGCCCCTACTGCTCGCGCATCTGCTGCAGCGTGGCTGTCAAGAACGCGCTGCGGATCAAGGAGCAGGATCCCGCCGCCCGCGTCACGGTGCTCTTCCGCGACGTGCGCACCTACGGCTTCCAGGAAGAGCGCTACGAGGAGTCTCGCCGCCAGGGGGTCATCTTCCTGGAGTATACCCCAGAGAACAAGCCCCGGGTCAGCGCCCGGGGCGAACGCCTGCTGGTGGAGGTGGACAGCCCCGGACAGGGCCTGGTGGCTCTGCCGGCCGACCGCGTCGTGCTGAGCACCGGGATCGTCCCCCGCCAGGACAACGAGGTGCTGGGGCAGATGCTCAAGGTGCCCCTGACCCAGGACCGGTTCTTCCTGGAGGCCCACGTCAAGCTGCGCCCGGTGGACTTTGCCGCGGACGGCATCTTCCTCTGCGGCCTGGCGCACTCGCCCAAGTCGATCGAGGACACCATCGCCCAGGCCGAGGGCGCGGCCGTCCGCGCGGCGACGCTCCTGAGCAAGGACCGGCTGGAGGCCCAGGCCATCGTCGCCCAGGTCAACTCCCGCCTGTGCAAGGGCTGCGGTCTGTGCGTGTCGATCTGCCCCTATGACGCGCGCACGCTGAACGAGGAGACGCACGTGGCCGAGGTCATCGAGGTGCTCTGCCAGGGCTGCGGCGCCTGCGCGGTGGCCTGTCCCAGCGGGGCCACCCAGCACCTCGGCTTCGAGAAGGCGCAGATCTATGCGATGATCGACGAGGCCCTGGATTAGGAGGAGCAGATGCCCGAGGAGTACGAGCCGAAAGTCGTCGCCTTCCTCTGCAACTGGTGCACCTATACCGGAGCGGACCTGGCCGGGACGTCGCGCATCCAGTACCCGCCCAACGTGCGCATCATCCGGCTGATGTGCAGCGGGGCGGTGGACCCGGTCTATGTGCTGAAGGCGCTCCTGGAGGGAGCCGATGGGGTACTCATCGGGGGCTGCCACCCGGGGGACTGCCACTACCAGAGCGGCAACTACAAGGCCCGCCGGCGCGTGGCCATCCTGCACAGCGTGCTGCAGCAGATGGGGCTGGAGGAGGACCGCGTCTGGCTGCGCTGGATCAGCGCCAGCGAGGGCCGGCGCTTCGCCGACACGATCACCGAGATGGTGCAGTACCTGAAGCAAAAGGGCCCCAACCCGATGAAGGGGGAGTGGGCGATGTGAGGTTGGAGGTTGGAGGTTGGAAGTTGGAGGTTGGAAGTTGGAGGTTGGAGGTTGGAGGTTGGAGGTTGGAGGTTGGAGGTGCTAGAGGTTGCAGGTTGCAGGTTTCAGGTTGACCGGCTCGCCGTCAGCGGCAAGCTGAAGCAGGAGAGATATGATGCCAATCCGTGGAACGATCCCCGTTGAGAACGGCGACGCCCTGGAGGCGATGCGCGGCGTTCTGCGCAGGCTCCTGGAGCAGAAGGCCGTGGACGCCATCCTGGTGCCGCTAGCCACGCCCGACGGGCGCAACGCCGTGCCGACCCTGGTGCACGATCCGGAGGCGCTGGCCCACGCCGACCCCATCGCGGCGGTGATGCCGGTGCAGGCCGCGCGGGTCGTCTCGCAGCTCACCTTCACCGGTCCTGGCGAGCGCCTGGCGGTGGTGCTCAAGGCCTGCGAGTGGCGCGCCGTGATCGAGCTGACCAAGCTGCGGCAGATCCACCTGGAGCAGGTGCTGACGATCGGCGTGGACTGCTACGGCACCTACAAGGTGCTGGACTACGGGGCCATGGCCGCGCCGGAGCCACACCTGACGGCCCGGCTCCTGGAGTCGGTGGAGCCGACGGTGGGCTTTTCCTGGCCCGGTCGGGAGCTGCGCACAGCCTGCCGCATCTGCGAGCACTTTGTGCCGCAGGGCGTGGACCTCCTGCTGGGACTGCTGGGGGTCGACCCGCGGCAGGAGATCTATGTCGAGCTGGCCGATCGCCGCGCTGAGCTGGCCCCGCTGCTGGGCCTGCAGGAGAAGGAGGTGGCCGGCCGCAGCGAGGCCATCGCCACGCTGCAGCAGGCGCGCATCGCACGGCGGGACGAGTCCTTTGCCGCCATCCGCGAGCAGTTCAAGACGCACACGGGGATGATGGCCCTCTTCTCGGCCTGCCTGCGCTGCCACAACTGCACCGTCGTCTGCCCAATCTGCTACTGCCGCGAGTGCATCTTCCGCACACCCACCTTCGACCATGCCTCGGCGCAGTACATGAAGTGGGCCGACCGGCGCGGGGCCGTGCGCATGCCCACCGACACCCTGCTCTTCCAAATCACCCGGCTCAACCACATGGTGGCCTCCTGCATCGGCTGCGGGCTCTGCGAGGAGGGCTGTCCCAGCTCGCTCCCGCTGACGCTCATCTTCCGCGCCGTCGGGGAGGAGGTACAGAAGGTCTTTGGCTACGAGGCCGGCCGCAGCCTGGAGGAAGAGCTGCCGCTGACCGTGTTCCGCGAGGACGAGCTGCACGTCGTCGAGCGCTAGTAGCCCGTGCGCGTGCCAGGTCACAGCAGCATGAAAGAGGCCCGCAGGTCGCTGTTTCTTTGAGCAGGCCAAGCTCCGCTGATTGCTGACTGCTGATTGCTGATCGCTGACTGCTGATCGCTGATCCCTGTGGTGAGGAGGAACGCATGTCCGAAGAAGAGCTCATCCCCATCTACATCATGGGCAAGCAGTACATGGTGCCGCCGTCGCTGACGATCCAGCGAGCCATGGAATACGCCGGGTACAAGCTGCTGCGCGGCTGCGGCTGCCGGGCCGGCTTCTGCGGAGCCTGCGGCACCGTCTACCGCATCGGCGGCGACTACCGCCTCAAGATCGGCCTGGCCTGCGCCACCCTGGTGCAGCCCGACATGTACCTGACCCAGATCCCCTTTTTCCCGGCCGAGCGCAAGAGCTACGACCTGACCCAGCTCAAGGCCACCGCCGAGGCGCTCTTCTCGCTCTACCCGGAGGTGCTGCGCTGCCTGCAGTGCGGCACCTGCACCAAGTCGTGCCCGCAGGAGATCGACGTGCGCGCCTACATGGCGGCGGCCATGCGCGGGGACATTGCCGCCGTGGCCGACAGATCGTTCGACTGCATCATGTGCGGCCTGTGCGCGGCACGCTGCCCGGCCGAGGAAGTGCAGTACAACATCGGCATCGTCTGCCGCCGGCTGTACGGGCGCTACCTGGCCCCGCGGGCCCAACACCTGGCCCAGCGGGTCGAGGAGATCACCGGCGGCAAGTACGACCAGGAGATCGCCCAGCTCAAGGCCATGGTCAAGGAAGAGCTGGCGGCCAAGTACAACAGCCGGGATATCGAGCCGGATTAGCGCGGACGCACGTCCGACGATCGAAGGAGAAGGACGATGACCTATACAGCGGAAATGCACGAATCGCTCCTGCGGGTGGAGGCGACGCGGTCGGCGCGGCTCACAGAGACCTTCCCGCGGCTGTCGGCCCAGGCCAAGGATGAGATACTGCGCAAGTTCCACCCCGACTTTATCCCGGAGGCCTTTGCCACCATCCGGGTCGGACCGAACAGGGGACAGCGCACCCCGCACGAGCTGGCCGCGGTGCTGGAGAGCCGGCCGATCATCGGCCCCGACTTTGACCTCGGCCGCACGGACATCGAGACCGACGTGCTGGTCATCGGGGGAGGCGGCGCCGGCTCGGCCGCGGCGCTGATGGCCCAGGAGAACGGGGCCAAGGTCGTCCTGGTGACCAAGCTGCGCCACGGCGACGCCAACACCATGATGGCCCAGGGCGGCATCCAGGCCGCCGACCAGCCGAATGACTCTCCCCCGATCCACTACCTCGACGTGATCGGTGGGGGCCACTATGCCAACGATCCCGGGCTGGTGGAAGCGTTGGTCCAGGACGCGCCCCTGGTCATCAAGTGGCTGGAGGACCTGGGCTGTATGTTCGACAAGCAGCCCGACGGCACGATGATCACCATCCACGGGGGCGGCACCTCGCGCAAGCGCATGCACTCGGCGCGGGACTATTCCGGGGCCGAGATCATGCGCACCCTGCGCGACGAGGTGCGCAACCGCAGCCAGGACATCTCCGTGGTGGAGTTCACGGCAGCGGTCGAGCTGATCCTGGACGACAAGGGGCAGTGCGTGGGGGCGGTCCTGTTCAACATGGAGACGGAGCAGTACTTGGTGGCGCGGTCCAGGTGCACCATCCTGGCCACCGGCGGCAGTGGCCGGCTGCACTACCAGGGCTATGCCACCACCAACCATTACGGCGCGACCGGCGACGGGCTGGTGCTGGCCTACCGCGCGGGGGCCCACCTGCTGCACATCGACACGATGCAGTACCACCCCACCGGCGCGGCCTTCCCCGAGCAGATCCTGGGCTTTTTGGTCACGGAGAAGGTGCGCGGGCTGGGGGCCCAGGTGTGCAACGTCGACGGGGTGCAGTTCGTCAACCCGCGCGAGACCCGCGATGTCGAGGCGGCAGCGATCATCCAGGAGTGCCGCGGCCGCAACAAGGGCGTGGTCACGCCTTCCGGCTTCCAGGGCGTCTGGTTGGACTCGCCGATGATCGACATCCTGCAAGGGCCGGGGACGGTGGCCAAGGAGCTGCCGGCCATGGTGCGCCAGTTCGGCCGGTTCGGTGTCGACATCACCAAGGAGCCGATGCTGGTCTACCCGACGCTGCACTATCAGAACGGCGGCATCCAGATCGGCGTGGACGGGGCCACGGAGATCCCCAATCTGTACGCGGCCGGCGAGGCCGCCGGCGGCATCCACGGGCGCAACCGGCTGATGGGCAACTCGCTGCTGGACATCAACGTCTTTGGCCGGCGGGCCGGCGCCGCCGCGGCCGTCCGCGCCCGCGAGGTCCAGCCGGGCAAGCCAACGCTGCAGCACCTGGTGGCGTGGGAGCGCCAGCTCCAGGAGGCCGGGCTGGATCCGCAGACGACGGCGCCGATCCTGCTGCCGAACTACGTGGGGCAGAGATAGATAGAGATAGAGAGAGGGGGACCTCCCGCGGAGTGGGGCCGGCGGGAGGTTCTGCTTTTGGCGGCGACCGGGCCGGGGGCGGGTAGGTACGCGAGGCGATGCCCGGCCTGCAGTCAGTAGCGTGTAGCCTCTCCGGACGGCGCTCCGCGCCTGGGCACCAGGAAGGCGCGCAGCATGGCAAAGACCACCAGCGCTGCGATGATGAGGAGGGCGGCCACCGGCCTGGCAGCGTTCAGTCCAAAGCCCTGGAAGCGCTCATAGACCAGCACGGGGACGATCTGCGGGTGGTAGGCCAGGATGACCACGGCCCCGAACTCGCTGATGCCGCGGGCCCACATCATCAGCGCTCCGGCAAAGACGCCCCGCCAGGCCAGGGGCAAGGTGATGTAGATAAAGGCCTGCCCGGGCGCGGCGCCCATCGTCTCGGCCACCTTCTCCAGCTCGGGATCGACCAGGGCAAAGGCCTCGCGGGCGCTGTTCACGAGAAAGGGCAGGCTGACAAAGAGCATGCCGACGACGATCCCCGGCAGGCTGTCGACGAAGTAGACGCCCACGCTGGCCAGCGGAGCGCCGATCCAGCCCCGTGCCCCAAAGACCGCCAGCAGGGCGATGCCGGCCGCGGTGTGCGGGATGACCACCGGCAGGTCCACCAGCCCCTCCACCACGCGCTTGCCGGGAAAGCTCTTGCGCGCCAGGAGGTAGGCCAGCGGCACGCCGGTGAGCAGGCCGAGCAGCGTGGCCAGCGCGCCGGCGCCAAAAGTCAGCAGCAGCGAACGCTGCACCTCGGCGTCGCCCAGGGTGTCCAGCAGCGCGGCCGGCGACGTCCCCAGGAAGACGCTCAGGAGCGGCAGCAGTACAAAGAGGAGCAGGAGCGATCCGGCCGCGGCCATGCCTGCCGTGAACAGGTCGGGGCGCTTGCGCATCGTCGTACCTCCGGGGTCACGGCATGGGGACACAGAGCGGCTGGAGCAGGGCCGGCAGGGCCTCGTAGCGGTCCGCCCGCGGCGGGACGATCCGGGGGTGATGGTAGGCATCGAAGAGGGCCTGCCCCTCCGGCCCCAGCAGGTAGGCGACGAACTCTTCCGCGGCAGCGGGATGGGGAGCGTTGCTGGGGATGGTCACGCCGTAGCCGATGACGTCGCCGTCAAAGACGGGCGTGACCGAGGCAAAGCGCTGAAAGTCCATGCGCGCCTCGACCTGGCCGTACCGGCCGGCATACACCTCGGAGCCCAGGTTCACGGCGTCGGGCAGGCGCACGACCTGCAATCCGTGCTGCTCGATGACGCTCTCGTACTCAAAGGCATAGTCCAGGTCGCCGGACTCGA
The DNA here is from genome assembly GCA_964613665.1 of uncultured Chloroflexia bacterium. Taxonomy (GTDB): domain Bacteria; phylum Chloroflexota; class Chloroflexia; order DTKN01; family DTKN01; genus CAZQFV01. The sequence continues at coordinate 30,563 of CAZTIG010000002.1, forward strand.
GCAGGGCGATGAGCTGGATGCTGGCCCCACGCACGACGATGCCCGAGCCCGGCTTGGGCTCCAGGATCTCCGGCACGTGGATCACCGTCCGGCCGGCCTCCTCGCCCCAGACGATCGGCGTCCTGAAGCGGCCCATGATCAGGTCAGCCAGGATGGTGGGCTGGTTGTAGTACGACTCGGCCAGCCGGAGCGCCATGAGGGCGCGGTACCCGGAGGCATCGAAGCGCGGGTCGGCGATGCCCAGCTTCACGTCGGGCCGGGCGATGATCTGGAACCAGTTGTCGGCGTCGATCTCGTCGGCGTAGCGGCTCTGCGGGGTATAGGCCAGGGCCAGCCGGTTGGTGGCAAACTCGACGTACCAGTCGGCGTAGGGCCGGCCGGTCTCTGGGACCTGCACCTGGTACATGAGCATCGGGATGAGGGCGTGGTCGGCGGTGACCACGACGTCGGTGGGCTCGTGCAGCTCGGTGACGTGGCGAATGACCTGGATGCTGCCGTGACCCTCCATCTGCAGGTCCACGTTGGGGTGGGCCGCCTCGTACGGCGACTCCAGGGCCTCGAAGGGGATGATGACGCTGCCGGCGTAGAGCACCCGCAGCGGCACGCGTGCCGTCTCCTGGGGGCCGCAGCCGCCCGCGGCCATCCCGAGAAGGACCACGACACAGACTGCGGCGCACAGGCCTCTTGCCCTCATCGGTCCTCTCTTGCGCGGGGGGACCTGGCGGAGGACGGTGGCCTCCGCCAGATCTCCCTACGACTCACCGGCTCTGCCTACTTGAACTCGAAGGTGACCACGTCCTTGGCCCAGCGGCTGCTCTCCATGCCGGGCATGGCCAAGTTGAGCAGGCCATCGTCGGCCACGGCCAGGAGGCAGTCGGCGCAGGCCTGGACGTCGGCCAGGGGCATCTCCACCGTGTAGCCGTCACTGGAGATGACCGCCAGCGTCACCGCCTCGGCCTTGACCCCAGCGGCGTCGAGCACCTTGGTCAGCCGCACGCCGCGATAGGTCTGGGCGCCCTTCTTGGGGTGCTCCAGGGTGAGTGTCTCTACCCCCAGGGCTGCCAGGTCGGCCCCCGTCAGGGTCCGTTCGCTCTCCACCGCCCCGGCCAGGGCCAGAGGGTTCGAACTGAGGCCCGCCACGGGCCCGAGCTCGATCCGGCAGACGTCCTTGACCCAGGTGCCGCTGGCCATGCCCGGCATCACCGTCTTGAGCGTACCGTCCTCGTCGAACGCAACCAGGCAGTCGGCGCAGGCCAGCACGTCGGTGAGCGGCACGGTGGCGGTGTAGCCATCGCCGGCGACAAGGCGCAGCCAAGTCGCCCCGGCCTGGGGCATGGCCTGGCCCAGCAGCGCGTTCAGCCGCACCCCCTGGTAGGTCTGCAGGCCCTTCTTGGGGTGCTCGGCGGTGATGGTGACGACCCCCATGGCCTGCAGATCGGCCATGGACGGGGACAGGGCGTTCTCCACGGCACCGGTGATGGTGAGGACGGGCACGGCGGGCAGGGCCGTCGGCTCGACCGGGGCAGCCGGCTCGACCGGGGCAGCCGGCATGTTGACGGTGATGGTCAGGACCTGGCCGACCATCTCGCTCTTCTGCAGGTCTGCGCCCACCAGGCGCAGCGGAAAGTACTTGTCGTCCAGCGGGTTGCCGTTGACCTGGTAAGCCAGCAGGATGTTGCTGTTGCCCTGGAAGCGCTCGCTTTCCAGGGTGACTATGTAGCCGTCCGCGGCGACGGCGCCCACGGCGTAGCCCTGGGCGGCCAGTGCCTGGCTGAAGGCGCCGGTGCCGTGCTTGTTCTCGTCGTCGACGCGGCCCACCAGCAGCCACAGCGGAACGCCCTTCCACTCCTGGGCCTTGTCGTCGGTCCAGCCGGCACCGTGGCAATTGGGAGAGGAGCAGGACTCGAACGTGCCACGGTCCATGTCCTCGGTCAGGACCCCCTCCAGGTGCAGGGACCACTCCTGGGCCAGGTCCTTGATCTCCAGCCTGTTGACCCACTTGACCGACCAGTGGCCATCTGTGACCTGATTGTTCTTGGCGGTGACGACCAGCACGCGGAACGTGCCGTCCTCCTTCTCCGAGAGAGGCTGGCCGTCCCGTTCGTAGGCCAGGATTACCTGCGGCGCCTCGGCGATCTGGATCTCGTCGCCGGTGCCCGGATCGTAGAAGATAAAGGTCCCCTTGACGGCCTGGTCGTAGGAAAAGGTCATGGCGTAGCCGTCGCTGGCCACCACGCTGACCCCCTGGCCGGAGCTCAGTCCCCCCACGAGCCCGCAGAGCGTCTCCATCGTCACGCCGGTGAACTTTTCCGGCGGGGTGATCTTGCCGGTGCTGCTCTTGATGCCGCCCCAGCCGGTGACCGCCGGGAGGGCTCTGATCTCGTCCAGCGTCAGCGACTTGCTGCCGGCGGGACCGACGAGCTCCAGCACGGCGGCTGCTGAAGGGAGTTGCGTTGTCGGTTGCGCCGGCCCACAGCCGGCCGCCAGACACACGATCAGGATGAGACCGAACCACAGAACCCTCTTGACCACTGCGCTGACCTCCTTGGGGGGCGGACAAGCGCGTCCACCCGCAGCCACGGCGAGCGGTGCGCTCGCCACTTCTCTCTCAGACCGGCTCGGCTGCCGGTCCTGTCCACCGTGGATCACCGGCCGGATCCCCGCAGCTCAACCGAGCCAGACCTCCTGCCCGGTCACGCCGGCATCGTACCCCCCGAGTGAGAGCACCGTCTCGCGGAAGTGCGGCGAGCGGATGACCTGGACCAGGGCCTGGGCGGCCGGGGAGGCCCAGACCTCGGCCGGGATCACCAGGTCGTAGCGCTCGCGGGTCAGGGGGACAAAGGAGAGTGCATAGGTCTCGGCGGCTGCCTGGATGCCGAGGCCAACGCTGGCCTCGCCCTGGGCTACTGCGCGGGCCACGGCCAGGTGGGTCAGCTCGGCGCGCTCGTAGCCGCGCACGGCGGCCGGGGAGAGGCCCCGGTCCTGTAGCTGCGCATCCAGCCAGACGCGCGTGCCCGAGCCCGGCTGGCGGTTGACCAGGCACACCTCCGGCCGGACCAGGTCCTCCAGGCCGGCGATGCCCTGGGGGTTGCCGGCCGGGATGATCAGCCCCAGCGAGCGATAGGCCAGCGCGAGCAGGGCCACGCGCCGTCCGGGCAGGACGCGCTGGACAAAGGGCACGTTGTAGCTGTCCGTGGCGGCGTCCCAGAGGTGGATGCCGGCGATCTCGGCCTCGCCCTGGGCCAGGGCCATCAACCCTCCGAGGCTGCCCAGATAGGCCACGCGGAGTACCACGCCGGGCGAGTGCTCGGCCACCATGCGGGCGAGCGACTCCACGACCAGGTCGTGGCTGCCGGCGAAGCGCAGGCCGGCCACCGGCGCAGCGGCTGCCGGGCGGGGCGCGGCGCGGGCCTGCAGCTCCTGCCAGCGGGCCACGGCCAACGCCAGGGCCGACTCGGCCTGGGCAGGCGTGTGCCCGCCGCTCAGCGCGTCCAACAGGAAGCGCTCGGCGCGGTTGACCAGGGCGGCCCAGCGCCAGGTCGGCTCCGGCTGGAGCGGGCTGGAGGCGACCCGCGTGCCGCTGCCGCGCCGGCCCACGAGCAGGCCCTCCTGGGCCAGCAGGGTATAGGCCCGGCTGACGGTGCCCGGCGTGCAGCCCCAGCGGCGGGCCAGCTCGCGCACCGGCGGGAGGCGGTCTCCCGGCTTGAGTTCGCCCGAGGCCACGAGCCGGCGGATCGACTCGGCGATCTCCTGGTAGAGGAGCGTTTCCTTCTCCACATTGCACCTCTTGTAGCGATACAATTATAACAAAGGGTGGCGGGTCTGTCAAAGAAGAGGCCTCCCGCAGTCTGGCTGCGGGAGGCTCTCTTCGTACCGCGCGTGTTATCTGCTGACCGCCGGCGGGCCGGCGGGTGGTGGGGCTGACCTCTGCTCAAGAACAGAACGGAGTCCGCAGGGGGATGGTTCCCTCAGCCGGCGATCAGGCCGGCCGCCTGCGCCGCCACCTTCCCTGCGGGTACCCCACCATCTTGGCCACGTCCCCGGTGAGCCGCAGCAGTGGCACCAGGAGGAGGGCTGCCACCCGCCAGGCCGGGGCCAGCTCCCTCAGCGCCGGCCCCAGCCGGCGGTAGTACGGCACCAGGTAGACGGTGCCAGCGACGCCCAGGAGGGCCCACAGCGGCGACCACCAGCAGCCGGCCAGCAGCAGCCCCAGCCCGGCGGCGTAGCTGCCGTAGCGCAGGGCGTGCCGGAGCGGCCACAGGTTGGCCAGGCCGTCGCCGTAGGCGTAGTTGCAGTACTGCCGGAAGAATGCCCGCAGCGACGAGCGCGGTCGGAAGTGGACGATGGCCCGGGGGGCAAAGGCCTTGCGGAACCCGGCCGCCAGGGCCGCCCGGGCAAAGACCAGGTCCTCGCTGTACGGCTGCTCCGCGGGAAAGCCGCCGACCTGTTCCCAGAGGGCCCGGCGAAAGGCCAGCGACATGCCGGCCGGGAGGAAGCGCTCCGGGTCGATCTCCTCCAGCCGGGGGTAGGCCAGCGCGCCGAGCACGCGCTCGAACGGGGTGCGCGCCTCGGCGCGGAAGAAGCCGGCCACCAGGTCGGCCTCCCCGCGCTCCAGCGGCGCCACGATCTCCTCCAGCCAGCGCGGGTCCAGACGCAGGCCGGCGTCGGTGCAAGCGATGAGCGGCCCTTGGGCAGCGCGGATGGCCGTGTTGCGCCCCTGGGGGATGTTGCTGCCCCCGGCCGTGGTGCGCAGCGGCAGCCGCCCGCAGTACCGCTCGACGGCGGCCATCGTGCCGTCGGTGCAGCCGCAGTCGTTGATAACCACCTCGTCGGGCAGGCGCGTCTGATCGAGGACCGAATCGAGCAGCGCGGCGACGGTCGCTTCCTCATTGCGCACGGTGGCGATGAGCGAGACGCGCATGGGCGGACCCTTGTCAGCGAACCTCTGGGCCGGCGATCGACTCCAGTGCTGCCTCCAGTTGGGGCAGGATCACCTGCCAGTCGTAGCGCGCGACCACCAGCTCCCGACCGGCCTGTCCCAGACGGGCACGCTCCTCCGGACGGTGCAGCAGCCGCAACGTGCCCACAGCAAAGGTCTCTGCCGTCTCCGCCAGGGCCAGGTGTTGCCCATCCACCAGCCCCTCCACCCCTTCCGCGCCTGCCGGGGTCGAGACGACGGCCCGGGCCATAGCCAGCGCCTGCAGCAGCTTGAAGCGAATCCCGCCGCCGAAGCGCATCGGCAGGACGTACAGGTCGGCCCGGCCGATGTACGGGCGGTCGTCGGGCACGGCGCCGACCACCTCGACACCCGGCACAGCGCTCAGGGCGCGCACCGCCGGAGCCGGGTCCCGCCCGACGATCTGGAAATGGGCCCCCGGCAGCTCGGCCCGCACCCGCGGCCAGATCTCGCTGCAGAACCACTGCACCGCGTCGACGTTGGGGCGAAAGTCCATGCGCCCGGTAAAGACCAGGGTGAGGGGACGCGGCCCGCCTTCTGTCGGCAGCGGCGCGTACGCGGCCGTGTCCACGCCGTTGGGCACGACGGCGATGCGCGACCGGGGGGCGATCGCCAGCAGGGCCTCCCGGTCGGCCGGGGAGACGGCAATCACCTGGTCGGCCTGGAGGCAGGCCCGCTCCTCGAAGCGGGTCAGGCGGCCGGCCTGCACTCGCGAATAGAGCGCCCCGAGCCGGCCGCGCCAGCCGCGCGGGACGACCTCGCTGGCGCGCCGCTGCAGCAGGTACTCGGCATTGTGCTCGTCGAGGACCAGGCGCGGCGGCCGGCCCCGGCAGCGCAGCTCGTCGCGCGCGCGCAGCCCATAGGCGGCCATCTCCAGCCCCTCGACCAGCAGGAGATCGGGAGGAGTCGTGTCCAGTTCCGCCCACAGCGCCCCCCAGAAACGGCGCGAGTCGGTCCGCTGCACCAAGTCGGGCCGGCCGGGGAGGAACAGCGCCGCCAGCCGCCGGGGCAGCGTGTGGCCCGGGAGCGGCACACTGAAAAAGGGGAGCTGGGCAGCCATCGGCCTGGCCGCCTCCACCTCGGCCGGCCCGCGGGCCATCCCCAGCAGGCGCACACTGTGGCGGCGGGCCAGGCCGGTCAGGAGGTGGTAATCGCGCATGGCCTTGCCGTGACGGGGAGGGTAGGGCAGCTGCGCCGAGAGGGCCAGTATCCTCATGGGTTCATCTCGGGTAGCATGCCGGGCCGGGCCGCCCGAAGATCAGCTCCCACAGGTGCGGCAGGAAGAGGATGGCTCCGACGATCACGGCGCCGATCGCCGCCAGAAGAACGGCGGCCGCGGCCAGGTTCTTGGCCCGACCGGCCAGGGGCCGCCTCTCCGGGCTGACCAGGTCCACCACCGCCTCGAGGGCGCTGTTCAGCGCCTCGGCCACCAGCACCAGGGCGATCGTCAGCACGAGGGCGGTCCATTCCCACAGGACGAACCCCAGCACGGCGCCCAGGACGACCACGACGGCGGTGATGGCCAGGTGGATGCGCACGTTGCGCTGCGTGACCAGGAAGTTGCCCAGCCCGGCAAAGGCAGCCCGAAAGGTGTCTACCAGGGAAGGCCGGGCCTCGAAAGCCGCCAGCAGCTGCTCCTGGCGGGCGTGCATGCGCTGGCGGGCCGGCTCGGTGCCGTCGTCGTAGCCAAGCAGGTGCAGCAGGCCGTGGATCAACAGCAGCTCGACCTCCCGCGTCCAGCCGTGCCCGTAGGCGGCGGCCTGCTCGCGGGCCCGCTCCAGAGAGATGGCCACATCGCCGATGTAGCGGGAGGCTTCTGCCGGCAGGACCGGAGCCGGCCGGCCGGCGGCCTGCTCCTGCATCCCGAAGGAGATGACGTCGGTCGGGCCGGCGTGCCCCAGGTACTGCTCGTTCCAGGTGGCGATCCCGGCGTCGTCGGTCAGGGCGACCCCGACCTCGCCGCGGCCGGCCCCTTCCGCGGCCAGAACCATCCGCGCCAGCCGGCCCAGCCGCCGCAGATCCGGCACCTCGGTTCCCTCTGCCTCCACACGGAACTCGACGCGGTAGGTCACAGCGCCCTCCTCTGCGGTCCACCCCCGCTACCGCCCTGCCGCGCTCGCCTGGACCGGTCCTCCCGCGCGCTCCTGCGCCTGCGCCTCCGGCGGATACTCGATCCGCGGATGATAGACCCCGCGCAGTGTCTCCACAAAGGCCTGCCGGATCGCCTTGACGTCGCGGAAGGTCAGGGCGCTCTCCTCCAACTGGCCCTCGCGGACGCGCTCGTCGACGATCCCGGCGACCAACTTGGCCAGCGGGTCCTCGCCGCTGTGGTTCTTCTCAAGCACCTCCTGCAGCTTGCCCGACTGGCTCATCGAGCGCACCGTGGCCTCGACCGAGTCGGCCAGCATGAGGATGGCCGCCTCGCGCGACTGTGGGCGCGGGCCGGGATAACGGTAGTCGTCGGGATTGACCGTCTCCTCTTCCTGGATGGCCCGGCGGAAGAAGTAGGTGGCCGTAGTCGTGCCGTGGTGCTGCGGGATGAACTGGACGATGCGCTCGGGCAGGCGGTACTTGCGGGCCAGGTCCAGGCCATCGCGCACGTGGTCGGTGATGATCTGGGCGCTGGTACGCGGGGGCAGCTCGTCGTGGATGTTGCTGCGGCCGGCCTGGTTGTCGATGAAGAAGTAGGGGCGCACGATCTTGCCGATGTCGTGGTAATAGGCCCCCACGCGCACCAGCATCGGGTCCGCGCCGACCACCTCGGCCGCCCGCTCGGCCAGGTTGCCGACGATGATGCTGTGGTGATAGGTTCCCGGCGCCTCCTGCATCAGGCGGTGCAGCAGCGGGTGGTTGGGGTTGGCCAGCTCCATCAGCTGCAGCACGGTCACCCGGCCGAAGAGGTTCCCCAGCAGGCTGAAGCTGACGAAACCGAGGGCGGCCGAGGCAAACCCGTTGATGGCACAGGCGAGCGCCGCCGTCCCCAGCGTGGAAAGCGCCAGGTCATAGTCGATCAGGCGAAAGGCACCGACCACGGTCAGGTTGACCAGGGTGATATAGACTCCCGTAAAGAGGAACGCGCTGGAGCGCTGGGCCTTCCAGATGCCCAGGATGCCGACCAGCCCGCCGGCAATGCCCAGCACGGCTAGCTCCAGGCTGCCTCCTCCCAGGACACCCACCAGCACGGCCAGCACCAGGGTTGCGCCCAGCGCCACCTGTGGGTTCAGCAGCAGCGCCAGCAGGATCGAGGCCGTGGGCAGTGGGAAGGAATAGGCCATGCCCAGACGGCCGGGGACCAGAAACTTCCCCACCGTCAGCGTGGCGACGATGATCATGCCGATCAGGAGCAGGTCCTGGACTCCATAGCCGGTCTTTTCGCGGAAGCGGTACAGGAACAGGCCGAAACAGGTCAGCAGGCCGGCGACCAGGGCGGCCTGCCCGACAGTGTTCGACCAGGAAGTCGTCGGCTGCCGCAGGCCGGCGGCCTCCATCTTCTCCAGGTCCGTCTCGCGGACGATCTGCCCCTCGTAGACGATCAGCTCCCCCTCCAGGAGCTGGACGATGTGGTCCGGCGTGCGCAGCCGCGCTTCCTGGCGCCGGCGATCCGTCTCCACCTGGTCGACCACGTAGTTGGGCACCAGGGAATGCCCGACCAGCTCGATGACCAGTTGGCGCTTGGGCGCGGAAAGGGTGGCCTGGACCCGCCCCGGCAGCTGCAGGCGGATCGACTCCAGATCCTGGGCGCGCATCTGGCCGATCTCGTTCGGATTCAGCACGCTGCTCGTGGCCCGGTCGTAGAGGCGCAGCGTGGCCGTGACCAGGTCGGGCCAGTCCCTGGGCTGGAGGGTCACCAGGAAGGCAAGCGTATCGGCAGTGAGCTGCACCCCATCCAGCGTCGCCAGGCGCTGCTCACGCCCGGCCCGGTCCAGCTCCGGATCCGCCAGGACCGCACCGATGACACCCAGGGTAGTGGACAGGGCCTGGCGCGCTTCGGTGGTCAGGGTGGGATCGAAGCGGTAGACGTCGCCCACGGCAGCCGCCGCGGCCTCGCGGTCAGCCTCGGTGAGGATCTTGCTGACGTAGCGGGTCGTCACGGGCGACTTTACCGTGTAGGGGGCGGGATAATCCAGGCGCACCTCCGGGCCGACCGCGGCCGGCAGGAATGGCACGGTCAGCACCGCGATCAGCAAGGCGCCGAGAACCAGGGAGAACAGGACAAGCCGCCAGCCGGTCGAGAGGCCGGCGGTCCTTGTGCTGCTTGCCTTGCGACTGCGCCCACCCGGCATGTCCACGCTCCCAGGGCCGCTAGCGGATCGGCCCGGCCAGGGCTTCCCGCACCAGCGTGCTGACGAACTTGCCGTCGGCCTGGCCGCGCAGCTGCGCTGTCAGGTGCTTCATCACCCGACCCATGTCGCCCATGCCCTGGGCACCCAGCTCGACGATGGCCTGTCTCACGGCGGCACGGACCTCTTCCTCGGTCAGCTTACGCGGCAGGTAGGACTCGATCACCTGCAGCGCAAACTCCTCGGCGGCGACGAGGTCGGCCCGCCGGCCCAGGCGATACGCCTCGATGGACTCGCGGCGCTGCCTGGCGGCCTTGTCCAGGACGGCGAGCACGCCGGCATCGTCGAGCTGGCGCTGCTGGTCGATCTCGGCGTTGCGGATCTCCGCCTTGATCAGGCGCAGGACGCCCAGCCGTTCGGCCTGGTGCTGGCGCAGGGCCTCCTTGAGGTCCTCCTGAATGCGGTCTTGCAGGCTCACAGAAACCTCCACAACAGAAACTGCCCACGATCAGCCTGGGTGACCGGCGGAACGGCCACTAGGCCGATCGACCACGGTGCACAAGGGCATTATAGCGTATCCGGCCGGCCTGTGCAAACACCGCTGCGGCCCGAATTGCGTTTTCCCCCGGGTTGTGGTAAACTTCCATCGGCCGGCGCAACGGGGCGCCCGCGCCCCGAGGTCGGCACCGACCACTCGGCGACGAGCTCACAGGAGCGCTCGATGTCCGCAGACAAGACCTGGCGCGTCCTGGTCATCAACCCCGGGTCCACCTCCACCAAGGTGGCCCTCTTTGCCAACGAGACGCCCCTTCTGCAAGAGACCCTGCGCTACGACAGCGCCGACCTGGCTCCCTACCCACGCATCGCCGACCAGCACGCCCTGCGCCGCGACAGCATCCTGCGCTGGCTGGAGAAGAACGAGGTGCCGCTGGAGAGCCTGCACGCCGTGGTCGGGCGGGGCGGGCTCTTCCGGCCCCTGGAAAGCGGCACCTACCGCGTGAACGAGGCGATGCTGGAGGAGATGCGCCATCCCGGCCCACGCGAGCACGCCTCCAACCTGGGAGTGCTCATCGCGCAGGAGATCGCCGAGCTGGCCGCGATCCCGGCCCTGACGGTGGACCCTGTCTCGGTGGACGAGTTCGACGATGTGGCCCGCATCTCCGGCCTGGCCGAGATCGCCCGCCAGAGCCTCTCCCACGCCCTCAACATCAAGGCCGTGGCCCGCCGCGCCGCCGCCGACCTGGGCCGGCGCTACCAGGACCTGGACCTGGTTGTGGCCCACCTGGGCGGGGGCATCTCCGTCACCGCACACCGCCACGGGCGCATGGTCGACGTGAACAACGCCCTGGACGCCGGCCCCTTCTCACCGGAGCGCTGCGGCACCCTGCCGCTGACCGACCTGATCGAGCTCTGCTACTCCGGCCGCTTCACCAAGGAGGAGCTCAAGAGGCACCTGGTTGGCCGGGGCGGACTGGTCTCGCACCTGGGAACCAACTCGGCGCTGGAGGTGGAGAAGCGCATCGCCCAGGGCGACGCCCGCGCCCTGCTGGTGGCCCAGGCGATGGCCTACCAGGTAGCCAAGGAAATCGGTGCCATGGCCACGGTGCTGCAGGGCCGTGTCGATGCCATCGTCATGACCGGGGGAGTCGCCCACTGGCAGGACCTGGTGGAATGGATCCGCCAGCGGGTGGCGTTCATCGCCCCCGTGCTGGTCTACCCGGGGGAGGATGAGATGCTGGCCCTGGTCCAGGGGGCACTGCGGGTTCTGCGGGGGGAGGAAGATGCCAAGACGTACCGGCCGCAGCCGGCCGATTGAGACGGAGGTTCCCATGCTCATCCGCAACTTTGCCCAACTGCGCGAGGAGGCGAAAAAGGCCGGCCCCCGGGTCGTGGCCATCGCCGACGCGCAGGACCACGAGGCCCTCCTGGCCGCGCGCGATGCGGAGGAACGCGGCATCGCCAACTTTATCCTGGTCGGCGAGCGCGCCGCCATCGAGAGGGAGGCCGAGGCCCACCAAGTCGACATCAGCCAGATGCGCGTGGTCGAGGAGCCCGACCGGCGCATGGCCGCCTACCGGGCCATGGAGATGCTCGCCCGCGGCGAGGCCCACTGCGCCATGAAGGGCAGGATCTTCACGGCCGACTTTCTCAAGGCGGCTTTGGATCCGGCCGTGGGTCTGCGCACCGGCAAGCTCCTGACCCATGTGGCCGTCTTCGACATCCCCGGATTCGACCGGCTCATCCTCCTGAGCGATGCCGGCGTCGTCGTCGCGCCGAGCCTGGAGGAGAAGATGCACATTGTCCAGAACGCCGTCGACGTGGCCCACCGCCTGGGTGTGGAGACACCGCGCGTGGCCGTGCTGGCGGCGGCGGAGATGGTCAACCCCAAGATCCCCTCGACCATGGATGCGGCCAACCTCTCCAAGATGGCCGATCGCGGGCAGATCTACGGGGGGCTGGTGGACGGGCCGCTGGCCCTGGACAATGCCATCTCGCCGGAGGCGGCGCGCATCAAGGGCATCCACAGCGAGGTGGCTGGCCGTGCCGACATCCTCATCGCTCCCGATCTGGAAGCGGGCAACTCCCTGGCCAAGGCCATCATCTACTTTGCCCACAGCGACATGGCCGGCGTGGTCGTGGGGGCGCGCATGCCGCTGATCCTGCCCTCGCGCGCCGACACGCACGAGGCCAAGATGATGTCGATCGTGTTGGGCGTGCTCATGTCCACGTGACGAGGTCAGGAAGGAACTGGAGGTTGGCTGATGATCGAGATCCGCTTTCACGGGCGTGGCGGGCAGGGCGTGGTCGTTGCCTCGGAGGTGCTGGCCGATGCCTCCTTCCACGAGGGCAAGCGGGTGCAGTCGTTCCCCGCCTTTGGCGTGGAGCGGCGCGGCGCCCCGGTCATGGCCTTTACCCGTATCGACGACAGGCCGATCCGCGTGCGCTGCCAGATCTACCAGCCCGACCACGTTATCATTCTCGATCCCACGCTCCTGGAGGTCATTGACGTCACGGCCGGCCTGAAGCCGGGCGGGACCATTCTCCTGAACAGCGCCGACCCGCCGGAAGCCTATGGGCTGCACGACCGCTTCCGTGTGGCTACCGTCGACGCCAACCACATCGCTTTCAAATACAGGCTCGGCCCGCGCAACGCCCCCATCGTCAACACGGCCATCCTGGGGGCCTTTTCCCGCCTGGCCGGGGTCGTCGGCCTGGAGGCACTCTGCGAGGCGGTGCGCGCCGCCGTGCCGATCCGGCCGGAGGAGAACGTGGCCGCGGTGCGCGAGGCCTACGAAGCGACCCGCCTGACGTCATAGGGCGGCGATCGCCCGGAACCCACTGCTCTGTCGAAGGAGGCGTATGCAGATGGCCAAACACGAAGCCAGGGTCATCGTCTTTCGCTCGGCCGAGGACATGCCGCTGATGCCGGCGTCCATCGCCACCACCCTCTACAACAAGACCGGCTCGTGGCGCTACATGCGGCCGGTCTACCGCGAGCGCACCCCGCCCTGCAACGACGCCTGCCCGGCCGGCGAGGACATCGTGGCCTGGTTGGGCCTGGTGGCCGACCGGCGCTACCGCGAAGCCTGGGAGATCCTGCGCCGGGAGAACCCCTTCCCCGGGGTCTGCGGCCGGGTCTGCCCGCACCCCTGCGAGAGCCAGTGCAACCGCGAGCGCCTCGGTGGGGCCATCGCCATCCACCATGTCGAGCGCTTTCTCTCCGACTGGGCGGCGGCCCAGGGCATCGCGCCGGCCGGCCAGAGACCCACCCGCCCGGAGCGAGTCGCGGTCATCGGCGCCGGGCCGGCCGGTCTGGCCTGTGCCTATCATCTGGCGCTCAAGGGCTATCCCGTCACGGTCTACGAGGCCGAGGCCCTGCCCGGCGGCATGCTGCGCACCGGCATCCCGGCCTACCGCCTGCCCCGGGACGTGCTGGAGCGCGAGATCGGCGCCATCCAGGCGCTGGGGGTGCAGATCCGCACCGGTCAGCGGCTGGGCGGGAACCTCTCCTGGGAGGACCTGACCGACAGCAGCGCCGTCTTCCTGGCCATGGGCCAGCAGCTCAGCCGCGCGCTGGGTGTGCCCGGCGAGCAGGCCCAGGGCGTGCTGCACGGGCTCACCTTCCTCAAGCGCCTGAACCTGGGGGAAGCAGTGCCGATCGGCCGGCGCGTCGCCGTCATAGGCGGGGGCAATACTGCCATGGACGCGGCGCGCTCCTGTCGCCGCCTCGGCGCGGAGGTGACCGTGCTCTACCGCCGCTCGCGGGCGGAGATGCCGGCCATCGCCGAGGAGGTGGCCGAGGCCGAGGAAGAGGGCGTCGTCTTTCACTACCTGGCCGCGCCGCTGGAGGTTCTCCAGGAAAGCGGGCGCGTCGTGGGCCTGCGCTGCGTGCGCATGCAGTTGGGCGAGCCCGACGCCAGCGGCCGGCGCCGGCCAGAGCCCATCCCCGGCTCCGAGTTCGAGATGGCCGCCGACACGGTCATCCCGGCGCTGGGGCAGGAGGCCGACCTGGGCGGCCTTCCGGCAGGCCTGGTCTGCGAGCGCGGGGCCATCCGCACGGAGCCGAGCACGGCCACGACGTGGGCAGGCGCCTACGCCGGCGGCGACGTGGCCACCGGCTTCGGCACGGTCACCGCGGCGATCGGCTCGGGCAAGCGGGCGGCCATAGCCATCGATGCCATGCTGCGCGGCGAGCCACCGGGGGAGTACCCCGCCCTGCACCGCAACATGCACGTTGCCCCCCGGGCGGTGTCGCCTGAGGTGGTGGCCTTTGAGGAGCTGAACCTGGCACACCTGCGCAGCGAGCCCCGGCCGGCCGAGCGCCACCGTCCGGTCGCCGAGCGCCTGGCCGATTTCGCCGAGGCCAACCCCGGCCTGGACGAGGAGACGGTCGTCGGCGAGGGGCTGCGCTGCCTCTCCTGCGGCACCTGCAACCGCTGCGACAACTGCCTGAACTTCTGCCCCGACATCAGCATCCTGCGCCGCGGGGAGTGGGCTGCCGAATACCCGACCTACCCCTTCTATGAGGTCTACTACGACTACTGCAAGGGCTGCGGCATCTGCGCCGCCGAGTGTCCCCGGCGTGCCATCGCCATGGAGGAGGAACTGCTATGGAGAAAGTGATCACCGGGAACACGGCTGTCGCCTACGGAGCCAAGCTGGCCCGCGCCCAGGTCGTCGCCGCGTACCCGATCACGCCGCAGACCACCATCATCGAGAAGCTGGCCTCCTTCACCGCCGACGGCGAGCTGGACGCGGTCTTTGTCAAGGTCGAGTCGGAGCACTCGGCCATGGCCGCCTCCATCGGGGCCTCGGCCACCGGCGCGCGGGCGTTCACGGCCACCTCCGGGCAGGGGCTGCTGCTGATGCACGAGATGCTGCACTGGGCCGCCGGCGGCCGCCATCCCATCGTCATGGGCTCGGTGAACCGGGGCATCGCCCCGGGCTGGTCGGTGTGGACCGAGCAGAGCGACACGCTGGCCCAGCGCGATACCGGCTGGATCCAATACTACTGCGAGAGCAACCAGGAGGTGCTGGACACGGTCGTCCAGGCCTTTAAGGTGGCCGAGGCGGTCAGCCTGCCGGCCATGGTCATCCTGGACGCCTTTGTCCTCTCGCACACCTCCGAGGTCGTGGACATCCCCGACCAGGCATTGGTGGACGAGTACCTGCCGCCCTTCCGCCCGCAGCTTAAGATGGACCTGGCCGACCCGCACGCCTTTAACGCGCTGGTCACCCCCGGCGAGTGGTTCGAGCTGCGCTACAAGATCCAGTTGGCCATGGACCAGGCCCTGGAGGTGGCTCGACAGGCCGATGCGGAGTACGGCCGGCGGTTCGGCCGGAGCTGGGGGCTGGTGGAATCTTACCGCATGGAGGGAGCCGAGGTGGCGCTGGTCACCACCTGCACCATCACCAGCACGGCCCGCGACGTGATCGACGCCATGCGCGGCGAGGGCATCCCCATCGGCCTGGTCAAGCTGCGCCTCTTCCGCCCCTTTCCGGTGGCGGATGTCAGGCAGGCCCTGCGGGGCGTGCAGAAGGTCGGCGTCCTGGATCGCAACCTGACCTTTGGCCAGTGCGGCGTCTTTGCCGAGGAGATCAAGGCGGCCCTGTACGATACCCCCTTCAGGGCGCCGCTCTTTGACTTTGTCCTGGGGTTGGGCGGACGCGATGTGACCCCGGAGACGATCCGGCAGGTGGCCGACCATGTACTGCAGCACGATGCGCCGACAGCGCCAATCATCTGGATCGGGGTGAAGCCATGAGCGAAACCAAGTTGCTGGGGCACCGCCCGAACTACACGCTGCCACAGGAGGAGCTGCTCCTGCCGGGACACGTGGCCTGCCCGGGATGCGGGGGCTCGCTGGCCATGCGCTACGCCCTCAAAGCACTGGGGCCGCAGACCATGGTCGTCATCCCGGCCTGCTGCTGGTCGATCATCGCCGGCCCTTTCCCCTACTCCTCCCTGGAGGTACCGATCTACCACACCGCCTTCGAGACCACGGGGGCGCTGGCCTCGGGTATCCGCGCCGCGCTCAAGGCCCTGGGCAAGGAGGAGATCACCGTGTTGGGCTGGGCCGGGGACGGCGGCACCTTCGACATCGGCATCCAGGCCCTCTCCGGGGCCGTCGAGCGCAACGAGGATTTCATCTACGTCTGCTACGACAACGAGGCCTACATGAACACCGGCATCCAGCGCTCCTCGGCCACGCCCTGGCTGGCCTGGACCACGACCACGCCCAC
This sequence comes from uncultured Chloroflexia bacterium, assembly GCA_964613665.1. Classification (GTDB taxonomy): domain Bacteria; phylum Chloroflexota; class Chloroflexia; order DTKN01; family DTKN01; genus CAZQFV01. Next base: position 46,544 of record CAZTIG010000002.1, read on the forward strand.
TGCCCACCCCAAGGACGAGCCCAAGAAGGACATTGTCGCCATCATGGCCGCCCACCGCATCCCGTACACCGCCACGGCCACACTGGGCTATCCGGAAGACATGATCCGTAAGTTCCAGAAGGCGCGGGACATCCGCGGGGCCAAGTTTATCCATGTGCTCTCGCCCTGCCCCCCTGGCTGGCGGGCGGAGGCTGCCGACAGCATCCGCCTGACCCGCCTGGCCGTGCAGAGCAAGGTCTTTCCGCTCTACGAAGTCGAGAACGGCAAGAAGTACACCATCACCGTCTGGCCCGAGCCGGAGATCCCCGTCCGCGAATACATGCGCCTGCAGGGCCGCTTCCGGCACTTGAGCGAAGAGCAGATCCAGCTAGTCCAGGAAGAGGTCGACGAGAGCTGGGCCCGGCTGTTGGAGAGGGCGGGCGGAAAGGGCGTTTGAACTGGCAGGCTCCTGCAACCTGGCCGGCCGGGACTGCGTACTATCACTGGCCGGCTGCCATGTCTGACGCTGGGTCGACACCAAGGCATGAGGCGGCAGCCACAGAGGAGGAAACGATGGACTATGGCAAGGTGCTGAGCCGCGGCTGGTCGATCACCTGGCGCTGGAAGATCCTGTGGGTCCTGGCCTTCCTGTCTGCCCTGGGCAGCGGTGGGCCGAACTGGAACCCCATCAACTACCAGTTCACCGACGTGGACCTGCGCGGCTGGGACTGGCCGGGCATGTGGCGCTGGGAGTGGCAGGAAGCATGGCCGGCCGTCGTCCTCGGGGTCCTCGCCCTGGCCCTCGTCATCGGCCTGGCGCTGTGGGTTGTCTCGATCTTTGCCCAGGGCGGGCTGATCGCGGGGGTGCGGCAGGTGGAGGAAGAAGGCTCCACCAGCTTCCGGCGGGCCTGGCGGGCCGGCGCGCCCCACTTCTGGAGCCTGCTGGTCGTGCGGCTCATCTTCATCCTCGGCGGTTTCCTGCTGGCCGCGCTCCTCTTCGCCGCCATCGTGGCCATCGCCCTGGCCACGGGGGTCAGCGTGGCCCACAGAGCGGCTCCCGGGGTAGCCGGGCCACTCTTCGCCATGCTGGCCTGCTGCTTCATCCCCCTGTGCTGCCTGGTGATCCCCGCTGCCGCGCTCGTCTACCTAATCATGACCTATGCCGATCGGGCCATCGTGCTGGAGAACAAGGGGGCCGTCCAGGGGCTGGCGCGGGCCTGGGAGGTGTTCAGGAGGAACGTGGGGCCGAGCCTGCTGTTGCTGCTCATCTACGTCGGCATCGGGCTCGGCGTGGGCATCGCGATCGGGTTGGTCCTGCTGGTCATCGCCGTGCCGGTCTTCCTGGCGCTCTTCGCCACCGAGCCCGCGCTGTGGTGGATCGCCCCCATCGTCGGCGGCGGACTGGTGATCGCGGTGCTGAGCGCGCTCCTGAACAGCATCATCACCGCCTTTGTCTCGGCCGGATGGACGCTGGCCTACCGCCAGATGGCCGGCCTGGTGCCGGCGGCGGCCGTGCCGCCACCGCCGGAGGTCCGCTCCCAGGGGTAGCGGGCTGACTCGCTCACGATCGCAGCGCCGGGAGTGCATCCCGGCGCTGTCGTTTGTCAGATGTCGCCCCACTGCAGCTGGCCGTGAGGAGCATGCCGATTCCGCACCGCGCGATCAGCCGCCCGCCTCCTCCGCTACCTGAGCCCACTCCTGGTACAGCCGGCCTAGCTGCACCTGCAGCCGCTCGTGCTCGCGGGCCAGCTCCAGCAGCCGGCCGACGCGGCGCTCGTCGCTGGCGCAGGCCATCTCCTCCTCCAGCGCCGTGCGCTGCTCCTCCAGCGCTCCAATCTCCTTCTCCAGCCCCTCGAGCCGCACGGCCAGCTCGCGCTGCCGGCGGGCCTGCGGCGATTCGACCCGGCGCCGTGCGGCACGCCTGGTCGGCTCCTCCTTTTGCGGGGGCGCGGCAACCTGGCGCTCCCGCCACTCCAGGTAATCGCTGTAGTTCCCAGGAAAGACCACCAGCCGGCCGGCCTCGATCGACCAGATCTGTGTGGCCAGCGCATCGATGAGGGCGCGGTCGTGCGAGACCAGCAGCAGTGTGCCCTCGTAGGCCGAAAGGACCCCCTCCAGCGCCTCACGGGCGGGGATGTCCAGATGGTTGGTGGGCTCATCCAGCAGCAGGAAATTGGCCGACGTCAGGGTGAGCCGGGCCAGGGCCACACGGCTGCGCTCGCCGCCGCTCAAGTCGCCCAGGCGCTTGTAGATCTCGTCGCCGGAGAAGAGAAAGCGGCCCAGGAGGTGCCGGGCACGCGGCTCACCGATCGCGCTGCTCTGCTGGATCGCCTCCAGCACGGTCTGCTCGGGGTCCATCCAGGCGTGGGTCTGGGCAAAGTAGCCCGTGCTGACGCCACGGCCCAGCTGCAGGTGGCCGGCCTGCGGCAGCATCTCGCCCAATATGCTGCGCAAGAAAGTGGTCTTGCCGCAGCCGTTCGGGCCGATCAGCGCCACCCGCTCCAGCCGGCGCACGGTGAGCTCGGGGCAAGTGAAGAGGGGCGGCCGGCCCGGGAAGCCGATCGCCAGGCCCTCCTCGGCGCCCAGGACGACCTCGCCGCTGCGCAGGCCGGCCTGCAGGCCAATCTGCAGGGCGCGGTGCTCGCGCGGGCGGGCCAGGCGTTCGATGTGGGCCAGTTTCTTCTCCCGCCCACGGGCCTCGCGGGCCCGCTGGCCGGCCTTGTACCGGCGAATAAAGGCCTCTTCCCGGGCAATGTGCTCCTGCTGAGCCTCGTACTCGGCCTGGCGGCGGGCCAGCCGCTCCGCCTTCAGATCGAGGAAGCGGCTGTAGTTGCCCGGGTAGGACTCCAGACTGCCGAAATCCAGGTCCCACGTGTCGGTGGCCACGTGGTCCAGGAAGCGACGGTCGTGGGAGATGACGACCAGGCTGCCGCGATAGCGGACCAGGAAGCGCTCCAGCCACTCGATGGCCTCGATATCCAGGTGGTTGGTGGGCTCGTCCAACAGGAGGAGATCGGGCTGGCGCAGCAGCGTCACGGCCAGGGCCAGACGGGTCCGCTGCCCGCCGCTCAGGCTCTCGGCCGGCCGGTCAAGTTCCTCCGGGCGAAAGCCCAGGCCGGCCAGCGTCTCGCGGACGCGGCGATCGTAGTCGTAGCCCCCGGCGTGCTCGAAGCGCACCTGCAGGTCGGCGTAGCGCTGGGAGATCGCCTCCCAGTCGGCCGTCGACGCAGCAGCCATGGCCGCCTCCTGCTCGCGCAGCTGGGCCTCCATCGCCAGCAGGTCGGGGAAGGCCCCGCGGCCCACCTCGACGATGGGGCCGCGCAGCTCCAGGTCCACCTCCTGGGTCAGGTAGGCCGCCCGCAGGCCGCGGGCGCGGATGATCTCGCCGGCGTCGATCTCCTCCCGGCCGGCCAGAATCCGCAGGAGGGTGCTCTTGCCGGCCCCGTTCACGCCGACCAGGGCAATGCGCTGGCCGGCGAGGATGTGCAAGGTGAGGCCGCGAAAGACCTCCACCGCGCCGTAGCTCTTGCTCAGGTTGTGGGCAGCCAGGATCGTGCTCATGGCAGCAGTCGCCTCTCACGTGTCCTCTCAGACAACCTCCCAGCGCTCGCAGCGCCCACCCCAACGGGCAATCACCTGGCCGTCCATGCGGATCTGCACGATCTCGCACAGGTTGGGGCAGGCATGGCACTCGAAGGAGTTGGTATGGTACTCTGCCAGGGCGACGTCAAAGCCCCGGAAGCGCGTGTCGGCACGGTTGGTCCACTCGCGGACCAGCAGCGCTGCCCCCAGCGCCCCCATCACCTCGTGGTAGGGCGGGACGATGACCTCGCACCTCAGCAGTTCCTGGAAAGCCCGCACCACCCCCACGTTGGCGGCCACGCCGCCCTGGAAGACGACCGGCGCCCTGGGCGTCTTGCCCAGGGCCAGGTTGTTGAGGTAGTTGCGCACCAGCGCCTGGCAGAGGCCATAGAGGATGTCATCCAGGGGATGGCCCATCTGCTGCTTGTGGACCATGTCGGACTCGGCAAAGACGGTACAGCGGCCGGCGATGCGCACCGGGTGGTCGGACAGCATCGCCCGCCGGCCCAGCTCCTCGACGGCCATGCCCAGGCGCTGGGCCTGCTGCTCCAGGAACGAGCCCGTCCCGGCAGCGCAGACGCTGTTCATGGCAAAATCCACGACGACGCCGTCCTCCAGGACGATCAGCTTGGAGTCCTGCCCGCCGATGTCCATCACCGTGCGCACGTCGGGGACGAGATGCACGGCCGCGACAGCGTGGGCGGTGATCTCGTTCTTGACCAGGTCGGCCCCGATGATGACGTCGGCCAGCTGCCGGCCGCTGCCCGTGGTACCCACGCCGGCCACGCGCACCGAGACGGGCAAGGTCGCCTGGAGCTGGCGCAGCCCTTCCTGGATGGCCTCGATTGGTCGGCCGGCCGTGCGGCGGTAGAGCGAGGTAACGCGTTGGCCAGACCGGTCCACCACGGCGAACTTGGTCGTCACCGAACCCACGTCGATGCCCAGGAACACATCATCCAACGAAGCCCCTCCTGCGGTTCACCATGTCCACAAAGGCTTCCAGGCGGGTGACCAGGCCGGCCTCGCCTCCGTGCTCGTCCAGGGTCAGAGCCATGGCCGGGACACCGGACTGGCCGGCCAACCGCTGCACCTCCTCCAGCATGACCGCATCCGGTCCGCAGCCAAAGGCGGCCACCGCGATGATCCCGGCCGCCTCGCCCTGGTCGAGAGCCAGGCGGGCCGCTCCGATCAACTCGTACTCAAAGGTCCAGTAGTCCGCCGAGGGCCAGGGGCCCAGCCGCTCCGGGGTCAGCGGCTGTACCCCCAGGCGGGCCAGGGTGGACAGCAGCCGGTGGTTGACGAACGGGTCGTAGAGGTTGTAGGGGTGGCCGATCACGGCAACCGTCAGGCCGTTGCCGCTGGGCAGCGGGCTGGGCTCGGGCCGGCCATAGCTCTCGGGAGTGGCGCGGCCCTCCAGCATGGCCGCACGAGCCAGCAAGTACGCGGCCCAGCCCGCCATAGCCGCCTCGCGCAGCGCCAGCGGGTTGTAGGTCAGGCGCGTGCCGACCTCCCACACCAGACCCCACAGGGCCCGCGGCTTGCCCAAGTCGATGTCCGGCGCGATCAACGGCGGCAGATCGGGCATGGCCGCCTGCAGCAAGTCAGGCAGGCCGATCAGCCGGGCGCAGTTGGTGGAACCCGCCGCCAGGCGGTAAATGGCGGGCACCAGGAGCGCATCCACCTGACCGATCAGGGCGCGCACGTGACCGTAGCAGAGCTTCAGCGGCAGGCAGGTCTCGGCCACGCTGTAGGCAGCGCCGGCCTCCAGCGTGGCCCGGGTTGTCGGCGGCGAGACCACCACCTCCGCTCCCAGTCGCTGGAAAAAGACCTCCCAGGCCGGATGGAAGCGGAAGAAGGAGAGGGCCCGCGGCACACCGATGCGCATGGCCTACCCCCGCCGCCGCTGCGCCGCCCGCAGCATGTCCACAAAGGCCTCCAGGCGCGTCATAACGCCCGCGCGGCCGGTGTGCTCGTCAAAGGACAGGTTCAGCACCGGGATACCGCGTTCGCGCTGCAGCGCCACCAGCGCCCCCTGGGCGACCACCTCGGGGGTGCAGTTGAAAGGGGCCACATGGATCAGCCCATCCACCTCGTCCAGTTGGGTCATCAGCGCCGCCTCGCCAACCACCGTCTGGGCAAAGCCGCCCACGTCTCGACGCAGATAGCGCCGGCCGGCCTGCAGGGCCCGCGACCAGCGGTCCTGGGCCAGTGGCCGCGGCATCGGCAGCACGATCTGGCCCGTATAGTGGAACCAGCGGTGGACCTCGACTCCCATCCTGCCCAGCTCGACCTCCAGGTTGTGATTGAGAAAGGGGGTCAGGATCGTGTAGAGATCCCCGACCAGGCCGATGCGCAGGACGGGCCGGTCCAACTGGGCCACGCAGCGGACCTCGTCCACGATGCTCTCCTTCTCGCCGTTCAGCTCCTGCCGGCTGCGCAGCGCCTGGAGGCGCTCCACCGCCCGCGCGTAGGCACGCTCGGTGGCCCCGCGCTCCTGCTCCCGTGGCCGCACCCGCAGCGTCCAGGTCTCCAGGTCGTCGGTCAGGGTCAGGAGGGCCAGCAGGAAACGGAACGGGGCGATCAGCTCATGGACAGCTCGCTGCTCGCTAAAGGCCCCGGTCAGGCGGAACATGTCCTGCCACACGCGGTAGAGGTCGAAAGTGTGAGCACGGACTGTGAAACCCATCTCGCCCAGCCGCTGCAGGTGTTGGCCGGCCGAGTAGCCCAGGCGGCAGGTCCCGGGCCCGCCCAGCATGACGATTTCCTGGGCCCCGCGCTCGGCAGCCTCGACGTAGCTGCCGAACAGGAGCTTGCAGGGGATACAGAGCGTCTCCGGCGTGTGGCGGATGCCGATGTCCAGCGTCCGCCGCGAGGTAGGCGGCAGCGCCACCACTTCCATGCCCAGGAGATGGAGGTACTTTTCCGCAACCAGGCTCAGGAATCCCAGGGGGGGAAAGGCCACCCGCCGTGCCGCCGCCGTCATTTCGGGGGAGTCAACGGCGCCACCTGCCCGACCTGAGAGATCTCGCTGTGGGCCGACAGCGAACCCTGCTCGGTGCCCTGGGTCCAGGTGGTCTGTAGGTCGCTCTTCAGGATCGCCCCGGCCTCGGAGACCCAGACAAAGCCGTTCGCCGTGTAGCTGGTGCCGCTGCGCGCCTGGACGTAGGCGGCGGCCCACTGCTCGAAGTTGGCGCTGTACTTGATCGCCGGAATCCCGTTGACCGCCTCCGGCCCGACGGGCTGCAGATTGGACATCCCCAGGTACAGCAACTGAAAGGGGGACTGGTAGGCCGCAGCCAGCGCGCTCACCTGGTCGCCGGACTGCACGCCGATGTCCATGTACATGCCCTGTTGGCCGATGTACACGTGCTGTTCGATGTAGTAGAGGTCTAGGACGGGCTGCCCTTCCTCCTTGTCGTAGGCCACGATGTGAAAGTTGCCTGCGGCGTCGATGTCCTCGACTACCCGCAGATAGGTGGGAGCCTTGCCCGCCTCCTGGACGTTCAACACCCCCTCGTAGTGATAGCCTCCCAGCTGCGCCAGCGCCGCCGCCTGGTTGTTCAAGTCCACGACAATGCCGGGCGTTGTGTCGCCGGCCGGGCTGGGAAGGGGTTGCTGGGCCTCGGTCACAGCAGGCATAGCGGTCGGGGGCACCGCGGTGGCGCGCGGCATCTCGGTCGCCTGGGGAGCAGGCTGCGCGGTCGCCTGGGCACCACAGGCCGCGAGCACCAGGCCCATGAACGCGATCGCGATCATGACGCAGGCAGTGTGCTTTCCACGATACATCTTCTCCTCCTTTGGTTCCCACGAAGGAACCTGTGCCGGAACGACAGCAATCCCGGTCGCCGCTGCCAGGGCCAACGGCTCACGAGGCGTGAGCGGCGCGGGAGAGATCTCCACACGCCCCCGGCCTCGGCCACGGGGCTGAGCCATGTGGGCCAGCATAGCCATCCACGAAGGGGCCGGCCGGGCCGGTAGGCGAATGGCGCCGTCCAGGAGACCACGACCTACTCCCCCTTGCGGCGAGGGGAGGCCAGAGCCCGGCGCTCAGTACGGCTGCGCAGCCAGCGCGCCCAGACCGGCACAGGAGCCGGCAGGCCGAGATCCCTGCGCCGGGCCTCGGCGCAGACCCCCAACAAGCGATGCAGAGCGCTCAGCTGTACGCCGACAGCCAGCACCCACAGGGCGATGCGCAGCTGGCTAGCGAGCAGGCCGACCGCCAGGAGCAGCACGCGCAGCGATCGGACAAACAGGCCGACGTGGGAAGAGAAGCCGGCAGCCTCGGCGCGGGCCCGGGCATAGCTAAAGAGCAGCGCACCGGAGATGAACAGGTAGAGCAGGAGCAAGTCCGGCCACTCGCCCGACGGCAACAGGTAGAGCAGCACCCCCAGGCCGATCAGCATCTCCGAGTAGCGATCCAGAGTCGAGTCCAGAAAGCCTCCCAGGTCGCTCTGCCGGCCGGTCACGCGGGCCAGTGCGCCATCGGTGGCGTCACAGAGGGCCGCCAGGAGCATCAGCCCGCCGGCCCAGGGCAGATGGCCCAGGGCCAACAGGGCCGCCGCGGCCGCACTCAGCACCGTACCGCTCAACGTCAGGGCCAGGGGGGAGATCGACGTGCGGGCCAGGGTCCGGGTCATCAGCCACTCGGCCAGGGCCCTGCCAGCACTTTCCAGGTCAGCGATACGCATCGTGTCACCCCTCGGCGGCAGCAATGGACCAGTTGGCGTGCCTCCACAGAGCATTATATCCCCCCGGCTGGTGGTGTCAAGTCCGGTTGCCTTGCCAGCGCCGGTTTCTGTGGTATGATAGAAGGTCAAAGGAGGACGGCCGTGTTCTACGCCGGACTGGCCTGGCTCTTCCTGGCTGGAACATTATGTCTCTTCCTGGGCTACTGGGCCAAGCGCAGCGCCCTGGACATCCTGGCGCATGGTTTTGGCACGCGTTTCGCCCTGGCCCTGTACGCCATGCTGACACTGCCGGGCTTTTTCCTGCACGAGGGCGCCCACGCGTTGGCAGCGATCGTGCTGCGCGTGCCGCTCCGCGGGGTCACTTTCATCCCGCGCCACTCCCCCGAAAACCTGGCCGTCGGCGCCTCGGTGCAGGTCGAGGCGCGCGACCCGCTGCGCATGGCGCTGATCGCCCTGGCCCCGCTGCTGGCCGGCAGCGCCGCCCTGGGGCTCCTGAGCGGGACCCTGGGCGTGACGGGGTCCGACCTCCGCCCCTGGGTACGCCTGCCGCAGTGGGCCGCCGGCCTGGAATGGCGTGGGGCCACCTTCTGGCTGGTCGTCTACCTGATCTGGTCCATCGGCGGCCACATGGCCCCCAGCCGGGGCGACATGGGTTTCGTCCAGCGCGGAGCCCTCGTGCTCCTGGCCCTCCTGGCCCTGGCCGGCGTGCTTCTCTCGCTCCTGGGGCCCTCCGCCGTCGACCCGGTGGGCAGTGTTCTGGCACGACTGGGCGATGGGCTGGCCATCGGCGCGGCCCTCAATGGGATATTCCTCGTCCCGCTCATTCTCCTGAGCCGCCTGCTGCGGAGGCGATGATGCCCACTCCGCCGGGGCTCCTCCGTCCACGCTCCCACCGCCAGGGCGCCATCGCCGTCCGCCCGGCCACGGCGGCAGACTTGACCACCATCGACTGGCTGGGCAGCACCTCGTCCTACGCCTACAGCGGGCTGGGCGGGTCGCTGCGCGAAGCGCTGCAGGGCGGCCTGACGCTGACAGCATGGCAGGAAGAGGGGCTGGCCGGCTACGCCATGGCCCACCAGCAAGGACCCCAGGCTGCGTGGATCTATGCCTTTGTCGTCGCCGCCGACGTCGCCATGGCCTCGATCGGGGGGGCACTGGTGCAGGGGCTGGAGGAGCACCTGACGCCGGCCGGCGTGACCCTGCTGGCCTATATGGACGAGTACGGCCTCTCCTGGCTGCGGCGGCTGTTGGCGGAGATTGGGTTCCGGCAGGAGACACACGTGGTCGGCTACGAGGCCGCGGTACGGCGGCCGCCGGCATCGGGGAACGGGGAGGTGGTCGTGCGGCCGGCCAGCGCAGCCGACTTGCCGGCCGTCGCCCGCCTGGACCGGGCTGCCTTCGGCCCGCTGTGGGCCTATGGCGAGCGCGTCCTCCAGAGCGTGCTGGGCCCCCTGGTATACTACCGCGTGGCGGAGCTGGCCGGCGTACCCTGCGGCTACATCCTCTGCACCTTCCACCAGGGCGAACGGGCCCACGTGGTGCGCATCGCCGTGGAGCCGGCGCGGCAGGGGCAGGGGATCGGCACCCGCCTGCTGGCCGAGTTCTTCCAGCACGCTCGGAGGCAGGGCGTGCGCCGGGTCAGCCTCAACACGCAGGAAGAGAACTACCGCTCGCAGCAGCTCTACCGCTGGTTCGGCTTCCGGCCGACGGGGGAAGAGGTGGGGGTATGGGTGAAGGAGCTCACGCCAGCGGCAGCGGGTACTGCTCCCCCGCCAGCACCGTCTTGAGCGCCGCGCCGACAAAGTCGCGGAAGAGGGGATGCGGGCGCGTCGGGCGGGAGCGGAACTCGGGGTGGAACTGCGTGCCGACGAACCAGGGGTGGTCGCGCAGCTCGAGGATCTCCACCAGCCGGCCGTCGGGGGAGGTCCCGGCCACGACCAGGCCGGCCGCCTGCAGGGTGTCACGATAGCGGTTGTTGTACTCGAAGCGGTGGCGGTGGCGCTCGCTGACCTGCTCCACGCCGTAGGCCGCGGCGGCCCGTGTGCCCGGCACCAGCCGGCACGGGTAGGCTCCCAGCCGCATGGTCCCGCCCTTCTCGTAGACGTCGCGCTGGTCGGCCATCAGGTCGATGACCGGGGCGGAGGTCTGGGGGTCGAACTCGGTCGAGTTGGCATCGGTCAGGCCCACCACATTGCGGGCGAACTCGATCGCCGCGCACTGCAGCCCCAGGCAGAGGCCCAGGTAGGGGACGTTCTTCTCGCGGGCGTAGCGCGCTGTGGCCACCTTGCCCTCAATGCCGCGGTGCCCAAAGCCGCCGGGCACGACGATACCGCGCACCCCCTGCAACAGCGCTTCCGGCCCTCGTCGCTCCACCTCCTCGGCGTGGACCCAGCGGATCTTGACGTCCACGCCGTGGTGCAGGCCGGCGTGGCGCAGCGACTCGGCGACGCTGATGTAGGCGTCGTGCAGGGCCACGTACTTGCCCACCAGCGCGATCTCGACCGCCGGCTTCTCCCGGGCGATCACCCCCATGAGGGCTTGCCAGCCCTGCAGGTCGGGCGGGCGCTCGGGCAGGCCCAGGCGCTGCGTGATCAGTCGCCCCAACCCGAACTCCTCCAAGAGCAGCGGCACCTGGTAGATGCTCGGCACCGTGACCAAGGGGACGACAGCCTCGGCCTCCACGTCGCAGAAGAGCGCGATCTTCTCGCGGATCGATTGCGAGATGGGCTGGTCGGAGCGGCACACGATGGCATCAGGATGGATACCGACACGGCGCAACTCCATGACGCTGTGCTGGGTGGGCTTGGTCTTGAGCTCGTCGGTGGCCCCGATGTACGGCAGAAGCGTAAGGTGGACGTAGAGGACGTTGTCGCGGCCGGCGTCCTTGCGCATCTGGCGGATCGCCTCCAGGAAAGGCAGCCCCTCGATGTCGCCGACGGTCCCGCCGACCTCGACGATCACCACCTCGGCCTCGGCCTGCCGGCCGACGGCGGCGATGCGGCCCTTGATCTCGTTGGTGATGTGGGGAATGACCTGGATCGTACCGCCCAGAAAATCGCCTCGCCGCTCCTTCTGGATGATCTCGGCATAGACGCCCCCCGTGGTCACGTTGCTCGCCCTGGTCAGGCTGATGTCGATGAAGCGCTCATAGTGGCCCAGGTCCAGGTCGGTCTCGGCGCCGTCGTCGGTCACATAGACCTCGCCGTGCTGATACGGGCTCATCGTGCCCGGGTCGACGTTCAAGTAGGGGTCCAGCTTCTGCACCGCCACGGCGATGCCCCGGCTGCGCAGGAGCAGGCCGATCGAGGCCACGGTGATGCCTTTGCCAACCGAGGAGACCACCCCGCCGGTGCAGAAGATGTACTTGCGCACGGCCTACCCCCCTGGCTTCATGATGACGATCCGCGTCTCGTCGTCGTCCGCGGGCAAGTCGCCGCTGCCCAGGCGCAGGACCTCCTGCGGCGGGCCCGGCTTGATGCCCATCTCGTGACAGAAGAGGTCCACCCCATCCAGCCGCAGGCGGTTGCTGCCGGGAAGGCCAAAGTGCATCGGAATGGCAATGCGCGGCTCGATCTGCGCGACGACCTCCGCGGCCTGCTCAGCGTTGAGGGAATGCTTCCCGCCGACCGGGACGAACAGGACTCCGACGTTGCCGACCTCGGCCAGCTCGTCGTCGCCCAGCGGGTGGCCCAGGTCGCCCAGGTGGCAGATGGTCATCTCGGCGAACTCGAGCAGGTAGACGGTGTTCTTGCCGCGCAACCGGCCCTTGCGCAGGTCGCGGTACGTGCGGATGCCCAGGACGAAGACGCCGCCGACCTCGTACTCACCGGGGCCGGCGATGACGACGGCATCGCCGCGCATACCCTTCACCGCAGCAGTGTTGTTGTGGTCCGGCTCGTCGTGAGAGACGGTGACGATGTGGGCCGACGGCCGGCCGAGCCGGAGACCGATCTCTGGGCCGTAGGGGTCAGTCACGACGATGCCCTCTTTGGCCTTGATGCGGAAACAGGAATGGCCCAGCCACTGGATCTCGATCATCGGTCCTCCGACGGCGCTCCCCGAACAGATTGTGGTGGCGCTTGGACCAGCGCCGCCCCGCATTGGGTGCAGAAAGCCGCCCCGGGCCGGCCGACGGCTCCGCAGCGCGGACAGATGCCGCCGGCCTGGGCTGGTGCGACCGCAGTACCCGGCTGTGCCGGTGGCCCGGCCGGTGGAAGGGCCGAAGCAGCAGGCAGGCCGGCTGCCACGACAGCCTCGCGTCGCCTGCGCCAGCGGAAATAGAGCCACACCGCCACCGTGGCGGCAGTGAAGGCGGCGATGGTGATGAGGAAGAAGAGAATGTTGGCCGATTGCAGGGACGCGGCCAGGTCGCCCTGCGGATTGAGCAGGGTGTGCAGGAAGAGGAAGGTGCAAGCTAGGAAGCCCAACGCCCACAGCCAGCGGTTCCAGTCGCGCAGGGCCCGGCCAAAGGTGTCGGGCAGCCCCATCATCTGCGCAAAGAGGTTCTGCACCGACACGGCAAAGATAAGCAGCAGCAGGCTCTCCAGGCCGCCGACGGGAACGGCCAGCCAGGCGGGCAGCGCCAGCCGCTGCAGCAGCCCCGTCAGCGCCGTGAGCAGCCAGAAGGCCAGACCGATCCCGACCACGGCCACCGCGGCGACGCGATAGAGCCGGCGCTCCGTGCGGACATCGAGGACCTTCCTGTCCACTTCGAACGCCTCGGGCAGCCCGAACATGATCCCAGGGACCAGGGCACAGAGTCGGGAGAGGCCGGCCGAGGCCAGTGCCATGAGCAGGTTGGCCGGCTGCAGGTTGAGGCTCGTCTCCAGCCCTGCGCGCCTGGCTGCCCGCCACTGGGCGATGTCCTCGGCCATGCCCACGGCGCCGAAGGATATGGCCATGGTCAGGAGGAGGTAGACACCGGTCAGGCTGAAGGGCTGCCAGCGCGCATCCAGCAGGGAGAAGATGATCCCATACGCCGCCAGGATGAGCACCAGCTTCAGCCAGTCTACCCAGCCGCGCCGCTGCAGTCGCGCTCCGAGGGTACCCTCCAGCCGTCGCAGGTTCCGGCCGACCCAACCGGCCGGCCGGAACCAGCGCTGCAGGGTCTCCTCGTTGTCGGCCAGGGTCTTGTTGAGCAGCTCCGAGGCGATGGTGAAGAGGACCATCGCCAGGGCCGCCAGCAGCATGTTGGTGCCGACGACGGCCGGATCGGTGGAGATGTCCAGTGGTGTGGGGATGTAGGTGGTCAGGTTGGGCACGAGCGGGCCAGATGGGCGGAAGCTGCCCACCGCCACCCCCTCCTCCCGGGCCGCGGCGACTACCGCGTCGGCGCTGACCCCGAAGCTCCAGATATCAGCCACGCGGGTGGTCTCGCCGGGGGCCAGGCAGCGATCCCACTGCAGGGCCGCCCCGTTGTCCTGGTACTCCGGAGAGACTGTGTCGGGCAGGTCACTGGCCTGCGCCAGGGTGGCCCAGATGGTGCCGTAGAAGGCCTCGCCGTAGCGGTCGGCCGGCGTCAGTGGGATAAAGGCCATGAACCAGTCGCGCTGCAAGGTGGCCCCACCGACAGCCCCGGTGCTCGGGTCATAGTAGCCGATGCCGTAGTCGTCGTCGGCAAAGTAGAGATCGGCAGCGTGGTAGAACTTGAAGCAGCTTCGCTCCTGGCCCTGGTTGACGACGCGCCAGTCGAGGCGGAAATAGTCGTCGCCATCGACGTAGGAGACGGTCTGCTCCACCTCCAACTCGGCGCCGCCAGCGCTCAACCGCACCGCGGTGACGATGCGGAAAGGATTCCCCCTCGTGCCCTGGCCGGAGGGGCCCTCGTGGCGCAGCGCGGCCATGCCGCGCACCGCCGGGCCGGACGAGGTGGCCGGGCCGTAGAGGACACCGTCGATGGCCAGGAAGGCACCGCTGCTGCCCCACTCATCCCCGAAGGTCGCCCCGTAGGTGTAGTTGCGGTGGTAGACCTGCAGGCCGCCGTCGGGATGGACCACGATGCGCAGCGGTGAGCCCGAGATCGCCAGGCCGCCGCCCTGCTGCAGTGGGGCCGCCCAGGCTCGACCTGGCACGAGGTGGCCGAGCACCAGCAGCACGACCACGAGGACAACAGCGGCGATAGCTCTTCTTCTCATCGGCATCTCGCGGCGGAGAGCCCCTGCGTACGGCAGAGGCCGGCCACCGATTCCTCCTTTGTGGGTGCGATCCGCGTGACCCGCCTCATGCGTTCTCCGCCAGAACGCTGCGCAGCGCCTCCCGCGCCGCCTCCAGTCCGGCGTACTTCTTCCCGGCGATCACCACGGTGGGCGTGCGGCGCACGCCGGAGAAGAGGGCCTTGAGCCGGCTGCCGAAGGAGCCCAGGTCGTACACGCGCAGCTGCTCCTCGCAGCGCTCGCCGACGGCGTTCAGCAAGGGGAGGAGGTCGCCGCACTCCGGCTCAAAGACGCGCCCCTTGGACCAGCCCTGCTCCCGCAGCCAGTGGTAGACGCCGCGGTAGTTGATCTCGAAGTAGTAGTGCATGTCATAGGAATCCTTGAACGCCTGCAGGTTGCTGGGCCGCGTGTGCGAGCGGACATAGACCTCAGTCGCTGTCTTCATCGTCCAGTTCCTCCCATGCCTGGCGCACAACCCGTGCCACGATCTCGGCGGCAAAGCCGCGCCGCGCCAAAAAGCCCTGCAGCCGCCGGAGAAAGGCGACCCGCTCCAGACCGGCCAGCGCCCGCGCGCGCGTGCGCGCCAGGGCCAGCGCCTGGGCCTCCTCGGCCTCCTCGTCCACGGCCTCGTCCAGCGCTTCGGCGATGACCTCAGGGGCCAGGCCTTTCTGGCGCAGCTCGGCCGCCAAGCCCTGCCGGCCGCGCGGGTGCAGGTCCTGGCGGTCCTGCACCCAGTTGCGGGCAAAGGCGCGGTCGTCAAGCAGGCCCAGCTCCTGGAAACGGGCCACCGCGGCCGCCACCTGGGTCGCGTCGTAGCCTCGCTCCTGTAGGCGGCGGCGCACCTCGGACGCGCTGCGCGGGCGGTAGTTCAACAGGCGCAGCACGTCCTGGTAGGCCCGGCGCTGGGCCTCGGCCCGACGCAGCGCATCCAGGTCGGCTTCGCTCAGCACCTGGCCGCGCCGCAGGCCGGCGTCCTGCACGACCTCGACACCGACCCCCAGGGCGAACTTGCCGTCCAGGTAGATGCTGGCACGCTTCGGGTTCTTCTTCTGCACGCGGATCGCGGTAATGGTTCCCGGCATCGTGCCCCCGTCACGCTCCCGCCTGGGCCACGCTGCGCCCGATGATCATCCGCTGCACCTCGCTCGTCCCCTCGCCGATGGTCATCAGACGCACATCGCGGTAGATGCGCTCGACGGCATACTCGCGGCTGTAGCCGTAGCCGCCGTGGATCTGCACGGCCTTGTAGGCGACGCGTTCGGACATCTCGCTGGTGAACAGCTTGGCCATGGACGCCTCGACACTGAAGCGCTGGCCCCGGTCCTCCAGCCAGGCAGCGTGGCGGACCAGGAGCCGGCCGGCGAGGACCTCGGTGGCCATGTCGGCCAGCATGAACTGGATGGCCTGGTGCTCGGCCAGGGGCTTGCCGAAGGCGCAGCGCTGCAAAGCATACTGGCGGGCTTCCTCCAGGGCTCCCTGGGCCAGGCCCACGGCCAGCGCGCTGATGCCCACCCGGCCGCTGTCCAGGATGGCCATTGTCTGGTGCAGGCCCCGCCCGCGCTCGCCCAGGAGGTTGTCCTTGGGAACGCGCACGTCCTCGAGAGTGAGCGAATGGGCCGGCGAGCCGCGCAGTCCCATCTTCTTCTCCTTGGGACCGATAGTCAGGCCGGGGCGGTCCGTCTCCACCAGCATGAGGGAGAAAGCACGCGTGCCCGCGCCGGGGTCGGTGCGCAAGAAGACCACGATCACATCGGTCAGGCTGGCGTTGGTGATCCAGGCCTTGCTGCCGCTGATCACCCAGGAGTCTCCCTCCTCCACGGCAGTGCAGCGGGCCGCCGCCAGGTCGGAGCCGGCGTCCGGCTCGGTCAGAGCCAGGCAGCCGAGGGAATCGCCGCTGGCCATGCGCGGCAGGAAGCGCTCCTTCTGCTCCGGCGTGCCCCAGCGCACGATGGGCAGCACCCCCAGGCAGGTGTGGGCCTCCAGGGCCAGCCCGGTGCCCCCGCATGCCCGCGCGATCTCCTCCAGGGCGACGGTGATGCTGACATTGTCCACGGGCAGTCCCCCGTACTCCTCGGGGATGGTCAGCCCCAACAGCCCCAGGCCGGCCATCTTGCGGACCACATCGCGGGGCAGCTCGGCCTGCTCATCGGTCTCGTGGGCGCGGGGCCGCAGCTCCTTCTCGGCGAAATCCCGCACCATCTGGCGGAGCATCTCCTGTTCCTCATTGAGCCGAAAGTCCATGGGGCCCTCCTTTGGCGAGTCCGCGCGGCGGTCAGGCGGCAAGCCGGCACGGTGGCAGGCCAGCAGCCACGCCCCGGCTCTGCCGCCCCGCATTATAGCACGCCGCCTGCCGGTGTCAAAAAGAACCGCCGCCCCTGCGCTTTGCCTCTGCACGCAGAGACGCAGAGGCGCGGGGACCGCAGCAGGCTGTCCGAAAGACCACTGCGCCCTCCGCACCTCGGCATCTCCGTACCTGTCGGAACGGGTTACAGCTCCTCCTCCGGCTCTTCCTCCTCTTCCTCCTCCTCGCCGGCCGTGACCGTCGGAGGCAGTATCGTGGCACCGCTGCGGATCCGGGCTTCCAGGGCCTGCGCGAGCTCGGGGTGCTGGCGCAGGTACTCCCGTGCCCCCTCGCGCCCCTGCCCAAGCCGCTCCTCGCCAAAATAGTAGAACGAGCCGGTCTTGGTGACAGGGCCCAGGTCCAAGCCCACGTCCAGCAGGTTCCCCTCTTTGGAGATGCCCTCGTTGTAGATGATGTCGAACTCGGCCTGGCGGAAGGGCGGCGCCACCTTGTTCTTGACCACCTTGACCCGCACGCGGCTGCCGATGACCTCGGTCCCCTTCTTGATTGCCTCCAGGCGGCGGATGTCCAGCCGCACCGAGGCGTAGAACTTTAGTGCCTTGCCGCCGGTAGTTGTCTCGGGGTTGCCGAACATCACCCCGATCTTTTCCCGTAGTTGGTTGATAAAGACCACGGCCGTCCTGGACTTGCTGATCGCGCCGGAGAGCTTGCGCAGGGCCTGCGACATCATGCGCGCCTGCATGCCGGGAAGTGAATCGCCCATGTCGCCTTCCAGCTCGGCCCGCGGGACCAGCGCAGCTACCGAGTCCACCACGACCAGGTCCACGGCCCCGCTGCGCACTAGCGTCTCGCAGATCTCCAGGGCCTGCTCACCCGTATCGGGCTGGGAGATGAGCAGGTCTTCGAGGTTGACCCCACAGGACGCCATGTACTTGGGGTCGACGGCATGCTCGATGTCGATATACGCTGCCACCCCGCCCAGCTTCTGCGTTTCGGCGACGATGTGCTGGGCCAGCGTCGTCTTGCCGGAGGCATCGGGGCCAAAGATCTCGGTGACGCGCCCGCGAGGGATACCCCCGACCCCCAACGCCAGGTCCAGAGCGATCGAGCCGGTGGGAATCGTCGAGACTTCCATCCTTTCCGCCGCCTCTCCCATGCGCATGATCGAACCCTTGCCGAAGCGACGGTCGATCTGGCCGATCGCCGCCGCCAACGCCTTGCCACGCTGTTCGTCCATCACGTTTCCTCCTGTCCGGACTCACTGACCCGCCCTGGCCCCAGGCTATCCTATCGCCGGGCTGCTCCTATTATAGCACATTTGTTTGATTCATGCAAAGAGCACTCCCACGAACGCATGATAGCACACTTGCGCCTCCTTGTCAATACTTCGCGCAAGCAGTCTCTCTACTGCCGGCGGAATCGAGGCGGCGGTCGCTGGCACTCACGATGCTGCCCATGCGTCACTGGCCGCGCAGGACGCGCTCGTACACGTGGTAGACACGCTGGTAGACCTGCTCCCAGGTCATCTCCCGCAGGACCTTCTCCTGGCCCCGCCGGCCCAGCGTCCGGCCGAGCGCCGGGTCGTCCAGCAGCCGGGCGATGATCCCCGCCAGGGCGGCCACATCGCCGAAGCGCACCAGGAACCCATCGCTGCCGTCTTCGATCACCGCCGGCACCCCACCGGCCCGGGCCCCGATCACCGGCACGCCGTTGGCCCAAGCCTCCAGATAAACGATGCCGAATGAGTCGGTGCAGGAGGGCATGCAGAAGATATCGCCGGCGGCCAGAAGGTCCCGCTTCTCCTCGTCGGAGATAAAGCCCAGCACGTGCAGCCGGGACGACAGCTCGGCTGGCAAGCGTTCCAGGTAGCGACGCAGCGGTGTCATCGGCAGGCCGACCAGGACCAGGTGGGCGGGGCAGCCCTGCGCCCAGAGTAGGCGCATGGCCTCGACTGTGTGGATGGTGCCCTTGTCGTAGGCCAGGGTGCCTACGTAGAAGACAATCGGCCCCTCCAGTCCGTGCTTCTGACGGAACCGGCGGCCATCCCCTCCGCAGACCTCGGCGGGGTTGATCCCGGCCCCCGTGCAGAAGATGCGCTCGCGCGGCACTCCCCGTGCGGCCAGGAAGTCGCTCTCCAGGGCGGTCATGGTGATCAGGGCGTCGGCCTGGCGCAGGATATCCATCTGCTGTCGCATGGTGTAGTAGCGCTGCACGCGGCGCTCGCCGGGGGCTCCGAGGTGGATGGCCGGCGC
Source organism: uncultured Chloroflexia bacterium (assembly GCA_964613665.1). Lineage (GTDB taxonomy): Bacteria > Chloroflexota > Chloroflexia > DTKN01 > DTKN01 > CAZQFV01. The sequence goes on from CAZTIG010000002.1 coordinate 65,499, forward strand.
GATGAGGAAGGGGATGTCCCGCCGGCGGGCAAAAGCCACGGCCGGCCACAGCATGAAATCCAGGGTGATGTTGGATCCGTGGACCACATCAAAGGCCGTCTCCGTCTGCGCCAGGTACGATTCCAGGGTCGGCAGCTGCGGCGTGAAGCGCACCAGCCAGCGCAGGAGGCCTGTGGTATCCACCGGCAGGTCGGAGATCTCGGCCATCAGCCTGCGGTACACGCTGAAGAAAAAGGGCCGGTTCAACCGCCGCTGCACCGGGAAGCGGCGCACCTCCACGCCGTTGACGACCTCCTCGGGCGGCCCCACCGTGAGCCGCCCCCGCGCCCAGAAGTGCTCCAGCTCGCCGGCATCGGTAGTGACCACGGTCACCCGGTGGCCGTCCGCGACCAGCCGCTCGGACATCTCCTGGAAGAAGCGCTGCGAGCCGCCGATCCAGGGGTAGTAGCCCTGACTGACGTGCAGAGCGTGCATAGCGCTACTCCGCGTGCAGCGCGAGCCGCTTGCGGGCCTCTTCCATCGCCGTGAGCCACTCCGGCTGCATCTCGGCAATGCGCCCGAACACCCTCTTCTCCAGCCAGCGCTGGCTGACATGGTGACGCTCGAACCCGCTGCCCGAGGCACCCTTCCACAAGACGGTGCGGTACTCCTCGCGCTCCTCCATCACCGTGTGATAGAGCAGGGCCAACTCCATCTCGCTGAGCTCAAGCGTGACCGGGTAGGCAGGAGCTTTCGCCATCACCGTCCTCCTGGCAGATACGCAGAGGCGATGCCTACAGCGCCCCTGCACACGTGGCACGGACCGGCCGTCCCGGTTGCGCTACGACTGGTCCCCGTCCATCTGGATTGAATGGCGGATAGGAGCGGCCTTGGCCAGCATCGCTCCCACCGAGCAGTACTTGTTCTCGGAGAGCTCCACCGCCCGCTCGACGGCCCGTCGGTCGACGCCCTGGCCGCGGACGATATAGACCACCTCGTAGCCGGTGTAGACCTTCGGGTGCTCCGTAGCCCGCTCTGCCCGCACCACCACCTCCAGTCCGGTGAACGGCTGGCGCTGCTTCTGCAGGATCGACACGACGTCCATCGCCGTGCACCCGGCCAGCGCCACCAGCACCAGGCCCATGGGGCTGGGGCCCGCGTTCGTCCCCAGCGGGCTATCCAGGAGCAGTGTGTGCCCGCCCGGAGCGTAGGCCTCGCACTGCAGTCCCTCCTTCCAGACAACGCGCGTTTCAGCCATGCCCTCCTCCTGTATCGCCTCAGGGAGCCGGGACCGCAACGAGCGTACTGCCAAGGAAGCTGGCCGGCGGCGCTGCCCCGTCTGCGGCGGCCCCAGGATGCTCGCTGCGCACTATTATAGCATCCGGCTCTCGCCTTGGTCAAGAAGCGCCTGCAGGAGCGTTTCCAGGCGGGCAACCTCCCCCTCCAGTTGCTGCCACTGGGCACGGGTGGGCAGGCCCAGGATCGCGAGCATATGGCGGGCGGCATCCTCCAGTGGATAGCGGATCAGGACAGTGAGTAGCGAAGCCAGGCCGGCCGGCCGCTCCTGGACGATCACCTGGGCCAGCACCTCGGTGGTGATCTCACGGTCGCCCGGGTGCTCCAGGACGCGCACCTCCTGGCCGGCGCGGATCATGCCGGAGATGTCCTTGAGGTTGACGTAGCAGTGCCCCTCCAGGTGGTAGAGCTTGCGGTTGCCGTAGCGCCGAATCGTCGGCAAGGGGGCAGCTCCTCGGCCGGGGCAGCCCACAGCCTGGACTCCCCGGTCCCTCGTGAACGTGCACCACAGCAGCCGCTACCCTTCCTTCTGCTTCAGGAGGGTCTCGACGCGCTCGGTCAGCCTGTCCAGGCGCTGCTGCAGCGCCTCCAGGTCGGCCCGCCGGGGAACATCCAATGTCTCCAGAGCACGGCCCAGCCGCTCGCGCACCCGCCCGCCCATCTCATGCAGCCGGCTCCCGCGGCGCTCCTCGACTTCCTTCAGCAGGTCGCGGGCCTGGTCATGGGCCAGCTCGCCCCTCTCGACCAGCCGGTCGACAAAGGCCTTGGCCTCATCGTACGCCAGGGCCGCCGCTCCCACGCCGGCCAGGAGCACCCGCCGGGCCAGGGGAAAAAAGTCCCCCGTAGCCTTGACCGGGACCTCTGCCTTCTTGCGCCGGCCTCTCGTCTTCTCGGACATCGTGCACCTCCACGGTGGTGCAGCAGGACAACCGCCAAGTGCGGGTCTCGGGTCATGACGCACCGCGTCATGTGGCATCATAGCACACGGTGCCACGGAAGTCAAGTGATGCGGTCTGACATCCGGACACATCTCCGCACTACCCATTTCGGTGGGCCTCCAGCCCTGCCAGATAGGCCTCTTGACCCACTGTGGCGGGCATTTCCACGGCTGCGATCGGGGTCTCGGCCCAACATTCGTGGTGCACCGGCATTTGTGTCAGGATCTCAAAGGCGACATCGAGCTGCTGGCCCGGCAGGCCATAGGACCGCACCTAGTTGACATCGACCAGGGCGGGCTCGGTGTCGCTGCTGGGGAAGAGACGGTGATCGCCGATGGTGATGATGAAACCGAGGTTGGAGACCTGGCGATCGTTCCCGTGGGTCAGGTAGACGATTCCTGTGTCGACACCGCTGATCGTCAGCTGCGTGCCAGCCGGCGCGGTGGTGTCGGTGTCGGTCACATAGTCGGTCAACAGCAGAGGGGGAAGGTCTCCAGGTCCGAGATCGACTGGTCGGACATGCCAACGATGACCGGCGGCGCACCTGCAGCCGGCGGCCGAACCGGCGTGGACTGGGCAGGCAGGGTCGTCGGCTGCACGCCGGGCTCGGTGCCCTGGACGGGAGGGGAAGTCCGGGGCGACAGCGGTTCGGTGCTGCCGCCGCAAACGCCCAGCAACAGCCTGATAGAGAGCACGGCCAGCAACGACGTCTTCATGGTGTCCCCTCCTTCTTTGGCCCGCCGCAGGTGGATTCCGTCGCTCCCGGAGGAGCAGGTGGGTACGACAGCGTGTACGTCTCCATCGGCTGGATCAAAACGGCCTGTGGGAAGAGCGTACGCACCTCCTGCTGGACAGGGCCCAGATCACCTCCCCACGCCGTCGGGATCACCACGGCGGCACCGATCCCCTCGGTCACGACGGGCAGGAGATCCTCCCTGATCAGGAACCGGTAGGGCACCAGAGCGACATCGATCCCTCTGTTCGGAAGATGGTACGGCCGCAATGCAGCCAGCAGCGACCTGTCGAGGTCGGCGGCGCCAAAGTGGAAGACGCGGAAGCCGCCGAGGTTGAGCAGGAACCCCTGATTGGGGACGCTGCCGTAGGGGACACTCAGGACCTCTACCTGGACTCCACCGGCCGTGATCGTGGCGCTCCGCCCACCCCAGACCGTGATCGGGCGGCTGCGATCCCGTATCTCCTCGACGTCCGGGTATCGCGGCTGCACCAGGCTAAAGACATTGGCCGACGAGACGAGCACCGCCTTCGGGTTGTGCAGCAGATACGATACCACGATGCGCGGGTCAAAGTGGCCGGGGTCGCTGTGAGTGATCAGGACCACGTCCGCGCCATCGAAGGGCGGCCCGGCGCTGCGCATCGCCGCCGCGGCTGCGGCGGCGGAGGGGCAACCCAGGGACTCTGGGTCGAAGAGGGCGTCGATCAGGACCTTCTTGCCGCGGGAGCTGAGCACAAAGCCCGCGTTGCAGATGGAGGTGATCTGGAGCTGCGACTGCTCCAGCACGGTGAAGAGCGCCGCGGTGCTGTCGCACAGGCCGGTCGGATCACAGGCCTGGAGGCGGATTGTCTCCGACCCCCTCCAGGCCGGCTCAGCCGGCGCGGCCACCGCTACCCGCTCCGTGATCGTCACGACGAGTTCGGCCGTGCCGGTCACACTCCAGGACAGAGCTGTGACAGGGGTGTCCACATCGCTGGCCCAGTCATCCAGCGTCAGCGGGTCAAAAGGCCGGCCGGGGAAGGTGAACTGCTCGGCGATCTCCAGGAGCAGAGGGGGACGCGGTCCCGGCGTCGGGTCGGGCGCGGGGGGAAGGGGTCTCGGCACGGGCGTCCGCCCACAGCTGGCCTGCAGGACCAGCAGCCCCAGGACCGCCACCATGAGAAGTCGCCTGAGCCAGCCCATCGGCCCGCCAGCTCCTAGCCCTTGTTCGCCGCGATGTAGTCGTCCACGATATGCTCCAGGACATCCAGCGGAACGGCCCCGTTGGAGAGGAGCACGTTGTGGAACTCCTTGAAGTCGAAACGTCCGCCCAACTGGTCCTGGGCTTTCTGGCGCAGTTCCAGTATCTTCAGAAACCCCACGTCGTAGGCCAGAGCCTGCCCCGGCCACATGGCGTAGCGGGCCACCTCGCTCTCGACGTACTGCCGCTGCATCCCGGTGTTCTCGACCATGAAGTCGACGGCCTGGCCAAAACTCCACTGTTTGGCGTGGATGCCGGTATCGACCACCAGCCGCGCGGCACGAAAGGCCTCCATCTGCAGCCGGCCCAGGTTGCCGTAGGGATCGTCGGCGTAGAAGCCCAGATCATGGGCCAGGCGCTCGGCGTAGAGCGCCCAGCCCTCCACGTAGCCGAGGAAATCCGCCCCCTTGCGGAACGAGGGCAGGGGCAGCTCCAGGGCCAGAGCGATCTGGTAGTGGTGCCCCGGGACCGTCTCGTGGTAGGTCAGGGAGGGCAGGCGGTAGCGAGGCTGGCTGCCGCTGACGCGGGCATAGAACATCCCCGGCCGCGATCCGTCCACCGCCGGCCAGCTGTAATAGTCCCCCTCCTGGCCGGCTACGACGATGACCTCGGCCCGCGGGCGCATGTCGAACACCGCAGCCGTGCGCTCCTCGGCATCCCGGATGTAGCCTTCGAAGACGGCGGCGACCTCACTGCCGCTGACCATGCCGCCGTCCCGGGCCACGCGGTTGTAGAGCTGGGCCAGGTCCTCGTCTTGGGGATACCCCAGCTGATCGAAGATGGCGCGCATCTCGGCGCGGATGCGCACCAGCTCCTGCTTCCCCAGCTCGTGGATCTCCTCGGGGGTCATTTCGGTGGTGGTAAAGTGGCGCACCGTGTAGGCATAGTACCCTGCCCCGTCCGACAGTCGCCAGGCCCCGATGTCGTCGCTGACCACCGTCTGCAGGTGCTGCAGGTAGGACACCAGGGCGGCATAGGCCGGCAGCACGCTGGCCTCGATCTCCTGCCGCGCCGTCGCCAGCAGGTCCTCCTGCTCCTGGGCGCTCAGCCCTAGGGCCTCCACCTTGGCGGCCAGGCCGGTGTAGTGCGGGGTGCTGCGGGCCGGCCCGCGGGCAATCTGCTGCAGCTCGCCCAGGTACCAGGGGATGAGAAAGCCGGGCGGCGTCACACCGGCCTGCTCGCGGCGCTGCAGCCCGGCGATGAGCTGGTCGAACTTGTCATCGACCTGGGACAGGCAGGTGATATAGTCCTGGACATCCTGCGGGCTGGTGATCGGGAAGTAGTCGAAGAACTCGAGCAGCTGCTTGGGGATGCTGGTGGTGATCAGGAAGCTCACCGGAAAGTCGTGGTACGCGTACGGGTGCCCGCGCACCCGGTCGTCGAGGTACCACTCGTAGATGTCATAGGAGAGCTGCTGCCCGGCGGTCAGCTGGGCGCGATCGTAGCTGCGCAGCAGGGCCAGGACGGCAGTCTCGAGCTGCTGGGTCTCGCGCACGTAGGGCTCGGAGATGTCGGTGAGGCGGTCCTTGCTGGCCCCGTAGTACCCGACCAGGCCGGCCTTGACCACCGCCTCGGGGTCGCGGAGCAGCAGGCGCCGGTACGACGCCTCCAGAAAGGTGTCGAAATCGAGCCCCGCGAGCCCCGCGGTGAGGGAGGATGGGGCCTCCTGGGTGGGGACCGTGGTGGCACGGGCGGTGGCCGCGGCCGGTGCGGTCGGCGGCAGCGGCGATGAGCCGGCCGGCTGGGTCGGGCCGCACCCTCCCAGGAGAGCAATGCCGAGCAGCGCGAGGACGACGATCTTGGACAAAGTCTTCATCACTTCTCCTCCCGGATCCGTTCTTTGCCCATGCTAGTCATGATGTGCGCATCTGCCATCGGCGGAATGTATGCTCCGCCCTACACGAAAGGTGGCCCGCGGATCGATCCGCACCGGCGGAACGCTGGCCGGCCATCAGTACTCGATCAGCTGGGACAGCCCGCGGGCCGAGGCCACGATGTGCCGGGCTTCAAGCGGTGAGAGCGGCTTGACCTCCAACCGGTTCCGGGCGATGAAATCGCTCATCAGCGCGTGGATCTCCTGGGGGGCCCGCTGCTGCAGCTTCTCGATGCTATCCACGCCGATCGCATAGCACAGCCTGGCCCGCACCCCCTTGACGCGCGGGACGCGCGCCAGGTCGGAGAGCTTGACTAGCTCCAGGACCACCTCCTGCGGGATCCCGGTCCTCTCGGCCAGCACCTGCCGTTGGCGGGGCCTCCTGCCGGCCGCAAGCATGTGCTCCGTGGTGCGGATGCCCTCCGCAGCCAGCCGCTCGACGTGCTCCGGAGGCACCCCCTGGATCTCCGCCAGGTGCAGGGCTGCCTGGCGGGGCCGGGGCCGGCGCAGCGCCCGCGCGGCCGCGCTCATCTGCGGGCGGCCGGCGCAGTCGTAGTAGACAGCCACGGCCAGCAGGTAGGTGTCCACACAGCGGACCCGGCCGGAGGCCCATGCGGCAAAGTCCGCCAGGTCCTGGGGGTCGGCCTGTTCCAGCTCTCTCCCCTGCTTGTGCCCCAGCAGATAGCGCTCGAACTCCTGCACGAGGGCGACGCAGCGCTTCACGGTATTGGGCAGGCGTCCGTTCGCGGTGAGGTAGGAAGCAAAGCCGATCTCGTCCATGGGGCCCTCCGCCACGCAGGCCACAGCGATGATGTTCGTTCCCGGTGCAGCCTTCCACGTGGCCCTATTGTAGCCGGAGAGGGGCAGGTCAGGAGGTCCCGAACGGGCTATTGGAGGGGCTATTTGCGCACGGCGCTATCCCAGCCCGCGCCTGCGCGCGAGCTCACCAGATCCCCGGCAGCAGCAGGAAGCGCGTGCGCGAAGCGTACTCGGCGTAACCGGGCAGCTCCTGCTGCAGCGTGCGGTCCTCCAGGGCGGCGCGGATGACCGTGGTGGCAACAGTCAGGCCAGCCGGCAGAAGGGCCCAGAACGAACCCAGCAGCAGCGGCGTCGCCAGGATGGCCACGGCCCCGCCTGCATAGCCGGGGTGGCGCACGAAGCGGTAGGGTCCCGAGCTGATCACCGCATGTCCACGGTCCTTCTGGATGCGCACGACGGAGGAGAAGAAGCGGTTCACCACCATAGCCCACGTGCTCACCAGGTAGCCCAGCAGGACGCCCCCCAGCCCGGCCAGCTGCAGGGCCAGCCCCATCCGCGGCCCAGGGCTGAAGCGCTCCTCCAGGCCGGCCACCAGCCAGACAAGCAGGGGGATGACCAGGCCGAGCAGCAGGAGCACCTGGTCCCACTTCCTGGCATCCTCCCGCCCCAGCCCGCCGGCACGCTCGGCGGCCAGGTCGGGATGGCGGCGGATCATCAGGGCCCGGCTTACCAGGGTGCCCAACACGGCCAGCCCGCCGCAGCTCCACCCCGCCCACCAGTCCCATTTCCCGGCCGCCACGACCGGGAGCAGCAGCAGCAGGGCCAGGAGCAGCAGCGAGCGCACGACCACCCTCGGGGTGGCTACCTCTCGCCAGCCCTTTCGTTGTGCAGTCGGCTCGTTCGTCCCCTTGTCGTCCATTGTCACCTCCTGCGGGAAAGCGGTGGGGCGCAGAACGCTGCGCCCCTACCGGGGCTCGGCGCGCCAGTCGCCAGGGAACGTGTGCGCGGCACCGTACTGCCTGCCCATGCTCACGCTCACCTCACCGTTGCTCATGGCATAGACGACCGACCACTGCGTGCCATCCTGCGCGACCTCGGCCAGCAGGTCCATGGCCTCGGCCACGGTCAGTCGCCCCGCCGTTTCCTCCAGGCGCTGGCTGATGCGGTCGTAGCGCCGGCACTGCCCCTGGGGGGCCGCGCCGGCCGGGGCCAGCAGGAAGTTGGTGGCGACGTGCCATGGCTGCTCGCCAGGCAGCACGACCATCCGGCCCTGGTAGAACTCGACCACGACAGCGCGCCCCGACGCGTCGGCGATCAGGTAGTGGATGGGAGGCCCGCCACCCCAGTCGATGTTGTACTGCCCCAAGATCGCCACCGCCTGGTCGACGTCGCCGGCGTGATCCAGGATGCGGCGGATCACCTGCAGGGAGTCGATGGTCTCCTTGTCCGGGCTGGTGGGCATGGGCTGCTCCGGCACGGCGGCCATGCCGACAGCCAGGCCGGCCTCGTTCATGCCGTCAAAGGGGATCAGCGGCGCATAGAGCAGCGCCGCGCGCTCCGCCAGCGCCAGGTCGAGGAGCTGGCCGGCCGCTCCCCCGTAGAACCCCAGATAGGCGATGTCCACTATCGAGACAGAGGCGTACCCATCCGGGGGATCGGCAAAGAGGAGCAGCGCCGGGCTATGCTCCCAGTCAAAGTTGCGGCCATAGTGCATGGCCTCGGGATTCCCCAGCGCCGCAAAGAGGGAACAGGCCCAGGGGGACACGGCCGGCCCGGACACCGCCGCGGGCGCAGGAGGAAGCTGATCGTACCCGCCCACGTAGCGCATCGTGTAGAGCGGGTAGTCGTCCACCTTGACCAGACTGCCGAGCGTGGCAATCTGCTCGGCCGTCAGGCCCGCACCGCCGTCGACCGTCGGCGCCGGGGTGGGCGGGAGTGCCGGGGATGGCGCCGCAGTCGCCGTGCGATGCAGCGCGGCGGGTACGGCCGGTCCGGGCCCGCAGCCGGCCGCCAGGGTCAACAGCAGGACCAGGCCGAGGTACCGGCGTGCCGGCCGCAGCCAGCTTCCCGGGAACCGCTCTCTGCTTGGGCCGCTCATGGATATCCTCCTGTGATCGTGATACGCTTCATCGGACCCATGATAGCAGACGGCGGTGGATCCGTCATCTCCCGGCAGGGGCAGTACCGGGCTATCCGTGCCGGGCTGGCCGGCCCCTGGCGGGCATCGGCCGATCCGGTGATGCTGCTGCAGACGATCAGGAGCGGTTCGCCGCGGGCTTGCGCGCGGTGACCCGGATGCTGGCGACCTTGCGGTCGAGATCGGCGACGGAGACGCCCTCGGTCTGCAGCGCGGCGCGCTCCTGCGCAAACTCGGGAGCACTGCCGAACCGCGCATAGTCACGCGAGGCCACCTCCACCGCGGTGAAGCCGGCCGCGCGCATCTTGTCCAGGTACACGGACTCGTCCAGGGCTCCGGCAAGGCAGCCGGCCCAGGCGTCCAGGCGGCTGCGGATGGCCGCGGGCAGCTCTCCGTCGATGACAATGTCGGAGATGCTCATCCTCCCGCCCGGCCGTAGCACGCGGAAGGCCTCGGCGAAGACGGCGTCCTTGTCAGGCGAGAGGTTGATGACGCAGTTGGAGACGATCACGTCCACCGCCCCATCGGGCAGGGGCATGTCCTCCATCTCGCCGTAGCGGAACTCGACGTTGCGCACGCCCATCTTCTTGGCGTTGCTCTGGGCCAGCCGGATCATGTCCGTGGTCATGTCCAGCCCGATCACCCGCCCCGTCGGACCGACCTTCTGGGCGGCCAGGAAGCAGTCGATCCCCCCACCGGCCCCCAGGTCGAGCACGACCTCGCCCGGCTGGAGCTCGGCGATAGCCGTCGGGTTGCCGCAGCCAGCGACGGTCCCGGTGACGCTGTCCGGCAGGCCGGCCAACTCCGCGGACGAGTAGAGCCGCACGGCCGGGCTGCTGCGCTCGTCCGCTTCCCCGGCCGGCGCGCTGCTGCAGCACGACTGCCCGGCCTTGGCCTCTGCGGATTCGTGCAGACCGCAGCAGCGCGCCGGCGCTGCGTCCCCGACATAGCGGCGGGCGAGCTGGCCATAGGTCTGCCGTACCGCCTCCTTGATCTTTTCCTTGCTAGCGCTGTCGTTCATCTCGGCTCCTCCTTTGATATACAAATCCAAATACGTCTATGGGTACGCCCAAAAGAGAGAGCGACTACACCTCGCACGTGTCGCTCTCGAACTTGGCCACCAGCCGGCCGCAACACTCGGCCATGTTGCGGCGATTGATCGCGTAGTAGACCTGCTTGCCCTCTTTGCGGTTGGTGACCAGCCCGAACTGCTTGAGCACGTTCAGGTGGTGGGAGATGGTTGGCTGGGACATTCGGAAGGCTTCGACGATGTCGCTGACGCACATCTCCCGCTCCAGCAGCATCTCCAGGATCTTCTGCCGGGTCTCGTCGCCCAGAGCCTTGCAGAACTCGACGCAATCGATGTCCATCGCTCACCCCTGATACATAGACATCCTTGAATGCGTCTATCTTATACCACGGCAGCAGCCCTTTGTCAAGCCCGGGGTACGGCTCATTCCCTTCCGAGGAGCGCCCGCGCGTAACGCCGGATGGAGAACGGCTGCCCGAAGAGCAGCGTCTGGGCCTGGAACAGCGCCGCCACGGAGCGCATGATCCGGTAGACCGTGAGCACCATACACGGATGGTGGTCGTCTTGCCGGCCCCATTCGGGCCGAGCAGGCCGAAGATCGCCCCGTGCTGCACCGTGAAGGAAACGTCGGCGACGGCCTGCACCTGTCCGAACGACTTCGCAATGTGCGAGAGCTCTACCGGGTACACTCCTCACCTCCTTCCAGCGACCTGTTTGCCCTGGTCTTCCAGGCGCTCGACCGCAAGCAGGGGCAGCCCCAGGTCCCGTATCTTGTTCAGCAGGCCGTGCAGCGCCGGCTGGTCGACGACCGGCCCGATCATGAGGGTCTCGCCGTTGGCCTGCTGCACGATTGTGAACCCATCGAACCAATCGGACCACTTGCAGTCCAGTGCCCCCTTCACCCGGATACGATAGATGCCCTCCTGGTCCAGTTTGCGCCCGCCGGCCATCACCCATGCCTCCTGCCGCCAACTTGATCCGTACCCCTGGCCCGTTTCTGTCACCCCTCGCGTCGACTGCAACCCCGGGCCAGGCAGCGGCCCCCAACTTGCCGATCCGCCATTTCGCCCGGCCGCCCACCTACGGTGGCCTCCATTGTACATTTCACTCCGGGCCGAATCCTGTCCCGTAGGGGCTATTCGTGGGCTATTCGCCGGTTGCCTTGCTGAGTGGCCAAACCACGAAGGCACCCGCCGGCCCAGCGGGTGCCTTCGAGCCCTAAGGAGGAAAGCCTGTCGGGAGCGCGCTGGCGCCCTCCCGCGGTGCTGTCTCTGACACGATGATACCAGACCACGGCCCGCGTGGAACGTCCCCAAAGGGCTATTGCCGGGCTATCCGCTGGGCGATCCAGTTGAGGGCCGGTCAAAAGTGTGGTAGGATGGCCCTGTCTGCAGCCTCGCGCTCTCTGCTTAGCCAGGGAGCTGGCCCGAGGGGACGATTGCCATGGGCACGCACCTGCTGGTCACCAAGCTACTCGCTCCGCCGGTCCGCCCCAACCTGGTGGCACGGCCGCGCCTGGTGCAGCGGCTGCAGGAGGACCTGCACCTGGGCCGCAAGGTGACCTTGCTCTCCGCGCCGGCCGGCTTTGGCAAGACCACCCTGGTCAGCGAGTGGGTCAGTGGGCTGGACCGGCCCGCCACCTGGCTCTCGCTCGACGAGGGGGACAACGACCCGGCTCGCTTTCTCACCTACCTGATCGCCGCGCTGCAAAAGATCGCCCCCGACATCGGCCGAACCGCGCAGGGGTTCCTGTCCGCGCCGCAGCTGCCGCCGCCCGGATCGCTCCTGGCCCTGCTCATCAACGATTTGGCCACCGCCCCCGGCCCATTTCTGCTGATCCTGGACGACTTCCAGGCTATCAGCAGCCCGCTGATCCACAGCGCCATCGAGTTCCTGATCGAGCACCAGCCGCCCTTGCTCCACCTGGTCCTGCTGACGCGCCAGGACCCGGCCCTGCCCCTGGCCCGCTGGCGGGCCCGCGGCCAGATGGACGAGATCCGCGAGCGCGAGCTGCGTTTCACGGAGGAGGAGGCCGCCTCCTTTTTCCGACAGACCATGGGCCTGCGGGTATCCCCGGCCACAGCCGCAGCGCTGGAGGCCCGCACCGAAGGCTGGGTCACCGGCCTGCAGCTGGCCGCCCTGGCCTTTCAGGAAAAGCCCGAGGATACCGGGGCTTTTGTCGTCGCCTTCAGCGGCGACAACCGCTACGTGATGGACTACCTGGTAGCCGAGGTGCTCCAGCGCCAGCCTCCGGGCGTGCGCCAGTTCCTGCAGCAGACGGCCATCCTCGATCGCCTGACCGCCCCCCTCTGCGACGCGCTGACGGGCCGGAATGACAGCCAGGCCCTTCTCGAGCAGTTGGAGCGGGCCAATCTCTTCCTTATCCCCCTGGACCAGCGGCGTGAGTGGTACCGCTACCACCGCCTGCTGGGAGAGGTCCTACGGGCGGCTCTTGGCCCGGCGGAGTCGGCCCTCCTGCACCGCCGGGCCATGGGCTGGTACGAGTCCCAGGGGTCTCTGAGCCAGGCAATGCAGCATGCCCGCGCCTACGCCTCCGTGACCGGGGACTCGTCGGAAGTCGAGCGCCTGCTCCGCCTGGCGGCGGAGGACACTCTCCTGAGCGGCGGAGTGATGACCGTGCAGGGATGGTTGGATGCGTTGCCGGACGGGCGCGTGCGCTCCGATGGGGACCTGGCGGCCCTGCGGGGGTGGGTCCTGGCCCTCAATGGCCAGCTGCCGCAGGCGGAGGAGTACGTCGGGGTAGCCGAGGCCGTTTTCCGCCAGCAGGTCCCGCCGCCGGCGGGGATGGGCAAGCTCCTGGTCCTGCGCAGCTTCCTGTCCCTCATGTACCGCCAGGACTATGCCGGCACGGTCGAGGCGGCCAGGGCCGCGCTGGAGATCCTGCCGCCCGACCAATTGCGTTGGCGTGTCATCGCCCTCTGGACGATGGCCGAATCGCTGGAAGGGTTGGGCCACATCGCCGAGACGATCAGCGCCTTCCGCGAGGCGTGGCGCGCCGGCTTGGCGGCCGGCAACCAGATCTCGGTCACCATGGTCGAGATGTCCCTGGCGCTGGCGCTGAACAACCACGGGCAGCGCCACGAGGCGGTCGCCTTCTGCCAGGAAGCCATCAGCCGCTACACCGACGCGGCCGGCCGGCTATCACCGATGGCCGGCCTGGTCTACAGCCGGCTGGGGATGTTGCACTATGAGGCCAACCAACTCGAGATGGCCCGCGACTGCTACGAGCGCAGCATGATCCTCGCCCGGCAGATCGGCCTGGAGGCTTTTACTGCCGTCGCCTACGGGCTGGCCGCACCGACGCTGTTCGCGCAGGGGGAGGTCGACGCCGCCCTGCAGGCCCTGCAGCGGGCCAATCAGCTGGCCACCCAGACTGGTTTCTCCGATGCCGAGTGGTCCCGCGCCTGGGAGGCCCACCTACGCTTCAGGCGGGGCGACCGGCTCTTTGCCCTGCACTGGGCCGAGGCCGCCGGCCTATCGGTGGACGACCCGCCGCAGTACCTGCGCCTGGACCACCATCTGCTCTACTGCCGCCTGCTGCTGGCCCAGGGCCGCGCCGCCGAGGCCCAGCGCCTGCTGGACCGCCTGGAGCGCTTTACCCAGGAGCACGGCCTCTTCCGGCCACTGATCACCGTGCACATCGTGCAGGCGCTGGCCGCGGAAGCGGCGGGCCAGCGGCAGGCCGCCCGCGACTACCTCTCGCGGGCCCTCGTCCTGGCCGCACCCCAGGACTATGTCCGCGCCTTCCTCGACGAGGACGAGCGGACGATCGCCCTGCTGCCCGAGGTCCGCCCAGCTGCCCCGGCCTTCGTGGACCAGCTCCTGGCCCACGCCGGGGTCTCGCCAGCGCCCCGTCGCGCCGCCGCCCAGCCGCTGATCGAGCCCCTCAGCGAGCGCGAGTTGGAGGTGCTGGGGCTGATCGCGGCCGGCCTGAGCAACCCGGAGATCGCCGACCGGCTGGTCATCTCCCTGGGCACGGTCAAGCGGCACGTCAACCACATCTACGGCAAGCTGGCGGTGCGCAGCCGCACCCAGGCCATCGCCAAGGCCCGCGCCCTGCGGCTGCTGGAGGGATCGTAGGACTTTACGCCTTCGCTCGGGTCGAGTACTAGCGCCTCTCCCAACGAACGATATACTCACCGTAGCCTTTGCCCTCCCCGATGGAGGTCTTGACTTCGAAGGAGTAACTCCTCACCCGCATGGCCTCCAGGGCCTTTTCCCACCAACCCCGGAACGAGATCTCCAGGATGCGGTCCCCCTTTCCGAATCCGCTGTAGGTCACGAGTGCTTCACCAGGTCCGACGATCTGGACCTGGGCTGACACGCCCCGGAAGTAGGTCCCGGTGATCCTGGCCATTTGCCCGACAAGAGCCTCTGGGGAACCCAGGCTGAGAAACGCTCGGTAGATGAGATTGAACTGCTCCTCCATGGAGGGGTAGATGAGTTCCCGTAGATGGGCATCCTCGTCGCCCCTGTAGAGCTCCTTGAGGATTGCCTCGCTGAGATGAACGTAGTAGTCCAGAGGGTACCATTGGCTGGACCAGACCGGGCCGGTGAGCGCCGCCTGCTCCTCCTGGCTCAACAGGGCGACTACTCTCTGGAAGGACTCCTCGCCATAGATCTTCAGAATCATCTTCTTCCCTATGTCCAGGGTCGAGCCTTTTATCTCCGCCATGTGCTCTCCTGATGGGCCTTCCCGTGCCAGCCGCGCTCTGCAAGCCTATGGCCTTTCCCCGCCGCGCGGCGACACCCGCGCGGCCCTTGCACGGCCGCTGCGGGCATTTGCACGACGCTGTCCGCATTATAGCAGGCAGGGGCTTGTGGGTCAAACACTCGCCGTTGCCGACACGGCGATATCAAGGTTGCGCCGATGCACAGCGGATGGCAAGTGCCCGGCCGGCGTACAGTGCGGCATGGCCGTACCATTGCCGTGTCCCTGGATGTGCGGCGTCGGGCCGTTGCGGGAGCCGGGCACTTGCCGGTCAAGGCCGGCGACTTTGGTTCGGCCGTGCGTTGCCGAAAGGGCTGGAGGAAGGAGGGAGAGAGGATGGAACATCATCCCCGCGAGATGGTCGCCGCCGAGATCGAGGCCTTTTCCCCACCGCTCCTGGGCAGGGGAGCATCGTGTGACCGGCAGAAAGGCCTTGTTCGCGAGCAGGAGAAGCCCGCTTGCCTGAGGAAGAACGGTTCGTCTCCGCAGGGCAGAAGGTCTGGCTGCTCGGGGAATGCGGGTGGCTTCCTCAGCGGAGAAGGTGTATCTGCTCCAGGAAGGAAAGCTTGTCTCCTATAGGAAGGCAAGTTTGTTTCCTATAGGATGGAAGCCCCTTTCGGGGCTGAGAACAGGCCGGCAGGGCCTTCCATCTCGTAGCCCGGGCGTTTACGCTCGGGCGGGGCCGGCCGGCAGGGCGCCGCCCGGAGAGCAGGTCCCGTTTTGGGCAATCACCAGTTCGCCGCGAGGCGGCGGGAGGATAGCAGCCCCTACACCCTCCAATGTACCGCCGGATGCACCCCGCGGTGGATGTGGCTGCACCGGGTGGGGTGGTATGCTGGGTCCAGAGACAGACGGGGGAACTCGCCCGAGAATCAGACCGCGGGGGTGGCCCATGTTGGACAGAACGCTCTACAAGCGCGGGCAGATGGCGGTGGGGCTCTACGCGTGGCTGATGCTGCCCATGGACGTCCTCTGGCCGGCCGCGATCGCCTGGACAGGGAGGACGTCATGAGCGACGTGCCGGCCGGCGGCGGTCCTGTCCGCACCCTGCTGCGCAGCCGGGCGTTTTGCCTGCTGGTGGCGGGCGAGCTCTTCTGGCAGCTCGGCAACCAGTTCTACCTGATCGCCCTGCCGTGGCTGGTGCTGCGGCTGACCGGCGATGCCGCCGCCCTGGGCCAGGTGCTGCTGCTGTCCGGCGTGCCGCGCTTCGCCTTCATGCCCCTCGGCGGGGCCCTGAGCGACCGCGTCTCGCCGCGGGCGCTGCTGCTTGTGGCGAACGCCGCCCGCACGGCCCTGGTGGCCCTACTGGCCGGGCTGGTGCTGAGCGGGCGGGTGGAGGTGGGCATGCTCTACGCCTTCAGCCTGGCCTACGGGCTTGTGGAGGCGCTCTCCTACCCGGCGCGCAGCGCGATCGCGCCGCTGCTGGCGCCGCCCGAGCAGCTGCTGACGGCCAACTCACTGACCTATGGCGTGGAAAAGATCGGCGGGCTGGTGGGGCCAGCCCTGGCCGGGCTGCTGATCGCCGGGCTGGGCGGCGCGGCACAGGACGCCGGCCTGGCGGCCGACCTGCCCGGGACCGGCGCGGCCCTGGTGGTGGACGCCCTGGCGACAGGCCTGGCGACGGTGCTGCTGGCGCTGCTGCCGCGGCGGCGGCCCCAGCCCAAAGGGCCCGGTCGCCCGGCCGCGGCCGACCTGCTCTCCTCGATCAAGCAGGGCCTGGTCTACCTCTGGCGCCACGGCACGCTGCGCACCCTCGTCCTGATCGTCGCCGCGATCAACCTCTTCACCACCGGCCCGCTCTACCTGGGCCTGCCGGTGCTGGCAGATGCGCGGCTCCCCGGTGGCGCAGCGGCTCTGGGCCTGCTGACCTCGGCTCTCGGCGCCGGGGCGCTGCTGGGCACGGCGCTGGCCGGCCTGCGGCCCCGGCCAGTGCCGCGCCGGCTGGGCCTGGTGCTGGCCCTGGTCGTCGGCGTGAGCGCCGGCGGCGTCCTCCTGCTCGGGCTGGCCTCGTCCACCATCAGCGCTGCCCTGGTCGCGCTGGGGATCGGGGCCTTTTTGAACTATGTCCAGGTCACCGTGGTCACCTGGATGCAGGTCTGCACCCCCCGGGCGCTGATGGGGCGGGTGATGAGCCTGGTAACGCTCAAGTAGCCCGGCGGATGCCTGTCCGCCCGGGCCGGGCCGCTATTGGGCTGGGCCGATGTGGGCACAGGCTCCGCCCTCGCAGCACTAGAGATAGACCCTCTCGATTCCCTGCACATATTTCGAGCTACGCGTCACCCGAAAGGGAAAGAAACTGGCCACCCGGCCGGCCTGCGTTTCCGCGTCGACCTCGTACTTGAGCTCCACGACCACGCTCCACGGATCCGCCTGCCGGTGCACAAAGCGGCTGCCGAGGGCATCGTGGGCGCGGTAAAAGGCCAGTTCCGAGTCCAGCGTCAGCCGGAAGCGGCCGTCCCGCGAGACGTAGTAGCGGCGCAGGTAGCGGTTGAGCAGCACTGCGTGCAGGCCGCGCAGCCCGTGCTGCACGGCCGCCGGCAGCTCCGAACTCGCCGCCGCCTGCTGCCAGCGGCGATCGTCAAAGCCCTCGTCCAGGGTGAAGCCGGCCAGCGGGTAGGTGTGCTTCCGCCCCACCAGCCCGTCCCTGACCTTGAACTCGAGCAGCGGCCGGCCGATCTCGCCCCGCGGCTCCCCATACCAGCGCAGGCGCACCTTGCGCCGCCGAACCGCGCCGTGCACGTTGTCGTAATAGTTCTCCAGGTCGACCGTGTCCAGGTAGAGGTTGTTGACGTAGCGCGGCGGATAGGGCGCGTAGAACATGCCCGGGTGCAGCCGGACGACGGCCCTCACCTGGGGCAGCGTCATCTCCTGCACCAGGAACTTGCGCTCGTAGCGCTCCGCCCGCAGCGGCGTGTAGCCCGCTCCACCGACCGGCACGGCTGCCCCCATCACCAGACCCCCTTGTTGTCCAGGAACGAGATCTCGATGGACGGCGCCAGGGCCTGCAGCGCCGCCCGCGCCCGCTCCAGGTCGGCGATGTGCCGGAACTCGACCACGAAGGACATCTCCACGACCTCGGCGTTCTCGTCGTAGCGCAGCAGGCGCAGCTTGGCACAGTGCCTGGCCAGCACCTCCATCACCTGCGGCATGCCCACCTTCTCCGGGGCTCGGCTGGCCACCGCCAGGTGCAGGTTGACGTCGGCCTGGGTCTGGCGCAGCAGGCGCGCCAGGCCGATGATGGCGATGACCACCAGAAGCGCCGCCAGGGTGACCAGGCGCTGGTTGTCCCCCAGCCCGATTCCCAGGCTGATGGCGAAGAAGAGATAGGCCAGCTCCTCGGGCTCCTTGATGGCGGCGCGGAAGCGGATGATCGACAGGGCGCCCACCAGCCCCAGCGACAGCGCCACCGAGGAGCGCACCACCAGGATGATAAAGGTCGTGGTCACCGTGACCAGCATGAAGTTGGCGGCGAACTTGCGCCGGTTGGAGAGCGACGCCCCCCAATACACATAGACCCGGCTGAGGATGAACGAGGTGATCACCGCTAGGAGCAGGTTGATGGCGTAGGTGCCGATCTCGAAGGGGGCGCCCTGGCTGGCGGTCAGCTCGCCGAGCACGGCCTGCCAGGTGCTGGGGGCCGGCGTCGGCGTGGGCAGGACGGCGGTGGGGGCCGGCTGCTGCTCGCCGGGGGCAATCGGCGCTCCCCCGGCCGGCACCTGCAGGGCGACGTCGTCCAGCTCGGTGGTCCGCCCGCCGTGGGAGACAAAGGTGAGTCCCCCCGGAGGCAGCGGCGCGGTGTCGCTGGCAGCCAGGTGAACCTGGTCGCCCAGCGCGACGCTGTGCTCTCCGCCCACCAGGACGATCTGCAGCGCGGTCCACTCCGCCAGGTCGACGCCTTCCAGGGCGGCGCGGGCCAGTTCCTGCGGCTCGCCCGGTGGCGCCGTGCGGAGCAGAACGACATCGTGCTCCGTGATGATCAGCAGGTAGCCGCCGTTGTCGGCCGCCCGGTAGTTGATGTGCGTCTCACCGGCCCCCGTGCAGCGCAACCGCAGCGTCAGGTCCAGGTCCTGCCAGCCTCCTGGGCGCGCCGCAAAGTTGCCCGGCCCGATGCGCAGGGCGCCGCCGCTGACCACGACTTCCGGCGAATGTTCCCAGCCCGGCAACTGCAGGTTGTCGAACGTCTCGTCGAACCCCTCGCCTTGAGCCACCGCGCGGGCGACGAAGAAACCCGTCAGAAGCAGGGCGCCGGCCAGGAGGGCGAACAGGGGGAGCAGCTTGCGCATCATCTAGGGATCTCCTTCTCGCTGCAGTGCCTCTCTCAGATAGGCGGAACGCGCGCTGGCGAAACGGACCAGCCCCTGCCAGGACGCGGAGAACGCATCAGGCGAGAACATGGCATGCTCCCCGTAGAAGGCCTTGTCGCCGCCTGCCTGGGCGATGTAGGGGGTGATCTGGCGGTGGTAGTACTGCACCTGGCCGGCGATGTGCTCCGGGGTGAACCAGTGGCGCAGCAGCAGATCGACGTAGGCGGCGTAGCGGCTGCGGTAGCGCTCGACGGAAAAGACGCGGTCGTACAGCGGGGCGCGCTCGAGCAGCGCCGGCCCGGAGCGCCCGAACAGCGGTGCCTGCGCGTTCTCGCCCCAGGTCAGGTCCCAGGGGATCCACTCGAAGCGCTCGCTGACGGGGTTGTTGAAGAGGTAGTAGTTGTTGCCGGTGTTGGGATAGGTGTCCCAGTTGTCCAGGACGGTGACGACGGCCATGTAGCGCAGAAAGGCGTCGACGTTCAGGACGTCCTCCAGCGCGCGGGTGAACTCTTCCGCGCTGGCATAATCGGTGCCGTCGACGACGCGGCAGAGGGCGATGACGTCGCTGTAGTCGGCGGCGGCCTCGTTGTTCATCTTGCCGTAGGCGTATTGGCCGTTCTGGGTGGGGTAGGCGGTGATCTGCTCGCCGTAATAGATCAGGTCCATCGGCCCGCGCTGTGCGTGGCTGGCCTTGTACAGGTTGCCGTCCTGGCTAGCCGGGCCGAAGCGATTGGCCAGGTACTTGCGATCCACACGCTCGACCATGGTGTAGACGCCCCAGTAGGCGGGCGGGGCGGCGTCGTCGACGATGTCGATCCACAGCTCGACGTAGGTCACGTGGCTGGCCGGCAGGCCGGCGAAAGCCATCATCTCATAGGCCAGCTTCTCCTTGAGCAGGCTGGGGTCGCCGACGTTGTTGAGCAGCATGAGCTGCCGCAGGTTGTGGAACTCCTGTCCGTCGACGTAGGCGTCGGTGTCGATCTCCCACGGTTTCTTGGCCCCCGACTCGCGCAGGGAGAACTGCCCGCGCATGCGCAGGCCGACGTCCGGCAGCGGCTGGCCAAAGACGACCGCGTCGGCCTGGACCTGGAGCTTGGCCTCGGGGTCGGCCCACATGCGCTCCCAGTCGGCCTGGGCCAGGGCCAGGTCGATGCGCCGCACCTGGCGGTCGTCAAAGACGGTCCAGTAGTCCACGCTGCTGGCGGCCGGGTGGCGCACGTCGACGGCGACCTGGTCCGTGGCGAAGCGGCCCTGCGCGTCGGTCACGCGCAGGGTGACCGTGTAGGTCCCTGGTTTGGCGTAGAGGTAGAAGGCGTATCCGCCCTGGCCGGTCGCGTCATAGTCGAAGCGCCCGTTGCCGTCGAGGTCCCACTCGTAGCGGACGATGGCGGCATCCGGGCTGCTGCTGCCATAGGCGCTCAAGTGGACCGTGAGCGGCATCCAGCCCTGGTTGGGCATGGCGCTGGCCTGGGCGACGACGGCGGAGTTGGCGGGGAGGGCCACCGGGGCCGGGGCCAGGACGAGCGGGGCCAGCACAGCGCCCAGGCCGGCGACGGCGAATAGAGCGATGGCGACCAGCTCCAGCTTCTGTCGCCAGTTGGATTTGCGCAGGTCCCAGCGAGTTTCCATCCGATTTTTCGACGCGCCACAGGCTCAAGTGAGGTCGAGAGGCAGTATAGCACCGGCGCTGGGCACCGTCAAGCGCAGAAAGGCGAGGCCGGCCCGCCCGCTGTACAATAGAACCAGCACCAGCAGAGTGAGCGCCCGGCGGATGTCGCCCTGTCCGCGCGCCGGCACTGACAGGCCCCGTGCCACCAGTCCTGCCGGCAACACCAGGGTGCATGCTCGGCGCAGTATAGCTTATCCCCCTTTAGAAACCAGCGGCAGGTATACCCATAGAGCCGGGGCCACGTGCTCGTCCGCGCCGATGTCGTACCCGGCGCCGGCCGGCCGGGGCTGGCCGTCAAAGTCCTCGCCCGCGGCGTCCAGACTGCTCTCCTGGTCAACGGCCGGCGAGTCGCCATGGAGATGGAAGTCGGCCCCCGCCGGGTTCACGAAGCGCGGATCGCCCTCCACGTAGGACTCGCCGTAGACCTCCCCCTCGTAGCCCCGGAAACCATCGATCAGGTTGTGGTCGATGTACAGGGTATCTGTCGGCACGCCCGGGCTGACGACGATCTGGAACGACAGGTTCTGGCTGACGATGTTGTTGCGGATCGTCACGCTCTGGAGGTCGGGGTTGTCCACGGCGATGCCCCCGCCCCACGGGTCCAGGCCGTTGTTGTAGAAGGTGTTGTTGACAATGGTGATGTCGCGGACCGGGTGCGTCGCCGGCCCCGGGCAGCAGTTGTGGACCACCAGCCCCAGGTAGCGGTTGTTGTAGGCGATGTTGTTATAGACCCGCACGTTCTCCAGCAGGCCGCCCTGCTCCGAGCCGATGGCAAAGCCATCGTTGTCCAGGACGTCGTGGACGACGTTCTGGAACACGGCGATGTTGTAGGTGTGCTTGTCCCAGGCGCAGCCGGATGGCCCCGCTGATGGTGGGGGGGAGGTCGCCGGGCGGTGTGGCGGCGAGCGCCCAGCACGGCCGGCCGGCCCCACAATCCTGGGCGGTGAGCAGGCCGGCCTCCTGCCAGCCGCGCAGCAGCTCCTCGGCGAAGAAGGGGTTGCCCTCGCTCTGCCCGTGCAGGAACTGGGCCAGGCCCGCGTCCACGGGCCCGCCCAGGCGGTCGGCGGCGAGCGCGGCGACCTCCTCGGCCGGCAGCGGCGCCAGGGCAATGGTGGTGAGCACCCGCAGCCGGGCCAGCTGGTTCAGCGCCTGTGCCAACGCCAGGTGAGGATCCGGATCGCCGTCCCGGCAGGTGCCGAGCAGGAGCAGCCGCGCCTCGGGCTGGTAGCGGGCGACGTAGCACAGCAGATTCAGGCTGGCCGGGTCGGCCCACTGCAGGTCGTCGAGGACCAGGAGTGCGCCGGCCGGCGCGTCGGCGGAGACGGCAGCCAGGAACGCCCCCACGGCCTCGTACAGCCGCAGCCGGGCCTGTTTTGCCGGCAGCGGATAGCTGGCGGGCAGCTCCCCAAGGCGCGCGGCCACCTCGGGCAGGATCGTGGCCACGATGCTGGCGTAGGGGCTGACCTGCTGGCGCAGCTGCTCCAGGGGGGCGGCGCGAATGTAGGGACCGAGGGCTTCCAGGAAGGGGAGGTAGGGCGGCATCCCTTCGGCTTCCGAGGCATCGCCCCAGAGCACGGTGGCCCCCGCCTGCGCCGCGCGCGTGGCCATCTCCCGCAGCAGGCAGGTCTTGCCGATGCCGGCCTCTCCCGTGACCAGGACCACGCCGGCCCGTCCGGCGGCGGCGGCCTCGAACCGCTCCCACAGCAGCGTTCGCTCGCGCTGCCGGCCGACAAAGGGTCGCTGGGGGTCCATCGTTTCTCCTACCTGGCCTCCACGAGCAGCGGCTCCGCGGTCGCATAGCCGATGTAGTAGACCAGGGCGTCGGCCAGCGTGCCGGTGCGGTGGGAGGGTGGTCTGGGTGGGCGCAGGTGTCGGTTGGGGCTGTGAGGCGCGCCGCGGGGGCAGGGTGGGCTTGGGAGGGGGCACCGCTGTCGGCTCCTGCCGCGTGCCGCAGGCCGCCAGGATCAGGCCCAGGGATGCGGCCCCGCTCCATTTGAGGAAATCGCGCCGGGACAGCAGTCGGGGGTCCTTCATGGCGATCTCCTTTCACCTGCCCGGGAGCACCCTCCTGATCTTGCCGATGAGGTGGGGAGTGCAGGTCGATCCACCAAGCCCGACGTTGGCCGGCGTCACCTGTGACAGGTGGGCAGCGCCTTTGCTGACCGGGTGGTGCGTCAAGAGAGCGTACGCCACATCCGCCGACGTGGTCTGCGAGAAACGGGGCGGCGACGAAACCACTATACCATGCTGTACATGCGACGTCAACGAGAGCTCGGTCATGCGCCGGCGAAGACGGCAGCCGCCCGCAGGCTGCGCTGCCGGGCTGCGGCCTCGCATTGTCGGTGCTATCATCGGTGCGTGCGGCCAGGCCGAGCAGGCCAGCGCACCATGGGGATCGGCCGACACAAGCCCCGCGATAGCCCTGTTGAGGGGTCACCGCCGGCCCGGCGAGTCGTAGGATGGAGGCCACGACAGGAACCACAAAGGAGGGCAGGGATGAAGGTGATCGTGCTCCACGCCAGCCCGCAGAGTCCTACGAGCTGGGCAGAGCGCTGGGCCAGCGGGCCGGCGACTGAGCCCACTCGGGCCGGCATCGCCGCCAGGCACACAGCCCACGCTCGTTCTGGTCGCTCCTGCCTTTCACGCGGAGCGCTGCCGCTGTCCCTGCCCCGCTTGACCCCTTCCACCGCCGATGGTAGAATGGCCCCAGCGAGTATGCCAAAGGAGGCCTGTCCATGGACCTGACCCCACTGCGCGACCGCTTTCCCGCCCTGCAGCAGCACGACGCCGCCGGCCGGCCCTACCTCTACCTGGACGCCCCCGGCGGCACCCAGGTGCCGCAGCCGGTCATCGATGCTATGGCCGACTACCTGGCCCACTCCAACGCCAACCTGCACGGCGCCTTTGTCACCAGCCGACGCACGGACGAGGTCGTCGCCCAGGCCCGCCAGGCGGCCGCCGACTTTCTCAACGCCGCCCCGCAGGAGATCGTCTTCGGCCCCAACATGACCACCCTCACCTTCCACCTGAGCCAGACCCTGGCGGCCGGGCTGCGCCCCGGCGACGAGGTCGTCGTCACCCACCTGGATCACGACGCCAACATCGCCCCCTGGCTGCGCCTGCAGGAGCGTGGCGTGGTCATTCGCTGGGCTGATTTCCATCCCGAGGACTGCACCCTGGACCTGGAAGGGCTGCGCGGCCTGCTCAACGAGCGCACCCGCCTGGTGGCAGTGGGCTATGCCTCCAACGCCGTGGGCACGATCCACCCCGTGGCGCGCATCGCCGACTGGGCGCGCCAGGTGGGCGCCCTGAGCTTCGTCGACGCCGTGCACTATGCCCCGCACGGGCCGATCGACGTCCGGTCGCTGGGCTGCGACTTTTTGGTCTGCTCGGCCTACAAGTTCTTCGGCCCGCACTTGGGGGTGTTATGGGGGCGGGCCGAGCTGCTGGAGCGGCTGCGCCCGGCCAAGGTGCGCCCGGCCCCCGACACCGTCCCCGAGCGCTTCGAGACCGGCACGCAGAACCACGAAGGCCTGGCCGGGCTGGTCGCTGCGGTGGACTATCTGGCCGGGGTGGGTCGACGCTTCGGCGGGGAGTTCGGCGCGCGCCATCCTGCCCTCAGCGGCCGGCGGCTGGAGATCAAGGCCGGTCTGAGCGCCATCCAAGCCTATGAGCGCCCCCTGACTTGGCGGCTGATCGCCGGCCTTCAGCAGGTGCCCGGCCTGCGCATCTGGGGGATCAGCGACCCGGCCCGCGCCGCCGAGCGCGCCCCCACCGTCTCTTTCACCCTGGAGGGCACGACGCCGCGGGAAATCGCCACCCGGCTGGGAGAGGAGAGCATCTTTGTCTGGGACGGCAACTTCTATGCCCTGGCGGTGACCGAGCGGCTGGGGCTGGAGGAGCAGGGCGGCCTGCTGCGCGTGGGCCTGGTCCACTATAACACCGCCGCCGAGGTAGATCGCTTCCTAGACACACTGGGACGGGTGCCGCGGGCGTCCTGATCCGCCGTCGGCCGTCCGTAGTCGGTCGCCGGTCGACAAAAGCGGACAGCGGATGGCCGGTCTTCCGAGCCTCCTGTCCTTTAGCCACTCCCCTCGTACTTGAAGGAGAGTTTGACCTTGGCGCGGTAGGCGACGACCTTGCCGTTGTCCAGGTGCATGTCCAGTTGGACGACCTCGGCGATGCGCAGGTCGCGCAGGCTCCTGGCGGCCATCTCTACCGCGTTGGCCGCGGCCTTCTCCCAAGACTCGGTGCTGGTCCCGATGAGCTCGATCACCTTGTAGACGCTCTCACCCATGGCTTGCTCCTTTCGCGTGGGCAACCGCTCACAACGACACAAAGAAGAACCCCGCCCGCTCCCTACCGCGCCTGTCAGAGTCGGTAGCGCGACACCGCATCGCGCAGTCGGCCGGCCAGCTCGTTCAACCCCCTGGTCTCGTGCTCGATCTGCCGCATGCCCGCCTCGTTCTGGCTGGTCGCCTGGCGGATGCTTTGGATGGCCAGCACGATCTGCTCCACGCCGGTGAGCTGCTGGCTGGCTGCGGCGGAGATCTGGCTGGAGGCCGTCAGCGATCGCTGCAAGCTCTCGGCAAGGACCTGGATCGCCTCCCCCGCCTCGGCGGCGAGCTGCACGCCCTGCTCGGCTCTGGCGCGCCCTTCTTCCGTGACGGCCACCACCGCCGCTACTCCCCGCTGGATCTCGTTCAGCACGGTGCGGACATCCTCGGTGGCCGCGCGGCTCTGCTCGGCCAGGTTGCGCACCTCTTGGGCGACGACGGCAAAGCCCTTGCCGGCCGCGCCGGCCCGCGCGGCTTCCACAGCCGCGTTCAGTGCCAGGATATTGGACTGGGCAGCGATCTCCGCGACCGTGGCGATGATCGCCCCAATGGTCTGCGCCTGCTTGTCCAGCGTCTGGACGGCCCCGGCAATCGTGTCCACGCGCTTGGCCACGTCGTGCATCCCCGATATCGTGTCGGCGACGGACTGCTGCCCGCTCTGGGCAACGTGCATGATCTGCTGCGCCAGATCGACCACCTCCTGCGCCCGCTGCGACGTCTGGACGGTGATGTTGCGCACCTGCTCGATGGTGGAGGAGGCCTGCGTCACGGCCACCGCTTCCTCCGTGGTGCTGGCGGCCTGGTGGGTGGTCGCGGTCAGTATCTCCGCCGCCGCGCTACCCAGTTCGTCGGCCGCGCCGCTCACCTGCCGGGTCATCTCCTGCAGGCCGGCGATGGCACTGTTGAGGCTGCGGCCGAGGGTGACCAGGGGATCATCGCCGGCAGTGCCGCGCTCCTCAATCGCGACGCGGGTGGATAGATTCCCCTGGGCCACCGCCGCCATCTGCTCGACGTAGCGGTCGATGCTGGACTGCAAGTAGACGCGCTCCTCCTTCTCTCGATCCAGCATCCCGCGCAGCTGACCAAGCATGTGCTGGAATGCCTCGGCCAACACATGGGTCTCGTCCCGCGAGGTGACGCCGAAGGCCACGTCCAGGTTGCCGGCGCTCACATGCCTGGCAGCACGGGTCAGGCCGGTGATGGCCCGGGTGATCCCCCGGCTCAGCAGATAGGCCGCGCCGACAAAGAGCACCAGAACCACGGCCGACATGACGTAGAAGAAGACGCGGGCAGCGGTCGCCTGGGCGGCGCTCTGGCGGTTCAGTTCCTCGGTCTCGGCCAACTTCAACTGGTAGAAGTGCTCCACCTCGCTCAACAGGGTGGTGTCGAGATAGGTATCGGCAGCCCGCAGCAGGACCAGCGCCGCGAGGGGGTCGTCAGGGTTGCTCTCGAAGACGGCGATGGCCGTATCCAGGCGTTTCTCGAAGGCGGAAAATCCATTGACGAGACTCAACGTGATCCCGCGCTGCTCGTCCGGGAGAGGCGCGTTGCGCAGGGTGTCGAGCAGCTGCCTGGTCTCGGCGCGCAGAGATATCACGCGGTCCCGGTACTCGGGACGATTGGTCATGATGTAAGAGCTCACGTTCTGCCGGACCAGCAGGATGTTGTTGTAGGCACGGGACACAGAGACAATCAGGGGCACGTGCTCGCGGATGATCCGGTCGGCCGTGTCCTGGTACAGCCGCTGTGTGTACAGGCCAACCCCAGCCATCGCCAGGAGGAGAACCAGGCCCAGGCCGTACCCGAGCGCCAGCTTGCGACCGATGGTCCAGGTCATCCGGACCTGGGGTGCGGCGGATGCGCGCTTCCATCTCATATCCTTCATGCCTCCGGCAAGGTCGTACTGAAGATGAAAGGAACCAGACCATCGACGAGACAGCATCCTTTCTCCCGCCGATTTTGTGCCCTACCGCCACATTGTAGCACCAAATGGGGGGATTTACAAGAGCGGCACGGCAGGGCCCCGGCAGGCCGCCAAGGCAACACCAGTGTCCGGCGACCAGGTCGCAGGTGCCATGCGGACCAGATGCCGTTCCGAACGTCGCGAGGGGTGTTCAGCAGCCGCCGGCCGGCCGCTCGTCCAGGCGGTAGAGAGCGCGGGCCGTCTCCGCCAGGATCATGCGCGCTGCGCCCTCGGCCTCGCCGACGGTGAGCAGCCCATCCCCAACCAGGTCAGCCAGGACCCGCCCCAGCGCCATCTTGCCCAGCCGGGCCCCGACGTAGTTGATCTCGGGCAGGGAGTAAGCGTCGGAGCCATAGACCACCTTGGAATAGGGGGCCATCTCCAGGACCTGGCTGAGGATACGGCCCACGCCGTGCGCGGCAAAGGGCAACCCCTCGGAGACATCGCAGTACACGCGCGGCAGCACGTTGGCCATGTAGCCGGCCTCGGCATGGTAGGGATAGCCGGCGTGCACCAGGACCACCCGGCAGCGACGAAACGCCGGAAAACGCAGCAGGTCCAGCAGCAGGGCCGGCCGGCACAGGGCCAGGTTGACCTCGTAGTCGCCGATGCCGGTATGCACCTGCATCGGCACGTCGTGCTCCATGCACAGCTCCAGGGCCCGGCAAAAGAGGTGGTCACGCAGCTTTTTCATGGCCTGTCCGCCGGTGCCGCGATGGATCGCCTCCAGGGCTTGCTCCCCCTGGTCGGGGCTGCGGCCAAGCGGGGAAATGTCCAGCCCGGTGCGGTAGGCGATGATCGACTTGAGCCCGCGGTAGCCCTCGTCGGCCAGGGCACCCGCCAGCGTGTCGTCGTAGCGCCGCCGGAACTCCGTCCAGCCCACCTCGGCCGCCAGTAGGTGGGCGATGAGCGGCTCGATCCGGTACACCGGCACCACCGGCACCGAAACCTCCCGGCGGAACTGCTGCAGGTCGATCGGCGGCTGGGGGTAACCCATGTCGGCCACCAGGGCGGCGACACCGCCGGCCGCCAGGAGCCTGCGCAGGTAGCCCGGGTAGTCCTCCTGCACCGACTGGTTGCGGGCGGCCACGACCGCGGTCAGGTCGTCCTCGCATTCCAGAAAGCGCGCCAGCTCGCGGACGGCGTAGCGGAGGTAGACGCTGTTCTCCCGAAGTCGCTGCAACTCCTCCGCCAGCGCTGCGTCGTCTGCCACGCCGCCCTCGGCCATGTAGCGGGTCGAGCCGCCTGGGAAACACAGGCGCTCGACGAAGCGAGCCTCGCTCAGGGGACCTTCGTTGGCAAAGGGGTGGCAATGGGCATCGACGACCGGAAGGCCGCTGATCTCGATCATCATCAGGTGGACTCCAGGTAGGTCTGCCGTTCCCAGGGATGCACGTGCAGGTCATAGGCGGCCATCTCCGCGCGCTTGACCTTGGCGAACTCGGCAGCGATCACCGGTCCCAGGGCGGCACCGATGCACGCGTCGGCCTCCAGCGCGACCAGCGCCTCGGACAGCGAGCGGGGCAGCAACGGCAGGCCGCGCGCCGCCGCCTCCACATTGGTCAGGTGGCCGACGTCCTCCTCCACTGCCGCGGGCGGCTCGGCCCGCTGCCGGATGCCGTCCAGACCGGCCGCCAGGACGGCCGTTAGGAAGAGAAAGGGGTTGGCCGTGCAGTCGCCGGAGCGGAACTCCAGGTGACGGCGGCGGCCCATGCCGGGGATGCGCACCAGCGCGGCCCGGTTGCCCACGCCCCAGCAAATGTGCGCCGGTGACCACGAGCCCGGCAGCAGGCGCTTGTAGGAGTTGACGGTGGGCGAACCGATGCCGGCCAGGGCCGGAGCGTGGCCCAGCAGACCGGCCAGGAAGTGCCGGCCGAGCACCGAGAGGGGCGCGCTTTCCTCCTGCCCGGCACTCATGTCGCGCTGCCCGTCGGCGTCCCAGAGGCTCACGTGCAGGTGCAGGCCGTTGCCTGGCAGGTGCGCGTACGGTTTGGGCATGAAGCTGGCGATCCAGCCGGCCTGCCGCGCCAGGGCCCGCACCACCTCCTTGAACGTCAGGTAGTCGTCCACCGCCTTCATGGGCGCGGCGTGGCGCGTCGTCGCCTCGTACTGGCCGGGGCCGTACTCCTTGCCCAACTGCTCCACCTCCACGCCC
Organism: uncultured Chloroflexia bacterium; assembly: GCA_964613665.1. GTDB lineage: Bacteria > Chloroflexota > Chloroflexia > DTKN01 > DTKN01 > CAZQFV01. Next base: position 94,644 of record CAZTIG010000002.1, read on the forward strand.
ATGTCGTGCAGGCAGCCGATTACCCGCTGCCACAGGTCATAGTGCCGCTCCAGGCCGGCCACGGTAAACATGCCGTCCTGGTCGGCCGGGCGGTACTCGCCCTCGCCACTGGGGACAAAGAGGGTAAACTCGGCCTCGAACCCAACCTGGACCGTCAGGCCTGCCTGGGCATAGGCGTCAACCATCTGCTCCAGCCGCGTGCGCGGACAGCCCTCCCAGGGGGCGCCGCCGTTCGCCCGCAGGAATGCGTGCACCCGCGCGGTGGCCGCGTGGTAGGGCACTATGGCGTAGCTGGTCGGGTCGGGGACGGCAAGCATGTCCCCCGTGTGTGCCAGGAATACCGACCCCTCCGCCATGTGGTCCTGGAGGTCAAAATCCAGGTTGGCGCGGGCAAAGACCACACCCCGCTCGATGGCGCCGGCGAACCGTTCCCGTGGGATCGTCTTGGCACACGATCGGCCGCTGTAGTCGTGGTAGATCACCCAGAGGTGCTCGATCCCATCGCGCTCGAGCCGTTCGAGAAGCTGGGCCTGGTCCATCAGGGCCCTCCTTTCGAGGCGAGTTTCGACCTGTCTTCCGCGGCGAGCCCGGTCCCGCCAGGGCGAGGCCAGCGCACCTCGCGGCCGGCCATGATGCCGGCCGGCCGCCAGATCAGGATGGCGATCATCGCCACCGCCAGGAAGACCTCGGTGAAGCCGACCAGCGTGTTGGGCAGGACCTGGGCGATGTTGACGGCGTTCTCCACTGCCCGCAAGCCCTCGTAGATCGCCGTGACCGCTACCGTTCCCACCACCGCCCCGGCCACGCTGTGGGTCCCGCCGATGATCAGCATAGCCACCACCAGGAAGGTCTGCGTCAGGTAGAAGGCGATGGGCGAGAAGGAGGTGATGAAATGGGCATACAGCCCTCCCCCCAACCCCACGAGAAAGGCACTGAGGACAAAGGCGACCCAGCGCACGATGACGACGTTCGTGCCCAGACAGGCCGCGGCGTGCTCCTGGTCGCGCGAGGCGCGCAACTGGAGACCCAGGGAGGTCTCCTTGAACCAGTAGGCCATGCCAAGGCCGAGCAGGGCCATCCCCGCTGCCAGCCAGAGCGTGGTAGCCCGGTCCAGGCCGAAGATGGTCCGCGGACCGTTGGTCACCTGACTCCAATTGATCAGGACGGTGTGGATGATGACCAACAGCGAGAAGGTGGCGATCACTGCGGCAGCCCCAGAGAGCCGCATCAGGGGCAGGCCGATGACGGCGGCCACCACGGCTGCCGCCGTGGCCCCCAGCAGCAGTGCCAGCAGCAGCGGCAGATGCACCTCGGTCAGGACGGGGTAGAGGTTCGGCAGCGCCTGTGCCTTGGCTGCCGGCGACATGGAGAAGAGCGCGGTGGCATAGGCCCCGATGCCCATGAAGCCCACATGGGCGAACGAAAGCAGGCCGGAGTTGCCGATAAAGAGCTGCAGGCCCAACACCACGAGCAGGTTGATGAACATGACCGTGACGATGCGCTGGACGATCACGTTGCCCAGCAGGTCTACGGCGAACGTGATTGCCAGGAGCGGCACAACCAGCACGGCCAGCGGGAATAGACCCCGCGCCCATTCGCCATACCACGCCCGGTGTGCCATCAGATGCGCTCCGTGGAACGGGTGGCCCGCATCAGGCCCTGGGGCCGGAACAGCAGGACCAGGATGACGATGCTAAAGACAAAGACCTGCCGAAAGTCCAGCAGGTACTGCGGCAGCGCCAACTGCAGGCCCACGGTGAGCAGCCCCAGGAGATACCCGCCCACGACGGCGCCGGTTAGGCTGTCCATGCCGCCGATGACTGTAGCGATAAAGGCGATCAGGATGGGGGAGGCCCCGATCGTCGGCACGACCGAGCCGATGCGGCCGACCCAGAAGATGGCCACTACGCCGGCCAGGCAGCCGCTGATGGCAAAGGCCGTGGCGATCACCGCATTGGCGCGGACGCCGAGCACGCGGGCCATGGTGAAGTCGTCGGCCGCAGCCCTCAGGGCGATACCCAGGAACGTGCGCCGCAGGAACAGGACCAGCAGCCCCATCAGGACAAGGCTGGCGACGATGCTCAACAGGTTGCTCTTGGAGATGGTGATCTCTCCCAGAGTCCAGGTCTCGCCGAAAAAGCCCGGCAGTTTCACGGCCTTGGGCCGTGGAGAGATCGCCAACAGGGCCACGTTCTGCAGCAGCGTGCTCACGGCGAAGGATGTGATCAATAGCGTGTTGCCTGAGGCCTGGCGGACCGGACGGAAGGCAACGCGCTCCAGCAGCAGGCTGGACACGATCGCCGCGGTCACGCTGATCAGCGCGGCGACGGCCCAGGGAAGTGGCCCCGCTCCCAGGACGAGCAGCGTGTAGCTGGCCACCATCACCATCTCACCGTAGGCAAAGTTCACCAGCCGCAGGATACCGTAGACGATGGCCAGCCCCAGGGCCATGAGCGAGATCGGAAGAGCGTCGTGTAGGGAAAGTGTGGTGTTGGCG
>CAZTIG010000002.1:97150-163859 GCA_964613665.1 uncultured Chloroflexia bacterium
GAGGCGCGGTCGAGCGACAGGTAGTCGAGGCCGACGTTGATCAGGAACTGCAGGACGTCGTTCAGCGAGATCATGGCGTCGTTCCTTCCGCCCGCCGGTCTGGGGAGCCCCCCAGGTAGGCGCCGGTGATGTCCACGTGCCGCTGCAGCTCCGCGGCCGTGTCGGCGTACTCGATCCGCCCGGTGTTGAGCAAGTAGACGCGGTCGGCAACCTCCAGCGTTCGCTCCACATTCTGCTCGACGAGCAGGATCGTGACCCCGTCCCCGTGCAGCTGGGCGATCAGTTGGAACACCTGCTCCACCAGGAGCGGCGCCAGGCCCAGGGAAGGCTCGTCCAGCATCAGCAGCTTGGGTCGGGCCAGCAGCGCCCGGGCAATGGCCAGCTGTTGCTGCTCGCCCCCCGAGAGCGTCCCTCCCAACTGGTTGAAGCGCTGGCCGAGAATGGGAAAGCGCTCACAGAGCCCGGCAATGTCGCGCTGGATGCCGGCACGGTCGCGGCGCGTGGCCGCCCCCAGACGCAGGTTCTCGCCCACCGTCAGGCCGGCAAAGATGCGCCGTCTCTCGGGCACGAGAGAGATACCGCGTCGAACGATGTCCTCCGGTGTCCGGCCGGCGATCCTGTCCCCCTGCCAAGTAATCTGGCCACGCAGCGGCTTGATGATGCCGGCGATGGTGTTGAGCGTGGTAGTCTTGCCGGCCCCGTTGACACCGATCAGCGCCACCAGCTCGCCCGGCGACACCTCCAGCGAGATGCCGTGCAGCGCGACGACGGGCCCATAGCCAGCCGAGACATCGTCAAGCACCAGCATGCCCGCCCCCCCGTGCGGAACCGAGATAGGCACTGACGACCTGCGGGTCCTGGCAGACCTCCTGCGGCGTGCCCTCGCCGATCGTGCGGCCGTGGTTGAGCACATGCAAGCGCCCGCACAGACGCATCACCAGCCGCAGGTCGTGCTCGATCACCAGCATGCCGCAGCCGTGCCGGGCCGGGAGCGCGCCGAGCAGGCGCAGCAGGTCGTCGCTCTCCAGCTCGTTCAGGCCGGCCGCCGGCTCGTCCAACAGCAGGTAGCGGGGCGTCATCGCCAGGGCCCGGGCGATCTCCACCCGCCGCTCGTGGCCGAACGGCAACGCCCCGGCGGGAAGCTCGGCCAGCGCTTCCACCCCCAGGTCGGCCAGTGCGCCGAGCGCCCGCCGCCGGGCCCGGCGGCGGCCCAGTCCCATGCCCACCGCGGCTACCTCGACGTTCTCCAGGACGGTCAGCTCCCGGAAGAGCTTGACGGTCTGGAAGGTGCGGCTGATGCCCTGGCGGGCGATCCGATGAGGCGGCCAGGCGGTTATGTCTACTCCGTCCACGACCGTGCGGCCGGCCGTCGGCTTAAGCAGGCCGGTGACGACGTTGACCAGGGTGGTCTTGCCGGAGCCGTTGGGGCCGATCACCCCCACGATCTCGCCTGGCCGCACCGTCAGGCTGACACCGTCGACGGCCCGTAGACCGGCAAAGTCCTTGACCAGGTTGCTGATAACCAACCCCGCCTGCCGTGCCAAACCGTCACCCTCGCCGGCCGCTCCGGCAGTCGCCGTCCCAGATTCCCGGCGCGCAGATCCGGCGCAGGGGATCGGGTTCCAGAGGTCGGTGCACTCGTTGCGACCCTCGTCCATGCGATACCAACGTAGAGGCGCAAAACACAGAAGAACTCAAAGTCTACGGGTTGCCGGTAGCGCGATAGCCCTGGCCTTCTCCGCGCCTCCGCGGCAAAAGGGAGCGCCCTTGCTGGAGGCCATGTTCCGTGCCGGCGCGCACCAAGAAACGATCTCCGAACCACCAGGACACAAGGACACGATGTCGACAAGGGTTCTCTATCGTCCTCGTCTTGGTAACCCTGTGCCCTGGTGGTTCGTTCCTCCTGATGGCTTGGGGGTCAATCCGAGATCGTTCCTAGGGCTCGGGCACTTCCTGGGGCAGTATCCAACCGGCGAAGGAAGTCTTGCCCTGGTGCAGCTTGACGATGGCGACCGACTTGCTGGGGAAGTGGCCTTCCGCCGCGCTGTTCCAGCGCAGCTTCCCGGACAGCAGGCTGAACTCGGTGCTCTCCATCGCCCGCGCTACCGCGGCGCTGTCGGTCGTACCGGCCTTTTCGATGGACTGGGCCAGCACGTAGACCGCGTCCCAGCCGAGGAGGATGAAGGCGTTGTCCGGGGCCGCTCCGTACTCGGCCTTGTACAGGTCGACAAAGTGCACGACGTCCGCGCCCCCCTCGGGCCCCAGCCAGCCGTGGGTGGAGAAGTAGATGTCATTTCCGTACGTGCCCAGGGCGTCCCAGAACTCGGCCGTGTCGTAACAGTCGCCACCCATGATCGGGGCAGTGATGCCCGCGGCGCGCGACTGGCGCACGATCGTGCCGAGGTCCGGCATGTACGAGGAGATGAAGATGACGTCGGGCTTGGTCGACAATGCCTGGATGCGCTGGATCTGGGCAGAAAAGTCCTGGTCACCCTGCATGTAGGTGTCCTCGCCGAGGATCTTGCCTCCCAGCGTTCGAAAGTGCTGGGTAAAGTAGCGACCCAGGGAGAGGCTATAGTCGATGGAGGTGTCGGTCACCACGTAGGCGTTCCGCCAGCCCATCGTCTTGTAGGCAAACTCGGCCGCCGCCGAGCTCATGGTGTTGTTCCACATACCCAGGGTGAACTGCAGATCGCCCAGGGTCTGCGAACCGTAGAGCGGGGAGGTTGCACCTGGCGAAAGGCCGACGAGGCCGGCTTCCTGAGCCGCCTGGCTGGCCGGCCCACCGACATCAAAGTCGCTGGGAGCGATGATGAACTGGGCGCCCTGCGAGATCAGCTGCAGGGCCACGTTGCCCACGGTCGCCGGGTCGCTCTTGCCGTCGAGCTCGATGATCTTGAGCGGGCGGCCCAGGACCCCCCCGGCCTTGTTGATCTCTTTCACCGCCAACAGGGCGCCGCTGCGCGGCGGCTGGTCGTAGGCCGCCATCCAACCCGTGGCGTTGAAGACGGCACCGATGACGATAGGTTCCGTGGGCTGCGGTCCGGATGCGGTCGGCTCCGCCGCCGGACCACAGCTCGAGAGCAACATGCCGATCAGGAGCAGTACGAGACCACACGATGCAGACCTGTTTCTCTTGCCCATGGATGCTCTCCTCTCTGGCGTATCGTCGACCACCTGCCGATTGACCTCTGCCCAACCTGCCGGGCTGCGCCCGACGTACCCAGGGGGACTGCGCAGAAGTCAACCTGTGCGAACCGAACCAGTCTGCGCCATCATGCTCCGTCGGGACCTCCTTTCTGCGATTACGAGCCACGGTCTCGGGCTACAGCGCCTTGATCTGGCGATACAGCTGGCGTGTCAGCAGACCATCCGCGCAGATTCCGGCGATTGCCGTTTCGAACGCGGTTCGCCAAGCCTGCTGATCGGGGTGGATCACGGGGACACCGAACTCCCTGCTCAGGCGCTCCAAGTCGCCGGCCGTCCTTTCGCGGGCCAACGCCGTGCAGTCTTCGCCTGCCTCTGCGGCGGCCTCGGCCAGCACGTTCTGGATGTCCAGCGGCAGCGCGCGGTACTCGCGGTCGCTGATGGCGATGGTCAGGTTCAACGTGTAGCCGGTGTGGAGCAGGGTGGCGTAGCGGGCCACCTCGTACACTTGGGTCGACAGGAAGTAGGCCGCCGGGACCAAGAAGGCATCGACCTGCCCGCGCTGAAAGGCCTGGTAGACATCCGGCCACTCGACGACCACGGCCCGGGCCCCCAGGGCGTGGCGCAGGGCGACAGCGGCTCGGGACGGGTAACTGCGCAGGTTGCGGCCGGCCAGCTCTGCCGGCGAGAACAGGGGCTGTGTGGCAAAGAGCAGCTCGAAGGATCCGCACTCCCAATTCGACGCGGGGTTGATCACGCGGATACCCTTTTCCAGAAGCTTCTGCCAGATGTGCTTCTCGGCGATGCCGCTTTGCAGGAAACGATGATACTGAGCGCGGTCGGCGAAGAAATACGGCAGAAAGACCGGGCCGCATATCTCGGCGTACGCCTCGAAGCTCAGCGGCTCGTCGATGTACATGTGGATCGGGCCATCGAGGAGAGCGTCCAGCTGCTCGCCCGGCGTGCCTAGCTCGGCACAGTGATAGATGCGCAGCTTGATCTCGCCGGCGGTCTTGGCCTCCACGAGCTGGGCGAAGCGGGCGGCAGACTGCCCGCCGATGGTCGTGCGGTGGATCACCATGCCCAGGGAGCGGGCCCTGCCGGTGTCCTCCTGGAAGAAATAGGCCATCGGCCGCCCGAGGGCGGCGCTCAGCCGACGCAGGGTGGGGATCGTGGGCGTGACCGTGCCCCGCTCGATGTCCGACAGATGGCTCGTCGGCAATCCTGTGCGGACCGACAGGTCCAATTGGCGCAGGCCCAGGGCTTTGCGTGCCGCGCGCACGCGGTAGCCGACCCAATCGGACTGCGTCTCGGCCATCGGACCCCCGCGTAATCTGCCCGGGCAGAAGAATTACCCGGCACATCGATGGAGGAACGCGTCAGGTCCATCACGAGTTCTAGAGAAGTATTATACCATGCCCCGGCCCAGGGGTCAAGAGGGAGTCCCTAGATATACCCCGACCGAAATCGCCCCGGCCGCCGGCCCGGGTAGATCGGCCCCAGCCGACCCCCGCGCCCACCGCCCGCCCGCCAGTCACGCCCCCTGTCATCCCCTGGTCCCGTTCCGCACTCCCGGGTCTCCCTGCCCCGTGTTCCTTGTCCCTTCTTGCATCCTGTTTCTTGCCTCTTGCTTCCTGCCCCCGGTTGACTTGCCTCCCACTCTCAGGTAGAATGGCCCCGTCGTGGCCATCGCTGTCCAGTGCCAAGAGGTACCTGCCCGTGTCAGAGACGCCTGTCCTGCCCACCCAGACCGACCCCGCCAGCCCAGCCAGCGCCGCGCTCCCGCTGGCCCTGCAGCGCTACCTGCCAGCGCACCTCTGGCTCCAGCTCACCGAGCAGGGCCCCCGCCGGGGACTGCTGCTCAACGCCCTGGAGCAGGTTCGCTCCCTGCGCTACCTGCTGGGCACCTACCTGCCAGCGCCCCTGGTCCAGGACCTCGCCCGCCGGCCTGCGCCCGGGCAGGTCCACGGCGATCTGCTGGACGGCACCCTCCTCTTTGCCGACGTCAGCGGTTTCACCGCCCTCTCCGAACGCCTACAGGAAGAGTCGGCCGAGGAGGGTGCCGAGCAGCTCACGCAGGCCATCAACCGCTACTTTGAGTGCGCCCTGCAGATCCTGGCCTGGTCGGGGGGCACACTGCTCAAGTTCGCCGGGGACGCCCTCCTGGCCTACTTCCCCCTCCAGGCCGGCGGCGAACAGGCCCACTGGGCCGCGCGCGCGGGCCAGCGCATGCTGCGGGCCGTCGCCACCTCCCCCCCGTTCCCCACGCGGGCCGGGCCGGTGGCGCTGCGAGTCAAGATCGGCCTGGCCAGCGGCCCTTTCCTGGCTGCCCACGTCGGCTCGGCCCGGCGCATGGAGTACGTGCTCCTAGGGGAGACGGTAGCCCGCACCATGGCCGCCGAGGGCGCCGCAGCCGCCGGCCAGCTCGTCGTCGATGCGGCCACCACCGCGGCGCTCGACCCAGCCACCTGCACCGAGCAGGTCCCCGGCTACTACGCCGTCCAACTGCCCACCGCCGAGGAGATGGGCGACTTTGAGATCAAGGCGGAACCTCGCCGTGCCCGCGGCGGCGCCGCCTGGCTGGCCGACACGGCCGAGATCCTCTCCGACATCGCCGAGACCCTCCGGCAGATCGAGTCTCTCTTACCGTACCTGCCCCCGGAACTGGTCGACCGCATCGTCGCCCACGCCGGGCTGCGCCAGGTGGAGAGCGAGTTCCGGCCCACCACGGTGCTCTTTGCCAACTTCTGCGGGCCGGATATCCTCCTCTCCGCCACACCCACCCCGGCCGAGGCCGAGCAGGCCGCCCGCCTGCTCAACGAGTACTTCAGTGCCGCCGAGCAAGCCATCGCCTGCTACGGCGGGGCGCTCGCCCGCGTCGACCCCTTCAAGCAAGGCTCCAAGATGCTGGTCCTCTTTGGCGCGCTGGCGGCCCACGAGGACGACCCCCAGCGCGCCGTGCACGCCGCCCTGGCCATGAACCAGGAGGTGGCTGCGCTGAGCGAGCGCTGGCGGCGGCTGCTCCCGGCAAGCAGCCGCGCGGCGCCGCCCTTGCAGCAGCGCATCGGCCTCACGCAGGGGCGGACCTTTGCCGGCCAGGCCGGCACCCCGGTGCGGCGGGAGTATACCGTCATGGGCGACGACGTCAACCTGGCCGCGCGCCTCATGGCCGCCGCCCAGCCGGGCCAGGTCCTGATCTCCCAATCCCTCTACCAGGCCGTGCGCGAGCACTTCCAGATCGGCGCTCTCCCGCCCATCCGCGTCAAGGGCAAGAGCCAGCCCGTCCCCGTCTACCAGGTAGACCGCCCACGCGACAATCGCCCGGCCGGCCGGTCCGGCCGCTACGGCCCCCTGCTGGGCCGCACGGCCGAGCTGGCGCGCGCCCGCGCTGTGCTCCAGCGTGCCCTGGCCGGCCAGGGATCGACCCTGACGATCCGCGGCCCGGCCGGCGTGGGCAAGAGCCACCTCGCCTCCGCGCTGGCCGGCGAGGCCTTCGACCTGGGAGCCCGGGTCTATACCGCCGAGTGCCACTCGTACACCGCGGCGGCCCCCTACGCCCCGTGGATCGCCCTCCTGCAGGCCATCGCCGGAAGCTTGGGCGACGCCCCTCCACAGGCCCGCGGGGAGCAGTTCGCCCGCCTGCTGGCCGGCCTGCACCTGGAGCGCGCCGGAGGGCCCCTGTTCGAACTGCTGGGCCTGCCCGCCCCGGCCCTCCCCGAGCAGTGGCCACAGCCTGCAGCGGCCGCCCCGGCCGAGGCCCGGCCATCGCTCTTTGAGCGGCTGGACCGGCAGGTCGCGGCCCACCCGGAGAGCGCCGTCAACCTCTGGGAGCTGACCCGCGAGCGAGGGGCCGGCGCGGACCGCCCTCTCTGGCAGCGGCTGGAGGTCCGCGTGGCTGACCGGGAGGAGGCCCGCCTCGCTGCCGCCATTGCTGGCCTGCTGGAGGCCATGGCGGAGCAGGCTCCCCTAATGCTGGTGATCGAGAACGCCCAGTGGCTGGACGCCAGCTCGCGCCGGCTGCTGCGAACCCTGGGCTCGCGCCTGCCGACGCAACCCATCCTGGTGCTGGTGGTGCAGCGCCACGAGGGGCGGGCGCCCGCCGGCGCCGGCCCGAGCCTGTCGTTGCGGCCCCTGGGGCGGACCGGGACCGCCGCTCTCCTGGAGAACCTGCTGGGGCAGTCGCTCGCCGCGGCCGGGCGCAGCACCCTCGTGCGGACCGTTCACGAGCGCAGTGGCGGCAACCCCCTGTATGTCGAGGAGATCGTCCGCCTGTGGCAGCAGCGCGGCGGGCCGACGGGGCCGGCCGCGCTCCAGGCCGTGCTGCAGAGCGCGCGCACGCTGCAGGAAATGGTCCTCAGCCGGCTGGACGGCCTTGCCCACGGGCCGCGCGGCGCGGCCCGCTCCGCCTCCGTCGTGGGCGACGAGTTCGCCCCCATCGACATCGCCACCCTGCTGGACGAGCCCGCCGGGGAAAGCACCCTCGTGGGCTACCTGGGCGAAGCCGCGGCGGCGCGGCTGATCGTGCCCCTGGAGGAGCGCGGAACCCGCTACGCCTTCCAGCCCCCGCTGCTGCGCGAGCTGATCTACGAGAGCCTGCCCTTTGCCCGCCGGCGCGAGCTGCACGCCCGCCTGGCTGGCGCGATCGAAGTCCGCCACGCCGGCGACCTGGCCGGGCAGGCCGAGCTACTGGCCTATCACTACGGGCGGGCCGGCGACGACCTCATGGCAGCCTGCTACCTGCTCCTGTCCGGGCACAACGCCCAGCAGCGCTACGCGTACCTCCAGGCGACGGCCTGCTATGGCCGGGCCCTGGCCCTCTTGGACAGGCTGCCCGAATCCACTCCCAACTGGGCAGCGCTGCGCGCCCAAGGCCACGAAGGGCAGGGCGATGTGGCCCTTCTGAGTGGTGATTTCGCCGCCGCCGTGGCGGCCTACGGGACAGCCCAGGCCCTCCTGGCTGGGGCAACGCCGGCCGCCGCTGGCGCGCGGCCCGCTGCTTCTCCCGGCGCCGCACCCATCGGCGAGGCCGAGGCCCGCCTGCTGGTCAAGCTGGCCCTGGTACTGCCGACGCAGGGCCAGGCCGAGGCCGCCGAGGCCAGCGTGGGCCGGGCCTGGGCCTCTGCGCCGCTGGCCGGCGACCTAGCCCCCGCGGCAACCATGGCCTGGCTCCTGTGGCGGCGCGGCGCACCGGAGGCCGGCGCGTGGATCGAGGCGGCGGCGATGCTGGTGGCGGCCAGGGCCGACCGCTGGATGGCCGGCGTAGCCACGCTGCTGCGGGACCTGGCCGGGGAGTGGTCCGCCGTCCTGCCCGCTTACCAGTCCCTGGACCGGCCGGCCGGGGTGGTCCTGGCCGCCTGCCGGCTGGGGGACCAACGGCTGGCCCGGGGCGACCTGGCTGCAGCACGGTCTCTCTACGGCCAGGCCGCGGCGTTGGCCGGAGCAGAGAACGACACCTCCGGTCTGGCCCTGGCACGCTACCGTCTGGCCGAGGCTGCGGCGCGGGCCGGCGAGCCGGCCGCCGCCGAGGCCGGTCTCCAGGAGGCGCGGGCCCTGCTCAGACTCGCCGGGAGCGGCCTGGACGACGCCCGCGGCCTGCTGCGGCAGGCCCTGGCCGCCCTGCGCGCGGGAAGGGCCGGCCCGTGGCCGGCCTGGCGCTGGCAGCATTACGACGACGCTCTGCGCATCGCCATCCTGTTCCGACCCTGAGCACTCCGGATCGTCAAGCCTGCGCCTGGGAAAGGGTCCGGCTGCCGAGGAGGATCGAATGACCGAGACCGCACACCTCAAGGATGTGGCCTTGTTCAGCACCCTGGCCGAGGGGCCGCTGGCCGAGCTGGCCGCGGTCCTGCGACAGCGCTCCCTGGCCGCCGGCGAGGTCCTGTTCCACCAGGGCGATCCCGGCGACGACCTGTTCATCGTTCAGGCCGGGAAGGTGTCCATCTACATCCCTTCCGCGGACCGGCCGGGCACAGAGCAGCCCATCCGCATCATCGAGGCCGGCGAGGCGCTGGGCGAGATGGCCCTGATCGACGGCCAGCCGCGTTCGCTCAGCGCGCGGGCACTGGAGGAGAGCACGGTGCTGGTGTTGACCGGCGACGATTTCCGGCGCATCCTGCGCCAGCATCCCGACGTCGCCCTGACGGTGATGGCCGGCCTCAGCGAGCGCATTCGCTACACCACCGACTTCCTGGGGGAGGTGCGCGAGTGGGTGCGCCGGATCGCCGCTGGCGAGTACGCCCGCGACTTTGGCCCCAGCACCAGGTACAGCGACCGCTCCATCGCCGCACTGGCCGCCGAGTTTGCCCAGATGGCCGCCCAGGTGCGCCAGCGCGAGGAAGCGCTGCGCCAGGAGGTGGCCCAGCTGCGCTTCGAGATCGACCAGACCAAGCGGGAGCGCCAGGTGGGCGAGATCGTCGAGAGCGAGTACTTCCAGAAGCTGCGCGCCGAGGCCCGCAGGCTGCGCGGGCAGGAGTGACCGGCAAGAACAGGAGGCCGCGATGCGCTGTCCGCACTGCGCCACCGAGAACCCTCCCCAGGCCGCCTTCTGCCCGGAATGCGGGATGAGACTGGCCTTAGCCTGTCCGAGCTGCGGGACGGACAACCCCCCGCAGGCCCGCTTCTGTCTCGCATGTGGCGCCCCGCTGGCAGGTCCCGCGCCGGCCTCGGCCGAGGGCTGGCCGGACCCCCTGGTCGAGCGCCTGCAGCGCCTGGTTCCCCGCCAGTACGCCGAACGGCTGCGGGCCGCGCAAGGCCCGGTGGAACACGAGCGCCGCATGGTCACCATCCTCTTTGCCGACATCAAGGACTCGCCCCAACTGCAGGGGCTCGACGCCGAGGATGTGATGGAGATCATCGACGGGGCCTTGGAGGCGTTGACTGCGCCGGTCTACCGGCACGAAGGCACCTTGGCCCGCTGCACCGGCGACGCGATGCTGGCCTTTTTTGGTGCCCCCATCGCCCACGAGGACGACCCGGTGCGGGCCTGCCGCGCCGCCCTGGAGGTCGTTGCCGGTGTCGAGCGCTACGCCGCTCGCCTGGTCCAGGTGCGGGGTCTGGCCCTGAACGTGCGCGTGGGCATCAACACCGGGCTCGTGGTGGTCGGGGAGGTAGGCTCGGACCTGCGCGTCGAGTACACCGCCATGGGAGACGCTGTCAACGTGGCCGCGCGCCTGCAGCAGGCCGCTCCGGCCGGCGGCATCCTCATCTCCCACGACACCTGCCGCCACGTGCGCGGGCTCTTCGACCTGCAGTCCCTCGACCCCATCCAGGTCAAGGGGAAGGATGAGCCTCTGCGGGTCTACCTGCTGCAGCGGGCCCGCCCGCGGACCTTTCACGCCGCCGCGCGCGGTGTGGAGGGCGTCCGCACGCGCATGGTCGGCCGCGACAGCGAGCTGCGAGCCCTGCAGAGCGCCTGGGACGCCACCGTGGCAGAGGCCAAGACGAGGGCCGTCACCATCGCCGGCGAGGCCGGCGTGGGCAAGTCGCGCCTGCTATACGAGTTCGAGCGCTGGCTGCAGGAGCGCCGGGAGGAGTGCACGATCTTCCGCGGCCGGGCCTGGCCGCAGCTGCAGAGCGTCCCCTACAGCACCATCCGCGATGCCTTTGCCCTGCGCTTCGACATCCGCGACACCGACAGCGCTGCGGAGGCCCTGGCCAGGTTCCGCGACGGAATGGCCGGCATCCTCGACGCCGAGCGGGCCGACCTGGTTGGCCACCTGGTCGGCTTTGACTTCTCGGCCAGCCCGGCGGTGCAGAAGCTGCTGGACAGCGCCTCCCTGGCCCCCCTGGCCGTGGCCTACCTGGTGAGCTATTTCCGGGATGTGGCGGCGGCCGGCCCCACGGCGGTCTTGCTGGAGGATCTGCACTGGGCCGACAGCGCCTCCCTCGAGCTGGTGGAGCGCCTGGCCGCGGAGATCCCCGCCGCCCCGCTGCTCCTGCTTTGCCTGGCCCGCCCGACGCTCTTCGAGCGCTGCCCGACCTGGGGCAGGGCATGGCCCACCCACACCCGCCTCGACCTGCGGCCGCTCTCGGAAGGCGACAGCGTGGCCCTGGTCGACGAGATCCTGCAGAAGGTGGCTGCCGTCCCGGAGGACCTGCGCCGGCTGATCACCAGAAGCGCCGAGGGCAATCCCTTCTACGTCGAAGAAGTCATCAAGATGCTGGTCGACGACGGCGTGATCGTCCGCGGTGAGGAGGCCTGGCACGTCGAGCTGGGCCACCTGCAGCAGGTGCGGGTGCCCCCGACGCTCACCGGCGTGCTGCAGGCCCGCCTGGACAGCTTGCCCAGCGGGGAGAAGGGCGTCCTGCAGCGCGCCGCGGTCGTGGGGCGGCACTTCTGGGACAGCGCCGTGGCCCACCTGGCCGAGCCGGACGCACGGGCGGGCCAGGAGCCGGCCGTGGACCGCCTGCTGCACACGCTGCGGCGGCGCGAGCTGGTCTTTTCACTGGATCGCTCGGCCTTTTCCGGGTCCGCGGAGTACGCCTTTCAGCACGCCGTGCTGCGCGACGTGACCTACGAGACGGTCCTGTTGCAGGTGCGCCGGGCCTATCACCGCCGCATGGCCGAGTGGTTGGAGGCAAACTGCGGCGAGCGCCTGAACGAATACGCCGGCCTGATCGCCGACCACTACGAGCGAGCGCGGCTGCCGGACAAGGCCGCCTTCTGGCTGCGGCGGGTGGGCGAGACGGCCTACCGCGTCAGCGCCTATGGCGAGGCCCTTGCCGCCTACGAGCGGGCCCTGGCCCTGACGCCCAAGAAGGAGTATGCCCAGCGGGGCCGGCTGCTGCTGGATATCGGCAGCGCCTACGACAAGCTGTGCGACTATGAGCAGGCCCAGCGCCACCTGCGGGACGCCCTGGAGCTGGGCCGGGCGCAGGAGGACTATCGCCTGGCCGCCAGCGCGCTCGTCGGCCTGCGCTGGGTGGCCGGCGTGCAGGGCCGGCACGAGGAGGCGGCGGCCCTGGCCGACGAGCAGTTGGCCATGGCCCGGAAGTCGGGGGACCGCCTGGCCATCGCCAAGGCCATGGCCGACGTGGCCGCCTCACGGGACGACATCCCGGCCATCATCCAGGCCTACGAGGAGCGCCTGGCCATCCACCGCCAAGCCAACGAGCTCCCGGGCATCGCCATCTGCTACCTCAACCTGGGCAACCTGGTAGGCCGGCAGAAGGACTATGCCGCGGCGATCCGCTACTACGAGGAAAGCAAGGCCCTCTTCGAGAAGCTCGGCAATCGCTGGGGGACCTCCAACTGCCTGAACAACCTGGGCTGGGCCGCCCTCCAGCAGCAGGACTACCCCGCCACCATCCGCTACTGCCGAGAAAGCCTGGCCACAGCGCGGGAGATCCACGACCACGAGGGAATCGTGTTGACGCAGACCAACATCGGCTACGCTCTAGCCAACCTGGGGGACCTGGAGCCGGCCATGGCCAGTTTCCGCGAGGCCCTCTCCGCGGCCCTGGCCAGCGGCCTGGTGCCCCTGGCGCTGGACGTCCTGGCCGGGGTGGCCCTGGCGCGCGTGCGGGCAGGGGACCTGGTCGGCGCCGCCGAGCTGCTCGGGCTGGTGCGCAACCACCCCGTCACCGGCCCCGAACTGGCAGAATCGGTCGCTGCCCAGGTGGCCGGCCTGCGCGCCGCCATGGCAGAGGGCCAGCTCGCGGCGGCGTTGGAGCGGGGTGCGGCCCTTGCGTTGGAGCAGGCGGCCGCGCAGATCCTGCCCCACTCCTCAGAGAGCGGCGCCTGACCCCGCCACCGGGGATGGCGCAGCGGCGGCCGCGCGGCTACTGACCTCTGCATTACCCACTAGGCGTCCCGCAGTCTTCCATTCGTGCGCGCCAAGTTTAGCCATTTCTGCAGAGCGCAATAGCATCTGTCCTGCCGCGCGGGTGCCATCCGCCGCGAGGAGGGAGCTTCTCTCGCCATGGGAAGCAGGCTTCGTGCCGGGCAGGGCAGACTCTCTCCCCTCAGCACCCCGTCTCCCTTCTGCGGCGCCGTCATCTTGCCCCCGGGTTGCCCTGTCCCTTGTCGCTTTGTCCCTCGTCCCCACCGCGTCCTCACCTTGCTCCTGAGGTCCCTATCCCTCACCCCTGACCCCTTCCTGCATCTTGCACTTTGCATCCTGCCTCCTGCATCTTGCATCTCCCCCTCAGAACGCCCACAGCAGGGCCAGCACCGCGCACACCGCGGTGATCACCAGCGCCACCAGCACGGTCACACCGATGACCCGGCCCTCCTCGCCGATGCGGTCGATGCTGGCGGCGGCGTTCTGCAGTTTGGCGGGCGAGATGGCGCTGGCCAGGCCCCCGCCGATGCCGCTGGCCGCGGCGATGAGCAGGCCGGCCGCCCCGATCCGCGCCGCCGTCGCCAGGTGCAGCGACGTCAGCATGGCGATGGAGGAGGTCTCCGAGCCGCTGATGAATCCGCCCAACAACCCCAGGAAGGGGGCGACCAGCGGGTAGAGCCGCCCCAGGCCGGCCGCCGCGGCGTCGGCTACCACCTGCACCATCTGCCCCGGCCCGGCCGGCTGCCAGTCCAGCCCCTTGCCCGACTGGTTGATGACAAAGGCGATGGCGAAGAAGACGGCCGCTGCCAGCACCGGCCGCGGAGCCCGTTTCAGCCACTTGCCCAGCGCCGCGCGCAGCTGCTCCCGGCTCGGCCGCAGCAGGGGCAGCGTGAGGGCCGTGCTCACCAGGATCCAGAAATAGGCCTGCCAGAAGGGGCGCACCCGCTCCGGCTCGCCCGGAATGATCGGCAGCGGCATGGCCAGCCGCCTGAAGAAGAGGTCGTAGAAGGGCAGGAAGGGCGCGTTGACCAGGAGCGACAGGACGGTCAGAGCCAGCCAGGGGGAGAGCGCCGCCCAGATCGAGAGGCGCTGGGCGGCGCCGCGGTCGGACTCGGCTAGCACGGCGGGGTCCCACAGCGGCCGGCGGCGGGCCAGCAGGTAGAGCAGCATCACCGCCACCACCCCCAGGCCGGCGGCAATGCCGGTGATGCTCACCAGTCCCAGGGCGTTCATGCCCACGGCGATGAAGCCAGCGCTCAGGCCGGCCAGCAGGGCCGGCGGCAGCCCCTTCCAGAGCATCCTCCAGCGCCCCACGATCCAGAGCATGCCCAGGGCGATGCAGGTGCTGATGAACGGCATGAAGCGGGCAAAGTAGCCGCCCACCTGCTCCACCGGCTGCCCCGTCGCCCCGGCAAAGACGACCACGGGGATGCCCAGCAGGGCGTAGGTGCAGAGGGCATCGTAGCCGATGGCCGGCAGGGCGATGGCCACAAAGGAGCTGTAGCCCAGGGCGAGCATGATGGGCGGAAGGACCGAGACCGGCACCGCCCCCAGCGCCGTGAGCAGTGTGCCGAAGCCGACGTTGATGAGCATGATCTGAACGGCCTGGTCGCGCGGGGCCAGCGGCTTGACCAGGGTCACCACCCGCGCCAGCGCCCCGGTCTCCTGCATGATGGTCACCTGCAGAATCGAGGTGGCCACGGCCAGGGAGATGGGGAATGAGTCGACGATCCCGGAGAGGCTGGCCTGCAGGGTGACCGGCAGCGGCGTCCGGAAGTAGAGCCAGGCCACCAACACGACCACGACCCAGCCGGCCAGGCCGGCCACATCGGCCGCGGTGCGGCGCAGGACGAGCAATAGGAAGATGACCAGAACCGGCAGGAGGGCCAGCAGGATAGCGGGCCAGTCCATCACGACTCCAGTTCCGCTCGCACCTCTCGTACCAGCCAAGCCACGCCGCGCGGAAACATACACCTTTCGCCAAGCGCGGCCAGGCTGGTCTCCGCCAGACCCCATTATACCCACTCGCAGCGGCCGTGTCAAAGATTCTCTTGACATGCCGGTCTATCTACTGCTACAATGCAACCGTCCTGCCTGCCCGTGGCGGCGACAGGCCGGACACGGATCGGCGCGGATCGGACGGATAGAGATCGCCGAAGCGCTCGCCCCAGCAGATACCCAGGCCGAGGTGGCTGCGATGCGCCCGTCCCGTTGGTTTCTGCTGCTCCTGATCCTCGCCGCCTCCTGTGCGGCGCCACAGGCCGCTGCTCCGGGCCCGGCCGGCTCCCTTGCCCCGGCCGAGGAGGCCGGCTACGCCGAGCAGCGCCTGGAAATGGTCGAGCGGACCATCGCCGCGCGCGGCGTGGCCGACCCCGACGTCCTGTGGGCCATGCGCACCGTGCCCCGCCACCTCTTCGTCCCGCCCGACTACCTGGACCAGGCCTACCACGATAACCCCCTGCCCATCGGCTACGGCCAGACCATCTCCCAGCCGTACATCGTGGCCTACATGACCGAGCTGTTGCGGCTCCAGGCCGGGGAGAAGGTCCTGGAGATCGGGACAGGCTCGGGCTACCAGGCGGCAGTCCTGGCCGAGCTGGGCTATGTCGAGGTCTACAGCGTGGAGATTGTCCCCGAGCTGGCCGCGCAGGCCGCGGAGCGTCTCCCGGCGCTGGGCTACGGCCAGGTGCACCTCCGCCAGGGCGACGGCTACTACGGCTGGCCCGAGCAGGCTCCCTTCGACGCCATCATCGTCACCGCCGCGCCGGACCACCTGCCGGCCCCCTTGGTGGCGCAGCTCAGGGAGGGCGGCCGGCTGGTCATCCCCATCGGCCCGCCGGGCGCCGTCCAAACCCTGTGGCTCTTTGAGCGCACTGCCGAGGGTATCACCGCCTACAACATGGGCGGCGTCTCCTTCGTCCCCTTCACCGGGGCGGGCGCGGCCGGCCCCGGGCCGTCCCGCTGACCGGCCGCCAGCCAGGCACCACCGTAGCAGAGCGCCCCACCGACCAACACCCAGGCAAATCCCCAGGAAAGGGCCAGCAGGGCCGCCAGCACGGCCGCCACCACCGAGGCGGCACCGTTGACCCCCCAGGCCCAGGCGATGTGCCGGCCGGCCGCCCCTTCCAGGCGGCGCAGCCCGGCCGGGAAGGGCACTCCCATCAGCAGGCCGGCCGGCGCCAGCACGGCCACCGCCACCACCGCCCGCCCGGCCCACGGCAGGCCCAGCGCAGCGGCCAAGAGCGGCCGGAGCAGGAGCGGGTAGGCCAGGAGCAGCACTACCAGTAGCCCCAGCACGGCGCGCAGCGGCAGCCGTGGCGAGATGGCGCTCCCCAGCCCGGAGAAGAGCAGCAGGGCAAAGAGCACCGCCGTTACGGCATAGGCCGGGTGGCCCAGGAAGAGGATAAAGCGCTGCATCAGCGGCACCTCCACCAGGAGATAGCCCAGCCCCAGCAGGCCAAAGTAGGCCAGGATTCGCCCCAGGGCCGGCCGGCGGCCGATGCCCCCGTTGTGTCCTGGTGCCTTGGTGGTTCTTGTCCCTTTGTCCCCTGGTTCCTTCATGGTTCCCCGACGCACCACCGCCAGCGGCAGCAAGATGATCACCGCCGCCGCCCCCAACGCCACCGCCAGCAGCACCACCAGCACCAGGTACCCGGCCCCGCCGAACGGCTGCCAGACCTTGCCCAGCTCGGCCACCACCTGGCCAGCCTGCGACCACTTGAAGTAGTGCCCGAAAAAGGGCCGGTCGTCGGTCGGCGGGGCCACGTCGAGCGGGTAAGCGGCGTACCAGGCGGCCCGGTCGGAGGCCTGGACCAGGCCATGAAAGGCCTGGTAGTAGATCGGTTCGGGCAGGACGTTGTAGCGGTTGGCCTCCTCCGGCTGCATGTCCGGCGCATAGACCAGGTCAAAGGCCCTCCCCGCAGCGAACTCGCGGATGGCGCCCAGCTCGGCGGCGGTAAATGGCTCGTTCTTGGCCAGGATCGTCAAGGCGGCATACCCGCGCAGGGCCACCAGCTTCTGGGCGGGGTCCCCGCCGGCCGCCTCCAGCGCTGTCAGCACCAGGGCAAAGGCGCGCAGCTCCTCGCTCGGGGGCACCTGCAGCCAGCGCGTGACCGCCAGCAGCCCGCCCGGCCGCAGCCGGCCCAGGTAGTCCTGGAACGCCTCCACCGTGTAGCCATAGTCCTCGGCCAGGCTGTAGGCACCGGAGCGGATGGGGTGGTAGGGCGTCGTCAGGGGCAGTGCCACCACATCGTAGCGCTCCGCACTGCGGCGGACGTAGGCGCGGGGGTCCTCCACGATTGCGCGCACCAGCGGCTGGGTATAGACCTCGCCCGCCGCGGCGACGATGAGCGGGTTGGCCTCCACCGCGGTCACCTGCCCGACCCCCTGGGCCAGGGCCGTCCAGACCTCCAACCCACCGCGCGGCTCCAGGACCAGTACCTCCGCGCCCGGGCGCAGGCGATAGGCGATGGCGCTGGGCAGAAAGTCGCAGAAGGACAGCCCTGCCGGTGGGCTCCCCGGTTCCCACGGCAGCGGCGCCGGGTCGAGCACCGCGCTCAGGTCGTCCCCATCCACAAAGAGGCCCTGCTGCGGCGGTGGTGGCTCCAGGTAGGTGTAGCTGAGCCCGGGCAGGGAGCGGATGGCCGGGCTCTGTACGCGGTCGACGCGCGAGAAGCTGTTCCACTGGCGGAAGGTGACCCGCGCGCCGGGTACCTGCAGGGCGTAGCTGAGGCCCTTGTAGGGGGAAAGCCGCAGCTCCAGGGGCGGCGGCAAGCAGAGCGTGCCGGCCAGGCCGGCCAGCAGGAGCAGCAGGGCCGCCCCGGCCAGCCAGCGACGCGCAGCGCCCGTTTCCCCCAGGGCAAAGCCCAGGCCGGCCAGTGCCCCCAGGACTCCACAGAGCATCACCGCGCCCTCCGCGCCAACCCAGAGCGGCACGAGCAGAGCCAGCAGGCATCCCCCGGCAGAGCCGGCCATGTTCAGCGCGTAGAGCCGGCCCGTGGCCGGCGGGTGCAGCACAAAGAGCAGGCCCAGCGCCGCCCCGCTGCAGGCAAAGGGCAGGGCCAGGACCAGGTAGTGCAGGACCAGCACGCCCACCTGGCGGCCGTCCACGGCGATGCTGAACGAGTCCAGCGGCACCAGGTTGGTCAGGGCGTAGGCGACGACGCAGTTCGCCCCGCAGCCCAACGAGAGGAGGGCCAGGGCGACGCCCGGCCGGCGCCGGCCAAAGCCAGGAAAGAGGGCCAGCATCGTCCCGCTGGCCCCGTAGCCCAGCATGGCCAGACTGACGATCATGAAGGCAAAGTGGTAGAACTGGGCCACCGAGAAGAGGCGGATCAGGTCGATCTCGAAGAGGAGCGTGCCGGACGAGAGGGCCAGGAGCGCCAGCGAGCAGCTCGCGGGAAACCTCTCCTGAGACAGCACTGCCCGGCCCATCGGTATGCTCCTGCCGGCCGCTCGCCGCTGTGCCGCCAGCGGTTCGCCATGCGCCGCAGCACCCCGACCTCCTGCCCACCATGATAGCAGATTGGCGTGGCAATGCAACTCTCCGGAGCCGTCGAAACGGACAGGTGAACATCCAGGGCGTACCGCGCAATTGGGTTTCGACGCATGTCCATTGCGTTTCGCCCGAAAGTCAACTGAGTTTTGCCCCAAAGTCAATTGAGTCTTGAAGCCACGCCAGTCGAATTCCAATCCACGGCATCTGAGTTGCGGCGCAATCCAATTGGGTTCTTGCCTTAGGCGGTTGGATTCCAGCCCTGGGCAGTTGACCTGTCCCACGATCGGTCGGCTTCTGCCCCGATCCAATTGCGGTTTCGCGCAGGCAATTGGATCCTGCCGCAGTCCAATTGAATCCGGCCGCGATCCAACCGGGGTTTCGCGCAGGCAACCGGCTCCTAGCCCGTCAGAACCGGCCTCCGGCTTGACACCGCGGACTCTCCGGCAGCCCTTGCCCTCGATCAAGCTCGGTCGGATGGCCGCAGCGGCTTGACGAACATCTGCCAGGGCCCGCGTGTCTGCGCCGCCCATCGACGCAGAAGACCCCATGCACGGTGTCGACGGGGAAGGACAGGCGGAGACCTGCCTGTACCCTGGACCGGCCCGCGTAGGCCAGGTGGCCCCACGGCGCTTGAACAGGCGCGCACTTTGTGGTAAAGTGCGCGTGGCAATGATCCGCTGGCGCGAACGATTCCAGAGAGGAGCACAACGATGGCCACTGCGTTGGAACAGGCCCGCGCCATCCTCGACCGGCTGGTGGAGCTGCGGCGCGCGATCCACCGGCACCCCGAGCTGGGCTTTCAGGAAGTACGCACGGCCCAGCTCGTCGCCGAAACACTGCGCGGGCTTGGCCTGGGCGCGCAGACCGGCCTCGCCGGGACGGGCGTAGTTGGGTATCTTGGCCAGGGCCGGCCCTGCATCGCCATCCGCGCCGACATGGACGCCCTGCCCATCGCCGAGCTGAACGAGGTGCCCTACCGCTCCCAGGTGCCGGGCATGATGCACGCCTGCGGGCACGACGCGCACACGGCCATGGCCCTGGGCGCGGCCATGCTGCTGGCCGGCCGGCAGCTCCCCGGCCAGGTCCGCTTCGTCTTCCAGCCGTCGGAGGAAAAGTGCGACGAGCACGGGGTCAGCGGGGCAGCCCGCCTGATCGAAGCAGGTGCCCTGGAGGGCGTGGACGCGGTAATCGCCCAGCACGTCGACCCGGGCACGGCCAGCGGCTCGATCTGCATCAGCCCGGGGCCCATGGGCGCCACGGAGGACACCTTCCGGGCCACCGTCCGCGGCCGGGGCTGCCACGGCGCTTCCCCGGACAGCGGCCTGGACGCGGTCTACCTCACCAGCCTGGTCCTGCCGGCCGTCTATGGCGTCGTCGCCCGCTTCATCGACCCGATCAAGCCGGCGGTCATCTCGGTGGGCGCCATCCACGCCGGCACCGAGCCGAACATCATTCCCGAAGAGGTGCAGTTGGCTGGAACGATCCGCAGCTATGACGACGTCGTGCGCCAGGAACTGCACGCGCACCTGCGGCGGGCCTTGGACGTCGTCGGCGCCTTTGGTGGGGAGTATGAGCTGCACATCGAGGAGGTTTGCCTATCCCAGGTCAACGACGCCGCGGTGAGTGACCTGATCCGGCGGACAGCGATCGACCTGCTGGGGGAAGAGCACGTACTGCCGGCCGGCCCCAGCATGGGGGCCGAGGACTTTGGCTACATGACCAGGAAGGTCCCCGGGGCGATGTTCGCCCTGGGAACACAGAGGGCCGGCTGTGGGCCGATCCACAGCCCCCACTTTGACATCGACGAAGACGCCCTAGCCGTCGGGGCAGGCCTCCTGGCGGAGGTAGCGACGCGCTTCCTGGCCGCGCCGCCGCAGCGCTAGACCCGCCTCCACACCTGCGCCGCCAGCTCGCGCGACCGGGCCGTTATGGCTTCTTCGTCGAGGGTCAGGAGCCGGCGCTCGCGCATGAGCACGCGGCCGGCGCAGACCGTGGCCGTGATCGCCGAGGCCTCCAGGCCAAATAGCAGGTGCCAGGGCAGGTTCCCCGCCGTGAGCGGCGTCGTGGGGTGATAGTCTGCGAGGACCAGGTCCGCCGCGGCGCCCTCGCGCAGCTCCCCCAAGACCACATCGGGCCAGAACATGCGCGCCAGGCGGGCGTTGTGCGCATAGGCCAGCCGCAACACCAGGTCGCCGGGCATGGCCCGCGGGTCGCGCTGTGCCAGCTTGTGCACCAGGTAGGCCGCCTTCATCTCGGCGAACATCTGGTTGGAGAAGCCGTCGTTGCCCAGGCCGACGTTGACCCCGGCCCGCAGCATCGCCTCCACCGGAGCCACCCCCACGCCGTTGTTCATGTTCGAGCGCGGCTGGTGCGTCACCCACGTCCCCGTCTCCGCCAGCACCTCGATCTCGCCCCGGTCCACGTGCACGCAGTGGCAGGCGATCGTCCTGGGCCCGAGCACCCCGGCATCGTGCAGGCGGTGCACGACGCGCTTCCCCGAGCGTCGCAGCGCGTCCTCCTGGTCGGCGCTGTCCTCGGCGGCGTGGATGTGACAGCCCAGGCCCAGCTCCCGGGCGGCAGCGACGCAGTCGGCCAGCGTCCCATCGGAGAGGGTCAGCGAGGCGTGCAGGCCGAAGGAGGCAGAGAGGCTGGAAGTTGGAGGTCGGAGGTTGGAAGGGGGAAGAGACCTGGCGAAACGGACGTTCTCGGCGATGCCGGCCCGGGCCCGCTCCGGACCGTCGCGGTCGGTGACCTCGTAGCAGAGACTGGCGCGCACGCCGGCCTGCTGCACGGCCGCGGCAATGGCATCCAGCGAGCCCTCGATGGCGTTGGGGCTGGCGTGGTGGTCGACCAGCGTAGTCGTGCCGTGGCGCACGGCGTCGACCAGGCAGACCAGCGCCGAGTAGCGCACATCCTCCAGGGTCAGGGCCTTGTCCAGCCGCCACCACAGCCGCTCCAGGATCTGCGGGAAGCTGGCGGCCGGCTCGCCGGGGATGGCCATGCCGCGGGCAAAGGCCCCGTAGAAGTGGGTGTGGGCGCAGATGGCAGCCGGCATGAGGAGTTGGCCCGCGGCATCCCACCATTCGGCCGTGGGGTACCGTGCGGCCAGCTCGGGCGTGGGCCCGAGCGCAGCGATGCGCCCGTCCTCAATCAACAATGCGCCGTCCTCGATCAGGCGAGGCTCGTCGCCCAGCGCAGCCAGACGGGCGTGGCCGATGAGCAACTGGGGGCGGGAAGTGTCGGCGAGATTCATCGGGCTCCTCCTACGATCCGTCAGGACATCCACAGGCCCAGTCGCTGGACCCCCTGCAAGAGCACGGCCATCTCCGCCGCCTCCCGGAGCGAACGCGGGCCGGCAAAGGGCTGCTTCAGGGCCAGGTCGCGGACCTGGAAGGTAGGCGACAGGACCGCCCGCACGTGGTCATCCTCCCAGGTGAGCGTCTCGTCCTGCACCGCCAGCCGCGACTCCCGGCCGGCCTCGCGGCGGCGGATTGCGTCGCCCTCGATGTAGAAGGCATTGTCCTGTTCCGCCGCAAACGCCTCCTCCCGCAGGAAGACCCGCGGCTTGTCGGTGTAGGGCCGGCCCTGGTGCACGCAGAAGGTAGCGCAGTTGCCGCACTCGTTGCAGAGGTCGTCCAGGTGCACAATCTGGCGGGCCTGTTCGACGACGAAAGGCTCCTCGCCGCTCACCACCAGCCGGCCGTCCCGGCAGACGAGCACGGGCAGCTGCCAGCGCACCGGCTCGACAGTGTAGGCGTAGTTGGCCCGGTTGGGGCAGACCTCCACGCACTTGTCGCAGAGGACGGAACACTGCAGGCAGCGTGAGGCCTCCCGGCGCGCTGCGGCCTCGGCCAGGGTCTGCTCCACCAGGGCAAAGGTGCCGCGCTCCTCCGGGGCCAGCACGGCCGGGCGCTGCTGCGCCTCCCGGCGGGCCCGCGCCGCCTTGACCTGGACGATCTCCGCATCGGCCAGCCGTGCCGGTCCGCCGGGGAGTGCAGCAAAGGCCAGCCCCAGCTGCCGGCAGATCGCCTCGGCCGCGCGCCGGCCGTCGGCGCAGGCGGCGATGATCGTCTCAGGACCGCGCACGGCGTCGCCGCCGGCGTAGACGCGCCCGGCCACCTGGCCGGTCTGCGGATCGGCGACGATGGTGCCGTCCGGCCGATGGGGCAGGTCGCTCCGTTCCAGGTAACCCTCGTCGGGGCTCTGGCCGATGGCCACGATGATCGAGTCGGCCACCAGGGTAAAGTCGCTCCCCGGCACCGGCACCGGCCGGCGGCGGCCGTCGGCGCCGGGCGCGCCCAGCTCGTTGCGCAGGCACTCTAGCCCCAGCACCCGGCCGTCCTGGCGCAGCACCCGCCGCGGGGAGGCCAGCTCCTCCAGCACGTTGCCCTCGGCCAGCAGGTCGGCGATCTCCTCCGCCTCGGCCGGCATCTCCGCGCGGGTGCGGCGGTAGACCACCGTCACCGGCCGGCCGGTGAAGCGCCGGGCAGTGCGGGCGGCGTCCATGGCCGTGTTGCCGCCGCCGATCACCAGCACGTGTGCCCCCAGGGGAACGCGCTCCCCGCGGGCGGCCCGCGCCAGGAAGTCGAGTGCGGAATAGACCCACGGCCCGCTCAGGTCCTCGATCTCCAGCCGGGCGTCGCGGGGGAAACCGCAGGCGACGTAGACGGCGTCGTACCCCTGCTGCAACAGTTCCTCCGGAGGCCCGGCCAGCGGGTGCTCCAGCTCGATGCGCACCCCCAGCGCCGTGATGCGCCGGATGTCGGCCGCCACCACCCACGGCGGCAGGCGAAAGGCCGGTGCCAGGGTCAGCATCCCGCCGGCCGCGTCGCGGGACTCGCAGATGGTCACCTGCACCCCGCTGCGGGCCAGGAAATAGGCCGCGGCCAGGCCGGAGGGACCGCTGCCGATCACGGCGACCCGCCGGCCGGTTCCTTCCGGCGGCGGAATCGGGACCTGCCCGTGCTCCGCGGCAAAGCGCTTGAGCGCACGGATGGCCACGGGGGCGTCGTAGTTGTTGCGGGTGCAGCGCGTCTGGCAAAGGTGGGTGCAGACGTAGCCGGTCACGGCCGGCAGCGGGTTGCGCGCCAGGATCACCTCCAGGGCGCGGTCGTACTCCCCCTGGGCGATGAGCCGGGCGTACGCGGGCACGTCCTGGCCGACGGCGCACTGCTCCACGCACGGCGCGGCGATGCAGTCGAAGCGGCCCAGCGCCGAGGCGACCTTGGGCAGGTCAAAGGGAAAGTAGCTCTTCTTGTAGCGGTCCTCCTGCCGCGCGGCAGCGGCGGCCCGCTCCAGATTGGCCAGGCTGTCGGCGGCCAGCTCGTCCAGGCTGGCGGCGCCACGGGCGCGCATCTCGTCCTCCAGCCGCTCCAGGTACTGCCGCAGGCGGGCGTAGCCGCCGGGCTTGAGCAGGTCGGAGGCCGCGGTGACCGGGCGGGCGCCGCAGGAAAGGATGGTGGCCACGTTGTCGGCGTCGGCGCCGGCCGAGTAGGAGACGCTCAGACGGCCCTGGAACTCACGCGCCAGCCGGTGGAAAAGGTTCATGGTCAGGGGATAGAGTGCGCGGCCGGACATGTACATCTCGTCGCCGGGCAGATAGCCCTTGTGGTTGGCCATGGCCAGGGTGTTGCTCAGCTTCACGCCAAAGGCGAGCCCCCTGCGCGCGGCGACCTCCTGCAGCACGCGGATCAGCGCCACGGCGCGCTCCCAGCGCAGGTCGTGCTCGAATACGGCGTCGGGGATGTGCATCTCGCGGAAGCCGAGGTCGTCGTGCAGGATGCCGAGCACGGCCTCTTTCCCCAGCAGTGTCGGGTTGAGCTTGACCGTGGTGTGCAGGCCGCGCTCCTCCAGCAGGTAGCGGGCGATGCGCTCGATCTCGTCGGGCGGGCAGCCGTGCATGGTGGAGAGGGTAACGCTGTTCACGATGTCGGTGGGGATGTCCACATCGGCGAAGTGGGGCAAGTGCTGGCGCAGGGTAGCGCGGATGGCGGCGATCTCTTCCGCCGCATCGGCCAGGCGATCCATGAAGCGGGTCATCGCCGCGCTCTGGATGCCTTCCAGGTTATAGCCCACGCTCATGTTGAAGACCGTGCCCAGCGGGGCCTCCTCCCAGCCAAGCAGCCGGCGCAGCACGTGCAGGAGGGCCCATGCCTTGATGTACTCGCCGGCCGACTGCTCCAGCTTGAGCTCCTGGGACCACTCGACGTTGTAGCCCTCGTCGGCCATGTCGATGCAGGGGCGGGGGATGGTGAGCTCGTCCATGACCTGGACGGTCTTCAGCTCGATGAAGCGGCCGCCGCAGAGCCAGGCGCAGACGATGTTGGGGGCCAGCTGGGTGTGCGGGCCGGCGGCGGGGCCGATGGGCGTGGCCAGGGGCCGGCCGAAGAGGGTGCTGGCGTACGGGGCGTGCGGGCGCGGCTCGTAGAACAGGGCCCGCGGGATGCCGAAGATGGAGCCGCTGTGCTCATACTCCCGGAGGATCCAGTGCAGCAGGAAGGAAAAGGGCTGGACGCGCATGGTGTCGGACATGTTCGCACTCCCGGGCTGGCCGGTGTCGGCGGGGCTGTGAGACAGTGCACAGGGGCAGTATACGCCAAGGGTGGGCCGCTGTCAAAGAGACCGGCGGGGACGACCGGCCGGTCGCCCCCGCCACGACGATGCCCCGGGCACTCTGAAATGCGTCATCCGGCAGCTACTGCGCGCCCTCCAGCGCCTGGCGCACCCGCTGGCCAAACGCCTGTCCAAAGGCCGCCGCCCGGGCCAGCTCCTCCGCGCTCGGCCGCCAGGCCAGGGCCAGCCCTTCCTGGACGACCTCCACACCGGCCTCCTGCAATCCCTTTTCCAGCAGCGGCACCGCTCCCCCACCCCAGCCGTGCGAGCCAAAGGCCGCGCCGATCTTTTTCACCGGCTTCAGGCCGATCAGGTCCTCGACCAGCGCCGAGATGTTCAGCAGCGGCCGACGGTTGTGCGTGGCCGAGCCGACGACGATGCCCTTGGCCTCCAGCAGGGCCCCGACGATGGTCGTGATGTCCTGCTGGGGGACGGCATAGAGCTGGACCTCGATCCCCGCGGAGGCGATCCCCTCGACGATGGCACGGGCCATCCCGGCGGTGCTGCCCCACATCGTCTCGTAGACGACCAGGGCGCGGGGGTAGGCCTCGCCCTGGGACCAGCGCACGTACTGCTCGACGATCTGCATGGGGTTCTGCCTCCAGATCAGCCCGTGGCTGGGGGCGATCGTGTCGATCTGCAGGCCCAGCTTGACCACCTCGTCCACCTTGCGCAGGATCAGCGGGCTGAAGGGGGTCAGGATGTTGCCAAAGTACTTGCGGGCTTCGTCCCAGAGGACCGCCGGCTCGATCTCGTCGGCAAAGCGCCGTGCCGAGGCAATGTGCTGGCCAAAGGCGTCGTTGGGCAGGAGCAGCCTGTCCTCGGGGATGTAGGTGAACATGCTGTCGGGCCAGTGCAGCATCGGAGCATCCAGGAAGGCGAGCGTCTTGTGGCCCAGGGAGATGGTGTCGCCCGTGCCGACGACCTGTCTCCTCCAGCCATTGGGGTGATACTTGCCCAACGAATCGGCCCCACGCTTGCTGTGGACCAGGGTGGCCTGGGGAGCGCGCGCCAGCACGGCCGGGATCGCCCCGGAGTGGTCCAGCTCGCCATGGTTGGCCACCAGGTAATCGATCCGCGCCGGGTCGACGACCTCGGCGATGTGCCGGAACATCTCGTCCTCGAACCCCGGCATCACGGTGTCCACCAGGGCGATCTCGTCGTCCACGATGAGGTAGGCATTGAACGAGGTGCCCCGGTGGGTGCGGTAGGTGTAGCCGTGAAAGTCGCGCACCTCCCAGTCCACAGCGCCAACCCAGTAGACACGGTCGGCGATCTGTACGGTCATCTCGTTCCTCCTTGGGTCGATCTCGCCGGCCGGCTCCTTTGCCGGCCGGGTCGCTGAGGACAGCATACTGCACCGGGGCACGATGGACAACGACCAAGGTCTCCAGGCAGACAACAGCAGGTCCAGCGCAGCGGCCGGACCTGCCGCGTCATCCGTGGACGCCAGGACCTGGCTACTGCAGGTAGTTCAAGGGGTCGGTGTAGTTTCCCTGGTAGCGCACCTCAAAGTGCACGTGTGGCCCGGTGCAGTTTCCGGTACAGCCGATGTAGCCGATGAGCTGGCCGCGCTCGACCCACTGCCCGACGACGACATCGGGCTGCTGGGCCATGTGCCCGTAGCGGGTTCCCCAACCCTCGCCGTGGTCGATGAACACCGTGTAGCCGTAACCCTTCTGCCAGCCGCTCACAGAGACCGTCCCGGCCGCGGCGGCGTAGAGGGGAGTGCCCCAGGGAGCGGCGATATCGATGCCGGTGTGCCAGCGCGTTCCGGTCCAGCCGAAGCGATCGGTGATGCGCCCGGATGCCGGCCAGGAGAAGCGCTCTCCCCCGGGCAGAGAGGCGTAGGCCGGGGCGCTCAGGCGGATGCCGGCGGGGCGGCTGCCGCTGGTGACGGCCGGCCGCGGGATGGGTTTGGAGGCACCGGGGACAAAGATGACCTGGTCGACCTGGAGCGCGTACGGCTCGCGCAGGTTGTTGGGACCGTAGGCGATCATGTTGCCCTTGCGCACCTTGAAGGCCTCGGCGATGCTGTCCAGCGTGTCACCTTCCTTGACCGTGTAGTTCAGGCCGTCCACCGGGGGGATGCGCAGCTTCTGATCGATGGAAAGCAGGTCGGCGCTCTTCAGCGAGTTGAACCAGTAAAGAGTTTCGATGCGCAGGCCGACCTGGGCAGCGATGCCGATGAGGGTATCACCCTCCTGCACGGTATAGGTGATGACATCGGTGCGCTGGGGGACGGCCGCGGCCGGGGGATCCGCGACCAGCAGGTCCTCCGGCAGCAGGTCGGAAGTGCTCGGTGCAGGGTACCGCAGCACGATGGGCATGGCCGGGATGCTGGCGTAGGCGCTAAAGACGCCCTCCTCGAGGGTGGAGGAGAGCAGGCCCTGGAAGCGCAGGGAGTAGCCGCCGGCGTTGGCCTGGACCGGCTGGGCCAGCACGCCCTGCAGACCCCCACCCAAGACCAGGGCGGCCATGAGCGCCAGCAGGCCGGCGTGGGCAGCCAGGCGCATCCACTTCCAGGACCAAGAGAAAGCCGGCCGGCCCGGCGCCCCGGCGGTCACCTGCGCCCGGCCTCTCGGCCAGACGCGTTCGCGAACGCGCGTGCTCCAGGCCGCCGGCCATCGGTTCCAGGCCCACCGCCAGGCCAGGGCCAGGTGCATCAGCCCGGCCAGCACCCCGGCCAGCCAGCGCCGGCCCAGCGAGCGGGCCGACATGCCGCTGAATTGTTCGAGAGAGGACTGGGCTTCGGTGACCGCTTCGTAGAGACGCACCCGCGCCGAGAGACGGCTGGCCGCGTCGTTCCTCTCCAAGCCGTGTACCCACGGCCAGGTCCTTGCCATCTACGCTCCTTTGCAGGGCCAGTTCCGCCTATACAATACTACAAACGATGGGGTTTGTCAAGTACTTGACCAGTCGCGCGCTTTGCGCTACCATGTCCGCCGATACCCGCGCGCATAGGAGGAAACGATGGAACCGACCCGCCAGCAAGCCTGGGAACTGCTGAACGAGTTCACCAAGAACCCCAACCTGGTCAAGCACGGCCTGGCCGTCGAGGCGGCCATGCGCGCCTGCGCCCGCCACCTGGGCCAGGACGAGGAGCTCTGGGGCATCGCCGGCCTGATCCACGACTTTGACTATGAGCAGTACCCCACCGTCGAAGGTCACGTCTGGGAAGGGATGAAGATCCTGCGCCAGCGCGGCTGGCCGGAGGACATGGTCCGCGCGGTCGCCAGCCACGCCTCCTACACCGGCATCCCGCGCGACACGCTCATGGCCCGCGCGCTCTTCGCCGTGGACGAGCTCACCGGGCTGATCGTAGCCGTAGCCCTGGTCCGGCCCAGCAAGAGCATCCTGGACGTCACCGTGGAGTCGGTCAAGGGCAAGTGGAAGGACAAGGCCTTTGCCCGCGGCGTCAACCGCCAGGAGATCGAGGAGGGCGCCGCCGCGCTGGGCGTTCCTCTGGACGAGCACATCGCCGTCGTGCTGCAGGGGATGCAGGCCATCGCCGACGAGCTGGGTCTGCGGGGGCGGCCGGCCTAGGCTCCGCGGCTTGGCAGAAGGAACACTGGCGGAACGGAGACGAAAGACGAGGGACCCAAGGCCAAAGCAGTCGGCAGTTGGTCCTTGGTCCTTCGTCCTTGGTCCTTCGTCCTTGGTCCTTCGTCCTTGGTCCCTCGTCCTTCGTCCTACAAATACGCCTGCTCCGTCTGCCGGTCAAAGATGTGCATGTGGTCCATGTTCATGACCGCCTGCATCGTCTCCCCGGGCCGGCAGATGGTGCGGTTGTCCACGCGGGCCAGGAAGCTGTACGGCCCGTTGATCATATAGACCAGCAGCTCGGCCCCCAGCCGCTCCACCACGTCCACCTGGACGACCACCTCGGCTTCGGGCGTGACCCCCTTGGGGATGAACAGCTTGTCGTGGATGTCCTCCGGGCGGATGCCGAAGATGATCTCCTCCGGCACGCTGCGCTGCTGCAGCACCGCGGCCTTCTCTGGCGGGACGGGCACGCGGAACGAGCCCATGTCCACGAACATACGCCCGTCCGCGGACACCAGCCGGCCGTCGAAAAAGTTCATGGCCGGGCTGCCGATGAAACCGGCCACGAACTTGTTGCCGGGGCTGTTGTAGAGGTTCTGCGGCGAGTCCAGCTGTTGCAGCAGGCCGTCCTTGAGCACGGCAATGCGCGTGCCCATGGTCATGGCCTCCACCTGGTCGTGGGTCACGTAGACGAAGGTCGTCTGCAGGCGCTGGTGCAGCTTGGTCAGCTCGGCGCGGGTGGCCACGCGCAGCTTGGCGTCGAGGTTGGAGAGGGGCTCGTCCATGAGAAAGACCTCCGGCTCACGGACGATGGCCCGCCCCAGCGCCACGCGCTGGCGTTGCCCGCCGGATAGGGCGCGCGGTTTGCGGTCCAGGAAGTTCTCGATCCCCAGGATCTGCGCAGCCTCGCGCACCCGCCGGTCGATCTCCGACTTGGGCGTGCCGCGCATACGCAGGGAAAAGGCCATGTTCTCATAGACCGACATGTGCGGGTAGAGGGCGTACGACTGAAAGACCATGGCGATGTCGCGGTCCTTGGGGGCGATGTCGTTGACCACGCGGTCGCCGATCTGGATGGTGCCCTGGGAGATCTCCTCCAGGCCGGCCAGCATGCGCAGGGCCGTGCTCTTGCCGCAACCGGAGGGACCGACCAGCACCAGGAACTCCTTGTCCTCGACAAAGAGGTTCAGGTCGGTAATCGCCGGTGCCTTGGAGCCAGGGTAGTACTTGTACACGTGGTTGTAGGTGATGCTGGCCATCTTCTATCCTCCTTGTCTCTCTGCGCTCGAGCGCCTCGTCGCTCGGACGCGCACATGTCCTATCCTTTGACCGAGCCCAACGTCAGCCCGGAGATGAGCCACTTGGACGAGTACAGGAAGAGGGCCATGACCGGGACC
This sequence comes from uncultured Chloroflexia bacterium, assembly GCA_964613665.1. Lineage (GTDB taxonomy): Bacteria > Chloroflexota > Chloroflexia > DTKN01 > DTKN01 > CAZQFV01. The sequence goes on from CAZTIG010000002.1 coordinate 127,132, forward strand.
GAGACCAGAATGGAGGCGGCGGCAAAGGCACCCCACTCCGTCTGGAACTGGCCCTGCATGCGCTGCAGGCCCAGCACCCAGGTCTGCAGTTCCTCCCGCTGCAGCATGATGCGGGCCATCAGAAAGTCGTTCCAGGCCGTCATGAAGTTAAAGAGGAAGACGATGGCCAGGGCCGGCGTGGACAGGGGCAAGATGATGCGCCAGAAGGCCGAGAGGCGCGAGGCCCCGTCGATCATCGCCGCTTCCTCCAGGTCGACAGGGATGGTGTCGTAGTAGCCCTTCAGGATCCAGATGCTAAAGGGCACCGAGCTGACCGAGTAGGCCAGCACCAGGCCGCGGTAGGAGTTGAACAGCCCCAGCCGCACGGCCACGATGTAGATGGGCACCGTCAGCATGGCCGCGGGGATCATCTGTGTGGCCAGCAGGAAGATCAGCCCCGGCCCGCGGCCCGGGAACCTCCAGCGGGAAAAAGCATAGGCCGAGGTCGCTGCCAGGATGACCCCGACGATGGCCGTGCTCACGGTGATGACCACGCTGTTCCACAACCAGGAGAAAAAGGGCTTGTTCACCAGCACGGTGCGAAAGTTCTCCAGGGTGGCATCGGGCGGGATGATCGAAAGGTCCGTCGACATGAGGCGGTTGCCCGGGCGCAGCGAGACCGAGACGATGCGCAGCACCGGGTAGATGGTGATGATGCAGGCGATGATCAGGGCGATGTGGATCACCAGCCGGCCGGGAGGCGTGTCCCCACGCGTGCCGGGGAAGATGTCGCGCCAGAAGCCCTTCAGGCACAGGACAACGATCAGGGCCACGACCACGACGAGGACCACGCCGTAGACGACCGTCGTGGCGACGGCCACGACGGAGAAGCGCGTCTGCCAGGCGCTGATGCCCCCCAGCAGACCGAACAGCGAGCTCACCGCGGCCGTGAACAGGGCCGTCTGCGCGAACCACCAGCCCCACGGCTTCCCCAACCACAGGCCACTGCCGCCGGCGGCGGCAGCCAGGGCCACGATCAGGACGACCACCAGCTCCGTCTCGCGAAAGGAGAACGGAATGGAGGGTGACAGGAAGAACAGGACCAGCGCCGCGACAGCCGCCAGGCCGGCTCCGACCCACAGGAGCACTGCAGCCACCGTGATATCCATCAGACGCTTCATCGTCAGCTTCTCCTTTGCGGTTCCGTGATGCGAGCCACGGCAGGGCCGAGCCTACGTCTCGGTGACCCCTTTCATGGCGCCGGTGAACCGGATGTAGAAGATGGAAAAGACGAGCAAGATGACAAAGATCACCAGGGCAAAGGCGGCGGCAAAGCCATAGCGGTTGTATTCGAAGGCCGCGCGGAAGAGGGCCGTCACCAGCAGGTCCGACGACTCCAGCTCGTTCTCGTTGATGAAGAAGGAGACGTTAAAGTTGTTAAAGGTCCAGATCACCCCCAGGATGATCGCCGGGGTCATGACCGGCTGCAGCAGCGGGTAGGTGATCTTGCGGAACTGCTGCCACCAGGTGGCGCCGTCGATCTCGGCGGCCTCGTAGAGTTCCCCGGGGATGCTCTGCAGCCCTCCCAGCAGGATGACCATCATGAAGGGGATGCCCAGCCAGATGTTGACCAGGTTCATGGCGGCAAAGTTGGCCACGGGGTCGCTCTTCCACTGCACGGCCTGCAGACCGATGTTCTTGAGCATAATGTTGAGAAAGCCGTAGTTGTAGTGGAACTCGCCGCGCCAGGCCAGGACGGCGATGATCGGTGGCAGGGCCCAGGGGATGACCAGCAGCGTGCGGTACAGGCCGCGCAGCTTCATAGGCCGGTTGAGCAGCAGGGCCAACAGCAGGCCGCCGATGACGTGGCAGGGCACCTGGATGCCCGTCCAGAGCACCGTGCGGGCGAAGAGGCCGGGATCCAACACCTGGGATGTCTGGGGCACGCCATCCACCGTGGTGGTCAGCGTCCTCAGCGATGGCAGGAACATGACCTGCTTCAGCACCGGCTGGGTAAAGACGTTCGCAAAGTTCTCCCAGCCCTGGGCTAGGCCGTAGGTCGGGCCCTTTTTCTTGTAGGCACTGAGCTGCCGGCCCTCCCGCTGGATGGCAAAGAGCGTATCGCCGTCGGCAATGGTCCAGTAGCCGCCCGGCTCTTCCGTCTGCAGCACCGCCTGCGCGCTGAGAGCCTCGCCGTTCCTCCTGAACTGCTCGCGAATCTCGCCGGACAGCTCGCCCCTGTCCAGCTCTGCGACAAACTCTGTCCCGACGCTGAACAGCAGATCGTCCTTGAAGCGCCTCAGGCTCATGTCGCTGAAGGACAGGGCCACCTCGTAGCCCATCGGATAGATCACCAGGAGACACAGACCGACGATGGCCGGCGAGAGGAGGGCAAAGGCGAGGGCGAAGCGCACCTTGGTCGGCGGCATAGCCACGGCCAGCATGTACCCATAGGCGATCGCCATGGAAGCCGCCACGGCCACGTTCAGCCAGTTGCCATCGATCAGGGCGAGCACCGCCATGACGGCCGACCCCAGGCAGAAGATCCCGTTCACCGTGGCAGAGAGGAGCTGCGCCCAGGAGGCCTGCCGGAGCAAGAAGACGCCGCCCAGGAGCAGCGCCCCATGTCCCAGCAGCAGGATCAGGCTGACGATCAGCCGGGGCCAGAAGGAACCGCCGAACACCGCCGCGGCCTCCGCTCCAACGGGGAGGAGCCGCGTGGCAACCAGCACTCCGAACACCCCGACGAGAAAGCCCACCCCCGCCAAGACCATCTGGAGGATGGCCCCGGCCGTGATCCAGCCCCGGGACGGGGGCAGGACCAGGATCAGCAGGAACCCATAGACAAGGGCCAGGACGGCGGCCAGTGCTCCGAAGAGCTCGTCGTGCGGCACGAGGGCGAAGAACATGGCGGCGATTGCGGCAACCAGCAGCAGCGCGGCCAGGATGGGCGAGAGGAGTTGTGCCCAGCGAGCCCCCCGCGGCAGAGCCAGGCCGGCCGCAACCTGCAGCCCGCCGACCACCAGGAGCAACGCGCTGCCGATCAGGGCGACCCAGAACGGCAAGCCCAGGGCGAAGATGAGCTGCGAGCGAGTCGGCAGGAGCGCCAGCACGGCCAGGACCACGCCGGCCAGGCCGGCGAGAGCGGCCAACCCGCCGAGGGCGACCTGCAACACGGTCGCGGCTGTCGCCCAGCGCCGGCCCCTCACTCCGGGCACGATTCCCAGGATGGCGTAGAAGATGCCGGCGATCAGCAGGCAGACCACAGCCAGGATCAGCAGGGTCAGGCCGACCTCCTGCGAGCTGTTGGTGACGGCCGACATGAAGGCGTTCTGCGTAGCCGAGGCGTTCAGCACGAACTCGACGACCAGGGCCACCGCCCGCAGCGCGATGCCCAGTACGGCGATCCACAAGGGCCAGAGGGCCTGTCTGGCCAGGGTCGGGATACCGCGGGACTCGCGGGCCAGGGCGACGGCGGCAATCAGCGGCCCAAGTGCCAGGGGCAGGGTGGCCAGGTCGAAGTAGGTCGGGAAGTACACATCGACCGGCCGGCCCAGGCCCAAGATGAGGGCCAGGAGGGCGGCGCTGAGGGCAAAGACGGCCACGCCGCCGAGGGCCAGAAAGAGCGCCAGGCGGGTGCGCCGCTCCGGACTCGGCATCCTCCGCACGAACTGGGGGAAAGAGAGGATGGCCAAGACGAAGCTCCAAACCAGCACAACGCCACCGACCGGCGCGAGGGCTGCCACCCTCTCATCGGCGAAGGAGTACACTACACTGAGCAGATGGACCGCCGCGAAGCAGGCTGCCGTGACCGCGGCGACCGCCATACCCCCGTAGGCCCAGGCCCGCTCCGGCTGCACCAGCGCGTAGACCGTCAGCGCGGCAAAGGCTACCAGGGCGACCAGGATGCCGATCAGCCCGACAAGCTGCGCAGTGGTCCCCACGTTCAAGCCCAGCGTGAGAGCGGCCGTGGCGATGAGACCGCAGACCAGAACGAGCAGAAGCACCTGGATGAGTCGGCTATTCATTCCTCGTTCACCCCTTTCGGACAAGGCCCCACTGGCAGGCCGGAGCAGCGGAGGATATCGCCAGTACTCCCGTCCCCGGGCCAGGAGCCGCTCACTGGCCTTGGAGCAGGGGGTGAGGAACGGCCAACGGCCCGTTCCTCACCCCCGTGCTGTGCTGTTAAGCGGTGCTATGGCTGTAGTGGACAGGCGTGTGCCTGCAGCAGGTTACTGCTGGGCCTCGATGCAGGCCTCGGCCGCCGGCTGCATGGCCGCCGCAGCATCGGCGGGAGACTTGGTGCCGGCCAGGACCGCTGCCATCTCGGGCTTCATAGAGTCCCAGTTGCAGCGCATCTCCAGCACGGTCGGCATGGGCGTGCCAACGACCATCTGGTCGGCCGAGCCCTTCAGGATCGGGTCGCCGGTAATGAGCGGGTCGTCCAGGGCGGCCTTCAGGGCCGGCAGACGGGTCAGCTTCTTGACCATCTCGATCTGGTTGGCGCGATTGGTGGCAAAGACGATAAAGTCCTTCACCACGGTCGTCTGATCGTCGGTCAGGCCCTTCGGGATCATGAAGAAGACGCCGCTGGTGTAGGGAGCGGGCCACAGGCCGGTGGACTTGACCATCGGGATGCGGGCGACGCCCAGGTTCTGCCCCACGGTGTTGGTCATGGCCTTGTAGCCGCCCAGCGACCAGTCGCCGTTGATGATCATGGCAGCCTTGCCCTCCTTGAAGAGGGAGTCGGCGCCGTTGTAGTCGGACTCGGGCGGGACGATGCCCTTGGTCTTGAGGTCGAGCAGCCACTGCAAGGTGTTGACCATCTCGGGGGTGTTCAGGTTCGGCGTGACCCCGTCCTCGGCGAAGACGGCGCCACCAAAGCCACCCAGCCAGGGAACTAGCCAGAACGGCTCGGTCTGGTTATAGACCAGGACGTAGGTGTCGGCGGGCATGGTGCCGGCCAGGGCCAACAGGGCGTCGGTATCCGCCGGGGGCGTGGGGACCAGGGCCTTGTTGTAGATCAGCATCAGGTGGTTACCGTTGGCGATGGGCACACCCCAGGTCTTGCCCTTGAGCTCGACCGCGGCCAGGGCCGAGTCGACGTACACGCTCAGGTCGAACATGTCGTCCACCGGCTGGATCAGGTCGGCAGTGGTGAAGGGGCCGGCGTGGTCGTTGACGGTCCACAGCAGTTGGGGCGGGGACCCGGCCAGGCTGGCATTCTGAAAGTCCTCGCGCAGCGTCTCGACGTTCTTGTTGACGACCTCGAAGGTCACGTTGGCGTGCATCGCAGTGTAGGCATCGGTCAGGCTCTTGACGTACTGGTAGCCGCCGTCGGCCTCGCCTTCCTTGGTCCAGAGCAGGATGCTGACCGGCCCGGTCGGGAAGGGCACCTCCGTCGGCGGGACTGGGGTGGGCTGGACAACCGCGGTGGGCACCACGGTGGGCTCAGGGGTGGGGCCGCAGGCCGCCAGGAGCCCGAAGAACACGACCAGAAGCATGGCTACAGAAAACCGCTTGTTCATTTTCCGTCCTCCTTGGAAGGGGTTGCTCCTACCGGTGAAGCTCTTCACATCAACGAACCGCACGTTCTCTACACATCCCTCCTTTCGGGGTCCGACCAGGCTCCGGAGAGGGTCGGCAGGGACCCTATCCTACCCTGACCCACAGTGCTCACCGGGCTGCTCTCGGCAAGGGTCGCTTGAGGATGGAGAGGAACAGCCAGGTCGGGACCGCTGAAGAGCTCCTGCAGCACGGTAGTCACCGCGCCGATGGCGATGGCCTGCGGTCCCAGTTTGCTTTCCACGATCGAGGTGCCACCGGCCGCGATCGGCAGCGCACAGCGGCGCACCGTCTCGCGCAGCGGCTCCAGGAAAAAGGCACCGGCGCGGGTCACTCCGCCGCCGATGACGATGATGCCCGGGTTGAGCAGGTTGACCAGGCTGGTCAGGGCCGTGCCGATGCGCCGGCCGGCCTGGGCAAAGAGCTTCTGCGCCGCGCGGTCGCCGGCCTGGGCAGCCGCGATCAGGTCGGCCACGGTCAGGCTGCCACCGTGGGAGGGCTGGATGTGGGCCTCGCGCGCAGCCTGCACGATGGCCGGCGCGGCGGCCATCGCTTCCAGGCAGCCGGAGCTGCCGCAGCGGCAGGCTGGGCCGTCCTCGTCGATGACGGCATGGCCGATCTCGCCGGCGCTGCCGATCTCGCCGCGGTAGATGTGACCCTCCAGGATGAGGCCGCAGCCGATCCCTGTGCCCACCTTGACAAAGGCCACGTTGCGCGCGCCGCGGCCGGCCCCCCACCAGTACTCACCGATGGCTCCCAGGTTGGCGTCGTTGTCCAGGTGCACCGGCTTGCCGAGCTGCTCGCGCAGACGGTCACGGATGGGCGTGTCGTGCCAGCCGGGCATGATCGGCGGGAAGATGGCCTTGCCGGTGGCAAAGTCCAGCGGCCCGGGCACGCCGATCCCCACGCCAAAGATGCGCTCCATCTCCAGGCCGGCCTGCCGGAGGGCCTGGCCGATCAACCGGACGATGCGCTCCAGCCCAGCCTGCGGCCCCTCCTCCACGGCAAAGGGCTCCTCCAGGCGCACCACCGGCTGGGCCTCCAGATCGGTCAGCAGCACCAGCAGGTGGGTGGCTCCCAGGTCCACGCCGATGACATAGCCGGCCCGGCTGTTGAACTCGAGCATGATCGGCCGTCGCCCACCGCGCGAGTCGCCCGTCCCGACCTCGCGGACGAGGTTGGCGGCGATCAGGTCGTTGATGATGCTGGAGACGGTGGAGCGGCTGAGGTGGGCCCGCCCGGCGATGTCGGCGCGGCAGATGTGGCCGGCCTGGCGGATGAGGTTCAGCACCAGGCTCTCGTTGAACTCGCGCATCAAGCTCAGATCGGCAGATGTATTGCCACCCATGCAGCTTCCTCATACAGCGCGATTGGCAAGGGACAGTATAGCACAACGAAGTTAGTTTGTCAAGAGGATAAACAAAATGAGCGGAGGCCCCCGTTCAGGGCACGAAGCGCGACAGCCCGCCCCGCTGGGTGGCAAACCAGAGGGCTCCGTCGGAAGACGGGGCGATGGCCAGGACGCTGTTATCGGCCAGGCCGTCGGCCACGGTGTAGTGGGTCCAGCTACGCCCGTCGAAACGTGTCACGCCGCTGTAGGCGCTGCTGAGCCAGAGGCTGCCGTCCAGGGCCACGGCCAGCGCCTGGATGTTGTTGGTCGCCAGCCCGGCGGCGATGGTGTAGTTGGTCCACTCCCTCCCGTCGAAGCTGGACAGGCCACCCAGGGAACCTACCCACACGGTGCCGTCGCCGGCGATGGCGATGCCCTGGACAAAGTTGCTCACCAGCCCGTCGGCGGTGGTGTACGAGACCCAGGTACGCCCGTCGAAGAGCGAGAGGCCGCTGCCCGTCCCGACCCAGAGGTGGCCGTCGGGGGCCACGGCCAGCGCCGTGATGTAGTTGCTGGCCAGGCCGGCCGTGGTGGTGTACGAGGTCCAGGACTGGCCGTCGAAACGGGAGAGGCCGTTGCGCGTCCCGAACCAGACCGCTCCGTCGGGGGCCATGGCGATCGACCAGACCCAGTTGTCCGCCAGCCCGTCGGCGGTGGTGTAGGTGGTCCAGCGCCGGCCGTCCAGGTGCGAGACCCCGCCCAGCGTGCCGAACCAGACCGTGCCGTCGCCGGCCACTGCGGCGGCCCAAACCCAGTCGTGGGCCAGCCCGTCGGCGGTGGTGTAGGTGGCCCAGCGCTGGCCGTCGTAGTACGACACCCCGCCCCCGTACGTGCCGCACCAGATCGAGCCGTCGGGAAGCGTGGCCAGAGCCTGGATGCGGTTCCCGGCCGGCCCTCCGGTGGTGAGAAAGGTGCTCCACCGACGCCGGTCGAACCGGGCGATACCCTGTCCGTAGGTGCCGAACCAGACCGCGCCGTCGGGAGCGATGGCGACGGCCTGAACGTAGTTGCTGGGCAGGCCGCTGGCTGTGGTGAAGGTGGTCCGGTTCAGCCCCTCGAACAGGGTGACGCCGGCCCGCGTGCCGATCCAGGTGGCCCCGTCCGGGGCGACGGCAATGGCCGCGACGTGGTTGTCCACCAGGCCGTCGGCCGTGGTGTAGCTAGCCCAGAAGTAGCCGTCATAGTACGACGCGCCGTGGTCCGTGCCGGCCCAGAGAGTGCCGTCCGCGGCCACGGCCAGGGCCAGGATATCGTTGTCGGCCAGGCCGTCGGCGGTGGTGTAGGTGGTCCAGCGCCGGCCGTCGAAGCGGGAGAGGCCGCTGCGGGTGCCGCACCAGGCCGTCCCATCGGGAGACACGGCGACGGCCCGCACCCAGTCGTGGGCCAGCCCATCGGCCGTGGTGTAGGTGGTCCACCCCTGGGAGGAGAGGCGCGAGACGCCGCCATAGGCAGTGCCGAACCAGATCGTGCCGTCGGGCGCGGCGGCGATCGACATCACGCCGCTGTGGGCCAGGCCGTCGGCGGCGGTGTAGGTCGTCCAGCCGGTGCCATCGTAGCGGGAGACACCGCCCGTCGTGCCGAACCAGAGGTCCCCGTCGGGGGCCACGGCGATGGCCCGCACCCAGTTGCGGGCCAGGCCCCGGCCGGCCGTGTACTTTTCGTAGGTGCTGTTGGCCATGTTCCAGCGCACGGCACCCCCGGGACCGCCCGTCCAGAGCACGCCGTCCCGGTCAAAGGCCAGCGCCTGGACGCTGTTGGCGTCCGTGAACGAGGTCCAGCCCGGCCGCCAGCCCGGCGGCTCGGCGGGAGACAGGCGAAAAGTGGGAACGGAGGTGGGCCGGGGCGGCAGGGTGGGGACGACCACGACCGGTATGGTGGGCTCCTCCCGGCGGCCCTGGCTGACAATGGCGCTGTACAGCACGGCGGCCAGCACCAGCGCCACACCCACAAAGACCGCAGTCTGCAACCAGCGCTCCGCCCGTTCCCAACGCGTCTTTGTGCCCATCGCTCATGCTCCTGGCCCGGCAAGGGGCATTATATCAGGCGGCCGAGTGGGGGTCAAGAAGGAACGGACGACATGTTGCACGCCGCAACGGGATATAGTATAATGCCGGCAAGCGCAGCTCCCGGACAGGCCGCCGCCCCGGCGGTGGGACTGGCGTCATCGTCGGCGGAACTGGCAGGAATGCCCCGAGAGGAGGTCCCGTGGAGATCACCGAGAAAGCACTGAAGCGCACCTACTACATCACCCTCAAGGGCCGGCTCGACGCCGAGACGTCCCCGCAGTTGGATGCTGTCCTGGATGCGGCGATGCAGCAGGGCCATTTTCGCTTCGTCTTGGACCTCACCGAGGTGCCCTTTATCAGCAGCCGCGGCCTCAAGAGCCTGCTGCGCGTGCGCAAGGAGGTCCGCCGGTTCAACCGAGGCGACGTCCGACTGGTGAACCCGCAGCCGAACATCCGCGAAGTCCTGACCTTTACCGGCCTGCTCCCACTCTTTGCCATTTACGAAACGGCCGTGGACGCCGTGGGCGACTTCTAGGTACCACACGATACACGGAGGGCTGTGACCCTCCACCACCCGGCAGCCGGCCGCGCTGACGCTGCGGCCGGCTGCTTCGAAGATGTGCCCCTTGTCGTCCGCGGATCGCTCCGGAGGCAACAAGGGGCTCGCTATACCGCCACCTCGTCTAACTGGAAGGGGTCGTACGCCTCGGCCGCCTCCCGGCGGAACTGCTGGGTGTAGAGCCGGTAGTAGTGACCGTGGGCCCGCAGCAGCTCGGCGTGCGTGCCCATCTCGGCGATGCTGCCGCGCTCGATCACCACGATGCGGTCGGCCCGGCGGATCGTCGAGAGGCGGTGGGCAATGACGAAGCTGGTTCGCCCGCGCAGTAGCGTTTCCATGCCCTGCTGGATCAGAGCCTCGGTGAGCGTGTCCACCGAGCTGGTGGCCTCGTCCATGATAAAGATCTCTGGCTGGGCCAGCACGGCGCGGGCCAGGCTGACGAGCTGCTTCTGTCCTACCGAGAGGAGGATGCCGCCCTCGCCGACCTCCTCGTCGTAGCCCTGGGGCAAGGTGGCGATAAAGGTGTGCGCGCCGGCCAGCCGGGCGGCCTTCTCGACTTCCGCGTCGGTGGCTTCCAGGCGGCCGTAACGGATGTTCTCGCGGATGCTGCCGGAGAAGAGGTGCGGCGTCTGCAGCACCACGCCGATGCGCGACTGGATGGCCTCCAGCGACAACTCGGTGTAGTCGCGCCCGGCGATGCGGATCGACCCGGCCTTGGGCTCGTAGAAGCGGCAGAGCAGGTTGACGATGGTGGATTTGCCGCCCCCGGTCGGTCCCACCAGGGCGATCGTCTCCCCCGGCCGCACGCGCAGGCAAAAGTCGCGCAGCACCGGCTTGTCGGCCTCGTAGTAAAAGTCCACGTGGTCGAACTCGATCGTGCCGCGGATGGTGCCCGGGTCGATGGCCCCGCCGCGATCGACGACATCGGGAGCCGCGTCGATCAGCGCAAAGACGCGCTCGGCCGAGGCCACGGCGTGCTGCATCTCGGCATAGACCCGCGCCAGGTCCTGGATCGGCCAGAGCATGAAGGTGACGTAGGAGACAAAGGCCTGGATGCTGCCCACGCTCAGGCCGCCGACCTGCTGGGCCTGCCAGCCGCCGTACCAGACGATGCCCACCAGGGCCACCGCGCTGACCATCTGCACGGCCGGCAGGAAAAGGGCCGAAAGCCAGGCCGCGCGGTAGCCGGAGCGGTACATCCCCAGCGACAGCTCGCCGAACTCGCGCAGGTTCTCCGCCTCCCGACCGAGCGCCTTGACCACGCGTACGCCGGTGATGTTCTCGTTGTAGGACCCGGTGATCCGCGAGTTCAGTCGCCGCACCTGCCGGTACTCGCGCAGGATGCGCTTCTGGAACTGCGCCGCCACGACCAGGAGGAGCGGGATCATGGCCAGGACGATCAGGGCCAGCTGCCAGTTGATGGCCAGCATAAAGACCATGGCCGTAGCAATGTTCCAGGCTCCCCACGTGCTGTCCAGCAGGCCCCAGGTGACCAGCTCGGCGATGCGCGACGAGTCCGAGGTCACCCGCGACATGATCCAGCCGACCGGGGTGCGGTCGAAGTAGGAGAACGACAAGTCCTGCAGATGATCGAACATCCGCTTGCGCAGGTCGTATTGGATGCGCTCTCCCAGGATGCCGGCCAGGTAGATAAAGGCAAAGACGCCGCCGGCCTGCAGCACGATGCTGCCGCCGTAGAGCAGGCCCAACTGGGTCAGCGCCCCGCGGTCGGAAAGCTGGATGGCCTGGTCGATGAACTGCTTCTTCAGGTAGGTGAACCAGGAGTCGAGCAGTGAGACCAGCGCCACCGCGACCAGGAAGCCGGCCACCCAGCGCCAATGCGGCCTGGTCAGGCCCACGATGCGGACAAAGGTCCGGACGTTGAACTTGCTTTGATACTCTTCTTCTTCGAACTCAGTTGGCGACACGGGCGATTTCCTTCTGTAACTCGGCCTCGATGCGCATCTGCACGTCGCAGATCTGGCGGTAGAGACCGGCTTGATCGACCAACTCCTCATGCGTCCCGCGCTGGACGATGCGCCCCTGGTCAAAGACCAGGATCTGGTCGGCGTTCATCACGCTCTGGATACGGTGGGCGATGATCAGGGTGGTGCGGCCACGCATGAGCCGCTCCAGCGCCCCACGGATCACTGCCTCGGTCTCCATGTCCACGGACGAGGTCGAATCGTCCAGGATGAGGATGCGCGGGTCCTTCAAGAGCGTCCGGGCGATGGCCACGCGCTGCTTCTGCCCACCCGAGAGCGTCACGCCCTTCTCACCGACCAGGGTGTCATAGCCCTGGGGGAATCCGACGATGACGTCGTGAATGGCGGCGGCGCGGGCGGCCTCCTCGACCTCGGCCTGGGAGACCTCCCGCCCGACGCCGTAGGTGATGTTCTCGCGGATGGTCCGCGAAAAGAGGAACGGCTCCTGCTCGACGATGCCGATCTGCCGGCGCAGGTACTCCCGCGCATAGTCGCGCAACTCGACACCGTCGAGGGTGATACTGCCGCCGCTGTACTCGTAGAAGCGCGGCAGCAGGTTCACCAGCGACGTCTTGCCCGAACCGGTGGAGCCGAGCAGGGCCACCGCCTGGCCGGGCTCGCAGCGGAAGGAGACGTCCTGGAGCACCGGGCCACCACCGTCGTAGGAGAAGACGACGTCGCGGAAGATGAGCTCGCCGTGCAGGTTGGCGGCCGGCCCCTGTTTGCCGGTGGTCAGGGCCTCGCGCTCCTCGCGGATGACGGCCATGACGCGCTCATAGGAGACCAGGCCGGTGGAGATCTGCACGATCAGCCGGCCCAAGTTGCGCATGGGCCAGATCAACCAGACGATCAGGCCGGCGTAGGTCAGGTACGCGCCGACGGTGATGGCCGGCGGATCGCCCATGGCCATGAGCGCGCCCACCAGCAGGCCGGCCAACATCTGCAGCCCGCAGAGAATGTCCGAGAGCGGCCAGAAGAGCGAGTGCATCGTCAGCAGGCGGCGACCGCGGAGGTACTTTTCCCAGTTGTCGCGCTCGAACTTGTCCCGCTCATAGCCCTGCCGGGCAAAGGCCTTGACCACGCGCACGCCGGTCAGGTTCTCCTGCAAGGTAGTCGACAGGGTGGCGTCCTGCTCCTGGAAGGCCTCGTAGGCCACGGTCACGCGCTTGAAGAAAAAGACCGAGCTGACCACGATCAGCGGGACCACGGCGACGGAGAGCAGGGCCAGGGACCAGCTCAGGTTCAGCAGCGCAGCCAGGTTGATGACAAAGAGCAGGGCGATGCGGCCGACGCCGATGGCCTGGTCGGCGAAGAAGCGGCGCAGGGCATCCACGTCCGAGGTGGAGCGCTGGATCAGCTCGCCCGTCGGGGTGTGGTCATGGTAGGCAAAGGGCAGGCGCTGGATGTGGTCGAAGAGGTAGTTGCGCAGCCGCAGGGCAATGCCCTCGGCCGTGCGCGCCGCCAGCGCGCCGCTGAGGAAGGTGAAACCGCCGTCCAGAATGGCCATCCCCAGGAAGCCCAAGGCGATCAGCGGCACGGTGTAGCCGGGCACCGCCCTGCCCAGGACGTTGTCGATGAAGTAGCCGAGCAGCAGGAAGGTGGCCGTCTTGGCGACGGCGGCGATCCCCTGGCTCAGGGTGGCTCCCAGGTAGGTCCAGCGGAAGCCCACCATCATCCGCCACAGGCCCACCAGCCGGTTGTCGGCGACGGCGTGCTGCAGATCATCGTTGTCTACTGCTGGTTTCGTAGCCATCTCGTTTCCCACCAAAATAAGAACCGCCCCGAAACAGATATCGGGGCGGCTCGAACGACCGAGCAGATCTGTTTCGGCCCAAGAGGCTCAAGGCGTAAGCTCCTCAGCGCTTTCCACAAGGGAAGCGCCGCACCAGGTCGGGATGTGCATGCTCATCCTGACAGCCTCCTTTCGGGCCGTCACGCAGTCGTCGTCATACGACGCACCATGATAGCACACTTCGGCCATTTGTCAAATCGGATCAGAACTGGATACCGCAGTCGTACGGCACCAGCGTCTCTTCGCGGGCATCGATCAGGGGATAGGGTGGGTGCCGGTCGAAGGTGTAGGTCAGGCGGATGAAACCGCCCCACTTGGAAAAGATCAACACCTTGACCAGGACCTGCTCCGGCTGGAACTCCACGACGGGGGCCGGGTTGAGGGTGCGGGCCTGCTCCTGCACCTCGGCCGGGACCTCCAGTCCCCCGTTCCCGGCGGGGGAGAGGACGGCCTCCACGGCGTTACGGGTGCAGAGGATGGTGGCGTCGTCATAGTTGGCGTGCCAGTAGAGGTAGAACTGGTCGCCCATGATCAGCATGACTACCCACTGGAAGAACCCGTCGGCCGTGCCGTCCGCCCGCAGGTGCTCGCTGTACTGGCCGCGCCACGCGTCCGTGCCCACGGCGGCGCTGTAGTCGGCATAGGTGGCATAGGGCGCCTGGTCGGCCGGCCGGGCGTAGAGGATGGGGCGACCGCCCATGCCGTCGAACAGATAGACATAGTCCAGCACATAGCCCGGCTCCATGGAGAGGTGGGGCAGCACGGAGAAGAGCTGGCTCGGGTCGAACTCGCTCCCGTCGCGGGTGGCGTTCTCCTGCTGCAGGTGCGCGGGGATCTCCAGGCCGCGAGTGAGCGCCGCGACCGCGTCCACGGTTCGCTGGCGCTCCTCGGCCGTGGCGTCGCTGGCCGTCGGCAGCGGGCCGCAGGCGGCGACCGGCAGGGCCAGGCAGAGGCCCACCATGGCACACAGCACGGCGCGGCGCAACTGGCCCAGCGCCGCGCTCACTTGCCCGTCAGAACCGGCTCGATCCGCTCCAGTGCCCAATCCAGCTCCTCCTTCGTCACCACCAGCGGCGGGGCGAAGCGGATGACATGGTCGTGCGTCTCTTTGCAGAGCAGGCCCTGCTCCTTGAGCGCCTCGCAGAAGCGGCGGGCACCGCCGGCTGCTGGCTTCAGCTCCACGCCGATCATCAGACCCTTGCCGCGCACCTCGCGGATATGCTCGCTCTCGATGCGCTGCAGCCGGCCCAGGAAGTAGCGGCCCAGCTCGTCCGAGCGCTCGACCAGGCCCTCCTCGACCAGGACGCGCAGGGCCTCGCGGGCCACGGCGCAGGCCAGCGGGTTGCCCCCGAAGGTGGAGCCGTGGTCGCCCGGGCGGAAGACGCCCAGCACCTCCCGCGAGGACAGCACCGCCGAGACCGGGTAAAAGCCCCCCGAGAGGGCTTTGCCGATGATCATCACGTCGGCACGCACGTCCTCCCAGTCGCAGGCAAAGAGCCGGCCGCAGCGGCCCAGGCCGCTCTGGATCTCGTCGGCGACAAAGAGCACGCGGTTGCGGGCGCAGATGTCGCGGACCTGCTGCAGGTACCCCGCGGGGGGAACGATCACCCCGCCCTCGCCCTGGACCGGCTCGACCATGAAGGCGACCGTGTGGGGCGTGATGGCCTGCTCCAGTGCGGCAGCGTCGCCATAGGGGATCATGACAAAGCCGGGCGTCAGCGGGCCGAAACCCTCCTTGTAGGCCGGCTCGCTGGAGCAGCTGATGACGGCGATGGTGCGCCCGTGAAAGTTGCCGCTGCAGACGATGACCTCTGCCCGGTCGGCGGGGACCCCTTTGACCTGGTAGCCCCACTTGCGGACGGCCTTGAGCGCCGTCTCGACGGCCTCGGCCCCCGAGTTCATCGGCAGCATCATCTCGTACCCGGTCAGCTCGCACAGCTCCTTCTCCAGCAGCGGCAGCTGGTCGTTGCGAAAGGCGCGCGAGGTGAGGGTGACCCGGCCGGCCTGCTCGACCAGGGCCTGCCGGATGCGCGGGTGGCAGTGGCCCTGGTTGACGGCGGAGTAGGCGCTCAAAAAGTCCAGGTACCGATGGCCGTCGACATCCCAGACCCACACCCCCTGGGCGCGCTCGATGACCACGTCCAGCGGCTTGTAGTTGTGCGCGCCGTAGGTGTTCTCCAGTTGGATATAGTCCTGCGTGTTCACGATCCTCGCTCCTCGCCAGATCTCGGCACCGAGAGACGTTCGCCATCGAACGGCCCATAGGGGGCACGGCGGAAGTATAGCACGGGGTCAGCGATCTGGCAAACGGCGGGACAGCCCGGACCGGGCCGGTCCGAAGACGGCCTTGGGGATGCGCTGGCTGGGCAAAGATCGGCCGACGGCTGGAGAGAACGCTCCCCCGCCGTCAGGGGGCGTATCCTTCGTGGGGGTGAAAGAGGCCCCGGGGGTCCGTCCCCAGCATGCCGGCCGCGAGGGTGCGCGCATCCACCGGGCAGAGAGCGGCTGCCATCTGGGGGGTCAGCAGGGGGATGCGCTGCAGTCCATCCAGCCGGCGGGCGATCGCAGCGACGGCCTTGTCGCGCCACATCCAGCCGGCCCGGTCGAACGGCTCCAGGCGCAGCGGCCGGGTGTAGCTGCGCAGGGTCTTTTGCCCGAGGAGGTTGAAGTAGGACTCGAAGTAGGACATCGCCAGCTCCCGCAGCGTGCGGTACACCGGCTCGCGAAAGCGAATGCCGACAAAGTTCGACTTGGCCAGTGCGCCCCAGCAGCCGGCCTGTTTGTAGAGGGCCAGAACGTGGTCGTCGTCGCTGCCCTCGGCAGGGAACAAGTTCACCAGCAGTGGCGGGTAGCCCAGCCGCCGCAGGGCGGCCGCGGCGAAAAGGGCGCCGTCGAAGCAGTTGGCCAGGTGGTCCTCCAGCACGCGCCGCGGGCAGCGGTTGAAGGGATCGGCGCTGTAGGGGATCTCGTCCAGGAAGGCCTGGACCCGGAAGGGGCTGGTCAGCGGGCGAAGGACCTGCTGTTGGTCCGCAGGTAGATGGATAATCCAGTCGGCTGCGCTCACGGCGTCCTCCGGCAGGTGTTCCCAATGGGTAGCAGCCGTCTAGCACGAGGACTCGGCGAGAATCGCGTCCTGCAGCACTTGCACCGCCCAATCGATCTCCTCCTCGGCGATGCAAAAGGGCGGTGCGATCATGAGGTGGTCGCCGGCCGTCCCGTCCACCCCGCCGTGGCCAGGGTAGAGGATGAGCCCGCGCTCCAGGGCCCGGTCGCAGACGCGCCGGCCAAAGCCGGCCGCGGGGGGGAACGGCGCCTTGCTGGCCCGGTCGGCGACGAACTCGATCCCCCACATCATCCCAACTCCGCGCACGTCGCCGACGCAGGGAAGCTCGCCCAGGCGCTCGGCCAGCCTCTGCCCAAGGTACGCGCCCCGCGCGGCCGCGGTGGCGACCAGGTCGTGGGCCTCCAGGTAGTCCAGCGTGGCCAGCGCCGCGGTCACTCCCACGGCGTGGTGGGAGAAGGTGCCGCCGTGGTTATAGTCACCGTGCGCCTGGACGACGGTTTCCACATCCGCGCCGCGGACGGCCATGATGGAGAGCGGAAAGTAGCCCCCGGTAGCCCCCTTGCCCATCGTCATGACATCCGGCCGCACCCCCCACTGCTCCATGGCGAACCACCTGCCCGTGCGCCCGAAGCCGGTCATGACCTCGTCGGCGATGAGCAGCACGCCGTGGCGGTCGCAGATCTGGCGCACCCGCGGCCAGTACGCCGGCGGCGGCACCACGGCGCCCTGGGTGGCCCCGCCCACCGGCTCGGCCAGGAAGGCGGCCACGCGGCCGGGACCCTGGCGCAGGATCTCCTCCTCCAGTGCCTGGGCGCAGGCCACGTCGCAGGCAGGGTACGCGGCGCCGAAGGGACAGCGGTAGCAGTAGGGTGGGGGGATGTGCGGCTGGTCGCGGAACATTGTGGCGTAGAGGCGGCGCATGGCCGGCTTGCCGGTCACGGCCAGCGCCCCCAGGGTGGCCCCGTGGTAGGAGCCCCAGCGGGCGATGACGATGTCGCGGCCATCTTCCCCGTGGGCCACTTGCACCTGTCGGGCGAACTTGATCGCCGCCTCGACCGCCTCCGAGCCACTGGTCAGGTAGTAGAAACGAGGCCTGTCCAGCGGCACGAGCGGGGCCAGGCGTTCGCTGTAGCGCTCGAGGGCCGCGGTGGTGAAGGTCGCACCGTGGACGTAGGCGACGGCGCCGGCCTGGGCGGCCATGGCCTGCACCACCTCCTGGACGCCGTGGCCGATGTTGACGACAACAGGCCCACCGGAGGCGTCGAGGTAGCGCCGGCCCCGGTCATCCCACAAATAGACCCCGGACCCGCGGACCACCTGGGGATGAGGGAAGGAAGGGCGGCGGTAGAAGACGTGATCGCCGGGACTCATCCTTGCGCTCCTGCCGCAGAAGCGTGAAACGTGAGAACGTGAAAACGATCAAGCCCTCTCGACGGCCACGGCCATGCCCGGCCCGCCGCTGACGCAGAGGGTGGCCAGGCCGAGGCGCTTGTCGTGGGTGTGCAGGGCGTGCAGCAGCGTGGTCAGGATGCGCGCACCGCTGCAGCCGGTGGGATGGCCCAGGGCAACGGCCCCGCCGTGGACGTTGCGCCTGTCCGTGTCCCAGTCCAGCTCGCGCTCCACAGCCAACACCTGGGCGGCAAAGGCCTCGTTGATCTCGATCAGGTCGAAATCGGCCAAGGAGAGGCCGGTGCGGGCCAGCAGCTTGTGCGTAGCCGGGACCGGGCTCAGGCCCATCTCGCGCGGGTGCACCGCGGCGGTGGCGTAGCCGCGCAGCCGGGCCAGCGGCGTCGCTCCGAGCTCGCGGGCGCGCGCCGCGGAGGCCAGGACGAGCATGGCCGCGCCGTCGGTGATGCCGGAAGCGTTGCCGGGGGTAATGGTACCGTCGGGACGAAAGGCCGGCCGCAGGCGGGCCAGCCGCTCCAGGGAGGTATCGGCCCGCGGGCGCTCGTCGCGCTTCACCAGTGCCGTGGCGCCCTTTTCGCCGGGCACCTCCACCGGCACGACCTCCCGGCCAAAGGCCCCGCTCTCCCAGGCGGCCAGGGCCTTGTGGTGGCTCTCCAGGGCAAAGCGGTCCTGGTCGGCGCGGCCGATGCCGTAGCGCTCCACCAGGAGCTCGGCCGTCTCGCCCATGACCATCTCCGCCAGCGGGCAGAAGTAGCCGTCGCGGTACATGGCGTCGACCAGGGTATCGTCGCCCAGGCGGTAGCCCCAGCGGGCCTTGAGCAGGAGGTAGGGAATCTGCGACATCTGCTCGACCCCGCCGGCCAGGACGACCTCGTTCTCCCCGCTGAGGATCGACTGGGCGGCCAGCGTCACCGCCTTCAGGCCGCTGGCGCAGGCCTTGTTCACGGTATAGGCCGGCCGCTCCACCGGGAGGCCGCTGTGGAAGGCGATCTGGCGAGCGATGTTGGGGCCGTTGCCGGCCTGGCGGGCGCAGCCGACGATGGCCTCGTCGACCTGGTCCGGGGACAGGCCGGCCCGCTCCAGGGCAGCCCGCGCCGCCACGGTGCCCAGGCGGTCCGCGGACACGTCCTTGAGTGCCCCCCCAAAGTTGCCGATGGGGGTACGCACGGCGGAGAGGATGACGACGTCGGCAAGCTCCATCTTGGCCTCCAATTGCTACCTGCCACCTGTCGCGCGCTCGAGCTCCATGTACCACACCAGCTCCACCTCGTGGGCAACGAGCGGGTGCCCGGCATAGGCGTAGCGGTCGATCTCGCCCAGCCGGGCGCCCTGCTGCCGGTAGAAGCGGCAGGCGCGCACGTTGACGTTCTGGGTCTCGATCTTGAGCTGGCGGGCGCCGTGGCCGCGGGCCCACTCGGCCGAGGCTTGCACGAGCCGCGTCCCGATGCCGCAGCCCCAGCGCTCGGGATGGACGCGGATGTCCCAGAGCACGGCCAGGTCGCGGCGGCCGGCCAGCATGTGCACGCCGGGCGTGTCGAAAGCCACTGCCGCCCCGCCGACAGGCTGTTCTCCCTCCAGTGCCAGGAGGAATCCCCAGTTGCGCACGTCGAACTGGCGCGGCCAGTTCTCGGGCCCGCCCGCGCTGGAGGCGTCATAGTCCTTGATGTAGGGAGGGTCCACCCGCTCCTCGTGCAGGAGCATACCCCCCAGGCCGTCGTCCAGCAGCACCACGCGCAGGCGCGAGTCCACGCGGACGATGCTGGGGACCTGGGCATAGCGCACCAGGTCCTCTGCGCCCACGAGATGAACCTCAGCGTGCATGACACCTCCTGGCACCCTGGCAATCTGTCAGCGGTCGGCGCGCCCACCCGGGAAGAGGGGGTACCGGCCGTTCAGCGGCGGTACAGCCCTTGCGGGTCGAGCTCCTCGCGCAGGATGCGCAGCTCCTCGGCACTGGGGGAGGCGGTCTCTGCCAGGTCGGCGGCGACGCGCACCTCCCAACCCACGAGCTGCCGCACCTCGTCGAGCGTCACCCCCGGGTGGAGGCTCTCCAGGACCATCTCGCCGTCGGGGCCAAAACCCAGGAGGGCCTTGTCGGTGATGACGCGCTGCGGGCCAGCACCGGGCATGCCCAGGACGGCGCGCTCTCCCCTGCCACCCAGGTGGCCCGGGCTGGTGCGAAAGTCAAGGCGCTCGACAAAGGTCCGTTTGCTCAGCGCCATCATGATCAGGATCCGGCCGGCGTTGATGGCGATCTCGCAGGCGCCACCGCTGCCCGGCAGCCGCACCTTGGGCTGGGCGTAGCCGCCGACGACCGTGGTGTTGAGGTTGCCGAAACGGTCCACCTGCGCCCCGGCCAGCAGGGCCACCTCCAGCCGGCCGCCCTGCAGGTAGAGGCCGAAGAGGTCGGCCTGCGAGCAGACGGCCAGGGAGCCCGTGACCAGGCTGGGGTCGCCGATGGAGAGCGGCATGCGTGCCGGCCGGGCGCCAAAGACGCCGCTCTCGTAGATCAGCTCCAGGTGCGGCGCCACCGTCCGGCGGGCCAGGTTGCAGGCGATGTTCGGCTGGCCCACGCCGACAAAGACGGTGCGCACCCCGGCCAGGGCCCGCGCAGCGGTGACGATCATCATCTCGCCGGGAGTATACTCGGCTGGCATCTCTTCCTCACCTCATGGCGGTTGCCTGTCACCTAATACCACAGGGACAGGTATCTGACAGGTAACAGGTGTCAGGTGTACTTCCCGTAGTTCACCCCCTGCGCCCAGGCCTCCCCCGGCCGCAGCCGCTGCAGTACCTCGGGCCCCAGTTTGGCCACGTAGGCAGCGCGGTCGGGTAGGCCATAGACCCACTCCTCCAGCCAGGCCTGGGTGGATTCCTCGTCGCGGCTGAGCTCATCCCAGCGCAGGTAGAAGGCGTTGTCACGGTCATAGTAGCCCTGCGCGTAGGAGGGATGCGCCCCAAAGGGCTCGTGAACCACGGCGTCGACGATCAGGCCGGGGATCAGGGTGCGGTTGGGGTCGGCACGGACGACGGCCTCCTCCACGACCTCCTCGACGACGACGATGACGTGGCGCGAGGCAAAGGCGGCCTCCTTCTGCACGCCCAGGAGCCCCCAGAGCTGGGTGTTGCCCTGGGCGTCGGCGCGCTGGGCATGGATGATGGCCACGTCGGGGTTCAGCGGTGGCACTACGGCGATGGGGCCATCTCCGTAGGGGCTCTCCACGGTGCGAATGCGCGGGTTGGCGGCCGGCATGTCGCTGCCGGCGTACGAGCGCAGGGGAAAAAAGGGTAGGCGGTAGGCGCCGGCCGTATAGCGGCCAACCATGCCGTAGTGGGAATACTCCTCGATCTCCAACGGCGGCCGGCCCTTCTCGACCGCCCGGCGGATGGCGTGCAGCGAGCCCACGCCGGGGTTGCCCAGGTAGGAAAAGATCAGCTTGCGGGCACAGCCGGCGGCGATCATCTGGTCGTAGAGCAGGTCAGGGGTCATGCGGCACAAGGTCAGGTCGCGCCGGCGCTGGCGGATGATCTCGTGGCCGGCGGCGAAGCAGATGCAGGCAGTAAAGCCTTCGATGGCAACCACATCTCCATCGTGAACGTAGGCGGCGATGGCCTCATGCATGGTGGCGAGCTTGGTCACAGCGGCCTCCATTCTTCAGATTCGAATCTCGAGTCTCAAACCACTCCCACCTCGCCTATCGCCTGGGCAAAGATCTCTACCGCGGTCTCCGCCTCCTGCTCGGAGACGGTCAGCGGCGGGGAGAAGCGCAAGCTGTTCGTCCCGCAGGGCAGCAGCAGCAGGCCGCGGCGGAAGCAGGCCTGCAGGACCGCTTCCGTCTCCTCGACCGCCCGGGTCCTGGTTCCCTTGTCCTTGACCAGCTCCACCCCGATCATCAGCCCCAGGCCGCGCACGTCGCCGATGAGGTGGCTCTCGGCGGCCAGCTCGCGCAGCCGCCCCATGAGGTGGCCGCCCACGCGGGCGGCGTTCTCCATCAGCCGCTCCTCCTCGATCACGTCCAGGGTGGCCTCGGCGGCAGCGCAGGAGACCGGGTTGCCGCCGAAGGTGCTGCCGTGGGCCCCCTCCGGCCAGCTCATCAGCTCGGCCCGGGCGATCATCGCCGAGAGGGGCATGCCCGAGGCCAGCGCCTTGGCCGCGCAGACGATGTCGGGCTCGACGTCCCAGTGCTCGATGGCAAAGAGCCGGCCGGTGCGCCCCATCCCCGACTGGACCTCGTCATCCACCAGCAGGATGCCATGGCGGTCGCACAGGGAGCGCAGCCGCTCCAGCCAGCCTGGCGGCGGGACGATGTAGCCGCCCTCGCCCTGCACCGGCTCGACGAAGACGGCCGCCACTTCGTCGGGGGCGATGGACTGGGCAAAGAGCACCTGCTCGATATAGTCGACGCAGGCCAGGTTGCAGGAGGGATAGGTGAGGTTGTAGGAGCAACGGTAGCAGTAGGCGTACGGAACGTGGGTGATGCCGGCCAGCAGCGGCCCAAAGCCCTGGTGGTAGGCCGGCTTGCTGGCCGTCAGCGAGACGGCCCCCATCGTCCGGCCGTGGAAAGCACCGAAAAAGGCCAGGAGCTGCGGCCGGCCGGTGTAGTAGCGGGCCAGCTTCAGAGCCGCCTCGACCGCCTCGGCCCCGGAGTTGCCCAGAAAGACCTTCTTCGGCGACGACCCGGGCGCCAGGCGCGCCAGCCGCTCGGCCAGGTCGACGTAGCGGGTGTCGTAGAAATCGGCCCCGCAGATGTGGAGGAGCCGGGCGGCCTGCTCCTGGATTGCCGCCACCACCCGCGGGTGGCAGTGCCCCGTGGAGCAGACGGCGATCCCGGCGGCAAAGTCCAGGAAGCGGTTCCCGTCCACGTCCTCGACGACGGCACCTTGGGCCCGCCGCACCACCAGCGGGTAGGCGTGCGGCAGCGACGGCGTCACGCAGCGGTCGCTGCGCCCGACCACGGCGCGGGCCCGCGGCCCGGGTAGCTCGGTGACCAGATGCGGCGCCTCCGGGGACGCCTGCCCGGCCTTTTCCTGTACAGGAGAACTCATGGCTGACCTCCCACGAACCCTGCCCGCGGGACCTCTTACGGAGCGGCCTTTGTGTCCTCACCCTCCCCGGCATAGGGCGACCAGCGGTAGCTCAGCTTGAAGCTGCGCGCGACCATCAGCGCCTCGGTCGTGCGCACGCCGGGGACACGGTGAATCTGGTGCAGGATCAGCTCGCTCAGGTGCAGCAGGTCGCGGCAAAAGACCTCCACCATCAGGTCCCAGGAGCCCAACGTCATGACCAGGTAGCTGACCTCGGGGAGGTCGGCGATCGCCTGGGCGACCTGCTCCACGCGGCCCGGCTCGACCTCGATGGCCACCAGCGCCGGCGCATGAAAGCCCAGCGCAGAGGGATCCACGATCCCCACGGTGCGGACGATGCCCTGGGCGGCCAACTGGCGGTAGCGGCTGCGGATGGTCGTCTCGGACACGCCGGCCTTCTTGGCGATGTCGGTGAACGGCGCCCGCCCGTCTTCCTGGAGTGTCTGCAAGATCAGGCGGTCCAGCTCATCCATGGAACCTCCTCCGGCCCCAATGGCCGAGGACGAAGGACCAAAGGCCTATGACCAGTGCAGCATGGCCGAATTGGATATCGATGCTTACTCCCTATTCTACCACAGTGTTCGCATTGCTGCAACTCTCTAGCCTTGAATTTCAGCGTCAGACTTGACATCTGCGACGAATTATGATATGCTGGGCCCAGGTGCGCCTTGGGTCTTTCGCTCATCCGTCCCTGGTCCACCAACCCTGGTCCGTCGTCCTTGGTCCTTCGTGCCTGGTTCACCGCCAGGAGAGCGCCATGTCCGGTCCGATTGCTGCCATCGCCAATCCCCGCCTGCGCCTGGAGATCCTCTCGCCGGAGGACATTCGGCGCATCCATGCCGCCACCCTGGAGGTCATCGCCACGGTCGGGGTGCGTTTCCCCTCGGCCCGGGCGCTGGACCTGTGGGCGGCCCATGGTGCCCAGGTGGAGCGGGAGACGAGCATCGTCCGGGTCCCCGCGGCCGTCATCGAGGAGGCCCTGCGTGCGGCCCCGCCCGTCTACACGCTGGCCGCGCGAGACCCGGGCCAGGACCTGCCGCTGGACGGCAACCACGTCTACGTCGGCACCGACGGCTGCGGTGTGGAGGTCATCGACATGGAGAACGCCAAGCGGCGGCGCTCGAGGCTGCAGGACGTGGCCGACATCGCCCGCGTGGCCGACGCGTTGCCGGAGGTGGCCTTTCACTGGGTACCGGTCTCGGCCCAGGACTGCCCGGCGGAGACGCGCAGCCTGCACGAGATCCGCGCCATCTGGGGCAACTCGACCAAGCACGTGCAGACGGAGAGCATCTACTCGGCGCGCGAGGCCCGCGCCGCCGTGGAGATGGCCGCGGCCATTGCCGGGGGACGGGAGATGCTGCGCCGGCGCCCGGTGCTGTCGATCATGGAGTGCACAGCCTCGCCGCTGGGGCAGGATGGCGGCAGCATCGAGGCGGCGCTGGTGGCCGCCGAAGCCGGCCTGCCGGTGGGCTTCATGACCATGGCCTCCTGCGCCTCCACGGGGCCGGCAACGATGGCCGGCAACCTGGTCGTCGGCAACGCCGAGGTGTTGAGCGCGCTGGCCCTGATCGAGCTGACCTACCCGGGCGCGCCGGTCTACTATGCCGCCGCGCAGACGGCCATGGACCTGCGCACGGGGGCCTATACGGGCGGTGGACCGGAGGATTTCCTCTTCGGTGCGGCGACGAACGTGCTGGCCGATTTCTACAACATCCCGCTCTCCATGGGTTCCTTCGCCACGGGGGCCAAGGAGCCGAACTGGCAGGCCGGCCTGGAGAACGGTCTCTCCACGCTGATGGCCTCGCTGACCATGTCGGACATGCTTCTGGGTGTGGGCCTGATACACGGCAGCCGCATCTGGTCGTTCGAGCAGATGCTACTGGACTGCGAGATCTTCAGCATCGTCCGCCAGGTCATGGCCGGCATCGTCGTCGATGAGGAGACGCTGGCCCTGGAGGCCATCCGCGCCGTGGGGCCGGCCGGCAACTTCCTGACGCAGAAGCACACCCTGAAGCACATGCGCGACCTGTGGGTGCCGCGCTTCCTGGACCGCCGGCCCTACGAGGTCTGGGAGGTCCAGGGCGGCGGCGCCCGCGAGTGGGCCGCGGAGCGGGCCCGCCAGATCCTGGCGACGCACCGGCCCGAGCCACTGGACGAGCGCCTGGCCGCGGAGCTGGACCGCATCGTGGCCACGGCCTAATGGTCTCACGTTTTCACGCTTCACGTTCTCACGCTTCGGAGCCGACGAGATGGACACGCAGCAGCTCGACCTCGTTCTCGCCAACGGCCGCATCGTCGACGGCTGCGGCAACCCCTGGTACTGGGGCGACGTGGGCCTCCGCCGCGGGCGCATCGCCGCCATCGCCCCGGCCGGCACGCTGCGCGCGGCCCGCGTCATCGCCGCGGACGGCCGCTTCGTCGCCCCCGGCTTCATCGACGTGCACACCCACTCCGACCTCTCCATCCTGGTCAACCGCCGCGCCGAGAGCATGGTCCGCCAGGGAGTCACCACCAACGTCATCGGCAACTGCGGCATGGCCGCCGCGCCGGTGACGGACGAGCACCTGGCCGAGATACGCCACTTCTGGGAGGAAATTGCCTCCGCCCCGGGAGTGACCTGGCGCTGGCGGACCTTTGAGCAGTACCTGCGCACGCTGCAGCGCGGAGGGCTGGGCATCCACGTGGCCGCGTTGGCCGGCCATTCCGCTCTGCGCATCGCCGTTATGGGCTATGCCGAGCGCCAGCCGACGGCGGCGGAACTGGCGCAGATGGAGGCGCTCCTGGAAGAGGCGCTGGCAGCCGGCGCCTTTGGCATGTCCACCGGCCTGGTCTACCCGCCGGGCTGCTTCGCCGACACCGCCGAGATCGTGGCCCTCTGCCGCGTGGTGGCCCGCTACCGGGGCCTGTACACCTCGCACATCCGCGGTGAGCGCGAGACGATCCTGGAGGCGGTAGCCGAGGCCATCGAGATCGGCCGACAGGCCGGCGTGCCGGTGCAGGTTTCGCACAACGCCCCCAAGTACGGCGCGCCGTGCGACGCCCGGGCCAACCTGCGCCTGGTGGAGGAGGCCCGCGCCCGCGGCCAGGATGTGACGGTGGACAACGACGTGCACACCGACCTGGGGCCGGCCCTCGTGGGCGCCCTGCCCCAGCACCTCCACGGCCTCGACAGCGCCGAGGTCTGCGCCCTGCTCGAGGACACGGAGGCCCGCCAGCGCATCCGCGCCGAGATCGTCGGCGACCGCAGGCCGGCCTTCGGCCCGGCCGGCCTGCTCCGCCACGGCCAGTGGCAGCGCATCACCATCCTGCACGCCCCGTCCACCCCCGCCGCCGTCGGCCAGACCGTCGCCGCCCTGGCCCAGGCCAGTGGGCAGGACCCCTTTGACACCTACTTCGACCTGATCGTGGCCAACGGCGACGCCGCCGCCGCCATCTTCGACTATATCGACGAGGAGAACATCCGCCTGCTCCTGCAGCATCCCGCGGTGATGATCTGCTCCGACGGCCAGGTGCTGGCCCCCTACGGCTTCCTGGGCGACCCTCCGCCGTACAACCCCTGCTCCTACGGCGAGTTCCCCGGCGTGCTGGAGCGCTACGTGCGCGACAACCCGGTGCTGACACTGGAGCAGGCTGTCCGCAAGATGACTTCCTTCCCGGCACAGCGCTTCGGGCTGCACGATCGCGGCGTTCTGCGGCCCGGCGCTTGGGCCGACATCGTCGTCTTCGACCTGGCCCGCATCCGCGACCGGGCCACCAACCTCTACCCGCACAGCTACCCGTTCCAGAACTATCCCCACCAGTACCCCGAGGGGATCGATTACGTCCTGGTCAACGGCGACCTGGTGGTCGACGGCGCCGAGCATACCGGAGCGTTGCCGGGCCGCGTGCTCCGGCAACGCTATAGATCCGGGACGTAGCCGGCCGCTGCGCGCCACGCCCTCACCAAGACATCGCTCAAACCCAAGGGGCGGCAACGGCCCGCAGGCGACCGGTCTGCCACGGCAGGCCGCCGGCAACTGCCGGCCATGCGGCGCTCCCGCCGCGGCCTCGCACCAGCCCACTGCGTACGTCGGCAGCGAAATCTATCGAAAGGAGGTGACTGATGGCTGCCAACCCGATGCTCTTTTTCAAGGTCCACGGCACCCACCGCGAGGTGGGGCAGCAGATCGGCGAACACCTGAAACCGCAACTGCACCGCGTGGTCGCCTGGATGCGGTCCGCCTTGCCGCCGGGGGTGACCTGGGACGACATGCTGCTCAAGGGCCGGCTCTGCCTGACCCACAGCCGCAGCGTCTACCCTCAGTACGTCGAGGAGCTGGAAGGCATCGCCGAGGGCTGCGACCTGCCCTTTGACGAGCTGTTCCTGTCGCTGTGCGAGGAGCTGTGGGAGACAGCGGCCTGGCCGGGGACCTCGACCCCGCCCACGCAGCTTGCGGCCATGCTGACCGGCACCTCGCCCCTCCTGCGCGGCTGCACCGACTTTGCCGCACGGGGCGAGGCCACGGCGGATGGCTCCACCCTCGTCGCCCACACCAACGATACCTCGCCGGAGGCGGAGGACTACCTGGCCATCCTGCAGGTGCAGGCCGGGGATGAGCCCGAGTTCCTGGGTGTGACGATCGGCGGTCTCGGCTTCAGCGCTGGCTTCAACGCCGCCGGCATCAGCATGACCGGCAACGCCGTCTCCTGCCGGGACATCCGCCCGGGCGTGCCGCGCCTGCTGATGGCCCGCGCCATCCTGGGAGCAACGCGCATGGGCCGGGCCCTGAACGCCTGCCTGATCCCGCTGCGGGCCTCGAACTACAACAACGTCATCGCCGACACCAACGGCGAGATCTACAGCATGGAGGGGTCGGCTACCGACTGCGAGCCGATCTACTGCCGCGACAACATCCTGGTCCACTCCAACCACTACGTCAGCTGGCCCATGCGGCCATTCGAGGCCAACCCGCACCTGATCGGCAACTCCATCTTTCGCTACCACCGCGGGCAGCGCCTGCTGCGCGAGAACTACGGCCACCTGTCGCCCGAGGTCATGCGAAAAGTGCTGGCCGATCACGCCAACTACCCGGGCTCGATCTGCAAGCACGACATGGCCTCCACGACGGTCTTTAGCATCATCATCAACCTGAATGAGCGGCGGGCCTGGATCGGGCGGGGCCGGCCTTGCCAGACGACCTACTACGACTACACCCTGGAGCCCTGGAGCCCGCCCAAGGGCTGGCCCCGCGAGGAGCCGCCGACGAAGCTGCGTCCGCCTGCAGGCAAGCCGCGCGCGGCGACGACAACCGCCAGGAGCAAAGGAGCGAGGTAACATGGACCCCTACGCGTGACCTGCCCCCACCCAAGAGCGGTGGGGGCAGCCGTTTCATGGGCCGGGGAGCGACTTGACAGAACGGCCCATATCTGCCATACTACGCGCCGTCGCCGGCCGATCTCGTCTGTACCACACGGCGTTCGCGGGGTGGCGGCCGTGCACAGCGGATGGCAAGTGCCCGGCCAGCGTGCAGTGCGGCACGGCCGTACCACTGCTACCCCCTGAATATGCGGCGTCGTGCCGTTACCGGAGCCGGGCACTTGCCGGTCAAGGCCCGCGATTTGGATGCGGCCGTGTCTGTACCCGGAGGAGTGTCGCCGTGGCCACCAGCCAGTTCGTCCGTCCGCGCCTCACCGTCCTCAGCAGCGAGCAGATCGCCCTGGTCCACGAGCATTCGCTGCGCATCCTGGCCGAGGTCGGCGTACGCGTGGACTCGACGCGCGCCCGGCAGGCGCTGGCGCGCGCCGCGGGATCGGTGTTGATCGAGGGCGACCGGGTGCGCATCGGCCACGAGGCGGTGGAGTGGGCCCTGACCACCGCCCCGGCCACCGTGGACATCTACGACCGCCGGGGCAACCCGGCCTTTTGCCTGGGCGACGACCGCACGCGCTTTGGCATCGGCGTGACCTCGCTCTACTACCAGGATCCCCAAAGCGACGAGCTGTCCCCTTTTGCCCGGCAGCATATGGCGCAGATGGCCCGGCTGGGCGGGGCGCTGCCTCTGTATGACGTCATCTCCACCGTGGGCATCGTCCAGGACGTGCCCACATCCGAGACAGACCTCTACGGCACCCTGGAGATGGTCGCCAATACCACCAAGCCGCTGGTCGTACTCGTCTCGGCCGAGGAGTGCTTCCCGGCGGTGCTGGACCTGCTCGAGCACCTCCACGGCGACCTGGCGGGCAGCCCCTTTGTCATCCCCTACTTCAACCCGGTCACGCCGCTCATCATCAATGAGGGCACCGGCGACAAAATGCTGGAGGCCATCGACCGCGGGCTGCCGGTGATCTACTCGAACTACAGCATGGCCGGGATGTCGGCGCCGATCACGCCGGCCGGCACCCTGGCCCTGCTCAACGCCGAGCTGCTGGCCGGCTTGGTACTCAGCCAGCTGGCCCGCGAGGGCGCGCCGACCATCCTGGGCATGCTGCCCAACTACTTTGACATGAAGACCATGGTCAGCTTCTACGACCCGCCGAGCATGCTCCTGAACCTGGCCTGCGCGGAGATGATGGCCCACTACGGGTTGCCGCACTGCGGCACCTCCGGCAGCGGCACGGGCTGGGGACCCGACCTGCTGGCCGCGGGGACGTACTGGATCAACGAGTTGACCAGCTGTCTGGGCAAGGTGGGGCTGTGCCCCTTTGTCGGCGATACGCTCAACTCCAAGGCCTTCTCGCCGGCCAACGCGGTCTACGTACACGAGGTCATCCAGCAGGCGCTGCGCTTCGCCGAGGGGTTCCCCCTGGACGACGAGGCCGTAGGCATGGAGGAAATCGTCCGGGTCGGGCCGGGGGGCAACTACCTGACCGCCGGCCTCACGCGCAGCCTGTTCCGACAGGCCTACCTGGAAAGCCCCATCTTTCCGCGCTGGACGATGGAAAAGTGGCTGGCCGAGGGCCGGCCCCGTGCCGACGAGATGCTGCGGCGCTATACGGCGCAACTGCTGGAGACGCTGGCGCCGCCCGCGGACCACGACGAGTTGATCGCGCGCGGCGAGGAGTGGATCAAGGAACAGGAGCAGGCGAGGTAGAACAAATCGGCAGGTCAGAATGCGTGATGCCTGATCCGTGATCTCGCACGGACCGATCTTGCCAGGAGGCCAAGATGCTACAACGAGCCAACGCCATGCAGGAGCAACTCGTCGCCTGGCGGCGGGAGTTCCACATGCACCCCGAGCTCGGGTTCCAGGAGACCCGCACGGCCGCCCGTGTGGCGGAGGTACTGCAGTCGCTCGGCTACCGCGTGCGCACCGGCGTGGGCCGGACCGGCGTGGTCGCCGAGCGCGGGGCGGGGCCCCCCATTATCGCCATCCGCGCCGACATGGACGCCCTGCCGATCCAAGAGGAGAACGCCGTGCCCTACGCTTCACAGGTGCCCGGGGTCATGCACGCCTGCGGCCACGACGCCCACACGGCCATCGGCCTGGGCGTGGCCACCCTGCTGGCCCAGGAGTCGTTTCCCGGCACGGTGCGCTTCCTCTTCCAGCCGTCCGAGGAGGTCAACGACGAGGCCGGGCGCAGCGGGGCTCCGCGCATGGTGGAGGACGGGGCCATGGAGGGGGTGGACCGCGTCCTGGCCCTGCACGTGGACGGCATGATGCCCGTGGGCGACATCGGCCTGCTTGTGGGGGCCGGCTCGGCCGGCGTGGACACCTTCCACGCCGCCATCCTCGGCCGCGGCGGGCACGGCGCCGCCCCGCACGAGGTTGTCGACCCCATCTACCTGGCCGGCCACGTCATCCTGGCCCTGCACGGCATCGTCTCGCGCCGCATCCGCCCCTCCGAGCCGGCGGTGATCAGCATCGGCTCGATCCACGGCGGCGAGGCCGACAACGTCATCCCCCAACGGGTGGAGATATCCGGCACCATCCGCTTCATGAACGCCGCGGTGCAGAAGCAGATCCACGCCGAGATCGAGCGCGCCCTGGGGGTGGCCCGCGCCCTGGACGGGGACTATGAGCTCAAGATCGAGATCGGCTGTCCTTCCCTGATGAGCGACGCGGCGGTGGTGGAGACACTGCGCCAGGTCGTCGTCGACCTGCTGGGGGAGGGGCGCGTCCCTGCCCCGCACCTGGACATGGGGGCAGAGGACTTCTCCGTCTTCACCAACCTGGCTCCGGGGGCCATGTTCGGGCTGGGCTGCAAGATCGAGGGCGACGTGCGCCACGCCCACAACCCGCGCTTCGACATCGACGAGCGCTGCCTGGCGATCGGGACGGCAGTCATGGCCGAGGCCGCGCTGCGGCTGCTGCGGGCGACCGAAGCGGCGCCGTAGCGGCCGGCCATGCAGGCTACCGCAGCGTCACCTGCTCCGTCACGTTCAGCCCGTGCCTCCGCAGTTCCTGCACATAGGGCTGCGCCGGCACAAAGGTCTCCAGCCCGCCGGCCCCGCGAGGAGTCTCTCCACGGGCCATCATCTCCGCCACCACCGCCGCCGTCCAACCGGTCGTGCGCTCCATGGCCGTGAACCCGGTTTGCTCATCGTACCAGTCGATCAGCTCCACCAGCGCCTCGGCCTGGCGGCCCTCTTTCTTCCCCAGCGCCTTGACCCGCACGATGACCAGGTCGCGGTCCTCGGGGAAGACGACCTTGGGCTCGAAGAGGGCGTGGAAGACGTCACGCGGCACCACCTCCACGTCGCCTACCCGGATGGGCTGCAGGTCCCACAGCCCCAGGTCGTAGTAGGCCCGCAACTGGGCATAGTGCCCGGGATAGCGCAGGGTCAGGTTCTGCAGCGTGCGCAGCTTGCCCTCGAAGGTCCAGGGCATAGTGCTGGTGCCGCCGCCGGCCACAAAGGCCTCCAGGGTGCCGATGGGCGGCGGGAAGTGGACCGTCTCCAGCTCGGTCATCGGCTCCACTTCTGTGATGCGCCAATCGCGCAGGAAGACGGCCGGCTCGGCGTACTCGTTGGTCAGCCCGGCCACGTGAAAGGTCAGCAGGTAGTGGAAGGGCGGGCGGGGCTGCTGGGGGATGCCGCCGTCCCACATGAAGACGTCCACCGCCTCGTCCAGCAGGCCCATGGCATAGACGCACAGGGCGCTGCCGACCCCCGGCACCTGGCCGCAGTCGGGGATGATGCTGATCCCGGCGGCGCGTGCCTCGCCAGCCAAGCCGTGCTGCCGGCGGGCGATCCCGGTGTTGCCCCCCAGGTCGCACATCGAGGCCCCGGCGCGGATGGCGGCGCGGGCGATGCCCAGGTTGTAGTAGTAGGGCACGGCGCTGAGGAAGGCGTCCACCCCGCGCAGCAGCTCCTCGACGGCCCCGGTGTCGGTCACGTCCACCTGGGCCGCCTCGGCCACAGGCCGGCCCACCAGCGCGTCGACGCGGGCGGCGGCCCGCCGGGCCACCTCCAGGTCCCGGTCGGCCAGGACGACGCGCCGGGCATCGCCCCAGCCAGCCATGTCGTAGGCCGCGGCCGTGCCCTGGCGGCCCGCCCCGATCACTGCGTAGGTGTAGGACATCGTTCCTCCTGTGCGCCGAAGATGCAAGATGCAGGATGCAGGATGCAGGATTCTTGCTTCTTGCTTCTTGCCTCTTGCCTCTTGCTTCTTGCCTCTTGCTTCTTGCTTCTTGCCTCTTGCCTCCCGCCTCTTGCCTCTTGCCCGGTCAATCCGTATGGCAGGCCACGTAGTGCCCCCCGCCGATGTCCCGCCAGGGCGGTTCCTCCTCAGAACAGCGCGGCTTGGCCACGGCGCAGCGCGGGCCGAAGCGGCACCCCGGCGGCGGCTTGGCGGGGCTGGGCACGTCCCCCTGCAGGATGATCCGCCGGCGCTGTTTCTCCACCGCGGGGTCGGGGACCGGGACGGCCGAGAGCAGGGCCTGGGTGTAGGGATGGGCCGGATGGTCATAGACCTCGTCCTTGTCACCCAGCTCCACCAGCTTCCCCAGGTACATCACCGCCACGCGGTTGCAGATGTGGCGGACCATGCTCAGGTCGTGGGCGATGAAGAGGTAGGTCAGGTTGAAGCGCTCCTGCAGGTCCTCCAGCAGGTTGACCACCTGAGCCTGGATGGACACGTCCAGGGCCGAGATGGGCTCGTCGCAGACGATGAACTCGGGGTTGGAGGCCAGGGCACGGGCCACGCCGATGCGCTGGCGCTGCCCGCCGGAGAACTCGTGCGGGAACCGGTTGACGTGGCGGGGGCTCAGTCCCACCAGCTCCAGCAGCTCCTTGACCCGCGCGGCGCGGTCTTTGCGCTCGCATAGGCGGTGCACGCGCAGGGGCTCACCGATGATCGCGCTGATCGTCCAGCGCGGGTTGAGCGAGCCGAAGGGATCCTGGAAGATGATCTGCATGCGCCGGCGGACCTGGCGCAGTCTCCTGTCGGACACCATGCCGATCGCTCCCTGCGCGGCCAGGTAGGGCAGGACGAGGCCGGCCAGGGGAATGCGCGCTGCCAACGGCAGGCGCAGCCAGAAACGCCGGCGGGCCTCCTGCCGCAGGGCGGTCAGGTCGACCCCGTCAAAGACCACCCGCCCGGCCGTGGGCTGGTAGAGCTGCAGGATCGTGCGGCCGGCCGTCGTCTTGCCGCAGCCGCTCTCGCCGACCAGCCCCAGCGTCTCGCCGCGCTGGATGGTCAGCGAGATGCCGTCCACGGCCCGCACTGCCCCCACCTGGCGCTGGATGAGGATGCCCTGCGTGATCGGAAAGTGCTTGACCAGCTTCTCGACCTCGACCAGCGGCTTCTGGCTGCTCATCTTGCCCCCCCCGCGGTCACGTCCACCCAGCAGGCGGCCCTGTGCCCCGGCGCGACCGTGCTCAGCGCCGGATTGTGGCTCCAGCAGCGTTCCATGACGTACTCGCAGCGCCTGGCAAAGGGGCAACCCTGCGGCTCCACCAGCAGGCTGGGGGGCGCCCCGGGGATCGACTTCAGGCGCTGCCTGCGCCGGCGGTCCACCCGCGGCAGCGCCCCCAACAGGGCCAGGGTGTAGGGATGGCGGGGGTCGGCGTAAAGGTTGCGGACGTCGGCCTCCTCGACGATGTAGCCTGCGTACATGACAATGACCCGCTCGGCCAGGCCGGCCACGACGCCCAGGTCGTGGGTGATCCAGATGATAGCCATGCCCAGCCGCTCCCGCAGGCCGGCCACCAGCTCGACGATCTGCGCCTGGATGGTGACGTCCAGCGCGGTCGTCGGCTCGTCGGCGATGAGCAGGCTGGGGCTGCAGGCCAAGGCCATGGCGATCATGACCCGCTGGCGCATGCCGCCGGAGAACTGGTGCGGATAGTCTGCCAAGCGGCGGCTGGCATCGGGAATACCCACCCAGCCCATGAGCTCGACGGCCCGGTCGCAGGCCTCCCTGGCCGGCAGTCCCAGGTGCGCGTCTAGCGCCTCGGTGATCTGCCGCCCCACGGTCAGCACGGGGTTGAGGGCGGTCATCGGTTCCTGGAAGATCATCGAGATTTCCTTGCCGCGGATGCGCTCCAGCTCGTGCTCGGGGAGCTGCAGCAGGTCGACGCCCTGGAAGGTCGCCCTGCCGCTGGCGATCTCGCCGGGCGGGATCGGGATCAGTCCCAGGATCGACAGCATGCTAACCGACTTGCCGCAGCCGCTCTCGCCCACGACGGCCAGCGTCTCTCCCTCGCCGAGATCGAAGGAGATGCCGTTGACGGCATAGACCGTGCCCTCGGGGGTGTGGAAACGGGTCAGCAGGTCACGGACCTGAAGAAGCTCAGCCATCCAGCTCTCCTTGCCTCCTGTTCCGCCGGCCGCGCCTGCGGGGGCCGGCGGAAGAACAGCTCAGACGGCCCGGCTGCGCGGGTCCAGCGCGTCGCGTAGCCCATCGCCGACAAAGTTGATGCTCAGGACGGTCAGCACGATCAGGATCCCCGGAAAGAACCAATACCACGGGGCATTCTCGATCTTGGCCCAGTCGGAGACGGCCCGCCGCAGCATGTTGCCCCAGGTCGGCGTGGTGTCCTGGACGCCGACGCCCAGGAAGCTGATATAGGCCTCGGAGGTGATCGCGCTGGCGACGCCCAGCGTGGCCGAGACGACGATGGGGGCGATGGTGTTGGGCAGGATGTGGCGGAAGATGATCTGCCAGCGGGGCGTGCCGGTGGCCTGGGCCGCCAGGACGAACTCGCGCTCCTTGAGGGAAAGGAACTGCGCCCGCACGATGCGCGCCAGGTACATCCAGCTGGTCAGGCCGATGATCAGCACGATCATGATCACGTTCCCCTTCAGGGTGCGCCCCATGAAGGGGATGTCCGGGAGCAAGTTGGAGAAGAACTTGCCCATGACGATCAGCAGAAAGAGCTGCGGGATGTTGAACATCGCCTCGGTAAAGCGCATCAGGATGCTGTCGATGAACCCCCCGTAGTAGCCGGCGATGGCCCCGATGAGCACGCCGATGACCGTCTCCACCAGCATCGCCGTCAGGCCGATGAGCAGCGAGATCTGGCCGCCGTAGATCGTGCGGGCCAGGATATCGCGCCCCAGGTGATCGGTGCCAAAAGGATGCTCCGCCGATGGCGCCAGGAGCTTGATCTTTACGTCGTTGTACCTGGCATACTCCTCGGAGTAGAAGAGCGCTCCGGCGAACGAGTACAACACCAGTAGGACCAGCATGGCCACGCCGAAGAGGGCCATCTTGTGCCGGCGGAAGCGCCGCCAGGTCAACTGGCCCAGGCTCAGCGGGGGTGTCTCCAGCTCGTCGAGACGGAACGGAGCTGCGGCTGTCGCCTTCTCTGAAGCTGCCATGGCCGCCTTACCTCCTACTGGTAGCGAATCCGCGGGTCGAGCCAGGCGTAGGTGATGTCGGTGATGATCTGAAAGACCACCACGGCCACCGAGACGAGCATCAGAATGCCCATCAGTACCGCGGTGTCGGGTCCCTCGGTGCCCTCCAGGAAGAGCAGCCCCATGCCCGGCCAGCTGAAGATGCGCTCGGTGACCACGGCGCCGGCCAGCAGCGTCGGCAGGTCCAGGCCGACGATCGTCACCAGCGGCAGGGAGGCATTCTTGAGGGCGTGCACGTAGACGACTCTCCGCCGGGGCAGGCCCTTGGACCTGGCGGTGCGGACATAGTCCTGGCTGAGGACCTCCAGCATCGTGCTGCGAATGTAGCGGCTGTAGCCGGAGAAGCTGATCAGGGCCAGGCTGGTGACGGGCAGCACCATGTGCCAGGCCACCTGGGCCACCGTCTGGCCGGCCTGGGGCTCATACATGCCCAGCGTGGGCAGGTACGGGAGCCCCCAGTTGCGAAAGTTGACGGAGAACAGGTACATCAGCAGCAAGGCCACGAAAAAGATCGGCATGGAGTAGCCGATGAACGAGAATGTCGTGATCACGTGGTCCAGAACAGAGTACTGGTGGAGGGCCGAGTACACGCCGATGAACAGGGAGCCCAGGACGACGACGACTTCGTAGACACCCATCAGGAGCAGCGTGTTGGGGATGCGCTCCCCGATGATCTCCAGGACGCTCCTCTTTTCCACGAGCGACATCCCAAAGTCGCCCCGCAGCACCCCGCGGCGGTCGCCCGGCGTCTCCGGCACGCCGTCAAAGTCCAGGTCGCTCTTGGCCCAGTCGTTGCCGATCAACCAGTAGATGTACCGCAAGATGACCGGCTGGTCCAGGCCCAGCCGCCGCTCCAGGCGGATGCGCTCCTGCGGGGGCATCCGCCCGCTGCGCCCGCTCAGCGTGACCAGCGGGTCGCCCATGTTCTCCATGAGGATAAAGAGGATCAGGCTGATGATAAAGAGCAGCGGGATCGCCTGGAGGAGGCGACGTACGACATAGCGGCCCATCGGTCCCTCCTGCTGTCACATGGGAACGACTACGGCCGGGGGGGGGGCGGGGCCGGGGGGTGTGTGGCCGGCCCCCCCCCCCCCCCAAAACGGCGACGTCAAAC
>CAZTIG010000002.1:163869-211060 GCA_964613665.1 uncultured Chloroflexia bacterium
TGCTGGTTGGGGTGTTGTGGGGTCGTAAGTACATCCCGGCCATTGGGTCCCGCCGGGTGTCCATGGGCAACGAGTACGGCGGGGGCGGGGCGGGGACCGGTTCTTGTGTCCCGGCCACGCCCCATGCCGATACAGGGACAGGTCACGCGGGCTACTGGGTCAGGTCCCACTCCCATACGTTGAAGAAGGGCGTGACACCGGAGATCTTGACGTTCTGCAGCCTAGCCCCGACGGCCCAGATGTCCGGGTCCTGCCACAGCCCCAGCCAGTACACGTTCTCGAAGACGATCTTGGTGATCTTCCAGAAGGTCTGCTGGCGCTGGCTGTAGTCGAGCTGCTGGGCCTGCTGCTGCAGGAGAGCATCGAGCTCCGGATCGCAGACGGCTCCCCAGTTCGTCCCCTGCGGCTTCTCGTCGCTGGGGATCTCGCTGCAGAGCCAGTCGGCGGTGTTGGGGTCAGGGAACTCGGGCACTGCGGAATACTCGAATATGTCATAGTCGCCGACCGCGCACGGGCCGCCCTCGCTGTAGGAGCTGAAGAAGATGTTCTTGTCGATGTTCAGCAGCTCGACCTTGATGCCTACCTGGGCCAGTTGTTGCTCCAGGACGGCCTGGGTGTCCTGGCGGACCTCGCGCGTGGTCGTGCCGTAGCGCAGGACCAGTTCCACGCCGTCCTTGTCGCGGGTGCCGTCGCCGTTGCTGTCCTTCCAGCCGGCCTCGTCGAGCAGCGCCTTGGCCTGATCGGGATCATACGGCCACGGCTTGATCGAGGGGTCGACCCATGGCGTCATGTCCCAGTCGGTGGCCGCCGGCACGGTCAGCCCGAGCAGCAGGTCCTGGCAGAGCGCCTCGCGGTTGGTGGCCAGCGCGATGGCCTTGCGGACACGCAGGTCCTTCAGCGCGGGGTGGCCTTTGTCGTCCAGGCGGAAGTAGATGCCCTCGTTGTAGCCGGAAAAGACATTGATCATCTTGACACCGGCCGCCTGCAGGTCCGGGATGTCGGCGTAGGAGATAAAGGTGCCCAGGTCGCCGTCGCCGGCCTTGAGCGCCACCACCTGGGCGGCGTCGTCGGCCACGAAGCGCATAAAGATCTCGTCGATCTTGGGCCGGCCCAGCCAGTACTTGTCGTTGGCCACGAAGCGGGCATAGTTGCCCGACTTCCACTCGGCCACCACGAAGGGGCCGCAGCCCACCGTCGGGTTGCGGTTCCAGGCGGCCTCGTTGAGGTTACCCGCACTGTCATAGACCGGCTGCAGGATGTGCTTGGGGATGATGCCGTGCCAGACCGAGCTCATCCACGGCACAAAGGGCTCCTTGAAGGTCATCACCACGGTCCGGGCGTCGGGAGCCGTGACGCTCTCGAGCTGATCGTATGGGTACACGCTGGCCACGGTGTTCTTGGGGTCGATCGTCATTTGGTAGGTGAAGACAAAGTCGGCGGAGGTCAAGGGGGTGCCATCCGACCAGACGATGTCGTCGCGCAGCTTCAGGGTGATGACCTTGCCGTCGGCGGAGATGCCGCCGTTCTGGGTGGTGGGGATCTCCTTGACCAGGACGGGCCGCGGCTGGCTGGTGTCGTCAAAGTCCCAGGCCCAGCAGTTCCAGATCTGCTGGGTGATCGCGGAGAACCACATGTTGGTGTAGAGGGGGTTCAGGCTGTCGAACTCCTGCGTCCAGATGAAGGTGGCGACCTTGCGCTCGGCCGGCGGCTGGGTCGCCCCGCCGGCGGTCGGCTGCGGGCCGCATGCGCCAAGCAGCAGCACGACGATGGCCGCGACAGCCATTGCCAGGTACAACCGGGTGCTTCTCATCGCTTCATCCTCCTGTCCAGTCGATGGGGGAAAGCCGGACGACCGCTATCGCCGGCGCACCCAACGCCCCTCTGCCTCACCTCAGGCAGGCGAAAGGGCCCAGGGCCGCCGACCGATCGCCGATAGGAACGCCGATCACCTCCTTTCAGGCCCTATGCGGCGCTGCTAGAGAGCAGCGGCCGACAATCGCCGAAATCTCGGAGGGGCCATTCCGTCCGTGTCCAGATTATACCAGGAAACAGGAGCCGGGTCAATAGTGCAATCCGTTTCAATCGCCCTCTAGATACCCTGGGCCGGCCGGCTGACCGTGACCTGCATGGCCCGGTCGGTCTCGTCGGCCAGGATCTTGCGCCCCAACTCTTCACCGTAGGCCGTCAGCTCGGCGAGCTTGCCGGGGTCGTCCATGGCGATGGGCTCGCGCAGGTCCACCTGAAAGCGGCGAAAGTCCAGCCGGCTGAAAAAGGTCCGCACCAAGTGGACCTGCTGGTCGTCGGCCGACTGCAGGAAAGCGCCCAGCAGGGGCCCCAGCCACTGCCAGGCCCACAGACGGTCGGCCCGGCCCGGGTCGAACCGGCGCGGCTCGCGCCCCGTCCCCAGGCTGATGAGCGTGGTCTCGCTGGGATCCCAGCGCAGGATGAAGTAGGCCTCGTAGGCGGCCAGGTAGCACGGGTTGGAGTAGGAGCCGACACCGCCGTCGACATAGCGCCCCTCCACGACCGGGAAGTAGGTGGGCACCGTGCTGGAGGCCAGCACCGCCCGGGTCACCGGCCAGTCGGCATAGTTCCGCTTCCAGGGCTTGATGAAGCAGGTGTGGTTCTCC
Source organism: uncultured Chloroflexia bacterium (assembly GCA_964613665.1). Classification (GTDB taxonomy): domain Bacteria; phylum Chloroflexota; class Chloroflexia; order DTKN01; family DTKN01; genus CAZQFV01. The sequence goes on from CAZTIG010000002.1 coordinate 166,500, forward strand.
ACCAGGTCGAAAGCGGTGATGACCACGTCGGTGCGCGGGCTGGCCAACCAGAAGTCGCCCATCCGGCGATCGCCGATATAGTGCTGCAGCGCCTCCTCCAGCGGCCGGCTCTCGTAGCGATAGCGGCTGAGCGGCCACAGGACGCTGCGCCAGGTGCGGCGGAAGACAGCGCTGCCCAAGCTCTCGTAGAGCTCGTGGATCTGCCCCCCGCTCAGGCGGGAAGCCATGGCCGCGGAGATGATCGAGCCGGTGGATGTGCCCACCATCAGGCGGAAGATCTCGCACGCCGGCCGGCCCAGGTGCTCCTCCAGCATGGCGATGGCGCGGGCGCAGATCACCCCGCGGATGCCGCCCCCGTCGATGGCGATGGCCACGTTCTTGCGAAACGGCCTCATGGCATTCCCTCCTGCGGCACGATGTCACCTCTGGCCGCCGCGTACTCGTCCTCCAGGATGCTCATCATCACAAAGTCGTGGTAGGCACGGTCGAAGAAGTAGCCGTCGCGCTGCCGGCCCTCGCGGCGGAAGCCGGCCTTTTCCCAAAAGCGCAGCGCCCGCTTGTTGAAGCCGACCACGCCGACGGCTACGCGGTGCATGTTCATCGCCCCGAAGGCGAAATCGAGCATGAGCCGGGCCACCTCCTGGCCGTAGCCCTGCCTCCAGGCCGACTTGTCGCCGATGACGATGCTCATGTCGGTCGTCCGCCAGGCCGGGAACATGCGCAGCAGGCCGGCCTCGCCGATGACCCGGTCGTCCTCCTTCAGGACGATGACGAACCAGACCCGCTCCTTGTCGCTGCGCACGCGCTCGTAGAACTCTTCCGCGGCGGCCGCGCTCATCGGCAGGACCTCGCCGGTCAGCCCGCGCACCTCCGGGTCGTTGGCCCAGCGGCGCAGGAGTGGCAGGTCCTCTCTTTCCAGCGGGCGCAGGTAGACGCGCTCGCCGATCAGGAAGCGAACCGGCTCTCGAACCGCCTCGGTCATTCCACAGCTCCATTTCTTTCAGAAGGGAGAAGCCGCCGGGATCCGTCCCGTAGCCTCCTGCCTATTGCCTCGTGCCCCTCACAGCCGCACCCGCTCCTCGGTCAGCGCCCGCGCCTCGGCCAGGGCGGCCTCGCGGATGTCGATCGGGAAGCGCCCGTGGAGTGGACTCAGGCGCGCGCCCAGCGAGCTCGCCGCCCAAAAGACCCAGGCCAGCGGGCGCATGAAACTGCTCAGGTCCACCGCCTGTCGCAGCTCGGCCAGCGTGCCGTCGTCCCACCCGCCAAAGATGCCGTAGAACAGGGCAAAGAGCGGGAACGAGGGCAGGATGGCCAGGAAAAAGATGAGCACGCTGCTGAGCTGGTCGCCCTGCCAGAGCAGGCCGAGGCTCCACCGCAGCACCGCCCAGTGCGCCGCGCCGGCCAGCAGGGGGGCCGCGAACCCTTGCCAGAAGTAGAAGCGCTGGGGGAAGCAGAGCCGGTGGTTGATCCAGTAGGCGGCGACGCTCTTGGCCAGCAGCCCGATGAAGTAGGCGATGATCAGGGCATAGATCTGGTACGACGCCAGCAGAACCAGAGCCAGCACGACCCGGATGGCCTGCTCGCCGGTCACCAGCGCAGCCTTGAGGTAGGGCCGGTTGGCCGCCAGCTGGACGTTGTCGCCCACCCAGGATGGGTACTGGATGGCCCCCCAGATGATCAGGGGCATGGACAAGAGCGCGCCGCGCTCAAAGTCCGGCCCCAAGGAGCCGAGGATGAAGCGGTCGGCTACCGCCAGCAGGGCCGAGCCGATAAAGGCGCAGACCAGCCCGCCGTACTTGTACGACATGGCCGCATAGTACTGGCTGAGCACCCGGCGCCCGTTCGTGATGGCCTCGGAGATGGCCGGCATGGCGTTGTTGTAGAGCGTCTGCATGACCTGGAAGGCGAAGATAAAGTTCTGCGCCAGGCCCCAGTTGCCCCAGACCTCGTTGTAGTTGATCAGGCGGACCTGGGTGATCCAGATCTCCGCCGCCTGGCCGGCCGTCCAGGCCACCGAACCGAGCATTTCAAAGACCCCGAAGCGGAAGCTGCTGCGGATCGTCTCCCCGTCGAAATGGGCCAGGAAGAGCACGCCGTTGCTGTACCCCAGCCGGCGGTAGAGGAACAGGCCCAGCAGGAAGGTGAGCAGCTCGGCGGCGTAGGCGGCAATGCCCATCCCCAGCACCCCGCCCAGGGCCCCGCCAAAGGCCGGGTGGGCCCGGCCCCAGGCGTACATCGCCGCCACGACGCCCACCTGGGCGAGGTTCGGCAGGAACACTTGCAGCGCCAGGTCCAGCACCTGGGCATAGTCGAAGCGCTGCAGCCCCGTCAGGGCGTGGCGGGTCACCTGGAAGAAACCGGGAACTTGCACCAGGGTATGGACGATGATGCTCCAGGCGTAGATGGCATAGGCCGAGTCGGCCACGACGGTGCTGGAGAGGCCCACCATCAGCGCCACCTGCACGGCCCCGGAGAGGGCCTGCCACCAGACAAAGAGCTGGCCATACTGGATGCCCTTGCGCGGGTCGGTCACGCGGTACTCGGAGAGGTACTTGATGAAGGCAGCGCTGGTGCCCATGTCAAAGAACCACCAGGCCACCTGGAAGAACTGCGTCACCCGGCCCCAGATGCCCAGGGCCTGGGCCGAGGGCAGGATAAAGGCCGGCAGGACCATGTTCTGGTAGATGATCAGCGGGATGAACAGGACCAGGCCGAACATGAGCGCCAGCAGAAACCCGCCCAGCGGGCGGTGAAAGCCGACCTCTTCCCAGGCTGTCCCGGCCTCGCGGGCGGCGTACTTCTCGCGATCGGCCACGATGGCCTCGATCGCCTCCGGGTGGGCCCGGCTGTAGCGCCGCACCAGCAGAAAGGCCGCCACGGCGGTGGCCAGGATGCCCCCCAGGATGAGGAAAAGGGTCGTCCGCTCGGCGGCGTGCGGCACCGGCGAGGCCGGGTAGGCGGCGAAGGAGAGCGGCTCCGCGCCGGCCGCGCGCACGACCAGGGCGTAGATCAGGTAGTTGAAGTAGGGCCACTCCTGGATCTGCGGGTTGGCGCTGTCCAGGAAGGGAGTGAAGAGGTAGAGCGTCCCCGCGCCCACCCGGCCCTGCCCCAGGACCAGCTCCTCCGTCTCGTAGCCGCTGACCAGCGGGACCAGCTCGATCCCGCCGACGCGGGCACGGTCGCGCACCTGCGGGGAGCTGTTCCAGACGATCTGCTCGACGAGCGGGCCCTGGACCTGCGGGGCGCGGTCCAGGCTCAACGTCGCCGTCAGCCGCTGCAGCGTGACGGGAGCACCCAGGAGCGCGCCCACCTCCTCCGCGCTGAGCCCGGGGCCGAGGATGAGGACGAGCCCACCGCCGGCCTGGAGCCTCTCCGCCAGCGCCGGCGCATCGGGGATCACGCCGTTGAGGAGGGCGACATCGGCCTGAGCCGGGTTGTCCACCAGGCTAAAGTCGGCCAGCTCCAGCGCCGTGCGCACGGCCCCCTCCGGGCCGGCGTAGTAGACGCGGACCACTTCCTGGGCGGCGACCGGGGGAACGACACAGAGGCAGAGCAGGAGGGGGAGAAGCGGCAGGAGCAGTAGCTTCCAGAGCCGTCTGCGCACGGCGACCTCGCGGTGGTTGACTTGCGTGCGGGCCTGCGCTACACTGCTGCCATTATACCACATGCGGCGCCGCTTTGCCCGCAAGCGGCGGCCCAGGCACGGCCATCAAAGTCGCCTGCCTGGCCGGCAAGTGCCCCGCCCTGTTGCGGCGCGGCCCAGCCAGGCCAGCATGCCGAACCTGGCCGGATGGCTGCATGTGACCCACCGGAGCCGGGCACTTGCCATTCGTGGCGGTACCGAGCGACCTTGTTACGTCCGTGACGAACGCCACGCGCTATTGACACCCGCAACCTCCCGGATGTATCATGGGTGGCAGGAGCGGGGCAGGCGGTTGTCCGAAGCCTCCCACGCGGAGGCCCGGCGCGAGCGCCGGGGGGCTCCCCGTCCCGGCCTTTGCGGAGCGGGGCAGCCCGGGAGCAGGGCCATGGATACGCGCCCGTCCGCCATCAAGCGCCTGGCCTGGGGCCTGTTCATGCTGCTGGCCCTGGGCACCACCGTGGCCACGGCCCAGGGGCCCGCCGCGACGCCCACCGCGGGCGGGACAGGTGCCGCGGGCTGGCAGATCATGCGGGTGGACGCGCCTCACCAGTTCACGGGCATGCGCGACCGCAGCCTGGCCCTGGACGCGGCCGGCCGGCCCCACATCGCCTACGGGGGAGACTTCCTCTACGATGCCTCCTACGACGGCAGCGCCTGGCACATCGAGGTGGTCGACCCCTCGAGGAATGTAGGACTCGATGCTTCGTTGGCGCTGGACGCGCTGGACCGGCCGCACATCAGCTACCTGGACTACACCCATTGGGACCTGAAGTACACCGCCTTCGACGGCGCGGCCTGGCGGATCGAAACCGTGGACGACAACGGGAACGTGGGCGAGTACAACTCCCTGGCATTGGATGCACAGGGGTGGCCACGCATCAGCTACTACGATGAGACCCTCGGCGACCTGAAGTACGCCTGTCGGGGGGTGTGCTTTCCGGTGGCCCAGGTGTTCCTGCCGTTCGTCGTCGGCAGTTCCGGGTATCTCCGGGGGCCGTAGCAGCCCGAGTAAGAAAGGGGTGCTCCCATGAAGCGGTTCTCGCACAGGATCGGGGCGCTTCTCGCGGTGGCGCTTTCCCTGGCGGCGCTGCTGCTTCTCCTGCTCACGCTGACAGCCGCGGCGCTCTCGTGCGGCCCGGCTCCCACGGCCGGGCTGCCCGCCACCCCAGGAGCTTCCCTGGACCTCACCAGCAGCGCCTTTGCTCCCGGCGAGGCGATCCCGGCGCAGTACACCTGCGACGGTCAGGACCTCTCCCCACCGCTGCAGTGGGACGACCCGCCGGCAGGGACGCGGAGCCTGGCCCTGGTCATGGACGACCCCGACGCCGGCGGCTTCCGCCACTGGCTGCTCTACAACCTGCCGGCCGCAGCCCGCGCCCTGCCCGAGGGCATCCCGCCCGACGGCGAACTGCCCGACGGCAGCCGCCAGGGCCAGAACGGCTGGGGGAAGCTCGGTTACGGCGGTCCCTGCCCTCCCTCCGGCACCCACCGCTACTCCTTCCGCCTCTACGCCCTCGATGTCGTCCTGGAGCTGCCGGCCGGCGCCGGCCTGGAGCAGCTCTACCAGGCGATGGACGGCCACATCCTGGCGCGGGGGGAGCTGGTCGGGCTGTACACCCGATCCCAGTAGAGCGCATGAACCACAAAGACACCAAGACCCCTTGGTGTCTTCGTGTCCTTGTGTTTCCAGATGAGAGGACTTTTCGTCAGAGCACGCTGTTCTGCCGGATGACCTCCGCGTACCAGCGCCCGCTGTCCTTGATCGTGCGCCGCATCGTCGGATAGTCCACGTAGGCCAACCCGAAGCGCATCTGGTAGCCGTGGGCCCACTCAAAGTTGTCCATGAGCGACCAGACGAAGTAGCCGCGCACCGGCACGCCGTCGGCGATGGCCCGGTGCACCTGGGCGATGTGGTCGCGCAGGTAGGCGATGCGCCGCTCGTCGGGCACGCGCCCATCGGGGGTGAGCTCGTCGGGCACGGGGATGCCGTTCTCGGTGACGTAGATGTGGGCCGGCTTGTACTCCTTCCAGATGCGCGTGAGCAGCTCGTACATCCCCGCCGGGTAGATCTCCCACATCTGGGAGTACTCGTTGCCCTCGGGCCGTATCTCCGAGGCCTCCAGGAAGGGCACGCTCTTGTCGTGGCGCACCACGGAGCGCGTGTAGTAGTTGACCCCCAGGAAGTCCACGGGCGTGGCGATGACGGCCAGGTCCTCGGCGTTGGCCTTGAAGAGCAGGCCGAAGAGCCTCTGGATGTCGGCCGGGAAGGTGCCGCACAGGACCGGGTCGAGGAACATGCGGTTGTGCAGGCCGTCGAAGCGCCGGGCGGCCTTCTGGTCGGCCGGCGAGTCCGAGGCCGGGTGCACCGGGCTCAGGTTCAGGGTGATCCCGACCTGGATGGGCCGGCCGGCGCCGGCCCGCAGGGCCTGCACGGCCAGGCCGTGGGAGAGCATCAGGTAGCGGTAGGCCCCCGCGGCGTTGATCGGTCCCTGCAGTCCGGGAGCGTGCCCGCCGGTGAAATGGCCCAGGATGGTGGCGACAAACGGCTCGTTGTGGGTGATCCAGCGGTCCACCCGGTCGCCCAGGCGCTCGGCGACGACGCGGGCGTACTCGGCAAAGTGGTAGGCCGTGTCGCGGCGCGTCCAGCCCCCCCTGTCCTGCAATGCCTGCGGCAGGTCCCAGTGGTACAGGGTGACGTACGGGGCAATGCCCTTTTCCAGGAGCGCGTCCACCAGGCGGTCGTAAAAGTCCAGGCCGGCCGGGTTCACCTGGCCGGTGCCCTCCGGCATGACCCGCGGCCAGGCGATGGAGAAGCGGTAGGCTTTCAAGCCCAGCTCAGCCATCAGGCCGACATCCTCCTTCCAGCGGTGGTAGTGGTCGGCGGCCACGTCGCCGTTCTGCCCCTGCCAGACCTTGCCGGGTTGTCGGCAGAATGTGTCCCAGATCGACGGGCCGCGGCCATCCTCGTTCCAGGCCCCCTCGATCTGGTAGGCCGACGTGGCCACACCCCAGACGAAGCCTTCGGGGAAACGCAGCGCTTGCTCGGACATCGTGCCCTCCTCAGAAGTGGCAAGTGGCAAGCAGCAGGTGCGGCTCGAAGCACGGCCACTTGTTACTTGCCACTTGCTACTGGATCACAATCGCTCTGTCTTCTCGGTGAAGCGAATCCCCAGCCGCTGCAGCTCCTCCAGCGCCGGCTCGTAGATCTCCGGCAGCACCGGCACGAGCACGCCGCGGGACCGCACCTGGCCTTCCAGGACCAGGCGCACGCCGACGGCGGCCGGCAGGCCGACAGTGCGGTTCATGCTGCTGTCGCCGTGGGGAACGCCCAGGTCGATCATGGTCGAAGTGATACGCTCCTTGCGATCGGGATACTCGGCCAGGAAGCGGTGCTGCAGGACCAGCAGGTCGCGCTCGCCGGGGGCGTATGACATCCTGGCCAGCATCGTCGCGGTCATCACGTCCAGGGGCGATTTGCAGCCGGCCGGCAGCGGCTCGTCGCTGAAGAGCCCCAGCCACTCCAGGTGACCGATGACAAAGTGCACCGGGGCCAGGCCCAGGAAGGCGGCCACGTCGGCCTTGGTGGCCCGGCCCGGTCGGCCGATGACCCTGGCCATGAACTGGGCGTAGCTCAGGCCCTCCAGCCCCAGGTCGGTGTCCTCCAACAGGCCCAGCTCGGCGATCCTTTGCAGTGTGGGGCACCAGCCCTGGTTGCGCAAGGTGCCGCGGAACATCGTCCGGGTCGAGGTGATGCCGTAGGTCTCGGCGTAGGGGATACTGTCGCGGTTGGGGTACCCCTCGAAGGGGATGACCTTGCCCTCCACCTCGATCGGAACGCACCAGTAGTGCAGGAAGAGCTCGGGCCCGGGGATCTCGACCAGCTCGCCGTACATGCGGTAGCGCGCCGGGTTGCGGCCGGCCATGATCACCCCGCGCGGGCTCCAGGAGAACTTGTAGCCAAGGGGGTTGTCGTTGGCCTCGGGGGCCGGAAGGCCACCGCACCACGACATGAAGCTGGTGATCTCGCCGCCGTTCTTCTGCACATGGTGGATCACCTTCATCGCCGTCATGTGGTCGATGCCCGGGTCCACGCCGATCTCGTTCAGCAGGACCAGGTCCAGCTCCCTGGCCTCGGCGTCGAGGGCCTGCATCTCCGGCTTGACGTAGGAGGTGGTGACCATGTGCTTGCGGGCGCGCAGGCAGGCCCGGGCCACCCGCGGATGGTAGACAAAGGGCAACAGGCTCACGGCCAGGTCGTGCCCGCGAACGATCTCGTCCAGCCCGGCGTCGCCCTCCTTGTCGATGTCAAAGGCCAGCGCCCGGCCGTTGGGGTGGTCCCGGACGATCTCCTGCGCCTTGCTGACGGTGCGGCTGGCCACGGTCACGTGGTAGCCGTGATCCAGCAGGTAGCGCACGTGGGCATTGACCACCAGCCCAGCTCCGAATACGACCACCTTCTTCATGCGAATCCTCCTCGGCAGGTGTGCAGCGTTCAGCAAGCAGCTTTCAGCAGTCAGCTATCAGCGAGCCCCTGTCCCTCGTCTATCGTCCTTGGTCTATCGTCCTTGGTCCATCGTCCTTGGTCCATCTTCCCTTCTTCGGCCCGGTGGTTAGCCCCTCAGGTACCGCTCGAGATACCTGTAGTCGGGCGTCAGCCTGCCGTGATAGAGGATGACGGCGCGGGCGATCTCCGAGGGCAGGTCCAGGTCCTCGAAGGGCACGCTGTAGTCGGCCGTGGCGATGGCCGGGATGTAGGGCTCGAGGATCTCGGCAAAGTACTCGGAGGCCTCGCGCGGCAGCTCGCTGGGCAGGATGTCCACGGCCAGGACGACCGGCCCACGGCCGGCCACGCCCATGGCGATCTGGCCGCTCAGCGGATCGTAGACATAGACCGGGTCGTCGGGCTCGGTGGCCCGGACGTTGCACTCGATCGACCCCTCGATGTCGCAGCTGGCGTCGCCGATGACGCGCAGCCGCGGTTGCGGGGTCTGGCTGTAGAGCTCACGCAGGTAGGCCTTGGTCACCAGGCGCGGGTAGCGCTCGTCCCAATAGTTCGAGTTCATCAGCACCGTCAGGTGGGGGGGGTACAGGTCGAAGATGGAGTGATAGTTCTCCGGGTGCTGGTAATAGCCCTGCAGGTCGAAGCGGACGGCGGGGTCGTTGTGGGCGACGATGTGCTCCTCCTTGAAAAGGACGCGGTAGACGACGTGGCGCGAGGGCTTGGTGGCATGGGCGACCTTGAGCACCTCGCGGGGCTGGATCTCCACGGTGGGAAGGTCGGCGAGGATCTCCTGGATGCCGCGGCCGACGTTGCCGTAGCCGGCCACACCGATGATCAGTGGGGTGAGCTCGAGGGGTAGCCCTTCCTTGCGGATGCGCTCGCCGGCCCGCCGGACGTCGGCGCGGGCCGCGGCCAGGTTCCCGTAGGTGTAGGTGTTGCGCAGGTGGCTGAAGGGATTGGCGATGCCCTCCCAGTCCAGGCGCTGCCCCAGCGCCCACAGGCTCTCGATCATGCCGACGACGCCGGCGTGCCAGCCGAAAAAGATCAGCCGCCGGCCGCGCTCGTCGGTGACCTTCTCATAGTCGATCAGGCTGCAACCCAGCTCCATCATGCGCCGGAGCATGGGCATGTTGTAGGGCTGGCCCTTGATGACGTGGGCGAAAAAGACATAGGTCTTGCCCGGTTGAAAGTACTGCAGCGGGATCTCCTTGACCCCGAAGATGACGTCGGCCGGCGAGAGGTCTTCCTGCACCAGCGCCCCGGCCTGCCGGAACTCCTCCTCCCCGAACACCCGTACCGGCGAGGGCTGGACGACGAACTCGATCCCATACTTCTCGCCCAGCTCGCGCGCCTTCTCCGGAGTGATCGGAACGCGCCGCTCCCAGCGGCTCTTGTCCTCGCGGCGGATCCCAATCCTGGCAGCCATCTTGCACCCCCGTGTGCCGGCGCAGTCGTTGCGCCACAAAAAGCAGGGCACCCCCATTGGTCCCCTGCGGCGGTCCTCGCCCAGACAGCAGTTATATTATACACGAGAACCCTTTTTCCGACAAACGGTTTGCTGCCGGTGTGGAGATGTGGTAGAATGTCCGCATTCAGGCACTATCGTAGGTCAGCAAGATGAACTATGCCTACTGGGTCCTCCCCGGCCTGCTCGCTGGCCGGCCGGGACCGGATGAGTTTCCCTGGGACCTGCGCGAGTTGCGCCGGGCCGGCTTCGGGGCCATCCTCTCGCTGCACGCGGGGGGCATCGACCCGGCCGAGATCGGCCAGCACGGCCTGGCCCATCTGCTCCTGCCCCTGCCCGGCTCGGTCCCACCGACACCACAGGACATCGTCGTTTACCGGGTGCAGCTGCCCCAGGCCTGGGCCTTTATCGCCCAGCACGTGGTCGGCGGTATCCCCACACTGGTGCACTGCCACGCCGGCCGCGACCGCACCGGGGTGGTGCTGGCCGGCTACCTCTGCGCCGCGCTGGGGCTCCCGCCGGCCGAGGCGATCGCCCGGCTGCGCGCGGCCAAGCCCAGCGCGCTCACCGCGCCGGGATACGCCGAACTGGTCTACGAGTTGGCCCTGAACTCCTCGAAGTAGCCTTCGGTTCTCAGCTCCCTCTGCGCATGATATACTCCATCGTCCTTGGTCCATCGTCTCTCCATCCCCTCCTCCCGAATTGACCTTGCCCCCCCTCCGTGGTAAAATCGCAGCGGCGAAATCGTGTGGCGGCGAAAGGAGCGCGTGCCATGCCTGAGCTTCCCGATATCGTCGTCCTGGCCCGCAGCATGGACCAGGCCCTGGCCGGCCGGACCGTCGCCGGGGTGACCGTGAACCAGCCCCGCTGCCTCAACCTGCCGGCCGAGGAGTTCGTACAGGCCGTGGCCGGCCGCACCTGCCGGCGCGTCGGCCAGCGCGGCAAGTGGGTGCTGGCCCACCTGGACAGCGGCGCCGTCCTGGCCTTTAACCTGGGCATGGGCGGCGAGCTGCGGCTGCACGGCCCGGGCGAGACGCCCGACCCGCGGCGCGAACGCGTCGTCCTGCACCTGGACGATAGCAGCGCCCTGTGGGCCCACTTCTGGTGGTTCGGCCACGTGCACTGGCTGCCCCAGGGCGACCTGGCCGCGCACCCGCAGATCGGCCGGCTGGGGCCCGAGCCGCTGGCCGACGACTTTACCGCCGAGCGGCTGGCGGAGATGCTGCGCGGCCGGCGTGGGGCCATCAAGAAGTACCTCCTCGACCAATCGTTCCTGGCCGGCATCGGCAACGTCTACATCCAGGACATCCTCTGGCACGCCCGCCTGCACCCGCTGCGGCCGGCCAACACCCTGGATGCCGCCGACGTGGAGCGGCTGCACCGGGCCATCCGCCACGTCCTGGAGGAAGGCCTCCGCTGGGGCGGCGGCCCGGGCGAGCAGGACGTCTGGGGCCACCCCGGCCACTACCACGAGCACCTGCAGGTGGGCTACCGCACCGGCAAGCCCTGCCCGCAGTGCGGGACGCTGGTGGAGGAGCTGCGGGTGGGCTCGACCACCAGCTACATCTGCCCACAGTGCCAGCCGCCGTACATCACCACGAAGGCAGCAGGGCACAAAGAGACCCGTTGACCGTGACCACCAAGACACGAAGATGAGTGCTTTCTGCGCCAGGCCATCGCCCTAGCCGGCCAGGCCCGGCGCGGCCCGCTACACAACTGACCGCAGAGGATACCCCATGCGTTCCAACCCGCTGGCGCTCTTTCCAACCCCCTTCGGCAAGTTCCTGATTGCCTGGAGCGAGACGGCCGCCGGGCTGCGGGTGGACTGGATCCACCTGCCCCGGGAACGGGATGCCGAGGAGGAGTACTTCCTGAACAAGTACGGCACTCCCCTGGAGGCAGTCCCCGCCATCGCTGACCTGGCCGGGCAGATCGCCCGCTTTCTGGAAGGAGAGCCGGTCCAGTTCTCCCTGGACCTGCTGAACCTGGAGAGGTGCCCGGCCTTTCAGCGCCGCGTGCTGCTGGCCGAGTACGCCATCCCGCGCGGCTGGGTCAGCACCTACGGGCGCATCGCCCGCTACCTGGGCGTGCCCGGCGCGGCCCGCGCCGTCGGCGGGGCGCTGGCCCGCAACCCCTTCCCCATCGTCATCCCATGCCACCGGGCCGTCGCCGCCGGCGGCCGGCTGGGCGGCTACCAGGGCGGGCCGGCCATGAAGCGGGCCCTGCTGGAGATGGAAGGGGTGCAGTTCGGCCCAGACGGCAGGGTCAGGGGCGACAGGTACTGCTACTGAGGAAAGAAGAGCGAAGCGTGAAGTGTGAGGAGTGAAGCGTGACAAGTGAGGAGTGAATCGTGAATGAGCACATGGCTACCCCGGCCCAGCAGCGCCTCTACGGCGACCTGGCCTGGACCTGGCCGCTCATCAGCCGGCCGGAGCACTATGCCGGCGAGGCCGGGCAGTTCCACCAGCTCATCCAGCGCTTTGCTCAGGTTCCGGCGCGCACGCTGCTCGACCTGGGCTGTGGCGCGGGGCACAACGATTCCCACCTGAAGCGGCACTACCAGGTCACCGGGGTGGACCTGAGCGAGCCCATGCTGGCCCACGCCCGCCGGCTGAACCCGGAGTGTACCTACCTCCAGGGCGACATGCGCGACGTGCGCCTGGGGCAGGCCTTTGACGCGGTCATCGTCGCCGACTCGATCGGCTACATGCTCAGCGAGGCCGACCTGCGGGCCGCCTTCCAGACAGCCTGGGACCACCTCGTCCCCGGCGGCGTCTTCTGCACCTACGCCGAGTGCACAGGCGAGCACTTTCAGCAGAACCGCACCGAGCGTGCGGCCTGCCGCCAGGGCGATGTCGAGCTCGTCTTTATCGAGAACTACTACGACCCCGACCCCGCCGACACGACCTACGAGATGACCTTTGTCTACCTGATCCGACGTGGGGGCCGGCTGACGATCGAGACGGACCAGCACACGGGCGGCGTCTTCCCGCTGGCCACCTGGCTGCGGCTGCTGGCGGAGGTCGGGTTTGCGGTGGAGCAGGTGGAATGGGCGGAGGAGCAGGTGCCGTCCTTTGTCGGCGTGAAGCCGTCGCCGGGCCGGCCATGAGCAAGGTCCTCTTTCTCTGCACCGGTAACTACTACCGCAGCCGCTTCGCCGAGCACCTCTTTGACGCCCTGGCCGAGCGGCAGGGCCTGGACTGGCGGGCCGAGTCGCGCGGTCTGGCGGTGGAGCGGGGCATCTGGAACATCGGGGCCATCTCCGGCGCCGTCGTCCAAGGCCTGGCCGCCCGCGGCGTGGCCGTGCCGGCCGGCGAACGCTTCCCCCTGCAGGCCACTGCTGCCGACTTCGCCTCGGCCGACCGGATCATCGCCCTGGACGAGGAGGAGCACCGCCGCCTGGTCGAGGAGCGCTTCCCGGCCTGGACCGGGGAGGTGGAGTACTGGCACGTGCACGACCTGGACCGGACGACAGGAGAGCAGGGGATGGCGGAGATGGAGGAAAGGGTACGAGAGCTGCTGGCCCGGCTCAGCCCGCCCCCTGCTCCCAGTCGACGAACTGGCGCTCGTACAGCTCGCGGTAGAGGCCACTACGCGCCAGCAGCTCCTCGTGCCGGCCCTGCTCGACGATCTCGCCTCCGTCGATGACGTAGATGCAGTCGGCGTGGCGCACCGTGCTCAGGCGGTGGGCGATGACGATGGCTGTGCGTCCCCGCAGCAGCTGCGCCAGCGCCTCCTGGATCAGCGCCTCGGTGACCGTGTCCACGCTGGAGGTGGCCTCGTCCAGGATCAGGATGCGCGGGTCCACCAGCAGGGCCCGGGCGATGCAGATGAGCTGCCGCTGCCCCACCGACAGGTTGACCCCGCCCTCCAGAACGCGCGTGTCGTAGCCGTCGGGCAGTCGCCGGATAAAGTCGTCGGCGTTGGCCAGGCGCGCGGCGGCGGCGACCTCCTCGGCGCTGGCCTGCGGCCGGCCGAAGCGGATGTTGTCGATCACCGTCCCGGAAAAGAGAAAGGGGTCCTGCGGCACCAGGCCCATTTGCCGGTGCAGGCTCTCCACCGTCATCTCGCGCACGTCGCGCCCGTCGATCAGCACGGCCCCGGCGGTCGCCTCGTAGAAGCGCGCCACCAGGTTGGCGATGGAGGTCTTGCCCGCCCCGGTCGGACCCACCAGGGCCACGACCTGGCCCGGCTCGATGGTCATCTGCACGTGGTGCAGCACGTCCAGGTCGGGTGTGTAGCGAAAGGAGACGTCGCGCAGCTCGATCCGGCCGGCCAGCAGCGGGGCCTCGATGGCATCCGGCCGCTCCCGCACGTTCGGCAGCGTGTCGAGCAGCTCCAGCACGCGCTCGCCCCCGGCCGTAGCCGCCTGCAGCGTGGTGTAGATCTGGCTGAGGTCCTGGATCGGGTCGAAGAAGCGGCTGACGTAGGAGAGAAAGGCCACCACCACGCCGATGGTCAGCGCCCCACCGGCCACCATCAGCCCGCCCGCAGCCAGCACGATGGCCATCGCCGCCGTGCCCAGTAGGTCCACGGCCGGCAAGAAGGTGAAGGACAGCGACATCGCGTTGACGTGGGCGTCGCGGTTGGCGCGGTTCACTGTCTCGAAGCGCTCCTGGGTGCTCTCCTCCTGGGCAAAGGCCTGGATCACGCGCATCCCGCTGATGTTCTCTGCCAGGTCGCCCACCACCGCGCCGATCTTTTCCCGCGTCTGGCGGAAGGCCGCCCGCGCCTGCCGGCTGAACCAGAGGGTCAGCAGCACCATCAGCGGCAGCACGAGGAAGGTGAGCAACGCCAGGCGCGGCTCCAGCAGGAGCATCACCACGATCGTCCCGACCAGCAGGATGCCGTCCCCCAGCATGTTGATCAGCCCTTCCGAGAGTAGATCGTTGATCACCTCGACGTCATTGACCACCCGCGAGATGGTCACTCCCACGATGTGCCGGTCGTGGTAGGGGATGGAGAGGTCCTGCAGGTGGCGAAAGAGCGCGCTGCGCAGCGTGGTCAGCACCTTCTGGCCCACCCAGGACAGGATATAGTTCTGGCCGGCCGAGGAGAGGTAGCTGGCCGCGAGTGTGGCGGCCAGCCACAGGCAGGTGACCACCAGGCCGGGCACGTCGCCGGCGGCGATGTCGCTGTCGATGGCCACCTTGACCAGGTAGGGAGCCAGCAGGCCGGCGGCGGAGGAGACCAGCATCAGCAGCGTGCCCAGAACGAGCAGCGGCCAGTACGGGAGCACGAAGCGCAACAGGCGCAGCAGGACCCGCCCGCTGATGCGGCCCTCGCCGCCCTTGGAGCCGAAGCTGTCCAGCACCTGGCCCGGGCCACGCATCCCCACGTTGCTCTCGAAGCTGAAACTCACCCCTGCCCCTCCTGCGGCCGCAGCTGCCGGTAGTAGATCTCGGCGTACAGGCCGCTGCTCTGGAGCAGCTCATCGTGCGCGGTGCGGGCAGCCGTGCGCTGCGCGCGGGCGGCGACGCGCCCGCGGTCCAGCACCAGCACCAGGTCGGCCCGGCGCACCGTGCTCAGGCGCTGGGCGATGATGAAGGTGGTCCGCCCCTCCATCAGCCGGGCCAACGCGCCCTGGATGAGCGCCTCGGTCTCCGTGTCCACACTGGAGGTGGCATCGTCCAGTATCAGGATGCGCGGGTCCTTCAGCAGGGCCCGGGCGATGGCGATGCGCTGCTTCTGTCCGCCGGAGAGGGTCACGCCGCGCTCGCCGACGAGGGCCTCGTACTGGCCGGGCAGCTCCAGGATAAAGTCGTGGGCCGCGGCGTTGCGCGCCGCCGCGACGATCTCCTCCATGCCCGCACCGGGCCGGCCGAAGGCGATGTTCTCGCGGACAGTCGTGGCGAAGAGGGTGGTGTCCTGCAGCACGATGCCGATCTGCTCGCGCAGGGAAGCGACCGTCACGCCGCGGATGTCCTGCCCGTCGACGAGGATGCGCCCGCCGGTCGGGTCGTAGAAGCGGGGGATGAGGCTGATGACCGAGCTCTTGCCCGAGCCGGTGGCACCGAGCAGCGCCACGACCTGGCCCGGCTGGACCTCAAAGTCGACCTCCTCCAGCACGCGGTGCCGGCCAAAGTAGGCGAAGGAGACGCGCTCGAAGCGGACATGCCCCCGCACCGGGCCGAGGGGCGTCGCTCCCGGCAGGTCCTGGACCTCGGCCTCGGCGTCCAGGATCTCAAAGACGCGCTCGCCGGAGGCCACGGCCTGGGCGATGGCCGGCACGACCATGCCCAGCCGCCGCACCGGCACCAGGAGTTGGCCCACGTAGGTGCTAAAGGCGACCAGCGCCCCGATGGTCAGCGCCCCGCGGATGACGAGCTGTCCCCCGTAGATCAGGACAAAGACCGTGCCCAGGCTGACGACGAGCCGCAGCAGCGGCAGGTTGATGGCGCGCAGGCGCGAGGCCTTGACGTTCAGGGCAAAGAGCCGCTCGTTCTCCTCCTCGAAACGTCCAACTTCGGCCCGCTCCTGGGCAAAGGCCTTGACGATGCGCGCGCCGCGCAGGTTCTGCTCCAGGCGGGTGGTCAGTCCGGAGAGCTGCTGCTGGACGGCCTGGGAGAGGGGCCGGAAGCGGCGACCAAAGGCCAGCGCCTGGTAGGCCAGCACTGGGACGACGATCAGGGTCAGCAGGGCCAGTGGGACATCGATCAGGAGCATCGCCACCGCCACGCCCAGCAGCAGGGTGACCACCTCGACCAGCCGCACAAAGGCCCGCCCGGTGAGGAAGCGCACGCGGTCCACGTCGCTGATAGCCCGGGTCAGCAGCTCGCCGGTCTCGGCCCGGTCATGGTAGGAGAAGGAGAGAGCCTGCAGTTTGCCGTGCAGGGCGTTGCGCAGGTCATAGGCCACGCCCTGCGAGGCCAGCTCGGTCCAGCGCCCGGAGAGGTAGGTGCCCACGCCGCGCAGGAGGGTCAGGCCCAGCAGGGCGGCCACCCCCCAGCCGATCACGGCCAGGTCGCCCCCCTCGATGCCCTGGTCGACGATGGCGCGGATGACCAGGGGGATGCCCAGGGTGACGCCGTTGCCGAGAAGCAGCAGCAGGTACGAGCCCCCCACGTAGCGGCGGTAGGACCCCAGGTGGCGCAGGCAGCGCAGCAGGGTGCGCCCGCCTCCCGGCCGGCGCAGCCGGATAGGAGCCAGGGCGTCAACAGCCATCGGGAATCTCCAGGAGCTCCCGGATCTCGGCCAGGGCGTCGTGGAGCGCCTGCAGGCGCTCCGGCGGCAGGGCCTTGAGCTTCTCGCGCAGGAGCGGGATGCCCTCCAGGGGCGTCCCTTCGGCGGCGGCGCGGCCGGCCGGGGTCAGAGAGACGAGGACCACGCGGCTGTCGCTCTCGGCGCGGGCGCGGGTGACGTAGCCGGCCTGCTCCATGGCCGCGACCAGCTCC
Organism: uncultured Chloroflexia bacterium; assembly: GCA_964613665.1. Lineage (GTDB taxonomy): Bacteria > Chloroflexota > Chloroflexia > DTKN01 > DTKN01 > CAZQFV01. Next base: position 183,503 of record CAZTIG010000002.1, read on the forward strand.
GAGGTGCTGCTGTCGCTGATGTAGAGATAGTCGCGCAACTGGCCGACCGCCCGCGGGCCGGCCTCCAGCAGGTAGCGCAGCGTGGCCACCTGCCGGCCGCTCAGCCCCTGCTCCTGCATCCGGCGGGCATGCCGGCGCAGGTAGCGGTACAGGCTCAGGAAGGTGTGCATCGTCTCCACGAACAGGGCATCGTCGTAGCCGCCCACAGCTCACCTCGCAGCACAGATATTTCGGTTCCGAAGTATATTCTACGGCAGGTGGGCGTAACTGTCAAATCGCGGGGTGTCCGGCTGCCCAGTGAGGGGGAAAGCCTCCGATGCCGCTGGTGCCCGCGGGCGGCCCTTTTGCGCTTCGGCCCGTGTTGTGCTATACTGCGCCCTGCGCCACAGCGCATTCCCGCGGGGCGGCCCGGGGGCCGCCCCGCGTCCACGCTCGCATCGGCGGATCGTCCGCCGCATGCTTCGACCGGGCGGCGCGGCGCTGCGCCGCCAAGGAGGTAGCACGATGATCGCCATCAAGAACGGCCGCGTCCTGACCATCACCCGCGGCATCCTGGATCCCGGCACCGTCCTGATCGAGGACGGGCGCATCGCCGCCGTGGGCAAGCGGGTGCGGGTACCCGCCGGCGCCGAGGTCTACGACGCCGCGGGCCAGTTCGTCCTGCCCGGCCTGATCGACGCCCACTGCCACGTCGGCCTCTTCCCCGACGGCATCGGCTGGGAGTACGCCGACGGCAACGAGATGACCGACCCGATCACGCCCCACCTGCGGGCCATCGACGCCATCCACCCCGAGGACATGGCCTTTCCCGAGCTGGTATCCGCCGGGGTGACCACCGTCTTCACCGGCCCGGGCAGCGGCAACCTGATCGGCGGGCAGGCCACCTGCCTGAAGACGGTGCCCCGGCCGAGCATCGCCCAGATGATCGTCAAGGACCCGGCCGGCATGAAGATGGCCCTGGGCGAGAACCCCCGCCGGGTCTACGGCGAACAGAAAAAGACCCCGGCCACGCGCATGGCCAACGCCGCCATCCTGCGCTCGGCCCTGGTCAGCGCCCAGAACTACCTGCAGAAGTGGGAGCGCTACGAGGCCGAGCGGGCTGCCTTCCAGACCGGGGGCTCTGCTGAACCGGGCAAGGCGCCCACGCCGCCCGAGCGCGACCTGAAGATGGAGGCCCTCGTCCCGGTGCTGCGCCGCCAGCTCAAGGCGCGCATCCACGCCCACCGCGCCGACGACATCCTCACCGCCATCCGCATCGCCGAGGAGTTCGACCTCGACCTGTCCATCGAGCACGCCACCGAGGGCTACAAGATCGCCGACATCCTGGCCGAGAAGGGCATCCCGGTCGTTGTCGGGCCGATCTTCTTCTCCCGCCAGAAGTACGAGCTGCGCGGCATGACCCCGCGCAACCCCGGCCTGCTGGCCCGCGCCGGCGTCAAGGTGGCCATCCAGACCGACGAGTCCTCGGCGACGCGCTACCTCTCCATCAACGCCGCCCTGGCCGTGCGCGAGGGCATGCCCGAGGAGGAGGCCCTGAAGGCCATCACCATCAATGCCGCCGAGATCATCGGCGTGGCCGAGCGCGTGGGCAGCCTGGAGACCGGCAAGGACGCCGACGTGGTCGTCTTCAGCGGGCATCCATTCGACTACCGCACCGTGGCCGAGCGCGTGTGGGTCGACGGCCGGCTGGTCTACCGGCGGGAAGAGGCGTAGGACCCCGGCATCCCACAGATCGCACCCGGGCGCGCGTCGGTGCGCCCGGGTGTGCTTTTGCCACCGCGATAGCAGGGTCGCGGCGGTGCACCACGACCGGCAAGTGCCCGGCCTGCAGGAAGCGCGACACAGCCGTACCATTGCGCCACCCCTGCGTGTGCGGTGTCGTGTCGCTGCCGGGACCGGGCACTTGCCGGTCAGGGCCGGCGACTTGGCCGTGGCCTTTATGCCCGCTGGACAACTGCCCGCCCCATGGTGTACAATTGGGCCGTGCTCCGCAGCACGGAGGTGTGACCCATGCTGGCACCGATCAGCGACTACCGCTTGCGCCAGCGCGAGTACCTGCTGCGCATCGCCCGGGCCATGACGTCGCGCCTGGACCTGCGCGACCTCCTGGGGCTGGTGATCGAGGAGTCGGTGGAGATCCTCTCCGCCGCGGCCGGTCTGATCGCCCTGCGCGAGGACAAGCCCGACCTGGTGGTCCGCGCCTACTACGGCCTGACCGAGGACCTGCTGGCCCTCTTTGCTCCCCTGCTGACCGGCGACTTTTTCGACCGGCTGGTCCAGGAGGGCGGCTGGACCACCGCCGACCTGGCCCAGCCGCTGCAGGTATCGTACTCCGCGCTGGGTGTGCGCCTGCGCCAGGTCGTGGCGTTGCCCCTGGTCGTCGGCACGGAGCCCATGGGCGTGATCTATGTCATCCGCTCCGGCTCCAGCCCAAGCTTTTCCCAGAACGACCGCCAGGTGCTGTCTGCCTTTGCCGACCAGGCGGCCATCGCCGTGCACAACGCCCGCCTCTACCAGGACCTGCTGGCCGAAAAACGCCACCTGGACACGATCATCGAGAACAGCGCCGACGGGGTGATGATCCTGGACGGGCAGTGGCGCATCCGGACCACCAACCGGGCGCTGGAGCAGATGCTGGGCTGGCGGCGCGCCGAGCTCCTCGGCCGGACCTGCGCCGAGGTGCTGCAGCTGGCCACGTCGCAGGGCACGCCCTTCTGCCGCGGCTGCTGCCCGCTAGAGCACCCCACCGACGAGCTACACCCCTACGTGGAGGGCGTGCACACAACGCCGGACGGCCGGCGCATCCACCTGGGCATCACCTACGCCGTGCTGCGCGGGCAGGACGGTCGGCTCCTGGAGGCCATCGCCAACGTCCGCGACATCACCCGAATGAAGGAGGCCGAGGAGGCCAAGTCGACCTTCTTCTCGATCATCTCGCACGAGCTCAAGACGCCGGTGGCCATCATCAAGGGATATGCCGGCACCCTGCGGCGCGAGGACGCCCAGTGGGAGCCCCAGACGCTGCGCCACGGCCTGCAGGTGATCGAGGAGGAGAGCGACCGCCTGGACCAGCACATCAGCAGCCTGCTGGAGGCCTCGCGCATCCAGGCCGGTGCCTTGAAGCTGAACCTGGCGCCCATGGAGATTGCCGGCCTGGTGCAGAAGCTGGTGGACGAGTTCCGCATGCAGACGGACCGGCACACCTTCGAGGTCGATTTCCCCCCCGACTTCCCGGCGGTGTGGGTCGACTATGAGCGCATCCGCATGGTCCTGTCCAACCTGCTCTCCAACGCCATCAAGTACTCGCCACAGGGCGGGGTCATCCGCGTGGGCGGCTGGGTGGAGATCGAGCGCGCCGTCGTCTACGTCGCCGACCAGGGGATCGGCATCCCCGCCGCGGAGGTGCCGCAGATCTTTGAGCGCTTCTACCGCGTGGACAACCGCCTCTCGCGTACGACGGCGGGGGCCGGCCTGGGGCTGTATCTGTGCAAGTCCATCGTCGAGGCCCATGGGGGCGAGATCTGGGTGCGCAGCGAGCCCGGGCAGGGCTCGACCTTCTTCTTTTCCCTGCCCCGGCGGGAAGGAGGGGCCTAGTGGAGGCCTTTTCCGGGCGGCCGCTGGTGCTGGGCCACCGCGGGGCGCGCCGCGAGGCCCCGGAGAACACGCTGCCGGCCTTTCGCCGGGCCCTGGAGCTGGGAGCCGACGGGGTCGAGCTGGACGTCCGCCTGGCCGGCGACGGCACGGTTATCGTCCTACACGACGACGGTCTGGAGCGCACCACCGACGGCCGCGGTCGGGCCGACCGGCTCTCGTGGGACGCGCTGCGCCAGCTGGATGCCGGGAGGCGCTTCGGGCCGGCCTTTGCCGGGACGCCGCTCTGCACCCTGGCCGAGGCCCTGGCCGTGCTGGCGCCGGCCCGCCTGGTCAACGTCGAGCTCAAGGGGCCGGCGCGGGGCCGCCACCTGGAGCGGGCCGTGCTAGAGGTGGTGCGGCAGGCCGGCATGGTCGAGCGAGTCGTCTTTTCCTCCTTCGCCCGTGCCCACCTGGCGCGGCTGCGCCGCCTCGACGGCGGCATCGCCCTGGCCTGGCTGTTCAACTGGCCCTGGCAGTGGTGGCTGGCCTGGCCGCTGGCCCGGTCCCTGCGGCTGCAGGCCCTGCACCCGGCCGGCGTGGCCGTCACGGAGTGGGCCGTGCGCCTGGCCCACCGGCGCGGCCTGCGCGTGGTCCCCTGGACGGTCAACGAGGAAGAGACCGCGCGGCGCATGGCTGCCTGGGGCGTGGACGGGCTGATCACCGACAGGCCGGGAGAGGTACGGGCCTGGCTGGACACACATGGGCAGCCAGTTTCCGGCGGTCCGCCTGCGGCAGCAGGCAAAGGCTGACCGCTGACCGCTGATCGCTGACCGTTGACAGCTGCTCGCTACCTGAGAGGAAGCATCGCCATGGAAGTCGGAAAATTCTCCCCGAAGGGCAAGGCCATCCTGGTGGTGGACGACGAGCGCCGCATGGTCGAGTTCGTCCGCATGAACCTGGAGCTGGAGGGCTACCGCGTGGCCACAGCCGGCAACGGGCTGGAGGCGCTGGAGCGGCTACGCGCCGACCTGCCCGACCTGGTCCTGTTGGACGTGATGATGCCGGAGATGGACGGCTTCGAGACGCTGCGGCGCATCCGCGAGGTATCGGCAGTGCCGGTGCTCATGGTGACCGTGCGCGGCGACGAGCCCGACCTGATCCGCGGGCTGGAGCTGGGAGCGGACGACTATATTGCCAAGCCCTTCTCGCCGCGCGAGCTGCTGGTGCGCATCAAGGCGGCGCTGCGCCGGGCGGAGATGCCGGTGGCAGGGGCCCCGGCGCGCATCGTGGTCGACGAGGGCCTGACCATCGACACGGCCAAGCGCGAGGTCATCGTCCGTGGCCAGGTGGTCAAGCTGCGGCCGACAGAGTACCGCCTGCTCTACCACCTGGTGCAGAACGCCGGCTGGGTGCTGACCCACGAGATGCTCCTGTCCAAGGTGTGGGGGCCCGAGTACCGCGACGAGACGCAGTACCTGCGCCTGTACATCACCTACCTGCGGCAGAAGATCGAGGAGGATCCGGCCCACCCCCGCTACATCCTGACCGAGCGCGGGGTGGGCTACCGCTTCAAGGAGTTCTCCCCCTCATAGAGAAGGAGGCGCCGGTGGAGCTCGACATCCTGCTCTGGCTGCAGTCGCTGGCCACGACCTGGCTGGACTATGTCTTTGGCGGCATCACCTATCTGGGCAGCGAGTACTTTTACCTGGCCGCGCTGTGCCTGCTCTACTGGTGCGTGGACGTGCGCGGGACGCTGCGCCTGTTCGTCGTCTTCCTGTCCTCCGTCTACCTGTCCGGGGCGGTCAAGGAGATCGTCGCCGCGCCCCGTCCGTTCCAGGCCTACCCCGAGCTGATCCGGCCGCGCTTCGTCGAGACGGCCCCCGACCCCTCTTTCCCCAGCGCCCACGCCATGGACGCCGTCGTCTTCTGGGGTTACCTGGGCATGGTCCTTCGCCGGCGCTGGCTGTACATCGTCGCCGTCGTCGTGGTGCTTCTGATCGCCCTCTCACGCCTCTACCTGGGCCTGCACTGGCCGCTGGACGTGCTGGGAGGGCTGGTCCTGGGGCTGCTGCTGCTGGGCTTTGCCTACATTGTCCTGCGCCTGCTGGCCGGCACGCCGCTCCGGGCGCGTTTCCCGCTGACGCTGCTCCTCAGCTTGGTGCCGCTGCTCTTCTTCGTGCTCTTTCCCTCGCACAGCAGCGCCAAGAGCATGGGGGTGCTCCTGGGGGCCATCGTGGGGCACCAGTTCGAGCGGCGCTACATCGACTTCCCGGTGCGCCGGCCGCTCTGGCAGCAGGCCCTCAAGCTGGTCATCGGCCTGGGCGGGGCGCTGGCCTTGCTCGTCGGGCTGAGCGGCGTCCTGGCACCGCTGCCCACGATGCCGGAGGCCTTGCGCTACATCCCCGGCGAGACGACCACGATGCCGGCCTGGGGTGGGTTCCTCTACGGCTGGGGCAACGAGCTGCCGGTGCTGCTGCGCTATACGTTGGTGGGGCTGTGGTGCGCGCTGGCCGCGCCGGGCCTCTTCCGGCTGATCTTGGGGAAGGAGGAGCGCACCGCGAGCTAGCACGAAGCGCCCCAGCGGGGAGAGCGCACCGTACGGTGAACTCCCCCCGCTGGGGGCTGACGCACATTGCATAGAGAAAGCGAGACCGCACCGGTGCCTGCGGTAGGCAGCCTTGCTCGGAGGTGAGCAGGGTAGGGGGCGTTCCCCGTTGGGATCCGCCGCCCTGGTTGGCCCTGGTTGCCTGGCCACCCCCACCCCGTCCGCCCGGATCGACCGCGGGGATGGGGGCCGGCAGCCGGCCTACTTCTGTTTGTTCAGCACCAGCGCCTTGTAGACAAACCAGACGACCAGGCCCAGCACAGCCGTCCCGGCGGCCCAGATAGCACCCCAGAGTATCGATGCTCCGATGTTCGGATTGGCGCTGGCTCCGCCGCTGGCAAGCTGGTCCGCGGCGGCACTGGCAACCATGTTGTACAGCGCCACCACGGCGAAGACGATGCCCACCAGGATGATGAGGGCGTACTTCAGCAGGTTGCCAGGCTTGCGCTCCTTGCCGGAAGCGTACCATCCACGCTTTTCCTGCGACATCCGAGTTCTCCTTTCATAGACATGCCGGATTCTACTCTGCATAGTATAGCACATTTGTCAAGTAGAATCAAGTTTCGCCACGCCGACCCACGGCGATATCAAGGTCGCGCCGATGCACAGCGGATGGCCAGTGCCCGGCCGGCGTACAGTGCGGCATGGCCGTACCATTGCCGTGTCCCTGGATGTGCGGCGTCGTGCCGTTGCCTGAGCCGGGCACTTGCCGGTCAAGGCCGGCGACTTTGGTACGGCCGTGACTTTGGCCTTTCGCCCCCTTTGTGGTACAATGGTCTTGGGTCATCCCGGGCATTCCCGCCGCTCGAACCGGGCCCGGGCCACGCTTTGCAGGAGGCTACCGCATGAACCGTCGGATCGATCTGCGCAGCGACACCGTCACCCTGCCCACTGCGTCCATGCGCCGGGCCATGTACGAGGCCGAGGTGGGCGACGACGTCTGGGGAGAGGACCCTACCGTGAAGCGCCTGCAGGAGCTGGCCGCCGAGCGCATGGGCAAGGAGGCCGCCCTTTTTGTGGCCAGCGGGACCATGGGCAACCTGGTCTCGCTCCTGGCGCACTGCCGGCGCGGCGACGAGGTCATCCTGGGCGGCGACAGCCATATCTTCTTCTACGAGGTGGGCGCCGCCGCCGTCTTCGGCGGGCTGATCTACCATACCGTGCCCACCACGCGCTTCGGCGAGCTGCCGCTGGAGGAGATCGAAGCGGCCGTCCGCGGGAGCAACGTGCACTTTCCGCCGACGGCGCTCGTCTGTCTGGAGAACACCCACAACCGCTGCAGCGGCACGGTGCTGAGCCTGGACTATATGCGGCGGGTGCGCGAGCTGGCGGACCAGCACCGCCTCCCGCTGCACCTGGACGGGGCACGCATCTTTAACGCCGCCGTTGCTCTGGGCAGAGAAGCCCGCGACATTGCCGCGTACGCCGACTCGGTGATGTTCTGCCTCTCCAAGGGCCTGTCGGCCCCGGTGGGGTCGCTCGTCTGCGGGTCGGCCGCCTTTGTCGAGCGGGCCCACAAGATGCGCAAGATGGTCGGCGGAGCCATGCGCCAGGTGGGCATCATCGCCGCGGCCGGCATCGTCGCCCTGACCGAGATGGTCGAGCGCCTGGCCGAGGACCACGCCAACGCTCGCCGCCTGGCGGAGGGGTTGGCGGAAGTGCCCGGTCTATCGGTGGACCTGGACACGGTGCAGACGAACATGGTGATGTTCTACCCGACCGACCCACGCTGGACCACCGAGACGCTGAGCGCGGCGCTGACCGCCGAGGGCGTGCTCACGTCCTACCTGGGACGGACCAAGATCCGCGCCGTGACGCACTATGGCATCGAGCGAGGCGACGTCGAGGAAGCGCTGGTGCGGATTGCGCGCGTGGTAGGCGAAGGGCCGGCCCGGTGAGCGAGGCGCTATTGCACTCCACGGCCGGCTGTAGTACAATGCCGGCGTCGTGACAGCGCAGCCAAGAGGAGACACCGTGGCCGAGCAGCGCTTGCCCGATCTGGACAACCCGAACCTGTATCGGGAGGTCGATCTCTCCGGTGCCTGCCAGCGGCTCTTCGACCTGGCCGGCCAGTGCCGCGCCGCCTGGCAGATCGCCATGGCCTGGCCTCCGCCGGTCCTGCCCGTCCCGCCGCGCCAGGTCCTCGTCGCCGGCATGGGCGGCTCGGCGATCGGCGGCGACCTGCTGCGCGCCCTGGCCGCCGGCCAGTCCACCGTGCCCATCCTGGTCCACCGGGACTATGGCCTGCCGGCCTATGCCGGCGCGCAGACGCTCGTCCTGGCCTCCAGCTACTCCGGCGACACGGAGGAGACGCTCTCGGCAGCAGAGGAGGCCCACCGCCGCGGCTGCCCCGTGGTGGTGGTGACCACGGGTGGCAGGCTGGCCCGCCTGGCCGGGGAATGGATGCTGCATCCCCTGGTCTTTTCCTACCCGGCCCAACCGCGCGAGGCCCTCGGCTACAGCCTGATGCTGCTGCTGGGGGCGCTGGTGCGGCTGGAACTGCTGCCCGACCCCACCCCGGAGGTACAGGAAGCGGCCGCCACGCTGGAGAGCCTCGGACAGGAGATCGATCCGGCCGTGCCGGCCGCGCAGAACCCGGCCAAGGAGCTGGCCGGATGGCTCCACGGGCACGTGGCCGCTATCTACGGAGCCGGCCTGCTGGCCCCGGTGGCCCACCGCTGGAAAGGCCAGCTCAACGAGAACGCCAAGGCCTGGGCCTGCTGCGAAGAGCTGCCGGAGATGGACCACAACGCCGTCTGCGGGACGGCGCACCCGGAGGGCTTTGCGGCCGGCGTGCGGGGGATCTTCCTCGCCTCGGACCACGACCATCGCCGCAACAGCCTGCGCCGGGCGATCACCGGACGCCTCCTCGCGGAGGCCGGCGTCGTCTGCCGCACCGTGCAGGCACGGGGCCGGAGCCCGCTGGCCCATGTGCTGAGCGCCGTGCTCCTGGGCGATGCCGTCAGCTACTACCTGGCCATGCTCCGGCGGGTCGACCCGGGGAGCATCCCGGCCATCCAGGCCCTCAAGGCGGCCCTGGCCCAGGCCGCGTAGGAAGGTCCGACGGCTTTGGGACCGCCAAGCAAGGAGGCCTCTGTGGAAGAACAGCTAGCCGCCGTGCAGTTCCTGGCGCAGGAGGTCGGGCCCCGCGGCTCGACCTCGGCCGCGGAGGCACAGGCGGCGGCTTATGTCAATGCGTGTATGCGCCGCGCCGGGCTGGACGTGGAGGTGCAGACCTTTCGCGCCGTGCCCAGCGCCGGCCTGCCCATGGGCCTGATCTACCTGGCTGTGGCACTCACGCCCCTGGTCTACCACTTCAGCCGGCCGGCCGCCCTGGGCCTGGCGCTGGTCGGCCTGGCGGCGTTCCTCCTGGAGTCGCTCTCGTTCCCCGTCGTGTCGGCCCTCATGCCCTGGGGCCAGAGCCAGAACGTCATCGGCACGCGGCCGGCGTCGCGGGAATCGTGCCAGCACCTGATTATCCTGGCGCACCTGGACTCGCCCCGGCCGGGGCTCCTCTCCCACACACGGCTGTCCAGAGGCTACCGGCTGGCCTTCCTGGTCGCCGGCGCGGCCGCGGTGGCCATGCCGGCGCTGGCCGGCCTGGGCTGGTGGCTCGGCCTGGCGGGCCTGTGGTACGCCCAGTGTGCCCTGGCCGGGTACGTCGTGCTGATGCTGCTGCTTGCCTTGCAGGGCCAGCTCCTGGCCCGGCCCTTGGCCGGGGCCAACGACAACGCCTCCGGCCTGGCCGTGCTGCTGCGCCTGGCCGAGGAGCTGCAGGAGCTGCAGCAGACGGACCTGTGGCTCGTGGCGACCGGCAGCCGGGAGGCGGGGCTGCACGGGACGCGCCGTCTCTTGCGCCATTATCCATTTCCCCGCGCCGGCACCTACGTCGTCAATGTCGACAGCATCGGCCGCGGAGAGCTCAGCCTGGTCGTCCGCGAGGGCCTGCTGTGGTCGCGACGCGCGGCCCCGGTGCTGCTGGAGATGGCCCGCCGGGCGGAGAGCGACGACATCACGGTGGACGCCGACCCGCGCGTCTACCACCTGCAGCCCAGCGACGCCTACGCCGCCATGATGCGCGGCTTTCGCGCCCTCAGCGTGATGGGACTGGAAGATGGCCGGCCGGCCCAGCACCATTGGCGGGAGGATGCCCCAGAGCATGTCCAGCCGCAGCTCCTCGACCGGGCTACCCGCCTGGTCGCCGCCCTGGCCCGGCGCATCGATCAGGGCGTTGCGCCGGCAGATGGGGAGCGTCCAGAACCGGGAACCCCTCAGGACCACCAGGACACAAGGGCACCAGGCTAGGAGACTCTCAGATCGACCACCAGGCCACAGGGGCACCAAGATGAGCGGACCGCAAAGGCACGAAGACAAAGAGGTGATTGGAGAAGAACGCTTATCGACATGGTGTCTCTGTGCCCTCGTGGCTTAGATAGTTTCTGACAAGGGTTCTCTGTTCCTGCTTTGGTGGGTAGCCACACGCTCAAGGAGGCGCCATGCAGCCGAAGGTGCGCCAGCAACTGATCATCGCCGCGGTCTCCGCCGAGGTCCTTGTCTTCTTCGTCCTCTTTGCCGCCGGCCTGTGGGGGCTGGCCATCGTCCTGCTGCTGGCGGAGGCAGCGGCCGTCGCGGTCTTCTTGCTGCGGCGCAGCGGGCGCTGGCCGCGGGGCAAGGCCGTCCGCAGGCGCTGGCCTTGGATCGTGGCCGCCGTCGTGGTCCTGGCGGCGGTGCTGCTGCTGACCGTCGGCGTGGGGCTGTACACGGACTGGCTCTGGTTCAGCGAGCTGGGCTACACCGACGTCTTCACGACACGGCTCCTCACCCAGGTGCTCCTCTTCCTGGGTGTGGCCGTGCTGGTGACGCTTGTCGTGGGAGCCAACCTGCGCCTGGCCCTGCGCTGGCTGCCGCGCGCGGACTGGCCGGACGAGCGGCGCGCCGCCATGGAGCACTCCTGGCGCCGCCGGTTCGGGCCGGTTGGCTGCTGGCTGGCTGCCGCTGTGATCAGCCTAGCCTTTGGTGCCGCGGCCCAGGGCCGCTGGATGGACGTGCAGCGCTTTCTGCACGCCGCGACGGTCGGTCGAACCGACCCGCTCTTTGGCACCGACCTGGGTTACTATCTCTTTCGCCTGGGACTGCTGGCCGATCTGAAGAACGCCCTGCTCTGGTTGGTCGTGGTGAGCCTGCTCCTGGTGGCCCTGATCTACGCAGTGGGGTCGTTTCGCCGGGTGCTGCAGCCGCTGCCCCTGGCCCATCTCTCGGCGCTGGGAGTTTCGTTCCTGCTGGTGATGTTCTGGCACTACCGCTTGCAGATCTCCTACCTGGTCTACTCGCCGAACAGCGCGGCCTACGGGGCCGGCTTCACCGATGTGAACGCCCGGTGGCCGGCCTACAACATCCTGTCGGCCATCGTCCTGCTCTGCGCCGGCCTGCTCCTCTTCAACCTGTTCCGCCGGAGCTGGCGGCTGCTGGCCGCCGGGGCCGGCCTGTGGCTCGTGAGCATGGTCGTCGTCGGGGCTATCTACCCGGCGCTGGTGCAGGCCCTGCGGGTCCGCCCCAGTGAGTTGGACGCCGAGCGCCCCTACATCCGCTACAGCATCGCCTCCACCCTGGAGGCCTATGGGCTGGAGGAGGTCGACCAGGTGACCTTTCCGGTGACCGGGACGCTGACCATGGCCATGGTCCGCCAGAACTCCGGCACGATCGACAACATCCGCCTGTGGGATCACCGGCCGCTCAAGGAGACCTATCAGCAGCTGCAGGCTATCCGCCTCTACTACGATTTCAAGGACATCGACGTCGAGCGGTACCGCCTGGCGGGGCGCTACCGCGAGGTCGAACTGTCGGTGCGCGAGCTGTCGGTGGACCGGCTGCCGGAGACGGCCCAGACCTGGCAGAACCGCCATCTGGTCTACACCCACGGCTACGGCGTCGTCCTCAGCCCGGTGAACGAGGTCTGCGGCGAGGGCCAGCCATGTTTCCTCATGCGCAACATCCCGCCGGAGGCGAGCGCCAGCGAGCTGGCCCTCGAGCGCCCCGAGATCTACTTTGGCGAGGACACGGACAACTACATCGTCGTCGGCACGACGGCACAGGAGTTCGACTACCCGGTCGGCGACGAGAACGCCTACACCGCCTACCAGGGCAGCGGGGGCGTTCCGATCGGAGGCTTCTGGCAGCGCCTGGCCTTTGCCGTGCGCTTCGGGGAGCTTCCGCTGCTGGTGAGCGAGTACCTCACCCCCCAGAGCCGCATCCTCTTTCACCGCACCATCCAGGACCGGGTGGAGACGATCGCCCCCTTCCTGTGGTACGACCCCGACCCCTACCCGGTCATGCTCGACGGCCGGCTCTACTGGATCCAGGACGCCTACACCGTCAGCGACATGTACCCCTACTCCCAGCCCTACTACGACTGGGGCGTCAACTATGTCCGCAACGCGGTCAAGGTGGTCATCGACGCCTACAACGGCAACACGACCTTCTACATCGTCGACCCGGGCGACCCGCTGATCCAGACCTACGCCGCGATCTTCCCGGGGCTGTTCCGGCCGGCCGAGGAGATGCCGGCGGGCCTACGGGAGCACTGGCGCTACCCCGAGCAGCTCTTTCGCGTCCAGACCGCCATCTACGCCACCTACCACATGGAGGATCCGCAGGTCTTTTACAACAAGGAGGATGCCTGGCACTTTGCCAAGGAGACGTACGAGGGCGAGACCGGGGCGATGGACAGCTACTATGTCATCATGCGGCTGCCCGGCTGGGACGCGGAAGAGTTCTTCCTGATGATCCCCTTTACCCCGGCCAACCGCGACAACATGATCGCCTGGATGCACGCGCAGTGCGATGGCAGCAGCTACGGCCGGCTGGGCGTCTTCAAGTTCCCCAAGCAGACCCTGGTATACGGACCCTTCCAGGTGGAGGCGCGGTTGAACCAGGACCCGACGATCTCCCAGCAGCTCTCCCTGTGGGACCAGCGCGGCTCCAACGTCATTCGCGGCAACCTGATCGTCGTGCCGATTGACCACAACTTGCTCTATGTCGCCCCCATCTACCTGCAGGCGGAGAACGGTCGCATTCCCGAGCTGCAGCGGGTCGTCGTGGCCTATGGCGAAAGCGTCGTGATGGCGGAGACACTGGACGGTGCCCTGCGGCAGGTGCTGGCCGGAGGACCAGCCACCCCGCCGGCCGAGGACCGCGCGTGGGAGGAGGTGGCCCGCTCGGCCCACGAGCACTACATGCGCGCCCAGCAGTGCCTGCAGAGCGGCGACTGGGCCTGCTACGGCACGGAGATGCAGGCACTCCAGAGTGACCTGCAGGAGCTCGTGCGGCTGACAGAGCAGCCCTAGGCCGACGATGGAACAGCTTGTCCTGAGCATCCCCGCGCTCCTGCCCGCAGGCGACTGCGCCCTTTGCCTGGGCCGTCTGCAAGAGGCGCTGCACAGCCACAAGGGAGTCGCTGACGTGCAGGTGGAGGGACGCGGCCCGGTCACCCGGCTGCGGTCAGGTCTTGCCGCTCCTCACCGGCTGAAGCCTCGAGTCTGCTTCCCCAGGAACTCCCCCCGACAGGCTGCTAGCGAGCTGCCGCCCGCCGGGCCGTCTCCACCACCTGCCGCAGCGGGATGCCTTGCTCGCGGGCGATGCGGGCGCAGTCCTCGTATTCCGGAGAGGCATCCAGGCATTCCCCGGCCAGCCATTTCTCCTTCACGCGGACCTTGCCCCACGGCGTCTCCACTTCCGACACCCGGCGCTCGGCGACGAGGCGCTCCAGCGCAGGGGAGAGGCGCAGCCCCAAGGTGGGCGTCTCGCGCAGGATGGCCTGGGCCACGGCCACGGCTTGCTCCGGCAGCGCCAGCGCGGCGAGAACGACAGCCGGCCGGTTCTTCTTCATCTGCACGGGAGTGAACCAGACGTCGAGCGCCCCAGCAGCAAAGAGGCGCTCCATGGCATAGCCCAGCTCCTCGCCGGTGACGTCGTCCAGGTTGCACTCCAGGAGGACAACCCGCTCGCGCGGCCCGGTCTCGGGGGCCTCCAGCTCCCCCATCCAGGCGCGCACGGCGTTGGCCCAGGGGAACTCCTTCTGTCCGAAGCCGTAGCCGACGGCGCGCAGGCGCAGCGGCGGGCAGGAAAAGGTGGCCAGCTCGGCCAGGAGCGCGGCGGCGGTGGGGGTGACGATCTCGGTCTGGGCCGGGTGCGGGCAGGTGGGCGCGCCCACCGCGGCCAGCAGGGCCAGCGTGGCGGGGGCCGGCACCGGCAGCCGGCCGTGCTCCGTCTCGATCGCGCCGCTGCCCAGGGGGACGGGGGAGGAGTAGACCGCCTCGACCTGCAGCAGCTCGAGCCCGGCCACGAAGCCGACGACGTCGACCAGGCTGTCCACCGCGCCGATCTCGTGAAAGTGGACCTCCTCCAGCGGCATGCCGTGAATGGCAGCCTCGGCCCGGCCCAGGCGGTCGAAGACGGCCAGGGCGCGCGTCTGCACGGCCGCGGAGAGGGCGCTGCCCGCGATGAGGCGGCGGACGTCGGCCGGGTGGCGGGCCGGGTAGCTCTCGGCGGTGACCCGCACGTGCAGGCGCGTCCCGCTGAGGCCCCGGCGCACCTGTCGCTCGGCGGCGAGCTCGTAGCCGGAGAGGTCCATCTTGCCCAGCTCGTCGCGCAGGGCGGCCAGCGGCAGCCCCAGGTCGAGCAGGGCTCCCAGCAGCATGTCGCCGCTGGCGCCGGAGAAGAGGTCGAGGTACAGGATACTGCTCATAGGAAGACCTCGGCAAGCGGATGGGAGAAACGGCCAGGGACAGACAGGGCGGTCATGCGGGCGCGCCCGCTGCGGCGGCCGCCCGGGCTGCGGCCGCCCGGTTGGCGATCAGGCCGGCCACCGCCCCCGCGCCGATGCCGTTGTCGATGTTGACCACGCTCAGCCCCGGCGCGCAGGTCTGCAGCATGCAGTAGAGCGCGGCCGTGCCGCCCCCGCCCATGCCGTACCCCACCGAGGTCGGCAGGCCGATGACCGGGACGTCCACCAGCCCGGATACCACCGAGGGCAGCGCCCCGTCCATCCCCGCCGCCACGATCAGCACGTCGACGCGGGCCTCCTCCAGCAGCGCCGCCAGCGGCTCGAAGAGCCGGTGCAGCCCGGCCACCCCCACGTCGTAGGCCGTGTGCACGGCGCAGCCCATCTCCCGGCACAGCAACGCCGCCTCCTCGGCCACCGGGATGTCGGACGTCCCGGCGGTGATGACGCCGACGCGGCCGTCCGTCCGCGGCCGGGGGAAGTCGGGCCGGCGCAGGACCGCCGCCCGCGGCGCCGCCACCCACTCCAGCTCCGCCCCCGGAAAGTCGCTGCGCAGCCGTGCTTCGAGCTCCGGCCCCACGCGGCTGAGGATGGCCCGGCCAGTGCCCCCCAGGAAGGAGCGGGCGATGTCCAGCGCCTGCTCGACCGTCTTGCGGTCGGCCAGGATGACCTCGGGCACGCCCTTGCGCCGGGCCCGGTCCACGTCGGGCCGGGCAAAGGGGATGTCCGCACAGCTCATCCGTTACCTCCGGAATCAGCGATCGGCCGGCAGCACCTCGTTCAGGCTGCCGCTGCGATAGCCCTGCAGGTCCAGGGCCACGTAGGCGTAGCCCAGTTCGCGCAGCCGGGCCGATATGGCGGCGCGCGCCGCGGGCTCGATCAGGCGGGCGATCTCGGGCTCCGGCAGCTCCAGGCGGGCCACGGGGAAGTGGTCGCGCACGCGCAGCTCCCGCAAGGCGAAGCGCTCCCGCAGGAACGCCTCGGCGGCCTCGACGCGGGCCAGGGCCGCGGCGGTCAGCGCCGTGCCGTAGGGCACGCGCGAGGCCAGGCAGGCCATCGCCGGCAGGTCCCACGTCGGCAGGCCGAGCTGGCGCGAGAGGGCCCGCACGTCGGCCTTGGTCAGGCCGGCCTCGTGCAGCGGAGCCCGCACCCCCAGCTCGGCCGCCGCCCGCAGGCCGGGGCGGTGATCCCCCAGGTCGTCGGCGTTGGCGCCGTGGACCAACGCGGCCAGCCCCTCGGCACGGACGATCTCCAGCAGGCGCCCGAAGAGCACCCGCTTGCAGTGGTAGCAGCGCTCGGGGGTGTTGGCCGCGACGGTAGGCTGGCCGAGCAGCCGGACGGCAACCACGCGGTGCCGCGCGCCCAGCTGCCGGGCAACCCGGACGGCCTGCTCCAACTCCGCGGCCGGCACGAGTTCCGAGCGCGCAGTCAGCGCCAGCACGCGGGCGCTGCCCAGGACCTCCTGACAGACGGCCAGGAGCAGGGTGCTGTCGACACCGCCGGAGTAGGCCACGCCAGCGCTGCCCAGAGAGGCCACGATCTCGCGCAGCACGGCGGCCCTGGACTCCAGGTCGGAAGTGCCCATCGTCATCCTGCCGGAGAAGGGTGGGCCTGGCCGCGCACGCCGGCCAGCACTTTGCTGGCCGCGCTGTAGGGGTCCAGCTCCCGCTGGCAAATACGCTCGATCAGCTCTTCCTGGCGGGCCGGGTCCAGGATGCGCTCGCGGAGCACCTGCATGGCCTCGGCACGCAGGGCCTCGGCAAACTCCTGCTCGGCCTGCTTGCGGCAAAAGTCGGCCAGCCGACCGGCCTCCGCCAGGTAGGCCCAGTGCCGCTCCACGGCGTCGGCCACCTCGGCCACACCCTGCCCCCGCGAGGCGATGGTACACAGCACCGGCGGCCACCAGCCCGTCTCCTCAACACCGTAGCCCATGTGCAGCATGGCCTCCAGTTGGGCCACGCGTCGGTCGGCGCCGGCCAAGTCGGCCTTGTTCACCACCAGGATGTCGGCGATCTCCAAGATGCCGGCCTTGATTGCCTGGATGTCGTCCCCCATGCCCGGCACGTCCACGACGATGGCCGTGTGCGCCGCCCGGGCCACCTCCACCTCGGACTGGCCGGCCCCCACCGTTTCCACCAACACGAGGGAGAAGCCGGCCGCGTCGAGCAGCTTGACCACGTCGCCGGTAGCCTGGGCCAGGCCGCCCAGGTGCCCACGCGAGGCCATGCTGCGGATGAACACGCCGCGGTCCCCGGCCAGCTCCTGCATGCGGATGCGGTCGCCCAGCAGGGCGCCGCCGGTGAAGGGGGAAGAGGGATCCACCGCGACGATGCCCACGGTGCGGTCGCGGCGGCGGAACTCGCCGGCCATTGCCCCCACCAGGGTGCTCTTGCCCGTCCCGGGCGCGCCGGTCACACCGACAATGTGCGCCCGCCCGGTATGGGGATACACCTGGCGCAGGACGACCCGGCTGCTGGGGTCATTCGACTCCACCAGGGTGATCACACGGGACAGAGCCCGCCGGTCTCCGGTGAGCAGGCGTTCAACCAGGTCCATGGCCTTCTGGCACTCCTCGGACGAGCAGGCCCTACGGCCTGGGCACGTGCTCGCGGATGAAGGAGACGATCTCGCCGGTGGGCGTGCCGGGGCCGTAGATAGCGGCGATGCCAGCTTGCTTGAGGGGCTCGACGTCCTCGTGGGGGATGATGCCGCCGGCAACGACCAGGATGTCCTCGCCGCCGTGCTGACGCAGGAGCTCGGTCACGCGGGGGAGCAGGGCCATGTGCGCCCCGGAAAGGATGGACAGGCCGACGACGTCGACGTCCTCCTGCAGGGCCGCTTCGACGATCATCTCCGGGGTCTGCTGCAGGCCGGTGTAGATCACCTCCATGCCCGCGTCGCGCAGGGCCCGGGCGACCACCTTGGCCCCGCGGTCGTGACCATCCAACCCTGGCTTGGCTACCAGCACGCGGATCTTGCGTTCCATGGGCCCGTCCTCCTCGTCGGCGACTGCCAGCGTCCACGGCCGTTGGCGAGACGGCGGAGGAGCGCTGGTGGCGCTATTGTACTACAACCGGCCGCGGAGCGCAACCGGCCGCCGCTGAGGGGATGCATGTCTCTCGATGGGCAAGGAGCGCGGCCGCCCTTCGACTACGCGGCCTTTGGCCGCTCCGCTCAGGGATCGGCCGCGCCTCCAGGGGCAAGCGGCCCTTCGACTTCGCCGCTCTCCGCTTCGCTCCGAGCGGCTCCGCTCAGGGACCGCTTGCCTGCCCATCCACAAACATGCATCCCTGCTGAGGAGGCACGAAGCGAGCGACCGAGGCTCAAGCGCTCAGGGAGCTACGACAGGTTTTCAGGTTCGCCATGGTTGCAGCCCCGCCCATAATGTAGTACAATCACCCCCATCGTAACGCTCCCTGCCAGGAGGCCGCCGTGATCGACGTTGTCACCGAGATCCCCAAGGGCAGCCGCAACAAGTACGAGTTCGACGAGGCCACGGGCCGGTTCCGCCTGGACCGCGTCCTCTACTCCTCGGTGCACTATCCCACCGACTACGGCTTTGTGCCCGACACCCTGGCCGAGGACGGCGACCACCTGGACGTCCTGCTCATCGTCAACGAGCCCACCTTCCCCGGCTGTCACGTCCAGGCCCGCCCGGTGGCGGTGCTGTGCATGCGCGACGAAAAGGGGATCGACCAGAAGATACTGGCCGTGCCCGTGCGCGACCCCCGCTTCGACGAGATCGCCGACCTGGGCGACGTCCCGGCCCACGTCCTGGCCGAGATCGAGAACTTTTTCGGTACCTACAAGACACTGGAGGGCAAGGAGACCCAGACGGCCGGGTGGCGCGACGCCGCCTGCGCGCAGCGCATCATCGCCGAGGCCGCGCAGCGCTTCCGCGGCGCGGCTCCGCAGCCGACCGCGCCGGCCGATCCCTGCGGCCGCGCCGCCTCCGACAACCCCGGCTCATAGAGGAGGACGGACGCCCGCCATCGCTGCAGGTTGCCCTGGCGCGCTCCGCCCGCAACTGGAAGCTCGACGACCCGGGGCGGCACGAGCAGCACGGCAGAACTCAGGCCCCAACTGGGCGAGGCGGAGCGCATTCGTGCGGCACCGACAAGAATGGCGCGCACCCAAGGAGGACCGATGCCCGAGATCAGCCCGCTCATCTTCCGCCAGTACGACATCCGCGGCACCGTCGGCGAGGACCTGACGGCAGAGGTGGCCGAGCTGGTCGGCCGGGCTGTCGGCACTATGCTCGGCCGGCAGGGCGGCCGGGTCGCCGCCGTGGGGCGGGACTGCCGCCTCAGCTCGCCCGAGCTGCACGAAGCTCTCGTCCGGGGCCTCCTCTCCACCGGCGTCGACGTTCTGGACACCGGCCTGCATCCCACCCCGGTGCTCTACTTTGCCCTCTTCCACCTGCCGGTGCAGGGTGGCGTCATGGTGACCGGAAGCCACAACCCGCCGGAGATGAACGGGTTCAAGGTAGGCCTCGGGCGCACGACCATCTATGGTGAGCAGATCCAGGAGCTGTACGGGCTGATCCGCAGCGACGACCTGGACCGCGGCCGGGGCCGGCGCACCACCCAGGAGATCATACCCGCCTACCTGGCGGCGATACGGTCGCGCATCGAGCTGGCCCGCCCGCTCCGGGTCGTGGTCGACGCCGGCAACGGCACGGCCGGCCCGCTCGCGCCGGGGTTGCTGGAGCAGTTGGGCTGCCAAGTCACCCCGCTGTACTGCGAGCTGGACGGCCGCTTCCCCAACCACCACCCCGACCCGACTCTCGTCGCGGCCATGCAGGACCTCATCGCCGCGGTCAAGGAGACGGGGGCCGACGCCGGCATCGCCTACGACGGCGACGCCGACCGCATCGGCGTGGTCGACGACCAGGGGCAGATCGTCTGGGGCGACCGCCTGCTGGCGCTGCTCTCGCGGGAGGTGCTGGCTCAGCGCCCCGGCGCGCCGATCATCTTCGAGGTCAAGTGCTCGCAGTCGCTGGTGGAGGAGATCCAGGCCCGCGGCGGCCGGCCGATCATGTGGCAGACCGGCCACTCCCTCATCAAGGAAAAGATGCACCAGGAGAACGCCCCGCTGGCCGGCGAGATGAGCGGGCACATGTTCTTCGCCGACGAGTACTACGGCTACGACGACGCCATCTACGCTTCCTGCCGGGTGCTCCGTTTCCTGGCCGCCCAGGAAGAGCCGCTGAGCGCGCTTCTGGCGGCCATCCCCTCCTACCCCAGCACGCCGGAGATCCGCGTGCACTGCCCCGACGACGTCAAGTTCCGCCTGGTACAGGAGGTCGGGGAGGACTTTCGCCGGCAGTACCCCACGGTGGACGTGGACGGCGTGCGCGTCCTCTTCGGCGATGGCTGGGGCCTGCTGCGGGCCTCCAACACCCAGCCGGTGCTGGTGCTGCGGTTCGAGGCCCGCACGGCGGAGCGACTGCAGGAGATCCAGGCCATGTTCGCCGAGCGGCTGAGGCGGTACCCCGGGGTCAAGCTGCCGGAAGTGCCCTGACCGTCGCGCGGTCTCGCTCCCTCCCAGGAACCCATCTCGTCATTACCACGAAGGCACCAGGAGCAGCGGAGGGTGTACAAGCAGAAACACTCTGTGTCTTTGTGCCTTCGTGGTTCATGAGATAACTTCTAGTGCCCGAGGCGGCGCACCGACTCGCTCCGGGGGACGCGCACAAAATCCCAGCGGCGGAAGTGGCCGAGCAGATGGAGCGCCTGGTCGCGCAGGGCGCGCATACGCGCGTTCGTGGCCTTCCATTGGCCTTGCAGCTGGCACCCGACCAGCTGGCTATCGCCGCGGACCTCCAGGGACACCCGTCCGACGGCCTCCCCCAACAGCCCGTGGATCGCCTCCAGGCCGGCGATGAGCGTGCGGTACTCGGCCTCGTTGCTCGTCAGCCGGCCGAACTCCAGCCGCTTGCGCATGCGCCGGCCGTCGGGCAGGGTGATCTCGAAGGTGCCGTAGGCCGGCCCGGGATTGCCCAGGCTGCCGCCGTCAAAGTGGAGCAGGAGGTCGGCAGCGCCTCGGCGCGTCGGCCGGCGGGGCCAGCGCCCCTCTTCCTTCAGCCGCGCCACCAACTGCTGCGCCAGCTCGGCCTGGTCGGCCGGCGACAGGCGGGCAATGGCGGCGAGAAGTTCCTCCTTGCTGGGCATCGCGTCTCCTTCTTGCGCTGGAGCTGGCCGTCGGCGCCGCACGCGCCGACCGCGGCGGCGTCGGGCCGGCTGGAAGGAGGGAGGGTGCGCCGCCACGGAGGTACCGCTGCGGCGGGCGGAGCAGTTCCGGGACTGCCGGGTGAGCAGCGGGTCTGCCCCGGGTTGGCAGCGGCTCACGACAGGAACACGCGCTCGCGGCGGTAGGCCAGCCAGGTCATGGCGACGCACAGCCCCAGGAGCAGCAGCGCGCCCAAGCGCAGCGCCATCCAGAGGACCGTGTCGGCGGGAGGCTGCCCGGGGGTCTGCGCCACGACGGCCGGCGGGGTGACACCGGCACCGATGCGCGGCGTCTGCGGCAGAGGGTAGGCACTCACCGTGATGGCCGCCGCCGGTGTCGGCAGGCCCATCGCCCCGGGCTGGGTGACCCCGGTGGGAGTGGCCCGGCGAGTGATCATCGGGTCGACGGCGACGGCCGGCGGGCTGGGAGCGGCCGCCCCCGGCCAGCCCACCTGCAAGGCACCGACCAAGAAGAGGAGCAGGACCAACACCGCCAGGCCCATCGAGGCCGAGCGCAGGACAGGATACCAGAGGATGCGCTGGCCGGCCGTTGCGTCCCGCTCGGACAGGGTGAGGCTGCGGGGAGGCGCCACGGCCGGCGCCTGCCGCAGCAGGGTCCGCACCGCCTCGAGCTCGCGCAGCCGCTGGCGGCAGATCGCGCACTCCTGGAGATGCCGGCGCAGGCGCTGCTGCCTGCCCGAGGGAAGGGCTCCGTCGAGAAAGCGGGCCAGCTCTTCGGGGGAATGGGTGGGGCAACCTGCGGAACGCCTATCGTGCTTCATGGACTTCCTCCGGCCGGCCGGCCGGTGTCGGGGCAGCGCTGTCGGCGCCGTTCCCCAGAATAGAACGCAACGCCGGGGGCAAAAGTTCCCGGTGCCCGAAGAAGTACTCGCGCATGCGGGCGCGGCCGCGGCTGAGCCGCGATTTCAGCGTGCCCAGGGAGGTATTGACCGTGCGGGCCGCTTCCTCGTAGGAGAACTCCTCGATGTCGCACAGCACGACGGCCAGGCGTTGCTCCGGCGGGAGCGTGGCCAGGGCACGCTGGATATCGGCCGCCAGCTCCTGGCGCTCGGCGTACTCCTCGGGGTCAGCCGGCCCACTGTCGAGGGGGTGCAGCGCGGCCGAATCGGGTCGGGCGAAGAGGATGGCCAGCGGCGAGGTGGGGCGGGCCCGCTGCCGGCGCAGCGCATCGTAGCACAGGTTGGCGGCAATGCGCAGCAGCCAGGCCCGCAGCGAGCCCCGCTGAAAGCGTCGGATGTGCCGGAAGGCGGCCAGGAAGGTCTCCTGCGATACGTCGGCGGCGCTTTCAGCGTCGCCGAGCAGGCGGTAGGCCAGACCGTAGACCTGGCCCTGGTAGGCCAGGACCAGCTGGTTAAAGGCCTCCAGATCGCCGCCCTGGGCGGCCTCGATCCAGGCGTCCTCGTTGGGAACTGTCATGGAGATCACGCTGCCCCGCTGGGCCGATCCTCAAACAGGACCGGGGTCGGTCGGCTCAATCGGGTCCGGCGCGCCCTCAGCGGGCTGCGCCGGTGGAACGGTCCAGCACACGCGCACAACGTCTCCCTCAACCTCCGCCGACGCCACCAGCGCGTCCAAGGTCTGCTGCAGGCGCCGCCCCTGGGTCAGGATCAGATCCAGCAGCTCCCGGGCATAGGCGGGCCAATCCTCGGAGCTGTTCTGCAGCACCTCTGCCGAACCCAGGACGACGGTGAGCGGGCTCAGCAGCGCATGGGTGAACCGTTGGCGCAATAGCTGCTGACCTTCGGACATCGCTCCCCCTTCTGTATCCAGGTATGCCTGTAGTATAACGGCAGCGGAGCAGATTGTCAACCATGGCAGGCGTCCTTGACAGCGGCGGACGACCATGTTATACTAGGAACAGAACGGGTGTTCTGTTTGCGAATGGAGGCAGCAATGGGCCCGCGGGTGGTGCTGTGCCTGGACATGGACGCCTTTTTCGCCGCGGTGGAGTGCGCCCTTCGGCCCGAGCTGCGCGGCCAACCCGTCGTCGTCGGCGGCCACCCGGAGGGCCGCGGCGTGGTCACCTCGGCCTCTTACGAGGCGCGGGCCTACGGCATCCACGCCGCCATGCCGCTGGCGCAGGCCCGGAGGCTCTGCCCCCACGCCGTCTTCCTGCCCGGCCAGCACAAGCGCTACCGCGAGGCCTCCCGCCAGGTGCGGGATATCTTGGGCGCCCTCTCGCCCTGGGTAGAGATGGCCTCCATCGACGAGGCCTTTGTCGACCTCACGGGCACGGCGCGGGCCCTGGGGCCGGCGCGGCAGGTCGCCGGTCAGATCCAGGAGCGGATCGACCGCGAGTTGGGCCTGCCCTGCTCGATCGGGCTGGCCGGCAACAAGCTCGTGGCCAAGGTGGCCTGCTCCCGGGCCAAGCCGCACGGGTTGCTGGAGGTCCCGGCCGGCCGGGAGGCAACGTTCCTGGCCCCGCTGCCGGTCACGGCGATCCCCGGCATCGGCGCGCACACCGCCGCCCGGCTGGCCGAGGTACAGATCCACAACTGCGGCCAACTGGCCGCAGCCCCCGCCCTGCTGCTGGAGCGGCTTCTGGGAAAGCACGCCGCCTCCCTGCAGCGCCGCGCCCGCGGCGTCGATCGATCGCCCGTCGACCCCAAGGCCCGACCAGCCTCCTCCATCAGCCGGGGCACTACCTTCGCCCAGGACTCTCGCGACCCGGCCCTGCTGCGGGCCACCCTCCTGTACCTGGTCGAGCGGGTCGGCCACTCCCTGCGCCGCCAGGGCAGCAGCACCGCCTGCCTCACCGTCCAGGTGCGCTGGGCCGACCTCCGCTACCAGAGCCACCAACGCATGCTCTCCCCACCGACGGCCAGCGATGCCGTGCTCTGCCAGGCGGCCGGCGAGCTCCTGGAGCAGCTCCTGGCGGACGGCCGCCAGCGCGTCCGCCTGCTGGCAGTGCGGGCCAGCCACCTCCGGCCATCCGTGCTCCAGCTGCCCATGTTCGACCGGGAACGACGGCAGGAGGAGCGCGCCCTGGAGCTCTCCCGCTGCCTGGACCACATCCGCGAGCGCTACGGCCTGGACGCGATCCAACGAGGAGTTGTCTTTGCCCTGGAGGAGATAGCGGTCAGCGACCCGCCGTCGGATTTCAGCGATCCACCGACGACCGACGGCTGATCGCTGCCCGCCGCCAACCGCCAATGCCTTTCGTCCACCTGCATGTCCACAGCATCTACAGCCTTCTGGACAGCACCTGCCGGCTGGAGGACCTGGTGAGCACGGCCCGGCAGATGGGCATGCCGGCGCTGGCCCTGACCGACCGCAACGCCCTCTACGGGGCCATCCCTTTCTACGACCTCTGCCGGCAGGCCGGGCTGCGGCCCATCCTGGGCATGGAGGCGGTGATGGAGGACGGCCACGTCCTGGTCCTGTTGGCCCAGAACGAGGAGGGCTACCGCAACCTCTGCCAGCTGAGCACGATCCTGCAGTCGTTCTCCGACCCGCCGCCGCGGCTGCCCTGGCTGGCCCTGCGCCACCACTGCGAAGGGCTCCTCGCCCTCACCGGGGGCCAGGCCGGCTGGGTCACCACCCTGGTGCGGCGGGGCGAGCGTGGCCGGGCCCAGCGCCTGCTGGGAGGCCTGCTGGCCCTCTTCGGCCGGCAGAACGTCGCCATGGAGCTGCAGATCCAGTCTCCCGCCGACATCCCCGTCGTCGAGCAGCTCGTCGCTCTGGCCGAGGAGGCCGACATCCCGGCCGTGGCCACCGCCGACGTCCACTTTCTGCGGCCCGAGGAGGCCTCCCTGCACCTCCTGCTTTCCTCCATCCGCACCGGGACGCACCTGGTCCAGGCGCATCCCGACAAGTGCGCCTGGGATGGGGAGCGGCCGCCTCCGCTGCACATGCGGTCGCCGGAGGAGATGGCCCGGCTGTTCTCCCGTTGGCCCCGCGCCGTGGCCAACAGCGCCTACCTGGCCGACCGCTGCCGCCTGGAGCTGCAGGTGGGCCGGCCGGTCTTTCCCCGCATGCCCCTGCCGGCCGGGGAGACGGCCTTCTCGCACCTGTGGAAACTGGCCTTCCATGGGGCCGGCGAGCGCTACCGCCCGCTGACCGCGGCCGTGATCGACCGGCTGCACCGCGAGCTGCACACCATCGAGGAGATGGGCTTTAGCCCCTACTTCCTCATCGTCGCCGACATCGCCGCCGAGGCCCGCCGCCGCGGCATCCCCGTCCTGGGGCGCGGCTCGGCCGCCGCCAGCCTGGTGGCCTATGTCCTCGGCATCACCCCCGTCGACCCGCTGGCCCACAACCTGACCTTTGAGCGTTTCCTGCACCCGGAGCGCCCCGACCCGCCGGACATCGACCTGGACCTCTGCTGGCGGCGACGGGACGAGGTCCTGGATTATGTCTATCGGACATATTGCGACAGCCACGTGGCCATGATCTGCACCTACAACACCTTCCGCGCCCGCTCCGCGGTGCGCGAGACGGCCAAGGCCTTTGGCCTGTCACCGCGGGAGACCGAGGAGATCATCGCCCGCTGCTGGGCCGACCGGCTGCGCGCTGCCGAGGCGGAGGAGGAGGCCGGGGTCGGACCGGCCTGGTTCGACCCGACCGACCCGCCCGCCGACCGGCTGACCGAGACGGTCCTGCGGGCGGCGCGCGGCATCGCCGGCCTGCCGCACCACCTTTCCATCCACTGCGGCGGCGTGGTCATCGCCCCGGCGCCGATCCCCACGCTGGTGCCGCTGCAGCGCTCGGCCAAGGGGCTGCTGATCACCCAGTACGACATGCACGCCATCGAGCGGCTGGGACTGGTCAAGATGGACTTGTTGGGGGTGCGCGCGCTGACGGCGGTCAGCGACGTCCTAGCCGTGACGCGCGCGGGCAACTCGCGTCCGCTGACCCTGGAGACGATCCCGCCCGACGATCCAGCGGCGCTGGCGCTGCTGGCGCGGGGCGAGACGATCGGCTGCTTCCAGCTAGAGAGCCCGGGGGTGCGCGCCCTGCTGCGGCGCTACTGCCCCCGGCACCTCAACGACGTCATGGCGGTGATCTCGCTCTTCCGGCCGGCCCCGCTCAAGGGCGGACTGAAGGAGTCGTTCCTGCGCCGGCGCTGCGGGGAAGAGGCGGTGACCTACCTCCTCCCGGACCTGGACCCGGCGATGCGGGAACGGGTGCAGGAGATCCTCGGCGAGACCTACGGGGTCATCCTCTATCAGGAACAGGTGCTGCGGCTTCTGGTCGAGGTCGGCGGCCTGAGCGCCGGCCAGGCCGAGGCCCTGCGCCGAGCCTTGCCGGAGGCGCAGGACGAGGAGCAGCGGGAGGATCTGCGGCAGCGCTTTGTCGCGGGGGCCATGGGCCGAGGGCTCGCGGCGGCCCAGGCCGGCCAGGTCTGGGACCTGCTGGCCGGCTTTACCGGCTATGCCTTCTGCAAGGCCCACGCCGCCAGCTACGCCGTGGTGGCCTACGGCGCCGCCTATCTAAAGGCCCACTACCCGGCCGAGTTCCTGGCCGCGGTGATCGAGAACGAAGGGGGCTACTACTCCGCCGCCGCCTACGCCGAGGAGGCCCGCCGGCGCGGCCTGAAGCTGCTGCCGCCACACGTCAACGCGGCCAACCTGGCCACCCAGGGGCAGGGCAGCATCATACGCATCGGGCTGCGGCGGGTGCAGGGCCTGGGCGAGCGCACGCGCCAGCGCCTGCTGGAGGAAAGCCGCCTGGCGCCTTTCCGCTCGCTCTTCGACCTGCTCTCGCGCGTGCGCCCCCGCGAGGACGAGGCCAAGGCGCTGATCCGCGTGGGCGCCTGCGACGGGCTGGGCGGCAACCGGGCGGAGATGGCCTGGGAGCTGTATGCCTGGCTGCCGCTGCTGGAGGAACGCCTCCCGCCGGGACAGGCCACCCTGCCACTGGCGCTGGACGAGATGGCCCCCTTCGAGATCCCGCACCTGGCCGATTACCGCCGCGAGGAGCGCATCCGCCTGGAGCAGGAGATCCTGGGGCTGGCCGTGAGCGGCCACCCCCTGAGCATCTATGCCGAGCGTCTGGCCCGCTACCAGCCGGTGGGCAGCGCCATCCTGGGCGAGTACGTCGGGCAGCGGGTGGTCGTGGCCGGATGGCCTATCGGCGTGCGGCCACACCGCAACCGCCAGGGAGAGTGGATGGCCTTCCTCAGCCTGGAGGACCTGGCCGGAACGATCGAGGTGGTCATCTTGCCGAAGGTATATCGGCAGTGCGCGGCCACGCTGGGGCAGGGCCGCCCGCACCTGGTACGGGGCCAGGTGCAGTACCGCCGGGGCGAGGTCGTGGTGGGCGCGGAGGCGGTGTGGGTGGAATAGGGATGGCGCGGGCGCGCGCCATTTTTGTAGGGATCAGGCCGCCTTGACCTGGCGTTTCCTCGG
>CAZTIG010000003.1:0-162671 GCA_964613665.1 uncultured Chloroflexia bacterium
CTCGAGCTGGAGGCCAAGGGCCAGATGGTCCCCTACTTTGTCACCGGCACCGCCTACGAACACGTCGACTTTGGCATCGACCCGGTGGAAAGCTACGAACGCCCCGACTTTTTCGAGGACATACGCATGCGCGAGGCGTTCGCCATGTGCCTGAACCGCCAGCAGGTCGTGGACGAGTTGCTCTACGGCCGCTCGCAGACGGTCGAGGTGTACCTGCCGCCACAGCACCCGCTCTACTACGACGGTGCAGTCGTCCGCGAGTACGACCCGGAGGCATCCAAGGCCCTGCTCGAGGAGATAGGCTGGACCGACCTGGACGGCGACGGCATCCGCGAGGCCCAAGGCGTCGCCGGCATCCCCGACGGGACCAAGCTGTCCTTCTCCTGGTCCAGCACGACGGCCGCCCTGCGCGTCAACTACATGCAGATCTTCCAGGCCAACCTGAAGGAGTGCGGATTTGACATCATCCTGGACAACATGCCCAGCACGCAGTGGTTCGCCGACGGCCCCGACGGCCCGCTCTTCGGCCTCCACTATGACGTGGGCTCCTTCACCTGGTTGACCGGCGTCGAGCCGCCCTGCAACCTGTACCTGAGCACCGAGATCCCCTCCGAGGCCAACGGCTGGGCCGGCCAGAACAACATGGGCTGGGCCAACGCCGAGTTCGACCTGGCCTGCAACAGCGCCCTGCAGTCGCTGCCCGGCACGCCGGAGTACACCCAGTACCACCTGGAAGCCCAGCGCATCTTTAACCAGGAGCTGCCCTCCTTCGTGCTCTACCTGCGGCTGAAGATCGCCGCCACCCGCCCGGAGGTCAAGGGCTTTGTCATGGACCCGACCGCCAACAGCGAGATGTTCAACGTCGTCAACTTCGACATCGAGCGCTAGCGGCCGTTCGCACCAAGCGGGGGTGGCGGCGTCGCGACGATGGCGCCGCCACCCCCAGGCACGCACCAATCTGGCTGGAAAGCCCGGGAGAGCCCGATGGCCGCCTACCGGATCCGGCGCTTCTTGCAGATGATCCTGGTGGTGCTCCTCTCGACGACGGCCATCTACGCCCTCCTGAACGCCGCCCCCGGAGGGCCCCTGTCCGGGATCAACCTCACAGTGGGAAGACCCGGGTCGCAGGTCAGCGAGCTGGACAGGCAGCGCCTCGAGGCCTACATGGGGATCGACAAGCCCCTCGTCCTCCGCTACGTGAGCTGGCTGCTGGGTGACGACTGGCTCGGAGCGGACCGTGTGTCCCTCTCCTGGGGCGGTCATTGCCCGGACACGCGTCACTGCTGCCGCTTCTGGGCATATCCGGGCGTAGCCCACGTCAAGCCGGGGTACGGGCAATGGGTCCGCCGTCGATCCCCGCATCCGCCTGGAGTAGGCGGCCGGGGCAAGAAGGAGGAAGCATGGCAGTCGCAGAGCTGGAGCACGAAACGCTACTGACCGAGAAGCCGGTCGGCTGGTTCATCATCATCTGGCGCCGGCTGCGCCGGCACAAGCTGGCCATGATCAGCGTCGGGCTAATTGTCTTCTTCGTGGTCGTGGCCTGCATCGCCGACCTGATCGTCCCCTACGATCCGCTTGCGCCGGACCCGACCCACATGAACGCTCCGCCTTCCGCGCAGCACTGGATGGGGACGGACGAGATCGGCCGCGACATCTTCAGCCGGCTGATCAAGGCAGCGCAGATCTCCCTGACGGTCGCCTTCTTTGTCACCACAGTCGCCACATCCTTCGGCGCGATCGTCGGAGCCATCTCCGGCTTCTACGGCCGTTGGGTGGACGCCGTCCTCCAGCGGGTCACCGAGTTCCTGATCACCCTGCCCCTGCTGCCGCTGCTGCTGGCCTTCTCGGCCATCCTGAAGGGTGTGCAGCTTCCCTGGCTGCCGCGCGAGTGGAGCAGTGCCGTGATCATCATGTTCGTCCTGACCGCGTTTGGCTGGATGGGCCCTTGCCGGCTGGTGCGCGGCATGGTGCTGTCCCTGCGCGGCCTCGAATTCGTGGAGGCCTCCCGGGCCCTGGGTATGGGCGACGTGCGCATCATCCTCAAGCACATGATCCCCAACGCCCTGCCGCCGCTGATCGTCAGCGCCACACTGGGACTGGGAACCGTGATCGTGACGGAGGCCGCGCTGAGCTTCCTGGGGCTGGGCATCCAGCCGCCCATGCCGACCTGGGGGAACATGCTGAACGCCTACCAGCGCAACATGTGGCAGTACCCCATGCAGGTGTTTTTCCCAGGGCTGGCCATCTTCCTCACCACGCTGGCCTTTAACTACTTTGGCGATGGCATGCGCGACGCCCTGGACCCGCGGCTCAAGATGTGACGTGCCGACACACGCCATCCCCTGCCCAGGCCCCCCCGCCAGACCGCGCTGCCGACTCGAGCGGCAGCGCGGTCTGCTGGCTGTCCCCCACGGCGCAGTGCGCGACGGCGAGACCGCAATTGACCCTCCCCGGCCCCTGTGCTATACTGGTCCCCGTTCGCCAGGAGGTGGACTGTGGCGCAGGAGCTGCTGGAAGCACGCGTCGGTGAACTGCTGCGAGAGCACGGCCTGACGCTGGGCAGCGCCGAGTCCTGCACGGGGGGGCTGCTGGGGCACCGCCTGACCAACATCCCCGGCAGCTCCGACTACTACCTGGGAGGCGTCATCTCCTACGCCGACGCTGTCAAGCGGGCCCTCCTGGGGGTCGACGCCGCGGTGCTGGCCCGTGCCGGGGCGGTGAGCGAGGAAGTCGCCGGGCAGATGGCGGCAGGCGTGCGCCGCCTCCTGCGGGCAGACATCGGCATCGGCATCACCGGCATCGCCGGGCCCGGCGGCGCCACCCCTGGCAAGCCGGTCGGCTTGGTCTACATCGCCCTTTCGGCGCCGGGCGTCGAGCGCTGCGAGCGCCATGTGTGGCCCCACGACCGCAGCGGAAACAAGGAGGCCTCGGCGCAGCGCGCCCTGGAGATGCTCGTGCAGTACCTGCAGGGCCTGTGAGCCCTGCCGATCCATCCACTGGCGGGAGAGCATATGTACACGCTTCTGGTGCTGCCCAACGGCCTGCGCCTGCTCATGTGCCCCATGCCCCATGTGCGCTCGGCGACCCTGTGCCTCTACGTCGGCACCGGTTCGCGCTGGGAGCCGGTCGCGAAGGCCGGCCTGTCACACTTTCTCGAGCACATGGTCTTCAAGGGCACACCGGCCTATCCCAGCGCCCGGCACATCTCGGAGGCCATCGAGGGCATCGGCGGCGTCCTCGATGCCAGCACCTCCTGCGAGGCGACCGCCTACTGGGCCAAGGTGCCGGGCCAGCACTTTGACCGCGCCCTCGACGTTCTGACCGAGATGCTCCGCCGGCCGCTCCTCGCGCCGGAAGAGGTGGAGAAGGAGCGCCGCGTCATCATCGAGGAGCTGCACATGATCTCTGACTCCCCGGCCGACTGGGTCTATGAGCTGGTCGGCCAGGCCTTGTGGCCCGGCCATCCCCTCGGCCGGGACGTCGCCGGCACCCCCGAGGGCGTGGCCGGCATCGGCCGGGACGATCTCTCCTCCTACCGCGAGGCGCACTACCACGCTGGCCGCATCGTCGCCGTGGTTGCCGGCGCCCTGCCGACAGAGGAGGTCACCGCGGCCCTGTCCCGCGCGCTGGGCGACCTGGCCCAGCGCACCTCACTGCCTCCCGAGGGGGCTCCGCCACACGCCCCCGAGCCGCGCCTGGTCCTGGCCCAGCGGGACATCGAACAGGTCAATCTCTGCCTGGCCGTGCCGGGCCTGTCCTACAAAGACCCCGACCGCCACGCCATGCTCCTGCTGGACACGATCCTCGGTGGGGGCATGAGCTCGCGCCTCTTTCAGAAGATCCGCGAGGAACAAGCCCTGGCCTACAGCATCCATTCCTCCCTGCGCCAACACGCCGACAGCGGCGCAGCCATCGTCTACGCTGGCGTGGAGCCGCAGCGGGCCGCCGAGTGTCTGGCGGCGACATGGGCCGAGATGGAGCGCCTGGCGGCAGAAGGAGTTGCGCCCGACGAGCTCGTGCGGGCCAAGGAGTACAACAAGGGCCGCATCCTCCTGCGCATGGAGGACTCGTACGGCGTGGCTTCCTGGTACGGTGGGCAGGAGCTCCTGCTGGAGCAGATCGAGGAGGTCGACCAGGTCATCGCCCGCATCGAGGCGGTACAGCCGGCCGACCTGCACCGGCTGGCCAACACCCTCTATCGCCGCGATTTCCTGCGCCTGGCCGCCGTCGGGCCGTTGGATGACGAGGCCTCCCTGCGGCAGGCCCTGGGCATCTGACGGCCCCGGTGCCCCCGCGGGAAGGGATGCAGCAGCGGCAACGAGACGAGAACCTCCCGCCGGCCGTGGCCTGCGGGAGGTTCCTTCACACGCCGGAGGGCACCCCGGGCCTAGCGCACTCTCCGCGACAGCGCCCACGCCAGCAGTCCCAGCAGCAGGCCGGTGCCCAGCCCGATGGCTGCCACCTGCTCCGGGATCAGCGGTTGGCGGACGACGATTCCCGTCGGCGGGACGTAGCCACGCATGCGCCCCCACAGCCGGAAGAAGCCGCGCATGGCCCGGAAGACCACCCTGAAGCTGCCTCCCGACTGCGCACCCACCAGCCGCGGGTAGTGGTGTACGCCGACCTCGGTCAGCGTGGCCCCCTGGCGGCGCGCCTTGGCCAACATCTCGGTGTTGATCAGCGCCCCACCGATCTCCAGGCGCATTCCCCGGAGGAGGTCGCCCCGGAAGACCTTGAAGGCGCAGTCGATGTCGCGCACGCGGATGCCGAAGAACACACGCACGGCCATGTTGAAGATATGGGCATAGAGCAGCCGCAGCGGTGGGTCCTGCCGCCGCAAGCGGAAGCCCGCCACGACATCATAGGCCCCGATATAGGGCAGCAGCCGCTCCAGGTCGGCGATGTCGAACTGGCGATCCGAGTCCATGAACATCACGTACTCGCCGCGGGTACTGGCAATGCCGGTCATCAGCGCGTCGCCGTAGCCACGATTGACCTCGTGATGGAGGGCCACCACGCGCTCATCCTCGCTCGCCAGGCGGTCCAGGATCTGCGCCGTGGCGTCGCGGCTGCCGTCGTCCACGACCACGATCTCAAAGTCACTCACCAGCCGCGGCAGCACCTCCAGGCAGGAGCGCACCACCACCTCGATATTGGCCTCCTCGTTGTGGGCCGGCAGGACGACGGAGAGAGAGATCTGCAGCATGGCACACCTCCCTACGGCCACAGGCTATGCCTGGAGACCAGCGCCTTGACCGCATCGTAGGCTGGCCTGGGCCGGCCGGCCGCGTCGATCAGCCCAAAGGCGGCCTTCTGATCGCTGGGCGGGTTGGTGCGGGCAAAGTTCAGGTTCCAGACGAACATCGCTCCCAACCAGGGTTGGTACTTTGTACGGCCCATTTCCAGCGCCGCGGCGACGTACTCGCCCTGCTGCCGGGCGCTGTTATCCAGGGCATACTCGTACCCGGGAGCCGGCGTGTCGGTGATGCCGTCGATGGAGGCCCAGCCGAACTCGGTCAGCCAGATCTGCTTGTCGCCGTCGCCATAGGCCTCCAGCACGGCGCGGATGTTCTCCACGTGCCGGAAGTAGAAGGTCGAGTCGTTCTGCCAACTGGGGAACGGCCCTGGTTTCTCCGGCCACAGGGTGTCGGGCGGGTTGTGCGTGCCGCCGACGTGCGCCGCCAGCACGTCAAAGTAGCCCTTGACTACGCCGTTCTGGTAGGCCAAGACCTGCTGCAGGTAGATGATGTCGTCGATGGCGATGGTGGGGTCCTCCACACCGGTCGGCGTCAGCGGCCCGAAGAGGACGATGGCCAGGGGGTCGGCCGCCTTGATGCGCGTGTAGGCCACCTTCAGCAGCTCGACGTAGCGGCCGGGGTCCTGCACGTAGCCGTCGTTCTCGACGGCATAGTTCTGTTCGTTCCAGATCTCATAGGCCTGGATGCGGTTCTTGTAGCGCGCGGCCATGGCGGTGACAAAGTCACCCAGATCCTCCGGTTCCGCCGGCATGCCGTAGCCCCCGTCCACCGTCGCCCAAGAGGGCGATCGCACGATGCTCACCAACAGCTTGCGGTGGTGGCGGCCTACCGCGTCCACGACGTTGTCCAGCTCCTCCCAGACGTACAGCCCCTTGGCACCCTCGATGTCCTGCCACCAGACCTGCTGGCGGACCCACTCGACGCCCAGGTCGTCGACATAGCCCAGCACCTCATCATAGTCCTTGTAGAAGAGGTCCACGTCGATGCCGTAGGAGAAGTAGGCCGTGCCCATAGGGAAGGTTGGATCAGGCGTCGGGCTCGGGGTGAGGGTGGGCGTGGCCGTCGGTGTAGGACTGGGGATAGGCGTTTCCGTGGGAACAGCCGTGTCGGCGGGTGGGACCGGGGTATCGTCGCCCGCACCGGGGCCGCAGGCCGCGACCACCGTGGCCAGAACCAGGATGGCGCCTACCGCGGTCACCCAGAAGAGGCGTGCAAGGCGCGGCTTCATACGCTTCCTCCATTTCGCGACCAGGCATCAGGGTTCAGCCATGTGCCGACTGGCGCCTGATGCCTGATGTTCGATGTCCAGACCTGCTATTCCGGCCAGGTCATGTGCTCGGCGATATAGGCCCGGACGGCGCGGTACGACGGCCGCGTGCCCCAGTCGGGCCGCAGCATGCTGAAGGCGGACTTTTCGTCGGTCGGCGCGTTGAAGGTGGAAAAGTTCAGGTTCCAGACGAACATTGCCCCCATCCAGGGCTGGTACTGGGTCCGGCCTATGTCCAGGGCCCAGGCCACGTAGTCGCCCTGCAGCCCAGCCGAGATGTTGGCGGCGTACTCGTAGCCGGGCGACGGTGTATCGACGATGCCATCGATCGAAGCCCAGCCGAACTCGGTCAGCCAGATCTGCTTACCGCCGTCGCCATGGTCCACCATCACCTGGCGGATGTTCTCCACGTGGCGGAAGTAGAAGGTCGAGTCGTTCTGCCAGTTCTCAAAGGGCCCCGGGTTATCCGGCCAGAGGGTGTCCGGCGGGTTGTGCGTCCCGCCGACGTGGGCCCCCAGCACGTCGAAGTAGCCCTTGACCTCGCCGTCGTTGTACTCGTAGGCTTCGTGCAGGTAGCGGATGTCGGGGATCGACACGGCGGGGTCATCCCAGCCGGTCGGGGTGCAGGGGCCAAAGAGGACAAAGGCCAGCGGATCGGCCCCCTTGATGCGAGCATAGGCCACCTTGAGGAGCTCGACGTAGCGGCCGGCCCCCTCGACGTAGCCGTCGTTCTCCACGGCATAGTTCTGCTCGTTCCAGATCTCATAGGCCTGGATGCGGTTCTTGTAGCGCGCGGCCATGGCCATCAGAAAGTCGCCCAGGCTGTTGGGATCGGCCGGCATGCCATGACCGCCGTCCGCGGTGGCCCAGGTCGGCGAACGGACGATGCTGACCAGCAGCTTGCGGTTGTGCCGCCCCACGATATCGACGATCGTGTCGAGGGCCTCCCATCTGTAGGTGCCCTGCTCCGGCTCGACATCGGCCCAGCTGACCTGCACCCGCACCCACTCCATGCCGAGGTCCTCCACGTAGCCCATGACCTCATCGGGCAGCTTGGGGAACGGGATGCTCTCGCGGTAGTACAGGTCGGCGTTGATGCCGTAGGAGAAGTGGGTGGTCTTCATGGGGAAGGTCGGGTCGGGCGTCGGCGTGGGCAGGGGCGTCGGCGTCGCCGTGGGGGTGGGGATAGGGGTCTCGGTAGGGGGCACCGCCGTGGCCGATGGGACAGGGGTAGCCCCGCCGCCGCTGCCACCGGCGCTCGGACCACAGGCGGCCAGCGCGGCGGCAGTCGCGACGACTGCCCCCAGCAGAGCGGGCCAGAGATAGCGTCTGCGGATCGACATGGTCACTCCTCTCGTCGCCTGACAGGGCGGCGGCAGCCGGCCGCCGCTACTTGGGCATGCTGGACAGCGCGGCGTAGGCCGGCCGGGGACTGCCGTTGGGACGAATCACCCCAAAGGCGGACTTTTCGTCGGTCGGCGCGAAGGCGGTGGCGAAGTTGAGGTTCCACACGAACATGGCGCCCATCCAGGGCTGGTACGTCGTGCGCCCCATCTCCAGGGCCCGTACCAGGTAGTCGGCCTGGTTCTGTTCGCTGTTGTGGTAGGCGTACTCGTAACCGGGAGCCGCCACGCCACTCACGTTCTCGACCGAAGCCCACCCGAACTCGGTCAGCCAGATTTGCTTGCTGCCGGCCCCATAGGCCTCCATCGTGGCCCGGATCTTTTCCACGTGGCGGAAGTAGTGGGTGGAGTGATCCAGCCAATTGGGGTAGGGACCGGGGTTGTCGGGCCAAAGCGTGTCCGGCGGGTTGTGCGTCCCGCCGACGTGGGCCCCCATGGCGTCAAAGTAGCTCAGGATGGCGCCGTTGTCATACTGCAGCATCTGTTCCAGATAGGAAATGTCGTCGATGGCCAGGTAGCGGTTGTAGACACCGGTGGGGGTAAGGGCGCCGCAGACGACAACGGCGTCGGGGTCGGCCTGTTTGATGCGCGTGTAGGCCACCTTGAGAAGTTCGACGTAGCGCTCCGGGCCGGCGACGTAGCCGCCGTTCTCCACGGCATAGTTCTCTTCGTTCCAGACCTCATAGGCCTGCACCTTGCCCCGGTAGCGCGCGGCCATGGCGCCGAAAAAGTCGCCCAGGTCGTTGGGGTTGCTGGGCATGCCGTGGCTGCTGCTTCCGGTGGCCCAGTTGGGCGAGGCGACAACGCTAAAGAGGACCTGGACCCCGCGCTGCTGGGCCGTGGTGGCGATCTGGTCGAGAAAGCCCCAATTGTAGACACCCTTGTACGGCTCGATGTCCGACCAGCGCACCTGCTGGCGGATCCAGCCGAAGCCGGCGGCGAGGACCTGGTCGAAGACGCTGTTGATGTTGGTATTGGTCAGTTGGACGCCAAAGCCGTAGCGCATCGGGCCGGCCGGCACGGGCACCGGGCTCGGGCTGGGCGCCGGCGGCACCACGGGGGTAGCCCCGGGCTGCGTCTGGGCCAGGTACTCCGAGCCCAGCAGTCCCAGGAGGATCTCGTAGGGCGTGCCGGCCAGCTCGGGGTGATACTCGAAACGGTTGCGCTCAAAGTACTGCACCAGGTAGGTGTTGCCGTCGGTGGGACTGACCTCGTAGAACATCTCCGACAGGGGGTAGCCGAAGACGGGCAGTCCGCCGTTGTCCCTCCAGTACTCCAGGAAGGGGCTGGCCAGGGAGTGGCCGCCGTAGGGCTCGAAGTAGAGGCGGCCGGCCGTGCTCTCGTGCGGCTCCGGGGCCGGGTCGAACCAGCGCCCCTGGGTGTTGATCACCCCCAGGAGGCGCAGCAGCACCTGGTAACGCGTGCCGGCGTACTCGGGGTGGTACTCGAAGATGGCCCGCTCGAAGTACTGGGTCAGGTAGGTTTGGCCGTTGGTGCTGACGTCCTGGAGCTCGTCGGTGATGGGGTAGCCAAAGATGTAGAGGCCGCCGTTGTCCTCCCAGTAGTCCAGGAACGAACCGGAGACGGTGCGCCCGGTCTCGGGGAAGTAGCGGGAGCGGGAGGAACCGGGGGCCGCCCCAGCCGGCCGCGTCGCCAGGCCCAATGGTGCTAGGAGCACGAGCGCCAGGACGAGGCATAGCCATCGCCGCAGGAACATCGTTGCCACCTCCTTTTCAAGTAGCCGCCCCGGGTGATCGGGGCGCATTATAGCATCATCCCTGCCACAAGGCAAATCGGCCCGGTTGACGCCCACGGCGATATCAAGGTCGCGCCGATGCACAGCGGATGGCAAGTGCCCGGCCGGCGTACAGTGCGGCATGGCCGCACCATTGCCGTGTCCCTGGATGTGCGGCGTCGGGCCGTTGCCCGAGCCGGGCACTTGCCGGTCAAGGCCGGCGACTTTGATACGGCCATGGGTTGACGCCATCCCCGTTTGGGCCTATAATGCGCTCACACAGCAGGAGGATCCATGGACAGACCACCACGGAGCACGAAAGCTGGCGGCGGAATCGAGCTCCCCCTCGAGCTGATCCGCCTGGAGGCACCGCTGCACCGGGCCGATTGGCCGCGGCGGGCCGAAGTCGTGCCGGCCTACGCCGAGCGCGTCGCCCAGGCGCGTGCCAGCGGCGAGTGGCCCGGCGAACCGATCCGCGTGCGCAGGGCCGCGGACGGCTATGTCCTGATCGCGGGCTTCTCGCGCCTCGCCGTCGCCAGTGGGGCCGGCCTGGCCAAGGCGCGGGCGATCATCGAGCCCCCGGCGGAGTCGATCCCACTGAGCGAGATCCACCTGCGGCCCTGGCAGCAGAACGCCCGCCTGAACCCGGCCAAACTGGCCCAGCGCCGCCAGCAGGCCGCCGCCAGCGGTACGCTGCCGGCAGCGTTGCAGGTGCGGCGGGCCCGCCGCGGCGAACCCGCCGGCTTCATCCTGCTGGACGGCCTGTACTGGTACCGCGTGGCCCAGGAGATGGGCCTGGAACGAGTACCTGCCGTGCTACGGAAGGACCACAGAGCAGCCGGCCCCGCAGCGGGGCGCGGCGCCGGGGGGAAGCAGGCCGCTCGCATGCAGGAGTAACCCACGGGCCCCACCGCCCCTGGGCGCAAGACCGGAAATCACCGATGCCGTTCGACCTCGCCCACCTGATGCCCCAGATCAGCGCGTTGGCCAGCTACTATGCCGACGAGCTGGCTCCGGAGCGCTTCACCTGCACTGAGCGGGCCCAGGCCCTGCTGCGGCAGGCCACCCAGGAGTCACTGGGTCGGGCCGCGCAGCAAAACGCCCAGCGCGTCCTGGCCGC
Source organism: uncultured Chloroflexia bacterium (assembly GCA_964613665.1). GTDB lineage: Bacteria > Chloroflexota > Chloroflexia > DTKN01 > DTKN01 > CAZQFV01. The sequence goes on from CAZTIG010000003.1 coordinate 10,784, forward strand.
GCCGCTGGAGGAGCCTGCCCAGGCCTTTCCGGCCGTCCCTGCCCCGCCGGCCTACCGCGTCCTGGCCAGCGACGGCTCGGCCATCGCCCCCGATCCGCACTTCCCGGCCCGCTACGCCCTCTTTCACACCGCCCTGGCCGGCCTGGCCTACACCCCCCCGGGCTACTGGACCAGCCAGCGCGCCCGGCTGCTCTACCGCGACGAGGAGCTGGAGATCGCCGCGCCCGGCGCGGGACAGCCGATCTCCCTGGAAGGACCGGCCATCGATACCGTGCGGGCCGACGAGGAGCTGCAAGCACTGTGGGCGGGCGTGCAGGAGGCCCTGGCCGACCCGGCCGGCCGGCCGCTCCTGGCGATGACCGATGCCATCATCCTCTGGACCCACCGCGGCAGCGGGCCGGGCCAGGAGGCCTTCCGCGACGAATACCTGGCCCGAGGCCTGGCCGTGCTGGACGAGTTCCGCCGCGCCGGCATTCCCCTGGTTAGCTTCACCAGCATGCCCCACCACCGCGAGGTCGTGAGCACCATGCTGACGCAGCACTGCCCCGATCCCGAGCGCATGCTCTGCCGCGACTGCCCCCACCCGTCCGAGCCGTGCACGATCCTGCGCGGCCTGGTGGACCGTGACCTCTTCGCCTTCCTGCCGCCAGGGACGCGCTCGGCGCTGTTCCAGTCGATCTACCAGGGGGAAACCCGCTGGCGCTATCCCCGGGAGGTCTGGGCCCTGGACCCGCGGCTGGCCTTTTGCTACCTGAACGCCGGCACAACCGAGGTCGCGCGCCTGGAGTTCCCGCTGTGGATCGTACAGGCCGGCCTGCTGGACCAACTCCACAGCATCGTCCTGGATCAGTGCCGGCCGCAGCGTGCCGAGACGCCCGGCTATCCTCTGGCGCTGACCCTGGCCCACCAGGAAGCGGTCCTGACCACTCGCGACCGGCAGGCGGTCCAGCTCATGGTGGAGGAAGCCCTGGCCCGGCGAGGGGTCTACGCAGCGCCCTCGGCCAAGGCCCAGGCCAAGGGTAGGTAGTCTGCCCGGTCGCACTGCCTGGGGTGGTGACGGCACGTGGGTTCTGCCGCAGGCGGGCGGAAAGAACCTGGCGGTGAGCCTGTGGCACCATGTCCCGGGCTGATGTCTGATACCTGTTCCCGTGACTGGCTACTCGATGGCAGCACCCTCTTTTGCAGGATACCTCGGCAATGACGAGCGACCGAAGGAGGCACCTCATGACCGACCTGCTCTTTGACGGAAAGCGCGCCTACGAGCACCTGCGGCATCTTGCCCTGGATATCCCCGGCCGGCTGGGCGGGAGCGATGGCGAGCGGCATGCCGCCGACTACATCGCCGACTACTACCGCGCCCTCGGGCTGGAGGTGCGCCGGCAGGAGTTCCCGGTGCGCAGCTACGACCTGTTGGAGAAACGGCTGGAGATCCTCGAACCACCCCTGGGCGAGATCGCCTGCGAGGCCCAATGGCTGATGGCCGACACGCCGGCGGAAGGGATCGAGGGCGAGCTCATCTTCATCGAGAACGGCAACGAGGAGGACATGGTCCCCGAGATCAGCGGCAAGATCGCCATCGTCCTGGGTGGCATCCGCGGCGAGGCCTACGAGCGCTTCATGCGCCTGCGCCCCCTGGCCCGCATCAGCATCGAGTCCGAGATCGCCATCCCGCCGCTGCGCGTGGAGGCTCTCCCGGAGGACCGCGCCAAGTTCGGGGGCATCCCCGGCGTGCGCATCGCCCACGAGGACGGCCTGCGCCTGCTCAAGGCCGGCGCCCGCCGCGCCCGCCTGGTGGTGCGCACCACCGAGATCGAGGCCACCTCGCAGAACGTCATCGCCGACCTGCGGGGCAGCCATCTGCCCGACGAAATCGTCGTAATCGGCGGCCACTACGACACGTCGCTTGGCATCCAGGGTGCCAGCGACAACACCGGGGGCACCGTGCTGGTCATGGAGCTGGCACGGGTCTTTTCCCAGGTCGGCACGCTGCGCACGATGCGCTTCGTGGCCTGGGGCTCCGAGGAGCTCGGCCTGCGGGGCAGCGTCCACTATGTCAAGGAGCTGAAGAAACAGGACAAGGAGGCCCGGCAGGCCGCCGGTTTCGTCAAGGGGCGGGACCACACCGAGCTGGACAAGCACCGCCTCTGCATCAACCTGGACGTGCACGGGGCCATCCTGGGCCAGAACCAGGCACCCGTACTGGGGCCGGCCGACCTGGCCGCCGCGGTCCGCCTGCTGGCGCGCGAGATCGGCGTGGCCCACGATGTCAGCGACGAGGTGTATTCGTCCGACGGCACGCCCCTATCCGAGGCCGGGGTCCCCTCCGTGTCGTTCACCCGCAGCGGCGGGACCACCAATTACCTGCACACGCCGCGCGACGTGATCGACTACCTGCGGCCGGAGACGCTGGAGCGCAACGGTCGCTTCGTCGAGCTCTTCCTGCGGCGCTACGTCGCCGGGGCGGCGGTGCTGCCGTTCGAGCGCAAGATTCCCGACGAGCAGCAGAAAAAGATCCGCGAGTACTTTGAGAAGAGGCTGCGGATCGACTACTATGCTGATGAGGAAGTGAAGAAGGAGTAGGCAGGGTGACAGGTATCAAGCAGCAGCTGCCCGGGGACGAAACCAGCCCGGCCACCTGTTACCTGATACCTGTCACTCGCGTGCATGTCGCAACAGCCAGCGATCCAGCTTCTCCTCGTAGGACAGGACAAACTCGCCCCGCACGGTGCGCACGCGGAATGCCGGGCCGGCCGGCTCGCGCCACTCTGCCAGCACTTCCTCTACGGCCACCTCCTCACCACGCCAGGTGAAGGAGAGCGGCCGCTCGGCGTAGCGCCGGCCGGCGTAGCAGCGGACCTGGGCCGCTTCCTCGAGATCGGAAGGCGTCACCCGTCCTCCAGTGCTCTACGGGTAGATCTTGTCCAGCATGCGCGGGAAGGGGATGGCCTCGCGAATGTGGCGAGTGCCGGCGATCCAGGTCACGACCCGCTCGATGCCCATGCCAAAGCCGCTGTGCGGAACCGTGCCGTAGCGCCGCAGGTCGATGTACCACTGATAGTCCTCCAGGCGCAGCCCCCACTCGACGACGCGCTGCTCCAGCAGGCCGGCATCGTGGATGCGCTGGCTGCCGCCGATGATCTCGCCATAGCCCTCCGGGGCCAACAGGTCGGCGCAGAGGGCCACCTCCGGCCGGGCCGGGTCCGGTTCCATGTAAAAGGCCTTGGCCCTGGCCGGGTACCGCTCCACGAAGACGGGCCGGTCGAACAGACTGGCGATCAGTGTCTCGTGCGGAGCGCCCAGGTCCTCGCCCCAGGGCAGCGGGGTGCACTCCTCGACCTCCTGGTAGTGCGCGGCGATCAGCTCCAGCGCCCGGTCGTAGGTGACGCGCGGGAACGGGGGCTGCACGCGCTGCAAGGGCGCGATGTCGCGCTCCAGCGCATCCAGGTCCCGGGCGCAGCGCTCCAGGCAGCGCTGCACGATGTAGGAGATGAACTCCTCCTGGAGGCGCATGTTGTCCTCATGGTCGTAGTAGGCCATCTCCGGCTCGATGATCCAGAACTCGGTCAGGTGGCGGCGGGTCTTGCTCTTTTCGGCGCGGAAGGTCGGGCCGAAGCAGTAGACCTTGCCGTAGGACATCATGCCGGCCTCGACGTAGAGCTGCCCGGTCTGGGCCAGATAGGCCATGCCCAGATCAAAGTATTGCGTGGCAAAGAGGTTCGAGGTGCCCTCGGCCGCGCACGGGGTCAGGATCGGGGTGTCGAAGCGCACAAAGCCACGCTCGTTGAGATACTCCTGCGCCGCGGCCTCGACCTCGGCGCGGATACGCAGCAGGGCGTGCTGCCGGGAGGAACGCACCCAGAGGTGGCGATGCTCCATGAGAAAGCCGATGCCGTGCTCCTTGGGCGTGATCGGGTAGTCGCGGGCGATCTGCACGGGCTCGACGGCCGTCACGGCCATCTCGTAGCCGCCGGGGGCGCGCGCCTCGGCACGCACCCGGCCCGTGACGATCAGCGAGGACTCCTGCGTCAGCGCCTGGGCCGCGGCAAAGGACTCGGCGGGGACATCGGGCTGAAAGACGACCGCCTGCAGCAGGCCGCTGCCATCTCGCACCAGGAGAAAGACCAGGCGGCCTTTCTCGCGCTTGTGGTAGAGCCAGCCGCGCAGGGTGACTTCCTGTCCATCGTAGCGGGAGACTTCGGAGATGGAGATAACCTGTGCCATGGGAACCTCCTGAATAGGGCGTTCAGCGATCAGCGATCAACGCGCGGCAGGCGGGTTCCCATTGGAGCGGCGCCGTGCGCAGCGCATGGCACCGGTCGGACACCTCCTCGAGCGGCACAGCATCGTCTTCCTCCTGGCAGAAGCAGCCCGCGGGCCAGCCGCGGCCGCGGCAGAAGGATTATACTACGAAGGTAGGGAGTGCGCAAACGCGGCCCGTGGCAAGCGCAGTGGCCCGCCAGCACGTCGCTGGGCGATCAGGGCCGCCACGCCGGACACGTCTCATCACCCCGGTCGTCCCGCGTCAGGCGGCGCGGGCCGCTGCCGTCGGGGGCCATGAGGTAGATGTCGAAGCTGCCCGCCCGTTCGGAGACAAAGGCGATCCACAGGCCGTCCGGTGACCAGCGCGGGAAATAGTCCCGCGCCGGGTCCTCGGTCAGGCGCTGCTGCTCCGTCCCGTCGGCCCGCATGAGGTAGAGCTCCTGGTTGCCATCGCGCCGCGAGGTGAAGGCGATCCATCCACCGTCCGGCGACCAGGAAGGAAAGCCGTCGTTCCCCGGGCTGTCCGTGAGCTGACGCCGGCCGCTGCCGTCAGAGCTCATGACCCAGACATCCCAGGCGCCGCTGGGGCCGGAGGCATAGGCGATCTGCGTGCCGTCGGGCGACCAGGCCGGCTCCCAGTCTTGGACGTCGTTGTCGGTCAGCTGCTGCTTGCCACTGCCATCCGCATTCATGAGGCAGATCTCCGGGTCGCCTCCTCCCTGGCAGGCGTAGGCGATCTGTCTGCCGTCCGGCGACCAGGCCGGCTCCCAGTCGCTGCTCGAACCGGTCAGCGGCCACACCTCGCGGCCATCGGCGTAGGTCACCCGGATGCCTCCCGACCCACCACCACTGGACTGCGACCGGAAGTCAAAGGCGATCCGAGTGCCGTCGGGCGACCAACTCGGCCAGTCGACCCAGTTCTTGTTGGGGGTGATGCGCTGCCGGCCGCTGCCGTCGGCATTGACCAGGTTGAGCTCCCGCTTGCCGTCCAGATCCAGGACATAGGCCAGCACCCCGCCGCCGCTGCCGCTGAGTGTCGGCAGGGGCGTGCGGGTGGGGACGGCCGTGGGTGCAGCCGTGGCGGGCGGAGCTAGCGTACCGGTCGGAATGGGCGGCTGCGTGGGCACCGGGGTGGCGCTCGGGGGGAGCGCAGCCGTGGGCGTGGGCGCGCCAGCCGGCACGCCGGGGGCACAGGCGACCAGGCCAACGGCAACAAGGAGCAGGACACTTGGGAGCACCGGTCGGCATTTTCTCATCATGACCTCCTTGCGTACCCGGTACGGGGGAGGGGCTTCTCAGAGGACAGCACCTGGCCGCCTGCTGCCATCATACTGTCTTGGGCGGCAGGTGTCATGTCCCCAAGGGGCTATTGAGCGTGGTGTCGTGAGCGCGGAACGCTCCCCTGCCCTGCGCCGCCCCCGTCGACCCTACGAGCCGACCCGCTCTCGCAGCATGGCCACGATCCGTTCGGCGGCATGGCCGTCCCACAGCTCCGGGACCTGCCCCGCCTTGCTCTCCCCAGCCAGGATACGGCGGGTCTCCGCCACGATGCGGGCGGGGTCGGACCCAACCAGGGTGTTCGTCCCTTCCAGGACGGTGATGGGCCGCTCGGTGTTCTCGCGCAGCGTCAGGCAGGGGATGTCCAACTCCTCGAAAAAGACCTGCGACATGCTGTCGTCATAGTGCTGGCCAGTGTGCAGCAACCGCTGCCGGATATCGGGATAGCGTCGCATCTCCTCCACCAGCGGGGCGATCTTCATGAGGTTGGGGCGTGCGCCGACAACATTGAGAACCTGCATGAGCTACCTCCCCATCCCTGGGCCTGGAGGGGGCGGGCTGCCCTGCAGCCCCTCCACCAGCTCCACCAGCTGCCGCGCCTGGGCCTGCCGCGAGTAGTGTGCCTCGACGAAACGCCGGCCGGCGGCCCCGTACTCCCGGCAGCGCTCGCGCTGCGCCGCCAGCGTGCGCACCGCCGCCGCCAGCGCCGCGGGGTCCTCCGGCTCGACAAAGACCCCTCCCGCGGCCCGCTCCATCACCCGGCGGGCCTCGCCGTCGATGCTCAGGAGCACCGGGCAGCCGCAGGCCCAGGCGTCGAACATCTTGGAGGGCAGGGCGCTCTTGAACAGCTCCACCCGCCGCAGCGGCACCAGGGCCACGTCGGCGGCGGAGAGGTAGGCCGGCATGGCCTCGCGCGGCTGGGCCTCTCGCATGGTCACGTTCGCCAGCCCCAGCTCGTCCTTCTGCCGCAGGAGGTCGGCCTTGCAGGGGCCGTCGCCGACCAGAAGAAAGTGCACGTCCGGCCGGCCGGCCAGCTCGCGCGCCGTCTGCAGCACCGTCTCCAACCCCTGGGCCACGCCGTGGATGCCAGCGTAGAGAACGACGAAGCGCTCGCCCAGGCCCAACTCCCGCCGCAGCGCCCGGCCGGCCTCGGGCTGCGGCCGGAAGAGCTCGGTGTTGGCCCCATTGGGGATCAGCACCAGCTTCTCCGTCGGCAGGCCGCGCTGCAGCAGGCGGTCGCGGATGCCCTCGGTGACCACCACGATCCGACGCGCCCGCGCGTAGCAGCGCTCCTCCAGCCAGGTAGCCCAGCGGATGAAACGCGCGCTCTGGAGCTCGCCCAGCGCCACGGCCGACTCCGGCCAGAGGTCGCGCACCTCAAAGACGAGCGGGATGCGCCGCAGGTAGCTCAGGAAGAGGGCCGCCCCGCCGACAAAGAGCGGCGGCGACGTGGCGACCATGAGGTCGTAGCGCCCGCGGGCGCGCAGCAGGCCGGCCAGGGCGGCATCGAGCATGTAGGTGAGGTAGAAGGCCAGCCGCGTGCCCATCGTCTTGACCGGCGAGGTCTTGACCCAGACGCGGATCACGTCGATGCCGTCCAATGGCTCCCGCACCCAGAAGCGGCCGCGGTACTCCGGGCGGATGACCCCTTCGGGGTGGTTGGGCACCTCGGTCAGCATGGTCACCCGGTGGCCGGCGCGCAGCAACCCCTGGGCCATCTCATAGGCCCGCGTCTGCGTCGCGCCCACCTCGGGGGGAAAGTACTGGCTGAGGTAGAGGATGCGCATGGAGCGCACAGCCATCGTCTCCTCCTAACGGGCTGCCGCTATTCTAGCATGGCCGACAGGAGAAAGCAACAGGGGCAGCGCTCTTCCGCGACGGCAGCCATGAGTCAATCGAGGCAGGACACCCGGCGGGTCGTGGCGGGGTGCCCCGTGGTCCCCCAGCGCCTACCGGTCGCGCAGGGCCAGCCTATCGATCGTGTTCCCCAGCACGATGATGCAGTCATGCCCGCTGAAAGGCGCTCCCGACCACGATGCCGCCGTGAGCGTCAGCATGTACTGCTCCCCAGGCGGCACCCTTTCCACAGGACTGGAAGCAGATGCCGGTACGACGGTCTGCGCATGGGGTCCCTCCCGTTGTCGATCTCCCCGGCCTGTCACAACCACCTACCTCATGATCATACACATCCCTCTCTATATGTCAATCACTGCACCCGCGAGACCGCCTCTTCCGCCCCAGCCGCTGCCTCAGCCCCGCCACCACGGCGCGCATCCCCTCCCTCTCGCGCGGGGTGAAGAAACGCACGGCAAAGAGCAGCGCCGGGAAGAGCGCTACCAGGACGAGCTTGAGCGGGACATCCAGGTACGGGCTGGGGAGCTGGACAAAGTGTCCCGGCAGGTAGCACAGACCTGCCAGCAGCAGCAGCACCCCCAGGCGGCGATACTCGAACGGCACCGGGTACACCCGCTTCGACTCCCAGAAGACGAGGAGAAGGAGCAGCACGTAGCCGATGACGGTGTTCCAGGCGGCGGCCATCATCCCGAAGCGCTCCAGCGTGAGCAGGTTGAGCCCGATGTTGACCCCGGCCGAGAGCGCCGTGTAAAGGGACAGCCACGCCGTCCTCTTGGCATAGAAGAGCTGGTTACCCAGCAGGTAGTAGAAGCCGTGGGCCAGGAAGGCCAGAACGACGACCTGGACGACGCGATAGGCCTCCTCGTACTCGGGCGTGGCGAATAGCTGTACGATGTCGCGGGCCAGCAGCGCGACGGCCAGGGCCAGCGTTAGCATGCCGATCGTCAGGTAGGTCGTCAGGCGGGCAAAGGTCCGCGGAGCATCGTGCTCGGTCGCCGCAGTGCGCATGAAGAATGGCGACCAGGCCAGGTTGACCGAGGTGATGATCATGTCCAGCACCTGGCCGACCCGGTAGCCCAGTCCGTACACGCCCACCACAGCGAGCGGCAGGTAGCGCTCCATGACGACGCGGTCGGACATCTGCAGGGCCCAGCCCGAGAGCTGGTGGACGATGAGCGGCAGGCCGAACGCGAGCGAGGCGGCCAGCTTCTTCCAGTGTAGGGCCGGCCGCAGGTTGCGCAGGGCCACCCAGGTATAGGGGACCACCATGGCGATGCCGGCGTAGAGCTGGCCGCGCAGTGCTCCGGCAGCCCCCTCCTGCCGGCCGATCACGAAGAAGACAACCGCGGCACCACTGAGGACGAAGCGGCCCACCGTGAAGAGGCTGTAGAGGATGGGCTGTTCGCGGACCCGAAAGAGCACCAGCGGGATCACCGAGGCCACCGTGACAAAGGCCAGCCACAGTGCCAGTTGACCGTATGGGCGATAGGCAATGCCGCGGAAGGCCAGGGCAAAGAGAGCATCTCCCTGCCACTCCAGCAACAGCGTCAGAGCCAGCGAACCCAGGGTCAGGAAGATCCAGATCGTGCCGTAGTAGGCGCGGCGCTCCCGCTCGTCGTCCAGGTAGTCGTAGTGAAAGCGCGTCACCGCGCCGGCCATGCCGAACTGCAGGACATAGCCCAGGATCGTGTTCAGCGTGGTCACGACGGTGAGGATGCCGTACTCGGAGCTCGACATGTAGTGACCGTACACCGGCAGCAGCAGGAAGTTGATCCCCTGGGCCAGCAGGTTTCCGATCCCGTAGATGGCGGACTGCCCGGCCAGCGACTTGAGGCGTGCCAGCATCAGCGGCCCTCCAGCACGCGCTCGACCAGCCCGACGACCCGCTCCACCGCAGAGCCGTCGTGCTGGCACCAGTCCTGGGCGAAGCGCCGCTGCTCCTGCACCAAAGCCTCTCGCCGCCCCGGTTCCTCCAGGATGCGCCAGGCCGTCTCGCCGAGCTGCTCGGGCGCCACGGGCAAGTAGGCTCCGGCCTGGGCGTAGCCGACCGGGTCGGGCACTGAGGCCCACGCCAGCCCCAGGTTGGGCTTGCCCAGCACGGCAGCCTCGATCAGGGTGGTAGAGACGAAGCTCACGTGCAAGTCACAGGCCATCAGCAGCGAGTAAAAGTCGGGATCGTCCTCCACGACGCGCACGTTGCTCAGCGCACGCCCGGCGATGGCCCGCTCCCAGATGGCACGCGTTCTCTCGGCCGGATGCAGCTTGACGATCCAGCAGAGGCCGGCTGTGGGCACGCGCCGCAGGCTGTCGAGGATCTGCGGGTAGAGATCGCCCACGATCCGGTTCGACGTGTACAGGACCACCCGTGCCTCCTGCGGGATCTGCAGTCGCTCCAGCGTCTCCTGCCGGGGTGGCAGCTCGCGCCGCAGGGCATCGAGGCGCGGAAACCCGCAGACGGCGACCTGCTCTTCCCGATAGGTGCCGGCGTCGAGCAGCACCCGCCGGGCCTGGTCGCCCCAGACGGCCATCCGGTCGCACCACGGCACGCGCGCCTGCGCCCGCACCGCCTCCGGTACGACGTACCCGCGGTGATTGGCCGTGATCACGCCGTGCTGCTGCTCGATGGTCGGGATGCCCCGTGAGCGCGCAGCGATGATCAGCGGCGCAGCCGACTGCGTATAGGAGCAGTTGATGTAGAGCAGGCGCGGCCGGCACGCCTCCAGCACCTGCCGCCACAACGCCACCAGCGCCTCGCTGAAGGGCACCTGGAATAGGACGGCCCGCCGGACGAGCGGCAGGACCACCGGCGACAGGTCGTATCCGCGGTAGCGCAGCGCGGCCTCCAGCGCCGGCTGGAGCTGGGACCAGCGGGCCTGTCGACGGTGCGTGGCCCGGCGGTCCAGCCGCAACAGCCCCACGCGCAGATAGGCCAGCAGGAACAATAGGTCGTAGGGCAGGAAAAGCCCCCGCGCCCGCAGCTTCTCCCACGACACCCCCCTGCCGTGCTCCACGACGGCGGTGCGCAGGCCGCGCTCCCGCAGGGCCTGGGCGACCTCGCCCAGGTAGACATCGCGCAGCGCCTGCCGGCCGCCCACTCGCCCGGCGCGCAGCAGGGCGGTGGAGGAGAGGAACCAGACGTGCGGGCGACGGACCCAGGCATAGAGGAGGAACAGGACTCCCAGGAGGACACGGACGGCGTGCAGCGCGAGCGCCGCCAGCCGCCGCGCCGGCCGCCGCGCCGCCGCGGCCGGCACCTCGAGCCGCTCCACGGCTGCCCCCGGAAAGAGCTGCGGAAGGAGCGCGTCGAGCGCGTCGCTGTGGCCGTACAGGACGATCCGCTGCGGGGCATGCTCCCGCAGCGCGTGCAGCAGGTCGATCCAGGCAAAGGCGCTGCCCAGGTCGGAGAGCCCCGGCGTAAAGTGTGTAGCATTCAGCGTCCACCACAGGCCGTGGCCGTCGACGGCCAGCAGCTCCTGCAGGCCGGTCTGTACGGTGAGCCGCTCGAGCCAATCGGTCGTCACTGCCCAGTAGTCTGGTGCGCCGTGCAGCTCAACGGTGACGTCGCGGCAGCTCCGGTCGGCCTGGGCCAGGTAGACCAGCGGGGGAAAGCTGCGCAGGTCGGCGATGTGGTCCCCGGCAGCGGCCAGGCCGGCTTCGGCCAGGGCGACCGGCGACTGCCTGCTGCCGGAGGTGAGCACATGCAGAGTGGACGCCGTCATGGTCGTACCCGGCCCAACCGCCGGATCTCGGCGATCACCCGCGCCTGCTGCTCGGGCGTCAGCCCGACCGAGCAGGGCAGGCTGAGCGCCTGGCGGTTGAGGCCGTCGGCCACATCCCCACCCACGACCGGGCTCCCGGCCAGGGCGCGGCTGCGGTGCAGCGGTTGCCACAGGGGGCGGGTCTGGATGCCGGCCGCGGCCAGCGCGCGCAGCAGGGCCCGGCTATCCAGCCCGTACTGCGCCTCGTCCACCAGGATGGTGTACAGCCAGAAGGTGCTCTGCGCCCAGTCAGCCTCGCGGGGCGGCGTGATTCCCGGTACTTCGGCCAGCGCCTCGGTATAGGCCGCGGCGATGCGGCGCTTGGCCGCCAGGTAGTCGGCAAGCTGCTCGAGCTGGGCGCAGCCGAGCGCCGCCAAGATGTTCACCAGACGGTAGTTGTAGCCGACCTCGTGGTGGACATACTCCAGGGCATCGTCCTTGGCCTGGGTAGTGAGATAGCGGCAGCGCCGGGCCAGGGTCTCGTCGGCGGTGACGATCATCCCCCCGCCGCCGGTGGTGATGATCTTGTTGCCGTTGAAGCTGAGACAGGCCATATCCCCCAGGCACCCGACCATCCGGCCCCGGTAGCGTGCCCCCAGGCTCTCCGTAGCATCCTCGATGACCGCCAGCTCGTAACGGCGGGCCACCTCCAGCAGCGGATCCATGTCCACCGGGTGCCCCAGGATGTGCACCGGCAGGACGGCCCGCACGCGCCGGCCGGTCGCCCGATTGCGGAGCGCCCCTCCGCGCCACTGGCAACCCTGATTCAGAAAAGCCGCCACCCGGCCCACGTCCATCTGCCAGAAGTCCGGCTCGACATCGATGAGCACGGGCCAAGCGCCGCCATAGCGCACCGCGTTGGCCGGCGCGATGAAGGTCAGGGCCGAGACGAGCACCTCGTCCTCGGGGCGGACGCCGGCTGCCAGCAGAGCCACGTGCAGCGCGGCCGTGCCGTTGACGGTGGCCACGGCGTGCGGCAGGCCCAGGTAGGCGGCCATCTCGCGCTCGAAGCGATCCACAAAAGGGCCGGCCGAGGAGACCCAGTTGGTGTCCAGACACTCGCGGACGTAGCACCACTCGTTCCCGCGCAGCTCCGGGACACACAGGGGAACCATCCCCGCCGCGAGCGGCGCGCCGGGCTCAGACGGCGTAGCTTTCGGGTCGGTAGCGCTCAAGGTTCTCCTCCACCCAGACAATGGTCTGGAGCAGCCCATCTTCCAGGGAGACGCGCGGTTCCCATCCGGTGAGGGTGCGCGCCCGCTGGTTGTCGGCGCAGAGCCGCTCCACCTCGCTGCGCTCGGGCCGCACGCGCTCCGCCTCGCTGACGATCGGCCTGTCCTGGCCCAGGAGCTGCAGGACGAGGCGGGCCAGGTCGCCGATCGAGATCTCTCGGCCGGACCCCACGTTGATCACCTGGCCGACGGCCTCCCGGCTGGCGGCGACGCTCAGGAACCCGGCCACCGTGTCGGCGATGAAGTTGAGGTCGCGGGTCGGCCCCAGACTGCCCAGGCGAATGGCCGGCTGGGTCAGCGCCTGGGTGATGATCGTGGGGACGACGGCGCGAGCCGACTGGCGGGGCCCGTAGGTGTTGAACGGGCGGATCGTAGCGACGGGCAAGGCAAAGGAGCAGAAGAAGGCCTCGGCCATCTTGTCGGCGGCGATCTTGCTGGCCGAATAGGGAGACTGGCCCTGTAAGGGGTGCTCCTCGTCGATCGGCACGTAGCGCGCGGAGCCGTAAACCTCGCTGGTGGAAGTGTGGACGATACGCTCGACCCCCAGATCGCGGCCGGCCTGGAGGACGTTCAGTGTCCCCTCCACGTTGGCGCGCAGGTAGGATGCCGGGGCGTGATAGGAGTAGGGGATGGCGATGAGCGCGGCCAGGTGGAAGACGACCTCCACCCCGGCCATGGCCTGACGCACGCTGTCGCGGTCGGTGATATCCCCGGCCACCACCTCCATCTCGGCGCGCTGTGGGGATGAATCGAGCCAGCCCCAGGTGCCCAGAGCGTTATAGTGCACCATAGCCCGGACGCGGGCCCCCTCCTGCACCAGCCGCTCGGCCAGGTGGCTGCCGATGAAGCCACCGGCCCCGGTAACCAGGACGCGCTTCCTCTGCCAGTTCAATGGACGAACCTCCCACTGTTGGCGTCTTCCTGCGCCTTTTCATAGTCCTCGGGCTGGCCGATATCGAGCCAGTACTCGACGATGGGAAAACTGACGACCGGCCGGCCGTTCTCCAGCAGGAGCTGGATCAGGTCGGTCATGTCGAAGCGCTCCCCGCTGGGGATCAACCGGCGCACAGCAGGCTCGAGGAGGTAGATGCCGGCGTTGACCAGGAGGCGGATCGTCGGCTTCTCCCGGACCTGGCGCACGTACGGGCCCTGGCACTCGATCACCCCGTAGGGCACCTGCAGGTCGTACTGGCGCACCCCAACGGTAAGGTCGGCACCGTGCCCGCGGTGATAGTCCAGCAGTGCCCGGAAGTCGACCCGGGTGAGGATGTCGCCGTTGATCACCAGCAGCGGCTCCTGGGTGTCCTCCAGCAGGCCGAGCGCCCCGGCTGTGCCCAGGGGGCGGTCCTCGGTCACATAGTCCAGCTCCACACCAAAGGCGCGGCCGTCGCCAAAGTGCTCGCGGATCTTTTCCGGATGGTAGTGCGTGGTCACATTGACGCGACGGATGCCGGACTGGCGCAGCTGCTCGACGATATGCTCCAGCAGCGGCCGGCCGCCGACCGGCAGCATCGGCTTGGGCCGATCCTCCGTCAGGGGGCGCAGGCGCGTGCCGGCCCCCCCGGCCATCACCACGGCGCGCAGGGACAGCACCCGTTCCGGCAGCAGGTCGTCCAGGGTGACCAGGTCGACCACGCGGCCGGCCTCGTCCAGCAGCGGCACCTGCCGTATGCCGCGCTCCTGCATCAGCGCGAGCAGCGCGCCGCGCTCACTGGAGGCCGGAGCGGTGATCGGGCGGGGATAGGCGCTACCGGCCTTGCGCGCCAGCAGCTCACTCACCGCGGTATCCAGGCTGATCCCGGCCAGGATGGCCCGGCGGACATCCCCGTCGGTGATCGTGCCGACCAGCCGCCGCTCGGGGTCCACCACCAGGGCGATGCCCTTGGCGTTGCGGTCGATCCGCATCATGACCTGGCGGATCGAATCGGCCGGCCGCACCAGGAAGCGCTCGATCTCCACGATCAGCCCTCCGTCCGGCGCAGCACCCGCGCCGGCACCCCGGCCACGACGACCGCGTCGGGCACGTCGTCCACCACCACGGCCCCGGCGCCGACGACGGCGTACCGGCCGATGCGCCGACCCTGACGCACGGTCGCGCCGATGCCCACCAGGGCACCCTCGCCGACGTGGACGCCGCCGGCCAGGCGCGCGCCGGTGGCGACGTGAGCGTGGTCGCCGACCACGCAGTCGTGCTCGACGATCGCCCCGGTGTTGACGATCACGTCGTCCCCCAGGCAGGCCGCCGCGTTGATCACGGCGTTGGCCATCACCGTCGGCCCCGCGCCCATCTCGACCGAGGCGGCGACGACGGCGCGTGGATGGATCGCCGCCACCAGCTGCAGGCCGTGCTGGCGGGCCAGCTCATACAGCCGCACGCGCGTGCGCACGTCGCCGACCGTCCCGACGCCGATGAAGGCGTGTCCCACGCCCTGCCCGCGGAGCTGCGGCAGGAGATGGTCGCCGCCCAGCACGGGGACGCCCAGGACCTCGCTGCCCCAGAGGGCTTCCTGGGGGTCGAGCAGGCCCACCAGCTCGTAGCCACCCAACAGGCGCACGATGTCGATGACCACCTTGGCATGGCCACCGGCCCCCAGGCCGACCGCCCGCAGCATCACCGCAACTCCCGGATCAACATAAAGGCCTCGGCGTACTCGACGCCGACCGTGGCCCCGCGGTAGCGGGCCAGGGCCCGGATGGCAGAGGGGCCGCGGGGCAATGGATCATCGTGCGCCTCGCTCTGGTAGAAGCGCAAGATCTCGATCTTGCGCTCGAGAAACGGGGTGATGTCCACATAGACATGGGGAACAAAGGCCCGCTCGGCCAGTGGTGGCGCCGCCTCGGTCGACGACAGGCACTCGAAGCAGAGGAGGCGCGACACTGCCTGTCCCGCGGCGAACGGCTTGAGGACCGACATCGCCGACTCAAACACGACACGGTGATCGGAATGGATGTCGCTGCGATTCACCGTGTAGACCCAATCGGGACGCACCTCACTTACGACGTTCCGGATGCCGTCCATCAACTCGGACTGCGGCAAGGTGTCCAGCCGGGTCGTTGGAAACCCCAGTTTGTAGAGACGAGTGAACGGATACGCCCGGCCAACCTGTTCCACCTCCTCGGCCTTGCGGGCGATCGTCTGTGCGGACCACTGCGGCTCCCATGCCTGGGTCACGATCAACCAGAACAGCTCATCGCCGCTCTGGCGATGCTTGAGCAACGTGCCCCCGCAGCCCATCGTCTCGTCGTCCGGATGCACCGAGATCGCCAGCACGCGCATCGCAAACCCCCTCAGAACGTGTTGAACTTGGCGACGAGCCGTTCATCGATCGGCACTTCGGCCAGAATCTTGGCGATGCGTTCCCCGGTGTGTCCATCGCCATAGGGGTTCTGGCAGCCCCGAACCTGGGATCGAAACCCTGGGTCGTACAGCGCGCGGCGGATGGCCTCCTGGATCTGGGCGACATCGTGGGGGACAAAAAGGATGTTGTCAGCGTGCTCACGGCCGACCTGGCGTCTGCCCACGTTGACAACCGCCAGCTTCAGGAGCGGGGCCTCGATAACGCCGCAGCTCGAGTTGCCGACCAGCACGTCGACAATGCGCAAAAGGTTGACAAAGACCGCTCGGGGCAGGTTACGATAGGCCCGCAGAGAAGGATGGCGCGCGGCATACTCCTCGATCACCGCGATGATCTGTTGGCTGCCGGCGTCAGAGTTCGGGTAGCTGATCAACGCACGCAGGCCCAGGCCGACGATCGCCTCCAGTGTGGCGCGCATCTGCCGGCCTGCGTCGTCGATCTCTGTGCTGATCGAGTGCTGGATGACCAGAGCCAACGGCCCCTCCGTGACATCAAACTGCAGGGCCTTGCTCAACTCCGCCCGGGGGATCTCCTCGGTAGCCAGCAAGCGATCGAGCCCCGATGCGCCCACGACATGGACGCGCCAGGGTTCCTCCCCCATGCGGATCACCCGCTCGGCACTGCGCGGTGTAGTCACGAGGTGCAGGTGTGCTAGCTTGGTAACAGCGTGGCGCACGGCGTTGTCCACATTGCCATCCTCGGCAAAGTCGCCACCGCCGATGTGCGCCACCGGGATGCCCATGTAGGCCCCCGCCATGGCCACGGTCAGGGCCTCTTCGCGGTCGGCCATCGCCACGACGATGGCCGGCCGCACCTGGGCGCAGACGTCCACCAAGCCCTGCAACTGAACAGCGGCCGACTTGACCCGGCCGGCCGCCGTGTCAGAGTTGAGCAGGCTCTCGATTCGCGCGACGATCTGGAATCCATCCGCCTCGATTTGCTCCACCGTGTGACCGTACAGGCCGGCCAGGTGCGCTCCGGTGACAACCAGGTTGACCGCCGTCCGCGGTTCCTGATCGACTGCCCGCATCACCGGATACAGGAGGTCATAGTCGGAGCGAATGCCGGTCGTAAACAGAATGCGGCGCCGGGGCACTTCAGTAGACATCCGAGTCCCCCATCGTCAGATACCAGTTGCAGTAGCTGGTCAGCCCGGCCGATTCCAGCTCCGGCCGCAGCGGCCGGGCACCGAAATAGGTGATCGGTTCCCCGGCACGGAAGGCGTACTTCTCCAGTTCCAGGTGCAGGGGCAGGCTGGGGTTCAGCCAGGTCTGCAGCACCGACGCCCCCTGCCGGCCCGCCCATCCGGCTACCGCCCAGACCAGATCCAGGCCGGCCTGCTCATCCAGGCAGAGCAGGTCGACCAGGTCGACCCCATCCCCGTAGCGCTTGCAGACGGCATAGCCCCGCAGCTGCTCGCCTTGCTGATAGCCGAACAGCGTGTAGCGGTTCTCGGGGTTGGCTACGTAGCGCCAGGCCAGGTAGCGGCAGTCCCGCCGGGCGAGAATGTAGTCGCGTTTGTCGAGTTCTGTCCATAGCAGGTCGCAGCGGCTGTCGAAAGAGGGTAGCTCGACCACCTGCGGCGATGGGGTTGGCAACGGCCGGTCCTGGGTCAGAACACGCTGAAAGGTGGGCACCTCGTGGATATCCAGCCAGGCCAGGTCGCGGACGAAGCCACGGTGTGAGAGGCTATTGGGAAAACCCCAGACCAGCGGCAGGCCCTGGTCGGCCATGCGTTGGTACACGCTCTGTGCCAGGGTGACAAAGAGCCCCCGGCCGCGATAGTCGGGGTGGGTCATCGTGGTCATCGAGAGCGCAGTCAGGTACTCCTGGCCGCGCACGGAGAGCACCACCGGCGACACGGCGTAGTGCCCAGCCAGCTTTTCGCCATCCCAGGCCAGGTCGACGAAGATGTGCCCGGTCGGGTTGTCGCGGAAGCGCCACTGCCAGTAGGCCATGGTCAGGGGGCGGCCAAAGACGAGGCCGAACAGGCTCACGATCTTCGCCTCATCGCCCTGCTGATACGGACGGATCTGCAGTCCCGGCATCGAGGTCCTCTCAGCGAAGCATGTGCAGTGCGATCAAGGCGTCGGCAGGGATGTCCACGGCCGCCGTGCGCCCCACCAGGAGATCGATCCAGGCGGGCGGCATACCGGAGGCGGGGCGCTTGGCCGCCAACATATCCCTTGTCAGCACCGTGCCGGCAGAGATAGCCCGTGCGGCGACGACGCTGCGCCGGCCGACTGTCCGCGCGCTCTCCTCGCTGGCGGCCGGGCGCTTGATGCCGTCCCCCATCGACTGCTCGACCAGGCGGATCGAGCGCACCAGGGAAGTCAGTTCGGCCGGCTCCAGCGACGCCCGGTGGTCAGGCCCGGGCAGGCCACGGTCCAGGGTAAAGTGCTTCTCGATCACGCAGGCGCCCAGCGCGACCGCCGCCAGGGCCACTTCATCCCCCAACGTATGATCCGAGTACCCGACCGGCAGGTCAAAGGCCCGGGCCATCGTCCGCATGGCCCGCAGGTTGACATCGGCCGGCTCGGCCGGGTAGTCGGAGACGCAGTGCAGCAGCACGAGCTGGTCACATCCGGCCGAGCGGATCGCCCGCACCGCCTCGTCCACCTCCGCCAGGTAGGACATCCCGGTGGACAGGAGCAGCGGCTTGCCCTTGCGGCCCAGGTATGTCAGGAACGGCAGGTTGGTCACCTCGCCCGAGCCGATCTTGAGCGCCGGCACGCCCAGCTCATCGAGCAGGTCGGCGCTCGGCTCGTCGAACGGCGTGGAAAGGAAGACAATGCCCGCTTCCTGGCAGCAGGCCAGCAGGCAGCGGTGATCTGCTGGGGAGAGCTGCAGGCGAGAGAGCATCTCGTACTGCGACTCCTGGCCTCCCGTTGCCTGCAGTTGGTATTCCGCCTTGGGCGCCGTGCGCGTGACCAGATGCGCGGTCTGGAATGTCTGGAACTTGACCGCGTCGGCCCCGGCAGCCTTGGCCGCATCCACCAACCGCCTGGCCAGATCCAGGCTGCCGTTGTGGTTCACGCCAGCCTCTGCGATGATGAAACAGGGCCAACCGGGGCCAACCATGCGCCCGGCGATCTCCACCGGCTCAGGCACGGTTCACCTCCGCTTCCGGCTTGAGCCGGATGTCCCGGCCCGGCTTCTGCTGGACGGCAGCGTTGATGGCCACCAGGTCGGGCCGCCGCCGGCATAGAGCCACGATCTCCTGCAGCGAGAAGACCCGACCCGGCACATACAGCTCATCGAAGATGCGCGTGATCAGCTCCAGGTCCAGTGGCGTGTCCACGGTCAAGCGCAGTTGGGGCCAGCGCACCGCGGGATCGTCCACGGTCAGCACACCCCACCGGAAGAGACCTGTCTGCGTAAAATAGGTACCCCAGACCTCCGTGTCCACCTCGGCCTTGATCTGGCAGGCGCGGACCATGGCTGGGTAGGAGACGGTATAGGCAAAGGCACCAAAGGGCAGACCCTCACTTTTGCAGAAGTCGTAGCCGTTCGCGATGTGATAGTCCACCAGCCGGTCGATATACTCCGGGTCGACAAAGGGATTGTCGGCCGTGCAACTGACGACCAGGTCGACCCCGAAGTGGGCCGCCGCATCGGTTAGCCGCTGCAGCACATCGTCGGGGTGTCCGCGGAAGCACTGCACCTCTTCCTCCCGGGCTACCTCCACCAGGGGGTCATCCTGGGAAATCGGCGAGGTGCAGATCACGATCATGCTGGGCCGGCGGGCCAACTTCAGTCGGTCGAGCAGATGGCCGATGAGCGGCCGGCCATGGACCGTCTTGAGCACCTTGAAAGGCAGACGGGTGGATTTCAACCGCGCCGTGACCAGGATCGCTGTTGTCACTCGACGTCAACCTCCTGCACCAGGTAGTAGCGAGGGAGCGCCCGCCGTGTGACACGACCGACGAGCCGGTCGCTCTGATCCGGCGGCAGTCCCAGTTTGCCGGCGTTCATGAAGGTAAGGTCGTGCTCACTGAGGACGGTGCCGGCCGGCAGATCGCGGCTGGCCACCAGGCTCTTCCTGGCATATTGGCGGTACCTGAGCTCCTCTGGGGACAAGGGCCGCGGAAGGGCCGAGCCCAGGGCGCTCTCGACCATCCGCACCATCTGCACGAAGCGGGCGAACTCGTCGGGGTTGAGCGCGGACTCGTGGTCGGCCCCCTTGCGGGACCGATCGTGGGTGAGGTGCTTCTCCAAGATGTCGACCCCCAAACCCACCGCGGCAGCGGGCAGCCAGAAGGCCGCGGCGCTCTCGGCGTCGCTGTGGTCCTGGTAGCCCACCGGCAACTCGAAGAGCTGGCGCAGTTTGCGCATGTAGCGCAGGTGAACGGCCTCGATCGGCGTGGGAAAGAGCTGGTAGCCATACATCAGCCAGACCGGAGCGTCGGAGATCCTGCGAATGCATTCGATGGCCTTGGCGATCTCATCCAGGGTCGAAGCCCCCACGCTCAGGTCGATCCGCTTGCCCGTCGCGGCCACGTGCTGGATCAGATACGGGTTGGACAGGTCCGCCGCATGCAACTTGTAGGCCTGCACGCCGATCTTTTCGCAGAAATCGACACTGGAACGCTCGTAGACGCAGGCGATGATCTGCAGGGCGGGGTAGTTGTCGTGCACATAGGAAGCCAGGTCGGCCCACTGCCCCCGGGAAAGCTCCAACCTGGACACCCGCGCCATGTCGGGATGATGGGGCACCATCATCTCCCGTAGCACCCACACCTGGAACTGAATGGCGTCGGCACCGGCCTGGCCGGCTCCATCAATGATGCGGCGCGCCAGCTCCGGATCGCCCTCGTGCGAGCAGGCCATCTCGGCGATGATCTGTACGCGGCCACGATCCGATTTCTCCATGCCCTTGTTCCTTTCCGCAAAACTGCCCATCACGACATTCCGCCAAGCTCCAGGATGTGCCGCTCCAGTTCCTCTGCCAACAGCGCATGCCCCTTGCGGTTCGGGTGCACACCGTCCAACAACAGGCTCGTTGGATCCCCTCCCTGCCAAACCAGCCCGTTAAAATCCACCAGGCGAACCCACGGGAATCGGCCGGCCTGCTCGGCCAGAGTACGGTTGTACAGCTCGACGTTCCGCCGGAATCCCGGTGAACGGTACTCCAGATCGTCGGGGGGAGCCACGATGTTGACAAAGATCAGCCCGCGCAGACCGCTGAGGTAGGCCTTCTCCACCACCTGCTGCACCCCCCGCTCGAACCTCCTGTGCGACACATAGACCCGGTTGGGGCGGAGACGGATGATTGCGCGGCGGTGCTTGTTGACCAAACCCAGCACCCACGCCCTCAGCCGTTTCGGCCGGATCGCATTGACCATGTGACGCTCCAGGGGCAAGAAGACCCGCGGGGCGCAATCCACCACCCCCACATGAACCACCAGGATATCCGGCTTCTTCAACTCGATCTGCTCGTACCAGTCGGACGGCACCCGCAGGATCGTCCGCAGACGCAGGCCACGTTCGATCAACCACGGTACCTGAGCCCCCAGTCTTGCTCGCAAGGATCGTTCCAACAGAACAGGATAGGTGGCCTCGTACGGGATGTCGCCCTGCGCCGGACCACGTGGCAAGGACAGGGAATCGCCCAGGAGCACGATCTTGAGCGTTCGTGGTCGCTCCTCTGAGACAGATCGAGTGCATTCGACCCCGCCCGTTGTCGTCATCACCCGCTGCTCCCCGCCGCATCCGACATGTCTGCTCCGCGTAGACCTCCCGTGGAGAGGCCGTCCTGGCCAGTCCACGTCCTGTCACCGGATGGCGTTGCTCTGACCAGAGCTTCCGGCCAATCGATGACGTATTGCGCGCCCGCCACCCGCACCCGCGGCAGGCCCGCGTGCGAGTTCCACTCCACCGCCATCCCCTCTTCCAGACAGGTCAGCCGAAAGATCTCCATCGCCTCGTCGCGCCCACGGGCACAGACGGCCCCGTAACCGGACCGGCGCACCTGCCGCAGTGCCTCCCGCGCCGCCTGGCGCAGCTCGCGATAAACCCGCAGCGAGGCCTTCATGTACTGCAGCGTCAGGTGCGCCTTGAGGGCTAGACCCTCCGGCGTGACCAAGTACTTCATCTTGCGGCGCTGCAGGTGCGTCACCTTGACGTACCCCTTGCGGATCAGCCGCTTCAGGTACCAGTTCACGCTGCCTACCGCCACGCCGAGCTGCACGGCCAGGCCGGCCTGGGTGACCTCGGGGTCCCGCTCCAGCGCCTCCAGCAGGCGCAGCTCTCGCTCGTTCTCGGACATCGCCCACCCTGTACCACACTCAATATTCAGTGGTTGAATATTACCACGTTTGGCCAGGTTTGTCAAACGGCAATTGACAGGACCGCCCATTCCGTATACAATCCCTACCGGCCGGCCAATCCCGGCCGCTCCGCCCAAGGTTGCTCGCCGCCGAGCGGCCAACAGCCGGGGGTAGCAGGCACATGAAGGTCGTCACGGTCGTCGGGGCACGGCCCCAGTTCATCAAGGCCGCCCCGGTCAGCCGACGGCTGCGCCGGGAGCACCACGAGGTGCTGGTCCACACGGGACAGCACTATGACTACCTCATGTCCGAGGTCTTTTTCCAGGAGCTGGGCATCGCCGTGCCCGACTACAACCTGGAGGTCGGCTCCGCCGGCCACGGCCGGCAGACCGGCGAGATGCTGGCCCGCCTCGAGGATGTCCTGCTCCAGGAACGGCCCGAGCGGGTGCTGGTCTATGGCGACACCAACTCCACCCTGGCCGGAGCCCTGGCCGCGGCCAAGCTGCACCTCCCCGTGGCCCACGTCGAGGCCGGCCTGCGCTCCTTCAACCGCGCCATGCCGGAGGAGATCAACCGCCTCCTGGCCGACCACGTCTCCGACCTGCTCTTCTGCCCGACCGCCACGGCGGTACAGAACCTGGCCCGCGAGGGCATCACCGCCGGCGTGCACCAGGTCGGCGACGTGATGTACGACGCAGTGCTGCACGGGCTGGCCGTCGCCACCCGCCGCGTCCACGAGCGCCTGGACTTGGCGCCGCAGGGCTACCTCTTGGTCACCATCCATCGGCCCGGCAATACCGACGACCCCGCCGTGCTGTCCCGCATCGTGGCCGCGCTGAACGCCACGGGCGAGACCGTGGTCTTCCCGGCCCATCCTCGCACGGAAAAGGCCCTACGGGCCGCCGGCATCGTCCCGGCAGCCAACGTCCGGCTGGTCCAGCCGCTCAGCTATCTCGACATGCTGTCGCTGGAGCGCGATGCCCGGCTCATCCTGACCGACTCGGGCGGCGTGCAGAAAGAGGCCTACTGGCTGGGCGTACCCTGCGTGACGCTGCGCCATGAGACCGAGTGGGTGGAGACGGTCGAGGCCGGCTGGAACATCTTGGTAGGTAGCGACCCGACGCGCATTCTGGAGGCGGTACGGCACTTCGGCCCCACAGGCGCCCGCCCGTCCCTCTTCGGCGACGGCCATGCCAGCAAGTACATCGTCGAGCTGCTGACGCGATAGGTTCTCACGTTCTCGCATCTCATCGCCAAGGAGGCACCGATGATCCACCCCAGCGCCGATGTGTCGCCCCGGGCCACCGTGGGCGAGGGAACGAGGGTCTGGCACCAGGCCCAGGTGCGCGAGGGCGCGCGCATCGGTCGGGACTGCATCATCGGCAAGAACGTCTACATCGATTTCGACGTGACCATCGGTGACCACGTCAAGATCCAGAACAACTCCTCCGTCTACCACGGCGTGACGGTGGAGGACGGCGTCTTCATCGGACCGCACGTCTGCCTGACCAACGACAAGTTCCCGCGGGCCATCAACCCCGACGGCACGCTCAAGGGTGGCAGCGACTGGGAGGTGGGCCGGATCGTGCTGCGGCACGGCTGCGCCCTCGGCGCCGGCTCGATCATCGTCACCGGCGTGACGATTGGCCGCTGGGCCATGGTCGGCGCCGGCGCCGTGGTCACCCGCGACGTGCCCGACCACGGCCTGGTCGCCGGCAACCCGGCCCGGCTGATCGGCTACGTCTGTGCCTGCGGCCATCGTCTCGGGCCGGCCACAGAGGGCAGCCCGCTCAGGCGCTGCACGCACTGCGGCATCGAAGTCAACCTGGAGGAAACACCATGATCCCGATCGCCAAGCCGCTGATGGGAGATGAGGAAAAGGCGGCCGTGCTGGCCGTCCTGGAGAGCGGGCAGCTGGCCCAGGGCCAGCAGGTGGCCGCCTTCGAGGAGCGCTTCGCCGCATTCTGCGGAGTCAAGCACGCCGTCGCCACCAGCTCCGGGACGACCGCGCTGCACTTGGCCCTCCTAGCTAACGGCATCGGTCCCGGCGACGAGGTCATCACCAGCCCCTTTACCTTTATCGCCACGGCCAACACGATCCTCTTTGCCGGCGCCCGCCCCGTCTTCTGCGACATCCAGCCCGACACCTTCAACATCGATCCGGACCAGGTGGAGGCGACGGTGCGCGCCCGTCGGGCGCAGGGATCGCGCGTCAGGGCCATCATGCCCGTGCACCTTTTCGGCCAGCTCTGCGATATGCCCGCCCTCCTGGAGATCGCCCGCCGCCACGACCTGCTGATCGTCGAGGACGCCTGCCAGGCGCACGGCGCGGAGGTCGCCGGGCGGCGCGCCGGCTCCTTTGGCACAGGCTGCTTCTCCTTCTACCCGACCAAGAACATCACCACCGGCGAGGGTGGCATCATCACCACCGACGACGACGAGAGCGATCGGCGCTGCCGCCTGCTGCGCCACCATGGCTCGGCCCGCACCTACTACCACGAGACGCTGGGCTATAACTTTCGCATGTCCAACATCCACGCCGCCATCGGCCTAGCCCAGATGGACAAGTTGCCTCGCTGGACGGAGCAGCGCATCCAGAACGCCGCCTACCTGACCGGGCGACTGGGGCAGATGCCCCACGTCGTCCCGCCGGTAGTCCGCCCGGGCTACCGCCACGTCTTTCACCAGTACACTATCCGCCTGCGCGGGATCGACCGCGACAGGGCCATCGAGCAGCTCAGAGCCAGGGGCGTCGGCGTGGGCGTGTACTACCCCCTGCCGATCCACCAGCAGCCGCTCTACCAGGGCATGGGCTATACCGACCGCCTGCCCGAGGCCGAGCGGGCCGCGTTGGAGGTGCTGTCACTGCCAGTGCACCCGGCCCTGAGCCGCGAGGACCTGGATACCATTGTCGCAGCCGTGGCGTCGCTGCAGGCGTCGTAGAACGTATCTTGCATCCTGCATCCTGCTTCTTGCATCCTGCAATAGGAGACCGCCAATGCTCAAAGCAGCCGTCATCGGGGTGGGCGCGATGGGCATGCACCACGCCCGGGTGTACAACGAGCTGGACGGCGTGGAGCTGACCGCCGTAGCCGACGCGGACCCGAAAAAGGGCGAGGCCGTCGGCCGGCGCTTCAAGGTGCCGACGTACAGCGACTACCGGCAGATGCTGGCCGAGCGCCAGCCGGACCTCCTCTCCATCGCCGTGCCGACCTCCCTGCACCGCGACGTGGCCCTGGAGGCCCTCGCCCGCGGCGTGCACGCCCTGGTGGAGAAGCCGATCGCCTCGACCGTGGCCGAGGCCCAGGAGATGATCGCCTGCGCCCGGGCCGGCGGGGTCGTCCTGGCCGTAGGGCACATCGAGCGCTTCAACCCGGCGGTGATCGAGTTGAAGAAGCGCCTGGACAAGGGTGAACTCGGGCGCATCTTCATGATCCAGGCCCGCCGAATGGGCCCCTTTCCCGAGCGCATCCAGGACATGGGCGTGGTCATCGACCTGGCCGCCCACGACATCGACGTCATGTACTACCTCCTGGGCGCGGAGGTGGAGCGAGTCTATGCCGAGACGATGCGCCAGGTGCATACCAGGCTGGAGGACCTGCTCTCGGGCCTGGTGCGCTTTCGCAACGGCACCATCGGCGTGCTGGACATCAACCGCCTGACGCCGACCAAGATCCGCGAGCTGACCGTGACCGGGGAGCGGGGCATGTTCCTGGTTAACTACCTGACCCAGGACCTCTACTTCTACCAGAACACGCGGGCCGAGGGCGATTGGGACAGCCTGGGCATTCTGAAGGGCGTCGCCGAGGGCGACATGGTCAAGCTGGCCATCGCTCGCAAGGAGCCGCTGCGGGCCGAAATCGAGGCCTTTGTCCAGACTGCTCAGGGCCAGCCGGCCCAGGCCGTCAGCGGCGAGGACGGCATGCGCGTGCTGGCACTGGCACTGCAGCTGGTCAAGGCAGGGGAGCAGCACAACGTCCTCACAGGGGCCGCTCACGAATAGGGGGAACCGATGTCCGAGGAGATCCTGAGCGCCATCCGCACGCGCAGCATCCGGGTCGCCGTGATCGGCCTGGGCTACGTCGGCCTGCCGGTGGCCTGCATGCTGGCCCGGGTCGGTTTCCGCGTCGTGGGCATCGAGCGCAGTGCCGAGAAGGTGGACCAGGTCAACCGGGGCGCCTGCCCGATCCAGGGGGACGAGCCGGGCCTGGCCGAGCTGCTGGCCGAGGCCGTGGGCAGCGGGAAGCTGCGGGCCACCGGCGACTATGCGGCCTGCCGGGAGACCCGTGCGATCCTCATCGCCGTGGAGACACCGGTCGGTTCGGACAACAGGCCGGCCTACGTTGCCCTGCGCGCGGCGCTGGCCTCCCTGGGCCCGCACCTGGCCCCCGGCACGCTGGTGGTGATCGAGTCGACCATCGCCCCCGGCACCATGCAGGGACTGGTTCGGCCGGCCCTGGAGTCCGCCTCCGGCCGGTGCACCGGCAGCGACCTCTTCCTGGTACACTGCCCCGAGCGGGTCACGCCGGGCAGGCTGCTGCGCAACCTGGAGACAATGCCGCGCGCCGTCGGCGGCATGACGCCGGAGGCGGCGCAGCTGGCCGTGGCCCTCTACAGCACCTTTGTCCGGGCCGACCTGGACCCCACCGACGCCCTCACGGCCGAGATCGTCAAGACGGCCGAGAACACCTACCGCGATGTGCAGATCGCCTTCGCCAACGAGATGGCCCTGGTCTGCGAGAGCCTGGGGGCGGACGTCTGGCGGGTGCGCGAGCTGCTCAACAAATGCCCATACCGCGACATGCACCTGCCCGGCGCCGGGGTGGGCGGGCACTGCCTGCCCAAGGACCCCTGGCTGCTGCTGGCCAACACCCCGCCCGAGCTGACGGCGCGCCTCATCCCGGCGGCGCGGGCGGTGAACGACGGCATGCCGGGCCACGTTGCCGACCTGGTGGTCGACGGCCTGCGGGCCGCGGGGAAGGACGTCCGGGGCGCCCGGGTGGCCGTGCTGGGCTATGCCTTTCTGGAGAACTCGGACGATACCCGCAACTCCCCCAGCGCAGCGTTGGTGCAGCGGCTGCACGAGCTGGGTGCCAGCGTGGCCGTCCACGACCCCTACGTGGCCGAGTACCAGGGCGACCTGCGGGAGCGCGTGCAGGGGTGCGACGCGGCAGTCCTGATGGTGCGGCACAGCGCGTACGTGCAACTGGACCCGCAGGAGCTGGCGGGTTGGCTCTCCTCGCCCGTGATCGTCGACGGCCGGCGCCTCTTTGCCGCCGACGCCGCGCGCTGGATATACCGCCGCGTCGGCGGGCCACGGGTGGACCTGTAAGTTCCCTTGCATTCTCTTCCCCTATGTGTTATAATGGCCCAAGAGGACCACAGCGCCGGAAATCGCGGAAGCTTCCCCAGGTCCAACCTGCGACATCCAGCGGGCGCAACCCCTCCCCGCAGGCGTACCGCTTGGCCCGTCGCGGCCCGGCAAGGAGGTGTCCCGATGCACGCCACCCGTCCCGTTCGCTTTTTCCTCGCCCTCTTCTCCGCCCTGGTGATCCTGGCTGGTCTGGCCTGGCAGCCAGGCGCGGCCGCCCTGGTCGGCCCGCCACTTCCGCACGCCGACGATGCCCCTACCCCCACCGGCGGTGCCACCTCGATTGTACCCCTGCCGCCCCAGGTTGTGGAGCGGATGAGGCAGGAGGGCCGGCCCCTGCCCGACCTGTCGCAGTACAAGATGTCCCCCTCGCCCGTCCGGCCGCGCCCCCTGCAGGGCAACGTCAACCTGCTGGCCGTCATGGTCGACTTTACCGGCACGCCCGGCACGGTGACCAACCTGACCGTCTTTGACAACCTGGTCTATGCCGCGCCGGTCTCCGGCCGCGGATCGGTGCGCGACTACTACGACGAGGTCACCCGCGGCACGCTCACCATCGCCACCGTCAACCTGCCCAGTACCACCGGCTGGCGCGCCGCCGGCAACACCATGTCCTACTTCGCCAACGGCCAGTACGGCATGAACCAGTACAGCTACCCACAAAACGCCGCCGGCATGGTCGCGGCCGTCCTGTCGGCGCTCGACCCCCTGGTCAACTTTGCCAACTACGACAACGACGGCGACGGTCAGGTCGACACCCTGCTGGTCATCCACGCCGGCACGGGGGCCGAATGGAGCCTCAACGCCAACCACATCTGGTCCCACGCTTCCTCCATCTCCGGGATGGGCGGCATCCCCTACTACTCCACCGACGGAGTGAGCGTGGACAACTACGTCACCGTGCCCGAGTACTGGGAACCCAGCTTGGTCGGCCCCAACACCACCGACCTGACCGTCGGCGTGGTCTGCCACGAGATCGCCCACGGGCTCTTCGGCCTGCCCGACCTGTACGACCTGATCGCCAGCCCCTACCCCGCCGTCTCCTTCGGCATCGGCCAGTGGGGGCTGATGTCGTACGGCGACTGGAACGGACCGAGCAAGTGGAACTCGTTCGTCGGCTACGCGGTCACCGACGGCTCTTCGCCGGCCTGGCCGGAGGCCTGGACCCGCGTCCTCTTGCGCTGGGACACGGCCACGCTGGTTATGAACCCGGCCAGCGGCGTCTGCCTGCCTCCGGTGGAGACGACGGCGAACGCCATCCTGCGCTTCAAGACGGCCGGCCTGCGCGTCCAGGAGTACTTCTTGGTGGAGAACCGCCGCACGATCGCCAATAGCTACGACGAGTGGCTTCCCAGCAGCGGCCTGCTCATCTGGCACGTCGACGAGGCCTTCTGGAGCCTCTACGGCGGGCCCGACAACAACACCGAGTGCCGCTCCCTGCCCAACCCGCACTGCACGGGCGCCTGCGCCACGACCCACTACCTGGTGTCGCTGGAGCAGGCCGACCGGCAGGACCACCTGGAGTTCGGCACCAACCGCGGCGACGCCGGCGACCCCTTCCCCGGCAGCAGCGGCAATACGGCCTGGCAGTGGTACGGCCACAACCCGGTCAACCCGGAGAGCGGAAACTGGTACGACGGCTGCGGCCGCGACTCCTGCATCGACCTGGTCAACATCGCCACCGCCGCGCCCAACGTCTGCTTCGACATCGCCCATGCCCAGTGCGCCGCAGCCGAGGCCGACCTGGGCGACGCCCCGGCCAGCGACAACAACCACGGCAATGCGCCCATGACGGCCTATCACTTCCCCTATGTCCAGGCCCGCTTCCCCACCGTCTTCTTCGCGGGAACGCCGCCGGCCAGCGGCCAGGGGCCGCGCCACCACCTGGCCCTGGTTGACTCGTGGCTGGGGATAGCCATGACGGTCGAGTCCAATGCCGACCAGATGCCGGACCAGGATGGCATGCCCAACATCTCCCCGACCGTCGACATGGCCGACATGGACAGCGTCATCTACGGGGGCGACGACGGCCTGCACGTGCCCTTGGCCGTCGCCCACTGCAACACCACTACCGTCCCCTTCACCATGACCGTGGTGTCGCAGCCCATATTCGGCCTGATCCCGCGCTACCTCAACGTCTGGGCCGACTGGAGCCGCGACGGCGACTGGGCCGACATCGAGAGCTGCCTGGGCGGCCCCTCCGCCGACGAGTGGGTCTACCACAACATGATGCTGCTCCTCCCCCAGGGCACCTACTCCCTCTACCTGATGCCCATCACCAGCAAGGCCAAGGTATCCGAGGGCAATATCTACGAGATCTGGCTCCGCCTGAGCGTGGCCGACAAGCCGGCCCCGGGGCCCGCCGACGGCCGCGGGCCAGTCCAGGGCTATGACCTGGGCGAGACGGAGGACTATTACCTCGTCCTCTCGCCCACACTGCAGATATCCCTGCCTCCCACGCAGCCGTTCCCTGGCCAGCCGCTCACCTACACCATCCAGTATGGCGGCATGGGCGATGTCCTGGCCAAGGGGGTGGTCATCTCCGACGTGCTCCCGCAGGGGATCGAGTTCCTCACCGCCAATCCGATGCCCGACCTGTACAACCCGGCCACGCGCACGGCCTACTGGACAACCAACCTGGACCCGACGGCGCCCGGGACGATCCAGATGACCGTGCTGGTCACTGGCCTGCCGGGCGCCACGATCACCAACACCGCCTACCTGCTCTGGGGCGACCAGATCTGGCTGCGCTCCGCCGTCAGCTTCCAGATCGCCTCCTGCGGCCCCGGCGACCCCACAGCCGGCTTCACCTGGAGCCAGCCGGCCTGCGTGGGGCAGCCGATCCAGTTCACCAACCAGAGCAGCGGCAGCCCGCCGCTCTCCTTCGCCTGGGACCTGGACGGCGACGGCGACACCGACAGCGCGGCTGTGGACCCCACCTGGACCTATGGCGCGCCCGGCCCCTATACCGTCACCCTGACCGTGAGCAACACGTGCGGCACCGACACCTTCAGCGCCACCGTGGCCGTGCTGCAGCCCATCGCCAGCCTGGCCATCGCCGGCCCGCTCTCCCTGCTGCCCGACCAGGTGGGCACCTACACCGCCGTGCCCACCCCGCCCGACGCGACCAACCCGCTATACCTGTGGGACAGCGGAGCCACCGGCGGCACCACGACCTACAGCTGGAGCAGCGCCGGCCTCTACACCATCGCCGTCACCGGGAGCAACGCCTGCGGCAGCGCCACGGCCACGCTGGACGTGCTGGTGACCAACGAGTGCATCTCGCTGACCGGCGTGACCATCTCCGGGCCGGCCTCCCTGCAGGTGGGGGAGGAGGGCACCTACCTGGCGGTGATCGCACCGCCCACGGCCACCAACCCGGCCTACCTGTGGAACGATGGCAGCACGGGCTGGAGCGCGGTCTATAGCTGGACCACGGCCGGCACCTACACGGTGGCCGTCACGGCGTCCAACTGCCTGAACGTCGCGGTAGACGATAGCCTGGTCGTGACCGTGGGGGCCGCGCAGCACAGGATCTACCTGCCGCTGATCGTGCGCGCAGGGCCATAGCCATCGGTCGCCCCAGCAGCCGGGCATCGCCGGCTCGTGCAGGAGGCAGGCGAAAGATATGCGAAAGGCATGGCGGCGCACAGCCCCTGCGTGTGCCGCCATGCCTCTTGCATGCGCCGGCGGTCGGACTGGCATCACCGGGCGGAATCGGCCTCCCAGGAAGCAGCTGCGGACCCTGTGGTTACGCCTCGTGCATCCGCTCAGGCTACGCAGACCCGCCCGTCCAGTCCCGCGGGGATGTCCACGCCCATGAGCCGCAGCACCGTCGGCATCGCGTCGACGATGCCCCAGTCGCCGGGGGCGATGCGCCGGCCCTGGATGTAGAGGAAGGCATCGTCGTAGGTGTGCGTGCCGACGAGCTCGCCCCCCTTGAAGGTCAGGGCCGGCTTCCCCAGCGCCCCCTTCAGGTCATAGCCCGGCACCGGCACCAGGATGAGGTCCGCGGCCTGCTCCAGGAAGGGGCCTTCATAGACCTCCTCGCGGCGCAGCACCTGGGCGACCATAGGCTGGCCGTCGGCCGGATCGCGCAGCGCCTGCGCCGCCGCGGCGATCTCCTCGCGCAGCGCTTCGTACTCTGCGCCAGGCCGCACGCTGCCGCGCGGCTCGCGGCCGGCCACGTTCAAGAAGACGCGCCCGGGGTCCAGGCTATAGGCCACCGCATCGCTGCCGATCTGGGCCAGCCTGGGCGGATCGTCCCCCTCCAGCCGCAGCCAGCCGCGCTCCTGCAGCCAGTGGTTGATATAGACCTCTTTCTTCAGGGTGCAGAAGCCGTGGTCGGAGAGCACGACGAGCGTCGTGTCGTCGGCCAGCCGCTCGCGCAGCCGGCCGATGAGGTCGTCGATCTGCCGGTAAAAGTCGAGGAAGCCCGCGGCGTAGTGCGGATGGCCCTGCTCCATCTCCTCCCAGAGAAAGTGGTGCAGGCGGTCGGTCTCCATCACGTGGCACTGGAAGAAATCCCAGCGCTCCGATTCCAGGAGATCGAACAGCGCCCGCACCCGCCGCTCCAGGACCTCGTTGACCTCTTGCAGGGCCGCTTCCTTGGACTGGCGGGCCTTCCAGGGGTCGGCGTCGAGACGGTAGCCCAGGCGGGCCAGCCGGCCGGCCAGGTCCGGCGGGTAGGTGGCCTTTTCCAGGGTGGGGCTGAGGAAGCAGCCCACCAGCAGGCCGTTGACCGGTCGGGGCGGGTAGGTCACGGGCACGTTCATGACGATGACGCGCCGGCCGGCCTGGCTGAGCACCTCCCACAGCGTGGGCGCGCGCATGGCCCGGGCGGTGGGAATGGTGATCTCGTAGCTGCCGGGCTTGCGGTCGACAAAGCCAAAGATGCCGTGTCGGGCGGGATTGACCCCGGTCATGTAGGTGGACCAGGCCACCGAGGAGACGGTGGGATGGACGGAGTGGATGCGCGCCAGGGTACCCTCACCCAGCAGCCCGGCAAGGTGGGGCATGTGCCCCTGCCCGATCAGGCGCTGCAAGAAGGTGTACGGCGTGCCGTCGAGGCCGAGGACGGCGACGCGGCGGGGACGCGGCGGGCGCGGCTTGCGCAGGATGGGCATGCTCGTCCCTCCAGCGATGGGAGTGGGTTCGGCCGAACAGGCCCCGAAGATACAGGGGCCAGATGCTGCACAGATTATACAGGAAAGTGGCGCCGCGCGCAAAGCCTCGCTGAGGAGAACCTGTGCCCTGGCCCGGGCAAGTTGCAAAGAGGCCGAGGTTGTAGTAAAATGCCCGCGGTCAGCAAGACGGCTGGTCGGGCATCGTGGCGCGTGGGATCGGATCAGGCGAGCCGTTGCCCTGGGCTGGCCTTGCTTTTTCACGGCGGAGGGCCCCCGCGCTCCCGCCAGAGACGATCGATTCGAGCCGAAAAGGAGTCCCGGATGGAGGAGCGCCCCGAAGGGCTGGATGAGACCACGGAAGCGGCGCCGCCGGCCGAGGAGAGCCGCTTCGTGCTGCTGCGCTGGTGGGACCGGCTGGTCGGCTTCTGGCGCGAGCGCAGTGCCCGCCGGCCGGCCCCGGTCGTCGCCAGCTACGCCGAGATCGTCCGCTGGGTGGCCCTGCTGGGGCGTCCCGAGGACCCGGCGCACGCGCAGGCACTGGACGAACTCGTCGTCCTGGGCCGGCCAGCCGTGCCGGCGCTGATCGAGGCCCTGGAGAGCGATACCTGGATACAGAGCTTCCGCGCCGCCGAGGCACTGGGGCTGATCGGCGACCGCCGGGCCGTCCGCCACCTGACGCGCCTGCTGCGCCATCCCAACAGCAACGTGCGCTGGGGCGCTGCCGAGGCCCTCGGCCGCATCGGCAGCCTGCGCGGACGGGGCACCCTGCGCCGCCTGGCCCAGGAGGACGATAACCGCACCACCTGGGGCGAGACCGTGGCCGAGGCGTGCGAACGGGCCCTGGCCAGCATCGAGCGCACGTGGCCCGCGCAGATCCTCAACGTGGTGCAGATCCTCTTTTACCTGGCGCTCTGTGCCGCCGTGGTCTATGCCGCCTTCTGGTTCATCCGCGATCGCTGGGAGAACCGCCCCGTTGTCACCCCGACGGCCGAGCCCACCGTAACCCTCACGCCGACGCCCTCGGCCACGCCCACGGTCACCCCGGTGCCGGCCTTTGAGCCGCAGCCGGCGGTGGTCGTGGGCAGCCGCGCCAACGTGCGCGACCGGCCCGTCGACGGTGCCCTCATCGGGGTCCTGCACTCGGGCGACGAGATCCTGGTCTACGGCGGGCAGGTCGACTCCGAGGGCGGGTGGTGGTATTTTGTGCGCCTGACCAGGGTGAACAACCCGGCCACCGACTCGGTAGTGCTCATCGGGGGGACCTACGGCTGGATCTACGGCGACCTGGTGGCCGGCGTGGACACGCCCGGCCTGGCCCCCACGGTGGGGGCGATCGAGACGATCCGCGCCAGCGCGGCCACGCCGACCCCGTTGGGAAGCTCGCTGGAAATGCCGACGCCCGAGCCGACCGTCCCCGTCACCACGACGGCCACTCCCTAGCATGACGCCCGCCACGAGGACACAGGAGAGCCTGTACCTGGCCTTTGTGGCCGAGGCCAAAGCACACTTCCGGCTGCTGGCCTTTGCCGAGAGGGCCGCCGCGGAGGAGCTGCCGCCGATCGCTGCGCTCTTCCGCGCCGTGGCCGAGGCCGAGCGCGTGCACGCCACCCGTCACCTCGAGTTGCTGGCCGAGGTCGTGGTCCAGGACAGCGAGGCCAACCTGCGCACCTCGTTCGAGCGTGAGCAAAGGGCCGCCGGAGTCCACTACCCGGCCATGATCGCCGCAGCGCAGGAGGAAGGGGAGCGGCCGGCGGCTATTTCCTTCAGCCACGCCCGAGATGTCGAGGAGCAGCACGCCTCATTGTACAAGCGTGCCCTCGACCATCTGCTGGCCGATACCGTGCCGGCCTATGCGGTCTGCCAGCTGTGTGGTTATATCGCGGAGGGATCGATTCCCGACGTCTGCCCGGTCTGTGGGGCGCCCGCCGAGCGTTTCCGGGCACTCGAAACAGAACCTTGCGCGGGTCCGAGACCGGCGCAAGGTTCGCCGCCCTGGCGGGGAGAGTGGGATTCGAACCCACGGTGGAGCGATTCACGCCCCACAGTCACTTAGCAGGCGACCCCATTCGACCACTCTGGCATCTCCCCGGAACGGTGGCCTTCCGGCTTGCGGAGAGGGTGGGATTCGAACCCACGGAGCTTGCGCTCACGGCTTTTCAAGAGCCGCACCATCAACCACTCGGACACCTCTCCAGGCCGGCTTCAGTATATCTGCAAAGGGGTTTCTTGTCAAGCGTGCCAGGGCACCGGCATGCCCCTGAGACTGGAGGACCCTTGACCGCGCAAGATCGGCCCCGTCCTCGCCTGCAGCTGGGGCGCGAAGCGCTCACCGGCACCATCCTGCGGTTGGCCATCCCGGCAGTCGTGGAGAACCTGCTGGTCACGGCAGTCTTTTTCGCCGACACCCTGCTTATCGGCTGGCTGCACGACGACGTGGCGCTGGCGGCGGTGGGGCTGGGCGGCACGGTGATGTTCGTGGCCAACGGGCTGTTCGAGGCGCTGGCCGTCAGCGCGACTGCGCTGGTAGCGCGCGCATGGGGCGAGGGTGACTATGCCCGGGCTGAGCGGGTCGCCGCCCAGGCGCTGCTGCTCACCTTTGCCCTGTCGGCTGTGGCGATGGCCCTGCTCATGCCGCTGGTCGAGGGCTTCCTGGCGCTACTGGGCGCCGCGCCGGCCGTCGTCCCGGCCGGCGGCGTCTACCTGCGGCTGGTGCTGAGCACCTCGCTCCTGAGCTTCCCGCTGATGGTGGCCAATGGCATCATGCGCGGGGCCGGCGACACGCGCACGCCGATGTGGCTGACGCTGATCATGAACGTCTGGAACGTGGGCGTGGCGGCGGTGCTCGTCTTTGGCCTGGGGCCCGTTCCCGCCCTGGGGCTGGCCGGTGCCGGCTGGGCCGCGGGGACGGCGCGGGCCCTCGGCGGCTTGCTGGCACTGCTCGCGCTCTTTGCCGGGCGCACGGCGCTGCGGGTGCGGCCGGCCGGGCTGCTGCGGTGGGACTTGCCCCTCATCGGGCGCATCCTGCGCGTGGCCCTGCCCAACCTGGGCGAGACGGCCATCTCCCGCACCGGGTACACCCTGTTCATGAGCATCGTGGCCGGCCTGGGCACCGTGACACTGGCGGCGCACCAACTGGCCCTGCGCGTGGAGTCGCTCTCCTTCATGCCCGGCTGGGGCCTGAGCGTGGCCGCCGCCACTCTGGTCGGCCAGGCGCTCGGCGCGCGCAACGAGGAGGCTGCCAAGACGGGCATGCGGCGCACACTGCTGCTGACCGCGGCACTTACGGGGGTGATCGCCACCGCTTTCGCCCTCTTCGGCCAGCAGATCGTGACCATCTTTGGCAGCACACCGGAGGTGCTCGACCTGGCCGGAGTGGCGGTGCGCATCGCTGCCGCCGAGGTGCTCTTCCTCTCCGGGCAGATGGTGCTGGCCGGCGGGCTGCGCGGCGCCGGCGACACGCGCAGCCCCATGTGGGTGACGCTCTGCGGGACGGTCCTGCTGCGCCTGCCGGTGGTCTACCTCTTCGCCGTGGTGTTGGGTTGGGGCCTGGCCGGGGTCTGGTGGGGCACCGCCGCCGACTGGGCCGGCCGCACCCTGCTGACGTGGATCATCTTCCGGCGGGGCAGGTGGAAAACGACCCAGGTCTAGGGCGGATACCCTCTAGCACGTCCCGAGCCCGGCCGGCACCTGACGAATCTGCCCCATGTGCTCGCGCTCGTGCTCCAGGTATCTCCGAAAGACCTTGCGCGCGCTCCAGCGCCCCCCACCCTCCCCGGTGATGACCCGGCTGCGCTCTTCCTCTGTCGGCCGCGGACTGCCAGCAGAAGCCGCTTGTCACGGCCCGCGGACAGATGCCCGATCAGGTCAGCAGGCTGGCCGGGTCCACGTCCACGGTCCACTCGGCGAGGTCCAGGCCCCGGAGCACCGGGTGCACGTCCGGGGCCAGGAGGAGGACCTGCCAGCGGTACAGGCCGCGCTGCCGGGCAAGAAAGGCCGGTGCCGGGCCAATGAGGCGTGCCCCCGGCACAGCCTCCACCCGCTTGCGCAGCACGTCGGCCAACTCCGCAGCCCGCTCCTGGCAGCGCTTCTCGCGGCTGTGGCTGTAGACCAGGCGGGCGAGCTGCGCGCACGGCGGATAGCCGTAGCGCTGGCGGTAGGCCAGCTCCTGGCGGAAGAAGGCGGCATAGTCCTGGCGGGCGGCTGCCTGGACGGCCTCGTTGTCCGGGTGATAGGTCTGGATGATGGCCCGCCCGCGCTCGGCCCGCCGGCCGGCCCGGCCGATCACCTGCGTGAGCAGCTGGAAGGTGCGTTCGGCCGAGCGAAAGTCGGGCAGGTGCAGCGAGGTATCGGCACTGACCACCCCGACCAGCGTGACCAGAGGAAGGTCCAGCCCCTTGGTCACCATCTGCGTGCCCACAAGCACGTCGGCCTGGTGAGCGACGAAGGCAGCGAGTATCTCATCGTGGGCACCGCGCTCGCGCGTGGCGTCGCGATCCCAGCGCAGCACCCGGGCATGGGGAAAGAGGCGCTCGACTTCGGCCACCACGCGCTCCGTGCCGGCGCCAAAGTGGCGGATGCGGCTGCTGCCGCACTGCGGGCAGGTGCGCGGAGAGGGCGACTTGCGCCCGCAGCGGTGGCAGAGCAGGCGGTCGTCTTCGGCGTGGAGCACCAGGGGCACCTCGCAGCGCGGACAGCGGGCGACGTAGCCGCACTCGCGACACATGACAAAGGTGGCCGCGCCGCGCCGGTTCAGGAACAGGATGGCCTGCTCGCCGCCGGCGAGCACCTCCTGCAGCGCCGCCTGGAGCGGCCGGCTGAAGAGGCCCAGGTTGCCGGCGCGCAGCTCCTGGCGCATGTCCACCACCTGCACCAGCGGCATGGTCGTGTCGATCAGCGCCTGGCGCACGCCCGCGGCGTCCTGGCGCACGCGGATGCGCTCGGGCAGCTCCAGCAGCCGGTAGACACCTCGCTCGGCACGGGCGTACGACTCGACCGCCGGGGTGGCGCTGCCGAGGACGACCACGCTCCCGGTAATGCGGGCCAGGGCCAGCGCCGTCTCGCGAGCATGGTAGCGCGGGGCCAGGTCGTCCTGCTTATAGGAAGATTCGTGCTCCTCGTCGACGACGATCAGGCCCAGCCGCGGCAGCGGCGCAAAGAGCGCCGAGCGCGGGCCGATGACTACGTCCACCTGGCCGTCGCGCACCCGCCGCCACTGGTCGTACCGCTCGCCCACGGCGAGGCCGCTGTGCAGGACGGTCACCCTGGCCGGGAAGCGGGCCAGGAAGCGCCGCACCGTCTGCGGGGTGAGCGAGATCTCCGGCACCAGGACCAGGGCCTGGCGGCCCTCGCGCAGGCAGCGCCCCAGGGCACGCAGGTAGATCTCCGTCTTGCCACTGCCGGTGACGCCGTGGAGGAGAAAGGCGTGCGCGCCGCTCTTGCCAAAGGCATCGTAGAGCTCCCGCCAGGCGCGGCCCTGATGCTCGGTGAGCGGCGGCGGCGTCTCGGGGTCAAAGACTTGCCCGGCCAGGGGGTCGCGCAGCAGCTCACGCTCCTCCTGCCGGGCCACGCCAGCCTCTACCAGCGCAGCGACGTCGGCCCGGCCGGCCCCGGGCACAGCCTGGAGAAGCGCCGCCACGGGCAGTGCCCGGTCGCGAGCTGCGGCCAGGACCGCCAGCAGGGCGGACTGCCGCTCGTCCGCGGGCGCGCGGCGCAGGGCAGCGGCGCGCTCCAGGGCGACCTCCGGCAGCACGGCCAGGCGCACGCGCGCCGGCAGGAGCTCCTCACGCAGCAGGCCCCGGCGGATGAGCGACCGACGGACCTCGGCCGGGGCGTCGGACTCGCGCACGTCGATCACCCCACCGGCGTCGCGGATGCGATAGACCAGCGCCACCTCGCGGGGCGCACGGGGCAGGGGGAATGTCTCGACGTCCTCCTCCATGGCCACCAGGTGCAGCCGGCGCTGCTCCGCCGTGCTGCGCAGCAGCCCCTCTTCCTCCAGCGCGGCCAGGGCGGCCGGCGCGGCCTTGACCTCGCGCAGGAGGCTCTGGCGGCCTAGCGCCCCTCCGGGAGCGCGCGCCAGCGCCTCCAGGACACGGGCTGCGGGTGGGTTGCGCCGGCCGGACAGCAGGCGGGCCCGGCAGGCCTCGACGGCGTCCGGCGGGGCCGTCAGGACCAGGAACGATTCAAGGTGCGGGCGCGCCTCCGGCTCCTCGACGGCGGTGCGCAGCGTCAACCAGCCATGGCGGGCCAGTCGATCGACGGCGGCGCCGGCCCTGCTGCCCACATTGCGGAGCAGCGCCGCGGCGTCAAGCTCGTCGCCAGCCTCCCGCAGCACCTCGATGACCCGGCGGGACGAGGGGGCCAGGCCGTCCAGCGACCGGCTGCGGCCGGCCTCGGTGAGGCCGACGAAGGTGCGGGTGCGCGCCAGCAGCCCCGGTGGGACCATGGCGAAGAGGGCCTCGGCCAGGGAGCACAGGTAGTAGTCGGCCAACCAGCGGCCCAGGGCCAGCTGCGTCTCGCTCAGGACGGGGCGTGCGTCGATCAGGTCGTCGACCGGGCGGGTGGCAAAGCGCGGGGCCTGCTCGCTCAGGGCCACCACGATGGCCGGCAGGCGGCCCTGCCGAAAGGGCACCCACACGGCCTGGCCGGGGGCGATCTTGTCGCGCAGGGCCGGTGGAACGGCGTAGGAGAAGGTGCCCACGGCGCGAGCGCGCTGGCGAACAACGACGTCGGCGTAGAGTGGCGCGCCTCCAGCGGGGCGCTGCACCGGCCCGTGCTGAGTGAAAAGGTCCTCGGGGTCGTCCATGGGCAATCCGCCATTCGCTGTCAGCGATCAGCCATCCGCAACCGCGCGCCGGCCTACAGCCAGTCCTCTTCCTCGTCGACACTGCGCAGCGGCGATCGGTCCGGCCCCTTCTCCTTCTCCTTTTCCTGCTCCATCGCACTCCCTGCCCTCGCCCCGGCGTGCCGCGCGATCTCCGCCCCCTCCAGGAACGCCCCCAGCGCCCGGTACGACTCCGGCGTCCCGTACTCGCGGGTCTGGATCACCACCGGCATCGGCACAGCGTGGCCCAGGATCAGGGCCTGCTTGCGCGAGTCCAGGCGCGCCAGGACCGACCGCAGCCGCCCGGCCCCCGACGTCCCACTGAGAATCGCGGCGATGTCGCGCTCCTCGTCCAGCAGATAGGTCACGCGGGTGCCGATCTGGCTCATCACTTCGTCGTCGATACTGCTGGGCCGCTGGTCCACTACGAGCAGCGTGACGTTGTACTTGCGCATCTCCCGGGCGATGCGGCCAAAGGCCGTCTGCGCGGCCACCTCCGGGCTGAGGAACTTGTGCGCCTCCTCGATGGCGATCACCAGCGGCCGCGGCTCGGGCCCCTGCTGGCCCAGGTAGCGCTCCATCGCCTGTACATAGTGCTCGTGGATGCGCCGCGTGAGCAGGTTGGCCACGAGGACATAGGCCGTCAGGTCAGAGTAGCCGCCAAACTCCAGGACGACGTGGATGCCCTGGCCCAGGCAGTCCAGGATGTGCACCACCGAGTCGTCGTTGACCTCGGGACGCAGGAACTGGAGCCGCGACAGCCGGCTCAGTTTGCGGTGCAGCGCCTGCAGCGAACCTGTGTGCAGGCCGAAACCGGACGCTATGACCTCCTGCTCCTCCTGCGACTCGGTGGCCAGGAAGGTGCGCAGCCAGCTCGGCCCCAGCCGATCACCCAGCCGGTAGACGGCGTCCACGGCTGCCTGGGAGAGGTCCAGTGCGTCGCGAAGCATCTCCACGTCCTGCGGCGCGATCTGATCGTAGGGGATCTCGACCTGGAAATCATAGGGCACCTGCCGGCGGCGGGCCGAGTGCGGGTCCAGAGTGAAGATGGCCGCCTTGCCGGGGAAGAGCCGCTTCAGCCCCCAGACCTTGCCGTAGCGGGGGTCCTCGAAGCTACCCTCCCAGCCGTACTCGTTGTGCATGTCAAAGACCAGGCTGACGGCGGCGGCGCGCTGGGCGATGCCCACCAGCAGCAGCCGCGTGAGGAAGGTCTTGCCGGTGCCCGACTTGCCGAAGATGCCGCTGCTGCGCTCGACCAGCCGGGGCAGGTCCAGGCAGACCGGCACGTCGGCCATGTCCACGGGCACGCCGATGCGAAAGTGGTCCTGGTCCTCCTCCCCGAAGACGGCGGCGACATCGGCGGGGCTGGCCGGCCGCACCGGGGCAAAGTGGGCCGGGATCGTCTTGACCGCCTGGGGCCCTTCCAGGGCGGCATCTGCCTCCACGGGCAGGGTGAGCATGGGGGCGATCTCCACCAGGCCAAAGGTGCCCGTGCCGCGGACGACCTGGGCGATGAACGGATCGGAGATTGGGGGAGGCACCTGGCGAAACTGCTCGTTCAGGAGCCCCAGCCGCACGTCGGTGATCATGCCAAAGAAGCGCAGCCGCTCGCCCTGGACCACGACGTAGCGGCCGACGGCGATCTCCTCGACCGAGACCGGCGCGTCCAGGCGGACGGTCAACCCATCGGTCAGGGAACCGGCCACGACCATTCCCAGGCGTTCGCGAATCTCCATGGCGCACCTCCGGGCCTCATTGTACCACGCGCGGCGCCTCCGGGCAAACGGGCCACGAATCTGCTATAATGTGCTCGACCGATACCGAGGAAGGTGCCCGGTATGTCCGATCCCTACGATCTCTGCCTGGCCTGGAACTGGGAGCACGACGCCGACTTCGTGGCCCTGCTGGAAGCGGCCGGCCGGGCGTACGGCGGATCCCTGCTGCAGGTCACCCCGGAGAACCTTGCGGGCGTGCTGGCCGGGCTGCGGGAGGGCCGGCTGGCCGTGCGCACCCTGCTGGACCGCGCCTCGGACTCGGACGAGCGCTTCCTCGAGCTGGCGCAGTGGGCCCGCACGCAGGGCCTGCGGCGGCTCAACCCCTACGAGCGCGCCCGCCGTGCCTGGGACAAGGCCGCCATGCACCGCGTCCTGGGTGCCGCGCTCCACACCCTGCCGACGATCATCCTCCCGCCTCACGCCGAGCAGCCGGACCTGCCGGCGCTCGACCTGGCCCCCCTGGGCGCCTCGTTCAGCATCAAGCCGGCCCACGGCGGGGGCGGCCTGGGCGTGGTCGTGGGAGCGACGTCCCGGGAGCAGGTCCTGGCGGCACGCCAGGAGTACCCCCACGACCGCTACCTGCTGCAGGGCTACCTGGTCCCGGCGCAGATCGGCGGCCGGCCGGCCTGGTTCCGCACCAT
Organism: uncultured Chloroflexia bacterium; assembly: GCA_964613665.1. Taxonomy (GTDB): domain Bacteria; phylum Chloroflexota; class Chloroflexia; order DTKN01; family DTKN01; genus CAZQFV01. The sequence continues at coordinate 52,527 of CAZTIG010000003.1, forward strand.
CTTCTGCCTGGGGCAGGTGTTCCCGTGCTGGTGGGACATGCAGAGCCACCTCTACACCCCGGTGACTCCCGAGGAGGAGGAGGGGAACGGCCTGGACCTCCTGCGGACGATCGCCGCGGCCATCGCCTACTCCTGCGGGCTGGACCTCTTCTCCTCGGAGATCGCCCTGGCTCCCGACGGCCGCTTCATCGCCGTGGACTATGTCAACGACCCGCTGGACCTGCGCCTGCAGTCCAGGACGCCGGAGGGCGTGCCCGATGCGATCGTGCGGGCGATCGCGGAGAGGCTGGTGGCACTGGCGGGCAGGCCCATCACTGCGCGATGAGCGGCAGGTAGGTCCGCCATAGGACCGGCGCCACGTACAGCCACAGTGCCACCTCTCCATGCCCGGCCGCACCGGCATCCACGGCCAGCGTGCCGGTGTACCAGCCCACCGCCCCGGGCAGGTTGACCACCTGCACGGTGATCGCGGCCGGGGCCACCCCCGCCAGCGGCGCGGCCCCGAACCATTGGCTCCCCCGCGTCAGCGCCGCGGTCCAGTTTAGCGTGCCGCCGCCGGCATTTTGCACGAGGACATGGCTCGCCGCCGGCAGGACGCCCGGCTCGGTGAGAAAGCCGATCTGGCCGACCGAGAGCTGCAGCGCCGGCAGCGGCTCCTGCACGAGGTAGCCCGGGTGCCCGCCGACGGTGATGGAGACCAGGCCGCCGCTGGGGGTCAGGGGGGTCTGGTTGCCGTCGCGATCCACCCAGGTGACGGCCATATCGGCCTCGACGGGGAAGGACAGTATCTCGCTCTGGTCGTTCGGGCGCCAGAGGATGTCCACCAGGCGGCCGGAGGAGCTCCCGAAGCGGTAGTCGACGCGGCTGAAGGCGTCCAGGTACCTGCGCCCGCCGACGCTGTACCAGCGCAGGCCGTGCAAAGGCCCCGGACCCAGGTAGGTCGTCCCGGCCATCCGCTGCACCATCATGGCCAGGGCGTGGTGGGCCTTTTTCGGGGCATAGCCCAGGCTGGCCGGCTCGATGATCGAGCAGGCCCCCCACATCTTGCTCTGGCCGCCGTCGAACTTGTCCTCCAACTGGAAGGTGGCCACGAAGGGGATGCCCTTGGCCAGGGCCATGGCGTGGGTGCGGACGAGGTAGTCGGCCTGCTGGTCCTGCGTCTTGGAAAGCGCCGTGGTGCAGTCCCCCTGGCCGGCCGTGCAGGTGGACCAGGCGACCTCGGTGACCCATACCTGCTTGCCCCCGCCGTGGGCGGTCACCCAGTCGAGCGAGCTCTGCAAGCGCGACAGCATGGTCACCGGCTCGTAGAGACCGGGCGCGTCCGGGGCCACATCGGGCATGTGGGGGTGAATGCCGAGGATATCAAAGGCGTTCCAGGCCGTGGGGTCGGCCTGCAGGACGGTGTTCAGGTAGCACAGACCGTCGTGCTCCCAGCAGCTCACCCCGTCCAGGACGTAGACACTGCCCACCAGCACCTGCGCGCTAGGATCGGCCTGCTTGACCGCAGCGTAGCCAGCCTTGAGCAGGGCGGCGTACTCGGCGGCGCTGCCCGGCCAGGTGCCGGGGATGTTGGGTTCGTTCCAGATCTCCCAGTAGGCCACCCGCGGCGAGCCGTCCGCATCGTCCTGCCCGTCGCCGTCGTAGCGCTCGACGGTGGTGCGCACAAAGTCGGCATAGTCGTTGACGTTGGCCGGCGGGCACCAGTAGCTGCCGGCACAGGAGGGCTTGCGCGCCCAGGTCGGCGTCGTCAGGAGCATGCCGATCATGCCGTAGCCGGCGTTGGCGATGCGCCAGAGGCGGTCGTCGGGAAAGCCATAGTTCCAGGCGTTGTTGCTGGGCTCGATGTTAGCCCAGACGATCTCCTCGCGCGTCCACAGGAGGCCGGCCATGGTACCCTTGGGCAGGAGCGCGTCCACCTCCTCAGTCCAGCGCTCATAGCCGGAGAAGTAGCCGTTGATGCCGTAGAAAGTCAGGGCCGCGGGCTGGCCCGGCATGTCCGGGGCAACCGGCGCGGGCGCGGCGGCCAGGGTCGGGGTCAGGGTGGCCAGCAGCAGGATACAGGTACCCGGCAGCAGCATGCGACGCGACATGGGCAGCTCCTCTCACAAGGCTCGTGCGGGCATGATACCATAGCGGCCTCAGGACCGCAAGAGACTCGACGGACATCCGGACATATCTCCACGCTACCCATTTCGGTGGCCCCCAGCCCTGCCAGATGGGCCTCTTGGCCCACTGTGGCGGGCATTCCCACGGCTGCGATCGGAGTCTGGGCCCACCATTCGTGGTGCACCGGCATTTGTGTCCGGATCTCAGACTCGATAGCCATCATGGTTGACCTGGGGGCAGGAAGGGTGCTATAATCGCGATAGCAAGCCAAGCCCGCAGGAGGGAACACGCATGGGCATCTTCCGGCGCTCGAACGCCCCGGCCCGCTTCTGGGAGTGGTTCCAGCAGAACATCGACCGTCTGGACCGCTTCGAAGAGGACCCGGAGGCCCTCTTCCACGAGCTGTCGGCCGAGCTGGCCAAGGTCCACCGCGGCCTGACCTTTGAGCTCGGGCCAGAGGGGGAGGACGGCCGGCGCGAGTTCGTCGTCAGCGCCGACGGCATCCGCGCGGTCTTCCCGGCCGTGCAGGAGCTGGTGCACGCCGCGCCGCCGCTGCCGGACTGGAGGATCACCGCCTTCCGCCCGCCGCGGGGAACGGACGTCTCCGTCACTCTCGGCGGTCATACCTTGAGCGCCGAGGACGTCTGGTTCGCGGCCTACCCGGCGGGTCAGCGGGCCGGCCTGCGGCTGCACATCCGCGGACTGAACAAGGAGAATGAGCGGCTGCTGGGCCAGGCCGCCTTCATCCTGCTCGACAGCGCCCTGGGCGAGTACGCCGTGGAGACGCGGATCGGGCCGGTCGAGCTGCGCCCGCTGCCGGCCGACCCGGCGGCCCAGGGACTGCAGCCCCTGGCAGCCATCGGCGAGGCCCTTCCCCAGGATCGAGCTACTCCTCCCCCGTCTCCAGCTGAATCGCCGCGTCGGCCGGCATACCCGGCTTGAGCAGGTGCCCGGGGTTGGGCACGCGCACGCGCACGGCATAGACCAGGTGCACGCGCTCTTCCTGTGTCTGTACGTCCTTGGGGGTGAACTCGGCCTGGGAGGCGATGTGGACGATCTCTCCCTGGAACGTCCGCCCGGGGTGGGAGTCGACCGTGACGCCGACGCTCTGGCCCAGCTGGACCTGGCCGTAGACGTCCTCGGCGACATAGATGGTGAGCCGGACCGTGTCCAGGTCCCCCAGGGTGAACATGGGCACGCCGGGCATTGCCAGTTCGCCCTCGTGGATGGAGCGCACCAGCACGATCCCGCTGACCGGGGCCCGCAAGGTCGTGCGATCGACCTGCAGCTGCAGCAGCTCCACGGCCGCCTCGGCCTGGCGGAGCTGGGCCCGGCGGGCCTCGATGTCGGCTGCAGCGGCCCCGGCCAGCAGGCGGTCCAGGTTGGCCTGCGCTACCTGCACGGCAGCCACAGCCTGCTCGTACTGCGCCTTGGCCTGGGCCGCCTGCGCCTGCACCGAGAGCGGCTCGCCGACCATCCAGCCCATATCGGCGTAGAGCGACTGCGCCGTGGCCAGGTTGGACTGGGCAATGGCGTTGTTCTGCGCCTCCAGCGTCTGGGCCAGGTTGTAGTTGAGTTCGCCGATCTGCATGAGCCGCTCGCAGTCCTCCACACGCCGCCAGGCCGTGGCCTCCTCATCGATCTCCGCCTGGGTCAGGTCGCGCTCCTTCTCCGTCTCGCGGTTGCGCCAGTAGATGCGGCTGTAGTTGGCCTGGGCGTCGCGCAGGGCGTTGGCAGCGTTGTACCAGAGCAGGCGCGCGTCCTCCTTGGAGGTATAGCCGCTCTGGGCCACGCTGGTCACCGCGGCCGCGGCAGCGTCGCGGGCCCCGCGGGCGGCGTGGTACTGGGCGATGATCTGCTGCGGATCGTCGACCACTGCCTGGGCGGCTTCCCAGACGGCGCGCAGTGCGTCGCTGATGGCCAACGTCTGCGAGAGCGCCGCACGGGCCTGGGCGATCTCGCCGGTCGTGGCACCGCCTTCGGCCCGGTCCAGGGCCGCGCGGGCAGCGTCGACGGCGGCCTGAGCCTGCCTGACCTGCGCCCGGTAGACCTCGTCATCCAACTGCACCAGGACGTCGCCCGCTTGGACCTCGTCACCCTCGTCGACGTAGAGGCGCACCACCCGCCCGCCCAACTCCGAGGCAATGTCGACCTCCTCGACCTCGATCAGGCCGGAAGCCACCAGGACACCCGCGGCGTGGTCCTGCTGCGAGCGCGCCCACCACCGCCAGACCAGCGCCGCGGCTGCCGTCAAGACCACGACGGCGCCGATGATCAGGATGACTCGTCGTCCCGCGCGGGAAGAGCTCTTGGCCATGCGTTGTGCTCCAGATGCGGCGGTCGGCCTTTGGCGATCCGCCCCAGCGCGCTGCTGCAGCGCCGGCGTGCAGCGACCGTCTCCAGAAACCAGCGCTGCCCGGCTGCAGCGCGTGACCGGCGTTCGCCTACCCAATTCGCTTCTGCATGCGCAGCGCGCTCAGAGTGGTCATCAGCACGCCGAACAGACCCAGGATGAGCGCGTCCTGCCAGACCTGCTCCGGGCCGACCCCCTTGAGGACAATGCCGCGCACGATCCGCAGGTAATAGGTCAGGGGGATGAACTGGGTAATGAGTTGGATCGGCTTGGGCATCGTTTCGATCGGAAAGAGGAACCCGGAGAGCAGTGTCATCGGAAAAGAAACAAAGATCACGGTCTGCTGGGCCTGGTACATGCTGTGGGAGATGGTCGAGATGAACAGGCCCACCCCCAGGGAGAACATCAAGAAGATGAGCGAACAGCCAACCAACAGGAAGAAACTGCCGCGGATCGGCATGCCGAACCAGCCCACGGCGACCAGCAGGGCCAGACCCACGTCGGCAAAGGCCACCACGACGTAGGTGGAGATCTTTCCGACGATCAGCTCGTACGGCTTGATGGGGGTGACGATGAGCTGCTCCAGGGTGCCGCGCTCGCGCTCGCCGACGATGGCAAAGGCGGCCATCGCCAGCGTCAGCCACTGCAGGACCACCGCCACCAGCCCGGGCACGTTGAAGAGAATGTTGTCCATGGCCGGGTTGTACCAGACGCGGGAGCGAAAGTCGATCCCGCCGAGCTGGACCCGCCCGCCCAGCCGCTCGGTGAGGAGCTGCACGTTCTGGCTCTGGGCGATGATGACGGCGTAGGAGAGGGCGCGCGTGGCGATGGCCGGGTCGGAGCCGTCGACAAAGAACTGTACGGCAACACTGCGGCCCTGCTGCAGGTCGTCGGCGTAGCCCGGGGGTATGATGATGGCCGTCTTGACCTGCCCGCCGTCGATCAGCCGCTCGATCTCGGCGTAGTGACCGACGTAGTGGGTGGCGTCAAAATACTGCGACTGGCGAAATCGCTCCACCAGGGCGCGACTGGCGGGGGAGTTGTCCTGGTCCCAGACGGCCATCGGCGTGTGCTTGACGTCGGTGGTGAGGGCGTAGCCAAAGAGGAGCAGCATGATCACCGGCTGCAGCAGGATCATGATCAGCGTGCGCGGGTCGCGCAGGATGTGCAGGAACTCTTTGCGCATGACCGGCCAGATGCGCGAGCGCATCGCTCAGGCCTCCTGGTCCTGTGGGCGCAGGCCGTACAGGAAGAGGCGGGCCAGCTCGTCGCTCACCTCGTCCAACGACTCGGGCAGCAGGCGGCGCTCCTCGTCCAGCAAGGCCACCAACAGGTAGGTGAGAAAGGCGCCGACCAGAGCACCGGAGACGACGCGCACGTTGCATGGGCGGATGTACCCGTCGGCGATGCGCTGCGTCAGCAGGTGCTCCAGCCGCCGGGTGAGGCGCAGGATGACGGCGTCGAAGTAGGGCTGGCGCATCTCCTGGTTCAGGAGGAGCTCGCCCAGAAGGAAGCGGACGCGCCCGGCGTGGCGCCAGCCATGCTCCAGGCGCGAGCGGAACGTCTCGCGCAGCATCTCCAGGGTGCCGGCCTTGGGGGACTCCAGGTCCTGGCCGGCGTAGTCGTCGACGATCTGGGCCATCACGGCCACCAGCAGGTCCTTCTTCGTGGGGAAGTAGTTAAAGATCGTCCCCTCCGCCAGGCCGGCCACCTCGGCTACCTGGCGCGTGCTGGTGCGGTGAAAGCCCTGGCGGGAGAAGAGGTCCAGCGCGGCCTCCAGGATGCGCTGGCGGCGGTCGGCCTGCCGGTCCTGGCGCGCATCGGGCATGGCAAGCTCCTGTTCTGTCAACTCGTGGCGTCGCGGACGCACACGAGGCCAATATGAGTGAGTGCTCACTCATATTGTAGCACGCCGGGACAAGGGTGTCAAGCGCCGGCCGGCGGCAAATGGAGGACAGCTGTCGGCCACGGCGATATCAAGGTCGCGCCGATGCACAGCGGATGGCAAGTGCCCGGCCGGCGTACAGTGCGGCATGGCCGTACCATTGCCGTGTCCCTGGATGTGCGGCGTCGGGCCGTTGCCGGAGCCGGGCACTTGCCGGTCAAGGCCGGCGACTTTGGTACGGCCGTGGCTGTCAGCAGGAGGGTCTTGACCACCGGCTCCCCTTCTGGTACACTGGGACCCGTGGGGACAACACATCCTGTATCCCGGGCCTACCCCTTGGCCACCTCGACCGCTGAGACAACATGGAGGGAAACGATGAAGGCGACACGGGTTCTTCCGCTGATGCTGATCCTGTCGACCCTGCTGCTCCTGTCCCTGGGCACCGGCAGTGCCCACGAGCCCCGTCCCCAAGCAACGGTGGGGGCGGCCTTTTCCTACCAGGGCCTCCTGACCCGCGGAGGCACGCCCATCGACGAGACGTGCGACCTGCGCTTCATCCTGTGGGACGATCCCGTCACCGGAACGCTCGTGGCCGGCCCGCTCTATCAGAACGACGCGCCCATCGCCGCGGGCCGCTTCACCACCCAACTGGACTTTGGCGACGTGTACGACGGCACGGCCCTCTGGCTGGAGGTGGCCGTGCAGTGCCCCGGAGACACTGCCTACGTCGTCCTGCCCCGCCAGGCGCTGACGGCCGCGCCCTACGCCATGAGCGTACCCTGGTCGGGCATCACGGCCATGCCGGCCGGCTTTGCCGACGGCGTCGACGACGTCGACGACGCCGACGCCGATCCAGCCAACGAGCTCGAACTGCCCCCCGGCTGCGCGGCCGGCCAGTTGCCCAAGTGGGACGGCGCGGCCTGGAGCTGCGCGGACGACGACGACACCACCTACAGCGCCGGCGACGGCCTGGTGCTCACCGGCACCGTCTTCGCTGCCGACACCGCCTACCTGCAGCGGCGCGTGGCCCAGGCCTGCGCCGAGGGCTACGCCATCCGCCAGGTGAACACCGACGGCAGCGTTGTCTGCGAGCCCGACGACGACACCACCTACAGCGCCGGCAACGGTCTGGTGCTCACCGGCACACTGTTCTCGGCCGACACCGCCTACCTGCAGCGGCGCGTGACCCAGGCCTGTGCCGAGGGCTACGCCGTGCGCGAGATCTATGCCGACGGCACCGTCGTATGCGTGGCGGTGGGCAGCGGCGACATCACCGCGGTCCACGCCGGGGACGGGCTGGCCGGCGGCGGTGACAGCGGCGTGGTCACCCTGACCGTCAGCTTCGCCGGCAGCGGCAGCGCCAGCACGGTGGCCCGCTCGGACCACGACCACTTTGGCATCTACGCCCCGCTCGTGCACACCCACGCTGCCGCGGACATCGTCAGCGGCATCCTCTCCACCGATCGCTACTCGGCCTACAGCGACCTGGGCGCGGAGGGCTACCTGGGCGATGCCCCCGGCGACCTGGCCCGGAACAACGGTGCGGTGCAGCTCACCCTCAACGCCGACCAACTCGACGGCCGCGATGCCGGCAATGCCCCCAACAACGTCCCTATCAGCAACGGCGCACTGAACAACAACCTCAACGCCGATCTCCTGGACAGCCAGACGGGCGCCTTTTACCAGAACGCCTTCAACATCAACGCCGGCACCCTGAACCCCAACTTCTACTCGGCCTTTGCCGACCTTGGCGCAGAGGGCTACCTGGGCAACAACCCCGGCGACCTGGCCCAGAACAACGGCAGCCTGCAGGCGGCCCTCAACGCCGACCTGCTGGACGGCCTGCACGCCAACGCCCTGTCGTACTGGAGCCTGAGCGGCAACGCCGGCACGACGCCCGGCACGAACTACGTCGGCACTTCGGACAACCAGGCGCTGGAGCTCAGGGTCAACGGGGCGCGGGCGATGCGCTACGAGCCCCACGCCACCAGCCCCAACGTCGTCGGCGGCTACAGCGGAAACACGGTCACGGCCGGGGCCTACGGCGCGGCCATCGGCGGCGGAGGGGCGGCCGGCTCGGTCAACCGCGTGACCGACAACTACGGCACGGTGGCCGGCGGGTACAACAACCGGGCCGGCGACAACGCCGGCACAACCTCCGACCGGACCTACGCCACCGTGGCGGGAGGCGACAGCAACATCGCCAGCGGTCAGTACGGCGCCGTCGGCGGGGGTCAGAACAACTCCGCCAGCGGCCAATATGCCGCCGTCGCCGGGGGCGCGAACAACGGGGCCAACCAGATGTTCGCCTTTGTCGGCGGCGGCCAGAACGACAGCGCCGGCGGCCAGTACGCTACCGTGGGCGGTGGACAGAGCAATAACGCCCCTGGGAACTGGGCCACGATTCCTGGGGGGGCCGCCAACTCCGCCCTGGCCAACTACACCCTGGCCGCAGGCCTGATGGCCAACGCCCAGTTGCAGGGCTGCTTCGTCTGGTCCGACTCCGTCGGCGTACCCACCCAGTGCAGCCTGCCTGACGAGTTCGTCGTCGGTGCCAGCGGCGGCGCGACTTTCTGGAGTAGCCCGCTGCGGGCCGCCGGCCCCGGCGTCAACCTGCCCCCCGGCGGCGCGGCATGGGCTCCGATGAGCGACCGCAACCTCAAGGAGAACTTTCGCCCGGTGGACACGCAGGAGGTCCTGGCGCGCGTGGCCGCCCTGCCGCTGGCCAACTACAACCTCAAGACCCAGCCCGAATCGATCCGCCACATCGGCCCCATGGCCCAGGACTTTTACGCCACATTTGGCATCGGCGAGGACGACCGCCACATCAACACCCTGGACGCCGACGGGGTAGCACTGGCCGCCATCCAAGGGCTGTACGCCCACACACAGGAGCAGGCCGGCCGCATCGCCGCCCTCGAGGCCGAGCGCTCCACTCAACAGCAGCGCCTGGACGGCCTGGAGGCGCGCCTGGCGGCGCTCGAGAGCGGCGGTTCGGCACCGACCTCCCTGCTCGCCTTCCTTCCGTGGGCAGGAGGCACCCTGGCCGGCCTGGTTGTGGGGCTGCTGCTCCGGCGTGTGCGCCAGCCGCGGACAGGAGGTGCGCGATGAAGCAGACAGCGCTCTTCCTGCTGCTCATCGCCGCCCTGCTGTTCCTCGGCGTCTCGCTGGCCGGCGCGGCCGGCCGGCAGGGCAGTACGGCGATGGACCAGGGCTATGACCTCTCCTGGCACGTCGTCGCCGGTGGCGGCGGGCAGGGCCAGGCAGCGCCCTACGCCCTGGGAGGCACGGCCGGCCAGGGTGTCGTGGGCGCGGCCGGCCAAGGCCCCTATGCGCTCTGCAGCGGCTTCTGGTGCGGGCCGGAGCGCGCCGGCTACCCTATCTACCTGCCGCTCGTGGTCAAGGGCGCGCCGTAGGTTCGTGGACTAACACGATAGCCCCGCCCCTCTCCGGACCGCGGAGAGGGGCGGGGATGGGCGGTTGTTGCTCGATCCCAGGAGCCGGCCAGAATGGCTAGAGCAGGCGCAGCAGCTCGGCCGCCGTGCGCTTCATGTCCAGGAAGACCAGGCCCAGCTTGGCGTTCTTGCGTGCCAGGGCCGTGAGCACGGCCTCCTCCCCCACCGACATCAGCAGGACGTAGCCTTCCTCCCCACGTACAAAGACCTGGTCGAGCGTGCCGCGGTGCAGCTCGTTGGCGATGCGTTCGCCCAGGGAAAGCATAGCTGCGCTCATGGCGGAGACGCGGTCCTCTTCGACATCGGCCGGCAAGGCGGAGGCGATGATCAGGCCGTCCACACTCACCACCGCTGAGGCCTCGATGTCAGGGGTGGTCATCTGCAGTTCCTTGAGCAGCTTTACCATCTCCTCGGTGCGCGTGGCCATCCGTGTCCTCCTTTGCCAACGATCGGAAAGGTCCCGCCCGGCGCTCTCCAGGTCCATCCCGCGGCGCGGCCCGGTGCTGTCGACCTCTTCTATTGTACTACATTCCGCGCCCCCATGCAACCGTTCAGTGCAAGAGGCGCTGAAAGATCCACATCTGCCAGGTGTGCCGCGGGCGGTAGCCGGCCGCCGCAGTGGCCCGCCGAAGCCGCCGGAGATCCAGCGGCAGAGCCATCCGCACCCCCGGCTCCTCTTCCCCGACGCTCGCAGGCAGCTCCGGCCGGCGCACCAGGGCGTCGAGCAGGGCCGTGCAGTCCGGTACCGGCCCGTCCAACAGACCCACCTCCCACACCCCCGGCCGGCGGCGGTGTGGGCCGACCACGGCGACGGCCCGTGGCCCGCGGTCCCCCTCCCAGGTCCAGACCTCGCCGCGGGCCAGGTGCTCGATCAGGCGGGACTCGCTCCAGGAGGTCCAGACGCCCCCGCCCAGCGGGCAGAGGCCGGCCGTGACGGCCAGGAAAGGGGTCTGGCCGGGCACCAGGCCATGCCCGGAGAGCAGGGCCTGGGCCAGGGCAACCTCATCCAGCCGCAATGGCCGGGCCGCCGACGGCACAGCGCCCTCCTCCAGCCGCCGGAAGCGCTGCCGCACGTGGGCGACGCGGGCAAAGCCCAGGTGGGCGCACATGCGGTGCACGGGGTAGTTGGTGCCCACCGTCATCAGCCGGGCGGCACGGGCGCCGCGCCGCCGCACCTCCTCAATCAGCGCCACGAAAAGGTTCGTGGCGATCCCCGCCCCGTGGTGCTGCGGGTCCACGCGCATGCCCTCGAGCCAGGCTTCCTCCGGGTTCGGGAAAGCCGCCCGCACCACGCCGACGGGCACCCCGTCCAGGAGTGCCGTGAGCAGGACGCCCTGGCGATCGTTCCACCAGCCATCCCAGACCTGGGGAAGATAGTCCTGTCCGTCCCAGATGCGGGCGCAAAAGGCCGCGACAGCTTCCTTGTCGGCCGCCTGCGCTGGGCGGATCTCCAGCTTCTGCCTCATGGTTACAGCGCTCCCGCGACGATCTCCGCCAGGTCATAGACCGCCACCCGCTCTTCCAGCCCTCTGACCTTGACGGCGTCGTCGAGCATGCTCAGGCAATAGGGACAGGCCACGCTCACTGTGTCGGCTGCGCTGGCCTCGATCTCCTTCAGCCGCACCAGGTTGACGCGCTTGTCGGCCTCTTCCTCCATCCACATCTTGCCGCCGCCACCGCCGCAACACAGGCCGCGCCGGCCGTGGTGGGCCGCCTCCACCAGCGCAAGACCCGGCACCGCCCGCAGCACCTGCCGCGGCTCGTCCAGCACACTGTTGTAGCGGCCCAGGTAGCAGGGATCGTGGTAGGCCACCGTCCCCCGGTTCCATTCCCGGGTGGGACGCAACCGGCCGGCCTCGATCAGCCCGGCGATGTAGGCGCTGTGGTGGCAGACGGCAAAGGTCCCGCCGAACTGCGGGTACTCGTTCTTGAGGGTGTTGTAGCCGTGCGCGCAGGCGGTGACAATCTGCTCGAACTTGCACTGCTTCAGCGTCTCGATGTTGGCCTGGGCCAGGGTCTGGAAGAGGTATTCCTCGCCGGCCCGGCGGGCCCAATCGCCGCAGCACTGCTCCTCGTCCCCCAGCACGGCAAAGCTCACCCCGGCCCGCTGCAGCACCGCGACCAGCGCTCGCACCACTTTCTGGTTGCGCGGATCGTATGCCCCGGCACAGCCGACCCAGAGAAGCACCTCGGCCGAGCCCTTTTCGGCCATCAGCGGCACCTCCAGCCCCTCCGCCCAGGCCAGCCGCCCGCCGCGCTGCCCGTAGGGGTTGGCGGCGCGCTGGGTCTTGTCCAGGGCCGCACGCAGGCTGGCCGGCATCTGCCCGGTGCACAGGCTCAGGTAGCGCCGCAGCTCGACGATCGTGCCGATGTGGTCGATCAGCACCGGGCAGCGCTCCATGCAGGCCATGCAGGTAGTGCAGGCCCACAGCGCCTCCGCGGGAACGACCCCACCCGGCAGCTCGAGCTCGCCCTCGAACTGCTTTCCGTGTGCGCCCAGCAGGGGCGCCCGGCCCTGCTGCAGCAGAAACGAGTCCAGGTCCAGTATCACCTGGCGGGGTGAAAGGGGCTGGCCGGCCAGGTAGGCTGGGCAGGCGTCCTGACAGCGGCCGCAGCGGGTGCACGATTCATAGTCCAGCAGCCGCTTCTGCGGCAGGTGCGCCAGCTGGGCCGAGCCCAGCACCTCGCACTGCTCGATGTCCTGGATCGCCGGCAGGGCCGCAGCGTTCTCCAGGGGATAGAAGAAGGCGTTGAGCGGGTTGGTGACCAGGTGAAAGAGGCGGGTGTAGGGGATCAGGGCGACAAAGCCCAGCGCCAGCAGGGCGTGCAGCCACCAGTGCAACTGATAGACCAGCAGGCCGGCCGGGCTGTTCGCTCCTATGGCCGCGAACAGGCCTCCCAGCGCGTGGCCGACGAACGATGCCGTCGTGCCCTCCGGCTGCTGCAGGGCGACACGCAGCCCTTCCTGCACAAAGCCGCCCAGGCCGATGAGCAGGAGCAGCGTCAGCGTAATGGCGTCGTCGGGGCGGTTCTCCAGGCGCGCCGGTCGCAGCACATAGCGCCGCACCAGCGCCAGGATAACGCCGATGACCAACAGCAGCCCCACGAGGTCCAGGACCGTCTCGAGCCCCAGGTAGAACGACCCGCGGATGTAGCGGGCCGATTCGCCCCAGATGGGGGCGACGATGTCGTCGTTCAGGAAGATGAGCGCCGTCCCGATAAAGAGGACCAGGAAGCCCAGGAATATGCTTACATGCATGAGGCCGGGAAAGGCCTCGTTGACCACCTTGGCCTGCCCCAGGACGTAGCGCACCACGTTCCACAGCCGCCGGCCGAGGTAGTCGAATCGCAGGGACGGTTGTCCCTGCCTCCACAGGCGCATGCGCCGGTAGAGCCCGTAGCCGAGGACGACCAGGGTCACGAACAGGGCGACGTAGAGGAGCACCTGGCTCCACGGTTCCGGGAGGAGCATCTTCCAGAACGACTCGCGCGCCATCGACAGACCTCCTTGCGCATCTTGCCCCTCGGTGCCGGCCAAGCGACCGCAACCCGACCGCGCCGGCCATCCCGCCGGGGATGGGCGGCGGGCCGGCCGGGTGCATTGTACAATACTTCACCGACAGGCGCAACCGGTGGATGCGGTTGCATCTGTCGCCGTTCTGTTGTAGAATGGACCCAGCACGACCCAGAGGAGCGGACATGCCCAAACCGCGGGCGATTGCCATCGATGGGCCGGCCAGTGCCGGCAAGAGCACGCTCGGCGAACATCTGGCCCAGGTCCTGGGCTACCTGTATTTCGACACCGGCGTGATGTACCGCGCCGTGACCTGGGAGGCACTGCGGCGCGGCATCGCCATCGACGACGAGGCCGCGGTGACGGCCCTGGCCGAAGCGATCGTCATCGACGTGACGCGGCCCAGCGTGCTCGACGGCCGCCAGTACGACGTACTGGTCGACGGGCGCGACGTGACCTGGGAGATCCGCCGGCCGGAGGTAGACGCCCAGGTCTCTCCCATCTCCACCTACGCCGGGGTGCGCCGGGCGCTGACCCGGCAGCAGCGGGCCATCGGTCTGCGGGGCGAGGTGGTCATGGTGGGACGGGACATCGGCACCGTGGTCCTGCCCGAGGCCGAGCTCAAGGTCTACCTGGACGCGGCCCCCGAGGAACGGGCCCGCCGCCGCCTGGCGGAGATGCTGGCGCGGGGCTGCCAGGCCGACTACGAGTCGGTCCTGGCGATCATTCGGAAGCGCGATCGCATCGACTCCGGCAGGGCGGTGGCGCCGCTGCGGCCGGCCGCGGACGCCATCTTGCTGCGCAACGACACCATGACGGTGCAGGAAGAAGTGCAGCACATCCTGAGCAAATGCGACCCCTGACCAGGGTCTGCTGGGCAGCACCGCACCATCTCTGCTCCTTGTTCCGTGAGCCGGGAGGCCGCCATGATCTACACCCTGACCCGCGCGCTGATCCGCTTCCTGCTGTGGATCTTTGTCGACTTTGAGGTGGACGGCCTGGAACACATCCCGGCCAAGGGGCCGGCCCTGCTCGTCTGCAACCACGTCAACCTGATGGACCCCATCGTGCCCATCGGCCTGACCAGGCGGCGGGTCTCGTTCATGGTGAAAGAGGAAATCATGGCCTGGCCGATCATGGGCAACTGGTTCCGTCTGCTGGAGCTGATCCCCGTATCGCGGGGCAAGATCGCTTCGCGGCGGGCACTGGCGCGGGCCGAGGAGTTGCTGCGGCGGGGCTGGATCTTTTGCGTCTACCCCGAGGGCACCCGCAGCCGCCGGCCAGGCATGGGGCCGGCGCACGACGGCGCGGCGCTGCTGGCCCTGCGGACCGGCGTGCCGATCCTGCCGGCGGCGATCACCGGCACGCACCTGATCCTGCGCGAGGGGCGCGGTTTCCCCACGCGCGGCCAGGTCACCTTCCGTGTCGGCGAACCGCTGCAGGTCGAGCGGGCCGGTGGGCACATCGAGCGGAGCCAGCTGGAGCACCTGACCGAGGTGATCATGCGGCGCATCGCCGCGCTGCTGCCGCCCGAGTACCGCGGTGTCTATGCCCTGGAGCCAGCCGTGGCCAGGGTCGACCAGTAGAGGATGGACATGGAGATCCCCACGACCATGCGGGCCATGGTGTTGGAGGCAGCCCACAGGCCGCTGCGCCTGCGGGAGGTGCCGGTGCCGCAGCCCGGTCCGGAGCAGGTCCTGCTGAAGGTACACGCCTGCGGCGTCTGCCATACCGACCTGCACATTGTGGACGGGGAGCTGACCGAACCGAAGCTCCCGCTGATCCTAGGGCACCAGATCGTTGGCAGCGTGGTGCAGATGGGAGAGTGTGTCGAGAGCTCCCGACTCGGCGAGCGCATCGGCGTGCCGTGGCTGGGCTACACGGACGGCGACTGCCTCTACTGCCGACGGGGTCAGGAGAACCTCTGCGATCACCCTCTCTTCACCGGCTACACCGTGGACGGGGGCTTTGCCGAGTACGCCGTGGCCGACCAACGCTACTGCTTCCCCCTGCCGCCCTCCTACAGCGACGTCGAGGCGGCCCCGCTGCTCTGCGCCGGGCTGATCGGGTACCGCTCCTACCGGCTGGCCGGCGAGCACGTCGAGCACCTGGGGATCTATGGCTTTGGTGCTGCGGCACACATCGTGGCCCAGGTGGCGCGGCACCAGGGCCAGCACATCTACGCTTTCACCAGGCCTGGCGATAGGGCCGCCCAGGAGTTCGCCCGCAGCCTGGGGGCTGCCTGGGCCGGCGACTCGACGCAGCCGCCGCCGCACCCCCTCGACGCGGCGATCATCTTTGCCCCCGTCGGCCCATTGGTGGTGGCAGCGTTGCGGGCCACGGTCAAGGGTGGTACGATCGTCTGTGGTGGCATCCACATGAGCGACATCCCGGCCTTTCCCTACAGCCTGCTGTGGGAGGAACGAGTGATCCGCTCCGTGGCCAACCTGACGCGCCAGGACGGCCGTGAGTTCCTGGCCATCGCCCCACAGGTGCCCGTCCGAACGGCGGTGCAGGTGTTCCGCCTGGAGGAGGCCGACGAGGCCCTAGCGCGCCTGCGCGCAGGGCAGCTCGAGGGCGCCGCAGTGCTGGACGTCTCCGCCTGCTAGCAGGCAGCCGGAGACACCTCATCCGTGTTCGATCCGTGGGAGAGCGGTGTCCCGCCGGGGGACACCGCCAGGCGCGTGAAAGGAGGTTCGCATGCCCGAGGCCTTTACCGAGGAGAATGGTTGGTGCCCGTTCGCCAGCTACGTGCCGTCGCCCTGGTACTGGAGCCGGCCGCAGCAACAGGTGCTGGCCGTAGTGCTGCACGTCGCCGAGGGCAGCTACCAGTCATGCATCTGGGAGCTGACCAACCCCAACAGCGAACGCAGAGCGTCGGCCCACTTTGTGATCTCCAAGCAGGGCGACATCACCCAGATGGTCTCGATCCTGGACCGGGCCCACGGCAACGGCCTGGGCTATCAGAACGGCCGCTGGTACAACCCGCGCGGCAAGGTCGTCTACCCCACCTGGCCGGACATCGTCCGGGGGGTCAACCCCAACCACTACACCATCAGCATCGAGCACGAGGGCTTCCGCAACGAGGTCTGGACCCCGCAGATGGACGAGGCCAACACCCGTCTGCTGCGCTGGATTGCCGAGCGACTGAACATCGTCTATGAAGCGCGCCACACCCTGATCGGCCACTGCCACATCGATCCGCTGGACAAGTGGTTCTGCCCGGGCGCGCACGTGGACTATGTCCGCATCGCCGCCGACGCCAACGGGGCCATGGAGCCGCTCCCCCCGATCAGCCTGGACTCACCGATCCTGGGGCCGGCCACGGGCCTGATGCGGCAGGCCGTGTCGTACATCCAGGCCCGTCTGAAGCCGTCGTCCGAGTACAAGAACGACGTCGGGATCATCATGGGCTTCTACTGGCAGTACGCCGCCCAGGTCGGCATCGACCCCTTCCTGGTTGCCGCGCAGTGCGTCCACGAGACCGACTCACTGAACTCCTTCTGGGCGGGGCGGCCGCGGCGCAACCCGGCCGGCCTAGGGGTGCACGAGGAGGGCGGCCTCTCCTTCGCCACGTGGGATCTGGCCGTGCAGGCCCACCTCGGCCAACTGCTGGCCATGGCGCTGACCGATGCCCAGGCCAACCCGGCACAGACGGTCATGATGTCGCGCAACCCGCGCCACCATCTCATCCCACCGACCTGGCGCGGTGTGGCCCAGAAATGGCGCGACCTGGGGGGCCGCTGGACAACCAACCCGAACTATGCCGATGGCGTCATCCGCCGGGCGCTCGAGATGCGCGCGGTCTGAGGCAGCCATGCGTCGAGCCAAGATTGTGGCCACGTTGGGGCCGGCGAGCGACTCTGAGCAAGTCATCCACGCCCTGATCGAGGCCGGGGCCAACGTCTTTCGGCTGAACCTATCCCACGGCACGCACGAGGACCACCGCCAGCGACTGGAGCGCGTGCGCCGCGCTGCGGGCGAGCTGGGCCTGCCCGTGGCCGTCCTGCTGGACCTGCCCGGGCCCAAGCTGCGCACCGGGCATTTTCCCGAGGGGGCGATCGAGCTGCGCGAGGGCGACATTGTCGTCCTCACCGGCCGGCCTGTCGCCGGCAGTGCCCAGCTCATCCCGATCAGCTATCGCCACCTGGCCGAGGACGTCCCCGCCGGCAGCCGCATCCTGCTCGACGACGGCCGCCTGGAACTGGTCGCCCTGGCCGCCGACGGGCCCGACCTGCGCTGCCGCGTCGTCAACGGCGGCGTTCTGAAGGACCGCAAAGGGGTCAACTTCCCCGACCTGTCGCTGCGCCTGCCGGCGCTCACCGCGCAGGACCGCGACAGCCTGGCCTTTGGCCTGGCGTTGGGGGTGGACTATGTCGCCCTGTCCTTCGTCCGGCGG
Source organism: uncultured Chloroflexia bacterium (assembly GCA_964613665.1). Lineage (GTDB taxonomy): Bacteria > Chloroflexota > Chloroflexia > DTKN01 > DTKN01 > CAZQFV01. The sequence goes on from CAZTIG010000003.1 coordinate 70,239, forward strand.
GCCGAGGATGTGCACGAGGCGGCCCGGCTGATCGCCGAGCGCGGCTGCTGCACACCGCTCATCGCCAAGATCGAGAAACCGCAGGCGTTGGACGACCTGGCGGCCATCCTGGAGGCCAGCGATGGGGTCATGGTGGCGCGCGGCGACCTGGGGGTGGAGCTGCCCCCCGAGCGCGTTCCGATCCTGCAGAAGCAGATCATCGAGGCCGCCAACCGCTGCGGCCGGCTGGTCATCGTGGCCACGCAGATGCTGGAGTCGATGCTGCACGAGCCCCGCCCCACCCGCGCCGAGGCCTCCGACGTGGCCAACGCGGTCATCGACGGGGCCGACGCGGTGATGCTCTCCGGGGAGACGGCAGTGGGCCGGTACCCGGTGGAGGCGGTGGCCATGATGGCCCGCATCGTGGTCGAGGCGGAGCGGAGCGGCCGGCACGGCGATATGGGGGTGCGGCCGGCCGACCAGCCCAGCACCCCAACCTACGCCCACGCCATCAGCCATGCCGCGCGGGAGATCGCCCACGACATGGAGCTCAAGGCCATCGTGGCCTTTTCCCAGTCCGGCTTCACCGCCCGGCTGATTGCCAAGGACCGCCCGCGCGTGCCCATCCTGGCCGTCACCCCTGACGAGGCCGTCTGGCGGCAGATGGCCCTGCTCTGGGGTGTCACTCCCGTGCTCTGTCCCTTTGCCGGGGACACCGACGGGATGATCCACCTGGTGGAGGAGGAGCTGGTCACCCAGCGGCACCTGGCGGCCGGCGACCTGGTGGTGATCATGGGCGGGATGCCGGTGGCGGCGCGCGGGCGGACCAACTTCCTGAAGATCCACCTGGTGCGGGGGCCGGCGCCCGGCGCGTAGGTGGTCCATCCCCGCGCGCCACCAAGGCACAGGGGAAACAGCACCCCTTGCTGATCGGTGGTTCCCGAACCAGGGGGACGATGCGCGTCCGGCAGCTGTTCGCTACCTACGACTGGCGCGAGACCCGCGGCCTGGAGCAGTTCAACTACTGCCCTCCCTGCGGCACGCCCCTGGCCTGGACCGAGGTAGCGCACAAAGCCCGGCCGGCGTGCCCGGCGTGTGGTTTCGTCTGCTTCAAGAACCCCTACCCGACGGTCAGCATCCTGGTCGTGCAGGGGGACAGGGTGCTCCTGGGCAAGCGGCTGGGCGAGCCCGGCCGGGGCCAATGGGCCCTACCCAGCGGCTACATCGAGTTCGAGGACGACTTTGTCAGCAGCGCGATCCGCGAGATGCGCGAGGAGACCGGGCTCGACGTCGCCGTCGAGTCCATCCTCAACGTGCAGTCCGCGTTCCTACCGCCGGCGTATCATTTCCTGGGCATCTTCCTCCTGGCCCATGTGGTGGGCGGAGAGCTGGTCGCCGGGGACGACCTGGAGGCGGTGGAGTGGTTTCCCCTCGCCGGCCCGCTGCCGGAGATGGCCTTTCCACCCGATGCCGAGCTGATCGCGGCCTACGCGCAGGGGGGAGTCATCGGATTGCCCATCGCCGACACGGCCGAAGGAGCACCGCAGGCAGGCGATTGAGAAGTACATGGAGCAGCGCGAGGGGAGCGCGCGACCCTGAAGGGCCGGGCTACTACGAGGAACCGCTGCGGGGCCGGAGGAGGATATCAGGTTGGGAGCCCGAGTTGACGGTGGGTGTGTGCCGGTGATAGAATAGGCTGAAAGCGGGTACATAGCCCTGCCGCCGAGGAGACCCATGGGCACGCACATCACTCCTCCTCGCCACATCGTCTGGAGCACTGACCAGGTCGACATGGCCGATCCATTCCAGCGCCGCTGGTATATCCGCCAGGTGCTGCTGCATGGCCGGGCCGAGGATGTCGCCACCCTGGACCTGGCTGAGGTAGCCTCCCTGCTGGATCAGCTCGACCTGCCAGCAGACCTGCACCAGCTTTGGACATCCTTCCTGGAGGTCGATTCCCATGCTCACGGGTAAAGGGTTACTCACTCCCCTCCAGCGACGGGCCTTGGCTGTCTTCTCCAGCCTGCCCGACCAGGACCGCTTCTATCTGACCGGTGGTACTGCCCTGGCTGAATTCTACCTTGGGCATCGCCTCTCGCTCGATCTGGATCTTTTCACCGGCGAAGCGGACCTGGTCCTGCCATTTTCCTACCGGCTCGAGACGGCCAGCCGGCAAGAGGGTCTGGATATCGCTGTCACCCGCCGGTTCGCTTCCCTGGTCGAGTTGCTCGTAACCGCCGCGGGAGAAACCTTGCGGGTAGACCTGGCCCTGGACTCGCCTTTCCAGTTCGAACCCCCAGCCCTTTCCGAGTTTGGCGTGCGGATAAACAGCTTCACCGACCTTCAAGCAGACAAGGTCCTGGCCTACTACGGCCGGGCCGAGCCAAGGGATGCGGCGGACCTCTATTTCCTGCTCCAGCAAGCGTCCAAGGAATCGCTCCTCACCCTGGCCGGCCGCAAAGACAGCGGTTTCGACCTGTACTGGTTCGCAGTGGCCCTGAATCGGTCGTCGGCCTTCCCGGACGAACTGGAACGTTGGCCGGTCAGAATGGTGGCCGGGCTGGACCCGCGCGACCTGAAGCAGGCCTTCCATGCCTGGGCCATGCAACTCATGGCGCCATTGACCGGACAAAGCCAGTGAAGCCACGCCTGCAGAGAGCAGCCTTTGCCGGGTTGTCCGTACTCGCGGTCTGCGGATGCAGTTTCACACTGCTGGGGCAGTACGTGGTCGATCGGGACTCCCGGGGCGGCAATGTCTCCTGGAAACGTGTTCCCGATCCGCCAGGGCAGCCGGCGCGGCTGCGTCTGGGCGAGGAAGGCGAGGTCCTGGTGGAGACAGCCGACGGGCGCTTTCTGGAATGGGATCGGCACAAGGAAACGCCCTGGGTCGAGGTGGAGGAGCCGTCCGGCCGCGCTCCGTGGTGGGGGGCGTGCCGCTCCGACCCGGAATCGGACCTGCTGGTGGCCGAGCTACCGCCAGGCGTCGTACAGCGGATCGCCGCTACCTGTCCGGGGCCCGAGACAGGCGCGCATTACGAGTTCGTCCTGCTGGAGAACGGCGAGATCTGGATGTGGCAGTTCTCCACGGGTTCCAACGTGGTCCCCCGTGCCCTGGCCCTCGTGGGGGGATGTGGCCTGAGCCTGCTATTGGGCGCCGCCGCCTTTGTCCTCGCCGGCCTGGATTGGCGGAGGCATTGAGCTGCCCCACCCGTGGTTCTGGAGAATGCCATGTCCGCAGAATCTGCTTTCGTGCGCCGCTCCCTCCCCCCCGTCCACGCCGGCCGGCCCCGCGAACTGGTCCAGGTGCGCTTCCCCGATGGGCGCATCTTCGAGGCTCCCGGCGGCACGCCGCTGGAGGCCTTTGTCGCCGCGGTGGCCCGGCCGGACGAGCCGGCCGTCGTCGCCGCGCTGGTGGAGGGGCGGTTGGCCGAGCTGAGCCGACGGATCGACCACGACGTCGCCGCGGAGCCTATCTCCATCTCCCACAGCGACGGCATGCGCATCTACCAGCGCTCGGTCTCCTTCCTCCTGATCGTGGCCGCCCACGAGCTCTTCCCCGAGGCCAGCGTCGTCATCGACCACTCCCTGACGCTGAGCGGCTTTTACTGCCGGGTCGAAGGCCGGGCCCCGCTCAGCCCGGAAGAGCTGGCCCCGCTGGAAGCGCACATGCGTGCCCTCGTCGAGGCCGACCTGCCGATCGTCCGCCGGCGCCTCTCGCTCCAGGAAGCGCGGGAGATCTTCCAACGCCAGAACTACCTGGACAAGGTCCGGCTGCTCAACTTTCGCCAGAAGGGCTACCTCACTGTCTACGAGCTGCGTGGCCTTTACGACTACTTCTACGGCCACATGGTTCCCTCCACCGGCTACCTGCGTCTCTTTGCCCTGCAGCCATACCCGGCCGGCTTCGTCCTGCGCTTTCCCCGCCGCCGCCAGCCCGATGTCCTGCCCCCTTTCCGCGACTCGCCGAAGATGGCCGCCGTCTTTCGCGAGTACGGCGAGTGGATGGAGTTCCTGGGCGTGGAGGACCTGGCCGGCCTGAACCAGGCCATCGACGCCGGCCGCATTCGCGAGGTTATCTTGGTCGCCGAGGCGCTGCACGCGCAGCGTATCGCCGACATCGCCCGGGAGATCGCGCAGCGGCGCGAGTCCGTGCGCATCGTGCTGATCGCCGGCCCGTCTTCCTCCGGCAAGACGACCTTTGCCAAGCGACTGGGAGTACAGCTGCTGGCCAACGGCATCCGCCCGCTGCCCATCGGTCTGGACGACTACTTTGTCGCGCGGGCGGACACGCCATTGGACGAGGAGGGCGAGCCCGACTACGAGGCCCTGGCGGCCATCGACCTGGAGCTGTTCAACGAGCAGCTGCTGGCGCTGCTGCAGGGGCACGAGGTCCGCCTGCCGCACTATGACTTTCTCACCGGCCTGCGCGAGGCCGGGCCGACGATGCGCCTGGCCACGGGGCAGATCCTGCTCATCGAAGGGCTGCACGGGCTGAACCCGCAGCTCGTGCCGCGCATCCCTGCCGAAAGCATCTACCGTATCTATGTCTCTGCCCTAACCCAGCTCAACCTGGACCGCCACAACCGCATCCCCACTACCGACACGCGGCTGCTGCGCCGGATCGTGCGCGACGCCCGGTCGCGCGGCTACAACGCTGCCGAAACGATCTTGCGCTGGGACAAGGTCCGCCGGGGAGAAGAGCAGTATATCTTCCTGTACCAGGAGAACGCCGACACAATGTTCAACTCGGCCCTGGCCTATGAGCTGGCCGTGCTCCACCCCCTGGCCGAGCCGCTGCTGCGGCAGATCGAGCCGGGCACACAGGAGTGGGTCGAGGCCCGCCGCCTGCTGGCCTTCCTGGAGTGGATCCGTCCCTGCCCACCCGATCCCATCCCCGACAACTCCATCCTGCGCGAGTTCGTCGGCGGGTCAAGCCTGGCCGAGTTCAGGTTCTAGACAGCTTTCAGCGATCAGCCGACAGCGAACAGCTCATAGCCGATCACTGACCAGTGCTCTCCGCTCTCTGCTCTCTATTCCCCCGCATCCCGGCGGGCCGCGGCGGACCCTCAGCGCTCCTTCTCCCGGTTCAGCCAGCGCTGCAAGATGGACCTCCACTCGGCCTCGGGCAGGCGCGGAGCGTCGTAGAGGCCGGCCCGCAGGCGCTGGCCCCGAGCCTCTGCGAGGATCATCGCCGCCGCGACGGTCACGTTGACGCTCTGCACCATGCCGAACATCGGGATACGGACCACCGCGTCGGCCTGGGACAGGGCCGCCGGCGAGACACCGCGGTTCTCGTTGCCCAGCACGACGGCGCTCGGCTGGGTCCAGTCGACCTCGTGCGGGGCCAGCGCTCCCTCCACCAGGCCTGTGGAATAGATACGCAGGCCCTGGGCGCGCAGGATGGCGTACGTCTCCTCCACGGTGCGGTGCACGCGGAGCGCGAGCCACTTCTGGGCGCTGCCCGAGACCCGCCGGGAGATGCGCGGCGGCTTCTCGGCGTAGAGCAGGTGTACCGTGCCCACCCCTACAGCGTCGCAGGTGCGCAGGACGGCGCTCAGGTTGAAGGGGTCGTCGACACCCTCCAGGACGACGGTGAGGTCGGGCTGGCGGCGGGCCAGGGCGGCCAGGAAACGCTGGTAGCGGCGGAGGGAGACGTGGTCGGGCGGGGGGCCGGCCGGCAGGGTCACCTCGACGGGAGACTCTACCGGCGTACGAACGATGTAGGAGCGCCTGGGGCGGTGTCCCAAGGTTCACCTCCGCCGGTCGAGCAGCGATTCGCGCGCGCCGATGCGGCCGTACAGCTCGACGATGCGCTGGATCCCCTGCGTCCAGGAGAACTGGGCTATGGCCCGTTCGCGCAGCAGCCGGCCGCGGGCGCGCGCGCCCTCGGGGTCGCGCAGCGCCTGCAACAGGCAGTTCGCCAGCGAGGCGGCGTCGCCGTACTCGGCATAGATGCCCAGGTCGCCGAGCATCTCCCGGCTCACCGCGGTGTCAAAGGCGACCACGGGCAGGGCCATGGCCATGTAGTCGCAGATCTTGCCGCTGCCCTCGGTGGCCGACATCTTGGGGGCCACGGCGACGTCGCCCAGGGCCAGGCAGCGCGGGGCCTCGATGTAGGAGATGCGGCCCGGGAAAGAGGTCCGCTCGAGAATGCCCAGGGCGTGCGCCTGGGCGGCGTAGCGATCGATGCCCGGAAAGCCCATGATCAGGAAAAAGGCCTGGGGCATCTCCTGCAGGACGAGCTGGGCGGCCTGCAGGAGGACGTCGGTACCCTGGTAGGGGGCCAGCAGCCCCAGGTAAACGACCACGGGGCTGTCGGGGGGCACGCCCAACGTGGCGCGCAGGCGCGCCCGGCGCTCGGGCCAGCCCTCCACGTCGTCCAAGGGCTTGAAGACGGCGCTGTTGACGCCGTCGGGGACGGGGACGATGCGCTCCGGCGGAAAGGCGAACTCGTCCCGCAGCACGCGGGCGGCGTTGTGCGAGCTGGTTACCACCATCCGCGGCATGTAGAGGATACGGCCCTCCAGCCAGCGCAAGGGGCGGTACCAGCGGCCGTCGCGCTTGAGAAAGCCATGGTCGAGCATCTCGGCGGTCAAGCTGCCCTGCATGTCGAACAGGACCGGGATGCGCAGCAGCCGGCCGACGATCCCACCGATCAGCGCGCCCTCGTGAAGGTGGGCATGGATGACGTCGGGCCGCTCGGACAGGGCCAGGCCCAGGGCGCGCAGTCCCAGCATCACGTCCAGGTAGATCTTGTGCCGGCTGGTGCCAACGATGGGCCGGTCGATCCAGGGCGGCCCCCAGCCACGGCGGATGTCCAGGCCGGGCAGGTCGTCGCCGTTGTGGTAGGTGCAGACGGTCACGCGGTGACCCAGGCTCTGCAGGTGCATCGCCTCGGCCAGGATGCGCACATGGCAGCCATAATCCGAGAAGAAGGAGGTGGGGGCGATCATGAGGACTTTGTAGGGCAAGAACGCCTCCAACATGGGAACGGACGATGGACGACAGACCACGGCCGATGGACCAGGCGGTCGGGCGGAGGCCGTCACATGGTGTCAACCTCCAATGACCCGACATCGCCGTCGACCTGGAGCTGTCCTTTTTCCACGTGGGCGCGGAGGACGTCCCCGCCGGCCTGCACCTGGCCGCCGCGCTGCTCCAGGACGCCGATGCCACCCTGGACCTGTACCTCGGCGGCAGCAGCGGCGGCACCGCCCGCCGCCGGCTCGCCCATGCGGATCAGTCCGGCGTCGCCGCCGACCTGCACGATCTGGGCCGGCCCGGCGAAGAAGCGCTCCACCTGAATGGGCGGCTGGTCCGCTGCAGCCACCTGGGCGATCTGCTCCCAGCGCGACTCCCAGCTGTTGCCGTGGCGGTCGGCGTAGCGCACGAGCAGCTCCAGGGTCAGCGTGCCAGCCCGCAGCGGCTCCAGATCACACAGGGAGAGCTCCCAGGCGACGTTGTGGTCCAACTCCGGCCGCTTTTCCGGTGGGCAGGGGCGGATGTCCTTGCTCAGGACCTGGACTACGACGTCGCAAGCCGGCGCCTCGGCCCGGTTGACCACGCGCAGCCGCAGCCGGCCGACGTGGCCAACCTTGAGCGGATCGCCGCCGATCAACTCCACCACCAGGTAAGGGCTCCCCCGGGCTCGGGCGGCCTCCAGGCGGCATCCCTCAGCACGGGCGGCATCGCGCAGCTGGTCCCAGATCGCGGCGGCCCGCTGCCAGCGGAAGGCCGGGTGGGAGGAGGTACCAGCCGCCCTCTCCCAGGCCTGCGCCGCCCGGGTCAGGCCACCGGGGACAGCCTCGTAGACGAGGGCGGCGCGCTCGTGGTCGTGCGCCTGGGCGAAGAGCGCCGCGGCGGCCTCGTCCTGGCCGGCCAGCGCCCGCCAGGCAGCAGCCTCGGCCGGCCGTCCGTCCGCCTCGGCCCAGTCGCCCAACTGGGCGTACTGCCCCAGGTGGGCCGGCAGGGATACAATCTGCCCCGCGGCAGCCGCGACGTAGACGACATCCTGATGGCCGGCCGGACCGGCCAACGGGCCGGGCGCCGCGGGCAGATCGAACCGGGCCAGGAGGCGACCGCGGGCCGCCTCCACCGCCCACAGCCTGCCGCGGTTGTCCCCGACAAAGAGCAGTCCTTGCAGCAGGACGGGTGTGGTGATCAGGCTGGCCCCGCCGTCGTAGGACCAACGCTCCTGGCCGGTGGCGGCGTCCAGGGCGTACAAGAAGTGGTCCTGGGCACCCAGGTAGAGGATGCCGGCGGCCAGGAGCGGCGCGGCGACGATGGCCTTGGCGGCCTGTGTCTGGAAGCGCCAGCGCACCTCGGCAGCCTGCTCGTCCAGGGCCAGCAGCGTGCCGTCGGTGAGAGCCAGGTAGATCGTCCCGGCAGCGCAGAGAGGCGCGGCACGGATGCCGGCGGCACAGTCGCGCCGCCAGGCCAGCTTGCCACTGCCTCGCTCGAAAGCCAGGAGCTCTCCGCCTTCCCACGGAGCGGCCAGAGTGCCGACGAGGACGTGCCTGGGGGTCAGGACGGGCGGCGTGGAGAAACGCGGGGAGTCGCCGCTGCGCCGGGTCCTCCAGACCGGCCGGCCCGTGCGGGCATCCAGGCAGGCCAACATGCCGTTGGTGGTGGCGAAATAGGCCTGCACCTGGTCAGCGGGATCGACGGCAGCAGCCGCGCGGACGGCCCCCTCCAGGTTGCTGTTCCAGGCGGGCCGGCCGGCCGGGTCGAGGGCATAGAGATGGCCCTCCTCGTCGCCGCAGAGGAAGAGGGAACCAGCCCGGGCGGCGCCGCCCTCGACGGCAGCGGGAGTCTGGTGGAGCCAGCGCTGCTCTCCACTGCTGGGATCGAGCGCCAGCAGCCCGCCACCGGCCTCGCCGCGGGCGCCCAGGCTGGCCAGGAGGAGCGGTCCGGCCTGGGGCAGGTCGGCGACGGCCAGCGCCAGGACGGGGCGTGGCGCCGCGGCCGACCAGAGCGGCCGGCCGGGCTCCGGCAGGGCCTGCGGGCGGGTCCAGCCACAGCGGCAGTCTCGGCGGGAGCCGAGGTAGGAGCTGCAGGTGGGGCAGAAGATGGCGGGGTGGGGCATTGCCTTTTCCTTTCGGCTACGGCTCCTGGGGTCCCAGCTCCTCCAGCACCCGGCCCAACTCGCCCAGGTCCTGGCCAATAGGCAGCTCATTCAGATCCACGGTCAGCGGCACACTCACGCTGATGGGCAGGTTCATGGAGATGGGCACGGTGGTGCTGACCTGGACCGGGACGATGGTCCTGACGGGGATGTCCAGGTGGATAGGAAAGGTCTGGGAGATCAGCCCGATGGCCGGCACGTCTATGTTGATGCGAAAGGCGGTATCCACCGGGACAACCTCGTCCACGCTCACCTCCACCGTACGGCGGAGGGGGAAGTCGACGCGCAGCGGCCAATCCTGGCGGATAGTGACGTTCAGCGTGAGCGGCTCCTCGCTGGCCTGCCGCAGGGAGGAGCCCAGGCCGGCGGCGGCCTCGACGACGGGCGTGGCCTGGCTGTAGATACGCCAGCCGGCGTAGAGCATGACCCCGTTGACGACCAGGGAGAGCAGGGTAAGCACCAGCAGCACGGTGAAGGCGGCCCAGGAAGGGCCGGGGCGGGAGCGCTGCGGATAGGTCAAGGGTACCTCCTAGAGTGGTTGCAGGTTACAGGTTACAAGTCACAGGTTGCAGGTCACGGGTTACAGATCTCTTGGCAAGTTGGCCCGCACTTGGCTCTTCAAGCAGTCCTCAGGCAACGGCCCAGCAGGCGCGGGATCATAACAATGAGTTTTAGACCACGCCGAAGATATCCTGTACCCTCGGGTCATTACGGTATAGCAGGCGGCTTCGTAGCTCGGGGGTTGTAGACCACGCCGAAGATATCCTGTACCCTCGGGCCGGTAAGGATCAGGAACAGGATCAAGAGGATGACAGCGAACAGCACGATAAGGATGAGCGCAACGGGGGGTAGTCGGCGCTGCCCTGCGGAGGCGGGTTGGGCCGGGCCATCATGGGCGGCCGGTGCCAATACGGGTAGCAGTGGCAGTCCTGTCGCTACGCCAACCAGTAGGCCACTCAGAATCCACACGCTAGTGCAGCCCAACACCCAAGCAGCACCCCAGCCCAGGGTCGTCAGCACTACCCACAGGGGAAAGCGCACCCGATCCCGCAGGAGCGGCCACATGCTCAGCGCTGCCAGTGCACCCCCGGCCGCGCCGGCCAGTACCCACCCCCATGCTCCAAGAGAGCCAGTCAGTGCGACACAAGCCCCCGCGACGGCGCCACCCAGCGCCATCGCCAAGACCCACAGGTGGGCGTTTCTCAACTTGCCGCGGAGCAGCAGTGACTGCCCCCAACCGCTACATGTCCCCTCCAAGATACCGACGACCATCCACAACACCCAGGTTCTACCTCCAGCGTACCAACCGTAGTTAGCGACCGAGAGAAGCCAATTGAATAGCAAAAGAGCCGCAACCCAGGTTGCCATCGTGACCGCAGTCCATTCACCCCACTTCGCGATGCGGCGCGCACGGCAGTGAGCGGGCAGCAGCGCGCCAGCGGAAAGGAGTTCCTGTGCTGACCTATCCCCCTGGCCCCCTTCCCGGGGCGGGAAGGGGGAACTCGCGCCGGCCAGGCCGCGCTCGACCGCCGCGCGCGCGGACTGGGCCAGCGGGTCGCCGGGCGCCAGCGCCAGCCAGCGGGCCACGGCCATGCGTGCCGCGTTCCACTGGCCCTCGGCCATGGCGGCTTCGGCCTCGGCGCGCCACTGCGCCGCCAGCGCAGCCCGCTCGTCTGCCTCGCGCGCTGCCTGGGACTGGCCCGCCAGCTCGACCAGCGCCCTGCCAAAGGCGCCCGCGCTGGGATAGCGCCCCGCCGGGTCGCGGGCCAGCGCCCGCGAGAGCACCGCGTCGATGCCCGCCGGCACCCCCTCCGGCCACTGGTCCGGGAATTCGGGCCCACGGTCGTGGGCGCGCATGATCTGCATGGGACTGTGCCCGGTAAAGAGCACCGCGCCGGTCAGCATCTCGCAGGCGATGCAGCCCAGGGCATAGATGTCGGCCGGCCCACCGGCCACGTCCAACTCCCACACCTCCGGGGCGATGTAGGCAGCTGTGCCGACGATGCCCCCGCTCAGGGAGAGGCTGGCGCTGCTCTCGCCCACCAGCCGGGCGAAGCCAAAGTCAGTCAGCAGCGGCCCGCGCTCGGCGTCGAGCAGGATGTTGGCCGGCTTGAGGTCGCGGTGGACAACCCCCTGGCCGTGGGCATAGTCCAACGCCTCACACACCGGCTCCAGGAGCGCCAGCGCCTCGGTCCAGGAGAGCGCCCCCTGCTCGGCCAGGCGCGCGGCCAGGCTGGGCCCGCGGCCCAGCTCCATGGCGATGAAGAGGCGGCCCTGGGCCTCGCCGACCTCATAGACCGTGACGATGTGCGGGTGGCGCAGGCCGGCCAGCGCCTGCGCCTCGCGCTGGAAGCGGGCCACAAAGGCCGGGTCGGTCAGGAGCTGCGGGTGCAGCACCTTCAGCGCCACCGGGCGGTTGAGGGTGGGATCCAGGGCGCGGTAGACCGTGGCGAAAGCGCCCCGGCCCACCTCGGCGAGGATGCCGTACTTGCCCATCTGGCGAGGCTGATCGGACACCGGACCTCCTTGTCCAGCCGCAGTTCGTGTTACACCATCCATCTCCCCCCCTTCCTTGAAGTGTCTCCTTGCTTCCTGCTTCCTGCTTCCTGCTTCTTGCTTCTTGCTTCTTGCTTCCTGCCTCTTGCTTCCTGCCTCTTGCCTCTTGCTATTATACCGCCGCCGGGCCGAGAGTTCAAGCCGGCATTGCCTCCCCGCCCAAGATATGGTATGATACCCCCGGCGGCGCACGGCGGCACCGAGAAAAGGAGGGAACCCATGGACTTTTTCCGCACCCAGGCCGGCCGGCACATGACCCAGGCGATGGCCCAGGAGCGCGGCGGCAACATGCAAAAGGCCCACTACCACTACCTCAAGGCCGCCGAGTACCTCTACAAGGCCGCCCGCCAGGTGCCGGCCGAGGAGCAGGAGCGCATCGTCGTCCAGGCCGAGGCACTGCTGCAGCGCGCCCAGGCCGTGGAAAAGGCCGGCCTGGCCCCGCCCGAGGCCGCCGCGGCCGGCGAGGCCCCCGCCTGGCTGGTCGCCGAGCGGCCCTCCATCCGTTTCGCCGATGTGGCCGGCCTGGACGAGGTCAAGGAGCAGATCCGCCTGCGCCTGGTCTACCCCTTTACCCACCCGGAGAAGGCCCGCCACTACGGCATCAAGCAGGGCGGCGGCCTGCTCCTCTACGGCCCCCCCGGCACCGGCAAGACCATGCTCGCCCGCGCCGTGGCCGGCGAGATCGACGCCCCTTTCTACACGGTCAAGCCCTCCGACATCATGAGCAAATGGGTCGGCGAGGCCGAGCAGAACATCGCCCGCCTCTTCCAGGCCGCCCGCAGCACCGCCCGCGCCGTGATCTTCATCGACGAGGTCGAGTCGCTCATGCCGCGCCGGCGCGACAGCGCTTCCACGGTGATGCAACGGGTCGTCCCGCAGATCCTGACCGAGATGCAGGGCTTTGAGGAGCACGCCGGCGCTCTCCTCTTTGTCGGTGCCACCAACGAGCCCTGGTCGCTGGACACGGCTGCGCTGCGCCCAGGCCGCTTCGACGAAAAGGTCTATATTCCCCTGCCCGACCTGCCGGCCCGGCTGCGCATACTCGAGCTGCACACCCGCAAGCGACCGCTGGACCAGGACGTGGACCTGGAAGAGCTGGCCCATCTCGCCGAGGGCTACAGCGGCGCCGACCTCGTCCATATGTGCGAGAAGGTCGCCGACCTGGCCTTTCTCGAGGCCGTCCAGACCGGCGAGGACCGGCCCATCGCCATGGCCGACTTCCTCTCTGCCTTCCAGGAAGTGCAGCCCTCGGTCACGGCCAAGGACCTGGCCAGGTTCGAGAAGTTCGAGCAGAACGCGTAAGGAGACCGCCCCATGCCCGATCCCCAGGATATCCAGCGCGAGTTTGAGGCCCGCCTGGAGCAGCGCATGCTGCGCCACGGGCGCGGGCAGCTCCTCCAGGACCTCCGCCGCAGCCTGGAGGAGTACGAGCAGCAGCTGCAGTCGCGCCTGCAGGCCTGGGAAGAGGGCAGCCGCGGCGCTGCCAGCCGCAGCGTGGGCGCGGTCGCTCCCTGGCCGGCCGTCAGCCGCCGCGTGGACCTGCAGGGCGCCGCCGCGCTCCAGGAGATGGACCGGCTGATGTGGGATTCCTTTGGCCTGGCCGGCCTCTTCCCCTACCGCGCCTTTGCCGACTACCCGCTGGTCTATTGCGAGACGCTGGAAGAGTACCTCGTCCCGCTGCTCGAGACGCTCGACGCCTCCGAGAGCACCCGCCAGGAGTGGCTGGAGACCCTGAAACGCCAAGCCGAGGAGGGAGCCCGCCAGGGCAGCGGCGAGATGGGCTACAACCTGCCCGGGAGGGGCTGCTTCCTCAACGGCTGGTTCCTGGCCTACGGCCGGGCGGCCAGCGCCCGCGCCGCCCTGGCCGACCCCACGGTCTTCCCCAGCATCCTGGCCACCGTGGCCCACGAACGCCAGGGACACGGTTTCCTGGTGATCTACACCCAGTTGGGCGCGGAAAAGGCCCGCCTGGGCCTGCAGCGCTACGAGATCGCCCGACGCTTCAACCTGCGGCGCAGCGATACCCCCGAGAGCGCCCTGCTGGGGGAGAAGGAGGGCATTGTCTTCTACTCCTCGCTGCTGCTGGAGGAGGGCTGGGCCACCTGGATCGAGCAGCAGATGTCCAGCCTGGCCCACCAAGCCGGCCTGACGGTGCAGGAGCCGCGCTTGCCCTCGCGGGGCTACACCGTCGCGCGGGTGGGTGACCTCCTGCAGCGGCTGCAGGCCGGCCGCAGCGACCAGGCGGAGGCTGCCCGGGCAGCGCTCGACGCGCTGGCCGCCCTCTTCATCCGGGAGAGCCCCAGCGACGTGCTGATCCACCAGGCCGTGCGCATCCTGCAGCAGGCCGGGCCCGCCCTGGACGAGGCCTTTGGCCGCGAGTTCGGCCAGCCCTCGCCCTACGTGCTGGGTTACCTGCTGCTGCAGCGGCTGGCCGGTGCCGTGGGCCCGCGCTGCGTGCCCCATGCGGTGGGCTTGGCGGGCAACTTGAGCTACGGTCTGCAGAGCATCTCTGTGAGTGACCTGGAGTCGGTGGTGGCGGAGAACCCTCGCCTGAACGCCGACAGCCGGTTGGCCCTGCTGGGCAGCCTGCAGCTGCAGCGCCCCGGCGACGTGGCCGAACTGGCCCGCCTGGCACGAGAGGAGCTGAACCTGGCCGTGCCCGAGGGGTGGCCGTGCTAGCCAGGAGGAGGAAAGGGGAGCCCAGGGGATACGACAGAGGCAAGATCAAGAGGAGATCACCATGGCCGGCCAGGAGTCGAAGAAGACACTGGGGAGGTATGAGATTCAGGAAGAACTGGGGAAGGGGGCCTTTGCTACCGTCTATCGGGCGCGGGACACGGTCCTGAACCGCGAGGTCGCGCTCAAGGTGCTGCACCCGCAGTTACTGGTGGATCCGGACTGGGTAGCGCGCTTCAGCCGCGAGGCCCAGGTGATGGCCAACCTGCGCCATCCCCACATCGTCGCCATATACGACGTGGTCGAGGGGGAGGGCCGGCTCTACATCGTCATGGAGCTGGCCCGCGGCCCGCACCTGGGGCGGCGCATCGCCGAGCGGGGCCGGTTGAGCTGGGCCGAGATGCTGGCCGTTCTGGGGCCGGTCGCGGCGGCGCTAGACCATGCCCATGGGCAGGGGGTGGTGCACCGCGATCTCAAGCCGGCTAACATTCTACTGGACAGCGAACGAGGGCCGCTGGTGAGCGATTTTGGCTTTGCCCGGCTGGTGGGGGAGTCGTCGCTCAGCGGCTCTTACAGCGGCGGTGTGGTGGGCACCCCGGCCTACATCGCCCCCGAGGTGTGGCGGGGAGAGAAGGCCGGCCCCGCCGCCGACATCTACGCCCTGGGCTGCATCGTCTGGGAGATGCTGCGCGGGGCGGCCCTTTTCCAGGGCGACTCCCCGGCCGTGGTGATGCAGAAGCACCTGCTGGAGGGTCCGCAGTTCCCGCAGGTGCGGCCGGCGGGGTCGCCGCCGTGGCTGGAGGAGGTGCTGCGCCAGGCCCTGGCCCAGGAGCCGGGGCAGCGCTGGAGCAGCGCGGGCGAGCTGGCGCGGGCGCTGGAGGCGGCCCTGGGCGGTCTTTCGGGCGGGGGGAGAAAGGAGGGCGGGGAGGCCGCCTACCGGGCCGCCCTGCGCCAGGCCTGGCTGGCCGACAGGCTCGAACAGGCCGAGGCGGCGCTGCGCCCGCTGCGCCAGCGCCTGCGGCCGGCCGAGGCGCGGCGGGTCGAGGAGGAGGTCCGCGGCGAAGTGGCCCAGGCCCTGCTGGAGCAGGGCCGCAGAGAGGAGGCCGCCGGCCAGGCCGAGGAGGCCGCGGTCACCTACCGCCGGGTGCTGCAGGCCGCGCCAGAGGGGCCCGCGGCGGCGCAGGTGCAGGAGGCACGGCGGCGCTGGCTGGACATGGCCCAGGAGTGGCAGGAGGCCGGCGGGACCGCGGAGGCGCGCTGGTGGGCCGGCCTGGCGGAGGCCGTGGCAGGCACGACGATTCCGAACAGACAGCCTTTCGAGCCCGAGCTGGTGCGCATCCCGGCCGGCGAGTTCCTCATGGGCAGCGACAAGAAGAAGGATCCCAAGGCCTTTGATGACGAACTCCCGCAGCACCGCCTCTACCTGCCCGAGTACCACATCGCCCGCACGCCGGTGACCAACGCCCAGTACGCCGCCTTCGTGCGGGCGGCCGGCTACCAGGCGCCGGAGCACTGGCAGGGCGGCCGGCCGCCGGCGGGGGAGGAGGAGCACCCGGTGGTGTACGTCTCCTGGGAGGACGCCCTGGCCTACTGCCACTGGCTGGCCGAGGCCACCGGCCGGCCGTACACCCTGCCCAGCGAGGCCGAGTGGGAAAAGGCCGCCCGCGGGCCCGATGGGCGCGTCTACCCCTGGGGGGACGAGTGGGACGCCCGGCGCTGCAACAGCTCAGAAGGGGGCAAGGGCGGGACCACCCCGGTGGGGGCCTACCCGGCCGGGGCCAGCCCCTACGGCCTGCTGGACATGGCCGGCAACGTCTGGGAGTGGACCAGGAGCCTGTACCAGCCCTACCCCTACGACCCCGGCGACGGTCGGGAGGATCTGGGCCCGTCGGGGCCGCGGGTGCTGCGCGGGGGCTCCTGGGTCAGCGACGAATGGAATTCGCGCGCGGCCTACCGCAACGGCATCATCCCGGACTTCCACGACGTCTACATCTGTTTTCGGTGCGTCGTGTTGCCAGGACACTGAGTTTCTGGATTGCTGGGTACTGGATTTCTGCGGGGGAGTTTGAGGGGGCGGGCCCCCTCAAACCGTGGGGGAGTCCAGAGGGGGCTTTGCCCCCTCTGGACGCGCGCAGCGCGGCGCGGCGTATCCTGTGGGAGCGCCTGCGCCGCCAGGGGGCAATCGCGCTGGCGCCATTGCGGACAGCAGGACTACTGCTCTGCTGCATCACCGGAGAACCCACGGCTGAGCGCTACAGGTCCTGTCCCTCGCCCTCCTCCTCGAACTCCTGCCCCAGATCATGAAGTCCCACTTGAGGAGACCCGAGGCCGGCTGCCTCGAACTGGTCGGAGATCGTCTGCTTGTGCTTGCGCAGCTGCGCGCGCAGCGCCCGCAACATGGTTTCCAGAACGTCCCGCGCTCCATGTAGCAGCACAAGGTCTTCCTCGGCAGTTGGAAGATGCCCCAGGCCGGTGGCCTCCTCTTCGGCTGTGTCGGCGGCGCTCTTGAGCCAGTCCATGTCCCCCAGCCGGCTGACATAGTTCCAGTAGTAGCGCTTGGAGCTCACGTTCTCCATCGTGATCTCGAATTTCTCCCCACTGGTCAGCGACATCGTGAAGGTCGGGGCGTTCTCGATAAACTCCTGCAGCTGTTGCGTCCCCTGCTCGGCCACAGCTTCGAAGAAGCCTGCTGGCAGGTCCATCTCGCGAAAGTCGCTGCGGATGCCGATCGAAACCACGTCGGCATAGTACTGCTCGGATGTCCGCTCGCCGGCGCGCAGCCCGGAGATGAAATCGAAGAAGCAGGCATACATGCCCACCATATCCTTGCCGATGAGCAGAAACTGGATGTAGTACACGCCATGGAGGATCTCCTTGCCGCCGCTCACCAGCCGGATGGGACGGCGGGCCCACAGATGCTTCTCACGATCCCCCCGATGGAAGATCGGTGGGCAGTCCTGCTGCAGGTCGGCCGGGGCGACAAAGAGCAGGGGGTTCGGGATCGCCCGTCGCTGCAGGATGCCCGCGGGCAGCGCCTCTTGTCCGCTCAGATCCTGGATGGGTACCAGCTCCGGCTCAAACGACATGCGCTCGATGGCCTCCCTACGCAGGCGGATCAGGTCATCCTTCCACCAGCCATACAGCTCCTCACCCCATTCCCAGATCTCCGCATACTTCGCCTGATACGCCCGGCGCGTCGCCCCAAAGAGCTCCTCGAGCCTTCTCAGCTCCCCGTCCCTGGCCGTAGTCATTTCCTGTTGCAGCCGCCGGAGGCGCTCGAGAAACTCGGCGATGGTGCGGGACTCCTCCTCATCCAGCTCCTTGGAGGATCGGGCCACGCCGAGGGCGATCAAGGCCACCAGGCCGACGAGAGCGAGCGCCCCTCCCACGAACAGCAGCCATTCGTCCTTCTTGGTGCCAAGGGCCAGGCCGACAGTGCTCATGATGATGCCGGCGACCAGCGCCACGACCGACCAGCCGGTGCCCCTCCCCAGCGCCGCCAGCCGGTCTTGTTTCCTCTCCCTGATGTCGCCGAGCTGGCGGTCCCGCTCCTGGGCCAGCCGTCTCTCCTGATCCTCCTGCCTCTTCCTGAACACATTGCCGACCCGGTTGGCGACATCCACGCGGGTCTCGTACGGAGTCGGCGGCGGCACGCCCAACGCCCTCGGCGGCTCCTCAAAGAGGCGCTGGATCTGCTGCCCATCGGGCGTGAAGAAGAACCTCCAGATGCGCAGACGGCGCTCCGCGTCCGCACGTTCCGCCCCGGAGGCCAGGCGCGCTTGCTGCTCGAGCTTCTGGCCTTCCTCCAGCGAGGGGAATCTGGGAAAGCAGTGCCACCAGTAGCCCAGGTCGAGTTTCGCCAGCGAATCGAGCGCCTGGCGGATATTGGTCTTGGCAGGTTCCTCGTAGTAGTCCGCATAGCGCCGCAGCTCGTCGCTCATGCGAGGGTCTAGCTGCTCCGGCATGGTAGGCCTCCTTACCCTGGAACCTTCGCGCCGCGCCGCCGGCAACCGGCAATCCCGGCAGTCAGCCTGCCGCCAGCGCAGGTCACCAGCGCATCCCGACCCGGCGCTGGACTGTGGTTGTGGACTGGACATGCTGCAGCAGGGCCCGTTCGCGGCTTCCGGGGCGCTGCAGCCCCGCCTCGCGGGCCAGCCATTCGAAGCAGGGCTCGCCCTCGTCCAGCTGCTGCAGGACAAAGTGGTCATGTTTGACGACTGCCCAGGCGATCACCGCAAAGCCATGCCATTCAGGGCTGTTCATGGCCATGCGCAGGCACTCCTCGACCTGGGCAATCCTCTGGCCAGAGACATGGGTGGGACTGCGGCCGCGCAGCAGGGCGACCGCCAGCAGCGCGTACACCTCGCCGTCTCTGGCCCCCGCAGCCACGGCCTGGTTCAACAGGCTCTCGACCTGCACATAGGCCCGCTGATCGAGCAGCTCCCAGCTGCGCCTGACCACCTTGGACAGGCTGAGCCGGGGCCGCTCCGGGCTCGCCTGGACGATCACGTTGCCGTGGATGTTGGTCTGTGCACCAATCCGCACCGAGGAGTCGATCTCCTGCCGGCCGACGACGACGTCACCCTGGGTGGAAATGGCGGCGCTGCCCGCGGGCGCGGCAGCCTCCTCCCCTGGCAAGGGCACCGCGAAGGGCGTCCCGCAGTTGGCACAGAAGCGGATCCCTGCCGGAGCAGTCTCGTGGCAGACCGGGCAGCTCTGCACCAGGGGTGTCCCGCACTCGCTGCAGAACCGGCCGCTCGCCTCCGCACCGCATTTCGGACACCTGGCCATCGCCGTCTCCCACACGCGCTCTTGCCCAGCGCCGGCCACAAGCACGCCGCTGCGACGCCCATTCCCGCAGGCAGCGACAAGTACCCTCTGGACCCGGCCGCGGGTCACTTGCCCTTGCGCATCTCCTCCTCGATGCGCTTGAGCCCCTCCTCGATACGCCGGTCCATCTCCGTGGAGCCGCTCGGGGCCGCCGGCTCGCCGGAGGGCTCGGGCACGGGCCCCAGCCCCTCCTCGCTCAGCTGCTTCTCCAACGATTTCACGGCCGCGCTCATGCTCTCCCCGCCCACCTCCTCCACGGACAGGATCGTCTCCTCGATCCCCTCCAGCATGCCGTCCATCTCGCCCTCGAGGGCTTCGGCCTGGGCCAGGGCCTCGGCCAACTCCTGCTGCATACGGGCCATCGCGGCGGGGTCCTTCTCCAGGATCGATTCGCTCATCGCGCTGACGGAGCGGGCAAACTCGACGAAGCAGCGGGCCTGGTCGCGCTGCGTCTCGACGAACTCAAAGTTGAGCAGGCTGCGCTCCCACTTCTGGATCGCCTGCAGCGTCATCAGGTAGCGCCGGCCGATCAGATCGAACTGCCTGTCGCTGCCCAGGGCCTTGGCCTTCTTGGCCTGGTCCAGCAGCCTCTCGGCCAGACGCTTCTGGTTGGCGATGTGTCGGCGCAGGGCAATCTTGCCCTGGCGGGCCTTGACACTGCGCTCAAACTCCCTGCGCTGCTGTCGCTTCTCCTGCCATCCGCGAAGGACCATCGTCTCCTCCGTTCAATCCAGAGCCCTGCGCCACTGCTCGAAGCGGCGCAGGTGTTCCGCGCTGGTCTCGGGCACCACATGGGCCAGGGCCGCCTCCCACTCCTGGCGGGAGATGGTCCCCACCTGCAACATGGCGCTGCTCAGCTCCTCCGGGCTCTTGCTGGCCAGGTCGCCCACGCCAGGGTTCATCCGCTGGACCATCTCCTTGATCGCTTCCTTGCACAGCCGGCTGATCTGCCGACCATTGCAGCCCGCGGTGCGCTCGGCCAGCTCCGCAGCAGGCACGGCACTGCGGTGCCCTTTTCCGGGGATCTCTAGCTCGAACAGCCGCTGGCGAGCGGCCTTGTCAGGCAGCGGGACATAGATCTTTTTCTCGAAGCGGCTGAGGATGGCCGGGTCCATTGCCCAAGGGATGTTGGTGGCGGCGATGGTCAGCACCAGGCGGGGGTCCTTTTTCTGGGCCAGCCCATCGAGCTCGGCCAGGAAGGTGCTGATGATGCGCGTCTCGGCTCCGCTCTGGGCCGCGTCGCGCGGGGGGGTCAGCGACTCGATCTCGTCCAGGAAGACCACCGCGGGGGCGTTCTCCCGGGCCGCCGTGTAGAGCGCGCTGACCAGCTTGGCCGACTCGCCAAAGTACTTGGAGAGGAGGTCGCTGACCCTGACGTTGAAAAAGGTCGCCTCCAGGCTGCTGGAGGTGGCCGCGGCCAGCATGGTCTTGCCCGTGCCCGGCGGCCCGTAGAAGAGGATGTTGCGCCAGCCCTCCACGACGACCCCCGCGGGCTTCTGGATGATGGCCATCACATAGGCCGTGCGGATCTCGTCCTTGGTATCCTCCAGGCCGGCGATGTCGGCCCACGTCACGGTGGACTTGTGGACCAGGTTGCTGACCGCGTCCTCGTACGCCTCGGGAGCAGTCTCACCACCCTCCTCGGGCGTCGGAGGAGCGAACTTGCCGCTCTCCAGCTTCTCCGCCAGCTGGCGGTACTCCTGAGCCTTGGCCTGCCACGTCTTGACCAGCGCGGGCGACGACAAGTAGCGGACGTAGCGATCGAGGTGGCTGGCGCACTCGCGGTAGGAAGCGGCCGCGTCGGCGTAGCGGCCCTTTTGCCGGCGCGAGCGGGCGCGCGCCAGGGCTTTCTGGTAGGCCGCATAGACCTGCCCGCTCAGATCGACTCCCATTGGCATGCTCGCTCACCTCGTGTCAGTCTGCGGAGCGTTGCATATTCAAAGTGACATCGCCCTGGGTGTTTCTTTCGTGCTGCTGTGACTTTGAATATGCGAAAGTCACTAGATCTCCGCTTCCGGCTCTTCCGTCTTGGCCCGCAATGCCTCGTTCAATCGCTGCAGCCCGACCTGCTCGGCCGTCTCCGGGCTCTCCATCTCGGCCGCCTTGGCCTCCTCCATGGCCCGCATGATCTCGGTAATGTCCTTTTCCTCCTCGGGCGGGCCGACGAGCTTCTCGGTGTCCTCCAGCGTGCTCAGGACCTGCTGGAACTTTTCCATGTGGAACTGCCCCTCGACGGAGGCGCTCTCCACGTAGCGCTGCAGGGTAGCGATGTCCATGCGGCTGATGATGCTGGAGATGCCCAGCTGCTGCAGCAGCCGCTCGTTCTCCTTGATCTGGGTAAAGCCATTGACGATACGCAGCTGCTTGGAGACGAACTCGAGCTGGCGGTCCATGTTGTGGGCCTGGACGTCCAACTCCTTGATCTTGGTCGCCAGGATGCGCCGCTGCCGCTCCGAGGGCTCGTCCTTCCCGCGCAGGAACAGGGACTGCTTCTGTCGCTCCAGCTCCTCCACCTTGCGCGACATCTTGGCCTGCTCCTGCTCCAGGCGGATCTTTTCCATGCGCAACTCGTCCGTGGTGATGCTGCCGAGGTTGCGCTTGCGCTGGAACAGCCCCTTGATGACGTCGAGCGTTCCCATGGTTCAGCCTCCTTCTTGTCTTTGCTCACCTACTGCAACGAGATCGTCCATCCGAGACCGGGTATGTCCTGCAGAACGTAGCGGCGCTGCTTGTCCTGGGACATTGTGCGAAGAGCCAGCAGGGCGGTCTCCTCAGAGACCTCCAGGGCCTCGCAGACCTGCTCCAGGGTCAGATGGCCCTGAAGCGAATCGCCAAGCATCGCCTTCACCCGCTCCCGTACCCAGGCGGCTTCCTCTGCCGGCAGCCGCGGGGCAAAGAGCGCCGCCAGGCGCGGCATGCGCGGATCCAGCGGATGGTAGTGGAAGGTAAGGTCGTGCAGGTCCACCAGGTACGGCAGGAGCAGCGGGTGGGTGAAGGCATCGCCGCCGGCCGCGGCGATGTAGGCCACGGCCCCCCTGTCCCAGCCGCTGGTCGAGGCCAGTCCCGCGGCCAAGGCGAACTCGGCCTGCTCGGCCTCCTGGGCGCGCTCCTGGATCAGCGGCAAGAGGTCGGCCACGGTGGCCGGCCGGCTGTCGCTGCCCTGGCGCAGGTGCGGCTCGAGATGGGAGAAGACGGTCGCCTCCAGGCAGAGCCCCTTCTCCCCGCGGCCGGCGGGGGGTATGATGTAGCGAGAGCTGGCGTTGAGGGGAATACGGCCGCGCTGCTCCGGCTCCAGGAAGCTGACGGAGAGGATCTCCATACAACGGCCGGCCTGGTCGCGCTGGAAATGACAGGTGTCCAGGGGAGGCAGTCGTACCGGGCGTCCGCTCAGGGGATGGGTCAAGGAAGCCGCCTGGCCCATCCGCTGGTCAAACCGGCCCAGGTAGGCCAGTTCGCGCTGACGGGCTTCCAGAGCGGCGACGGTCCGCGCCGGGATCTTGGGCATACCTCTGGCCTCCTTCGGTCCCTCCCAGGCCGGACCTGTCCGCAGGTGATCCGGCTCCAGTTCGCCTTGAGTATAGCATGAAAAGGGGGGAATTGCAAGGTGGTGTGGGGAATGGATGTTGCTTCCGATCAGGGCCCGTAGTATAATCCTGGTCAGAGGGAGGAGTGTGGAACATGTGCTTCCCTCCGCTATGGTGGCGGACGAAAGAACCGTGAGGAAGACCAGGGCAACTCGCTCTTGGTGAAGATGGGCCAGCCCAAACCGAAAGGAGCACGCGATGCATTCCTCCTCTATCGCCGAGTTGGCTCGGCGCTGTGCGGAGGAAATGGCCCGCTATCAGCGCGAGCGCCACGGCGATTCCTCCTCATGCTTCGAGCTATTCCGCCGGGCACTGGAGCAGGGAGATGACGAGGCCTGGGCCTCGATCTACAGCCAATATCATCGCCTGGTGCGTGGATGGCTGGGCAAGGCTCTCGGCAAGTCGGACTTTCTGGTCAACAGGGTCTTTGAGCGCTTCTGGCGCGCGACGAGCCCGCAGGGGTTGGCCAGGTTCGCCAGCCTGGGCTCAATCCTCGAGTACCTGAAACGGTGTGCGATCAGCGAAGCGGGGGACGAAGGGCGCCGCCTGAAAAGGAGACAGCAGGAGGAGCAAGCCCTCCACCATGTCCACGCCGTCATGTGCCAGCTTGGAACAGAGTTCTCCCCAGAGCAGGTCGTCGACAGAGTCGCTCAGGAGGAGCTATTCACATGCGTTACCCAAGCCCTGCACAGCGTGGAGGAGCGTCTTGTCTTTCGCGCCATGTTCGAGTGGGGTCTGAAGCCCCGGATGCTCGTCGAACGCTGGCCGGACACCTTTGAATCCCCTCCGCAGGTAAGCCGGATCAAGGCACGCATCCTCCGGCGTCTCGCACGTGACAAGGTGCTGCGCGATCTCCTGGGCTGGGGTGGACAGAATGGCGATATCGGGGTCGACTAGTCGTTCTATAGACTGCGAGGAGTGAATGGTGAGCAGGGTCGCTGCTGGCGAGGTGCCAGAGGACGCAGAAGTCATGGACGATGCGTGTGATAGACCAGGGCACATCCGGGCGGAAGATCTCATGGCCTTTGTCGACGGCACTGCCGACGAGGTGACCAGGGAACACATCCGCCACTGTCACGCCTGCGCCCGCGAGGCGCAGGAAATGGCCACTCTCGAGGCCATCCTGTCGGCGGGACTGTACCGCTATTCCTGTCCCTCATTTGAGCAGCTGTATGCCTATCAGCAGGGCGAACTCGTCGACAGCGACTACCTGATCGTGAGTCGCCACGTGCGGCAATGCCCACACTGTGCCCAGGAGTTGGCCGCCCTGGCGCGAGAAGAGCGGAGGAGCCTTGGCGAACGTCTCCACGCGACGCTCCAGGTCATCAGTGCCAGGCCGATGGGCCTCCAGATACAGCCCGCCGGCGCCCGGGGTCAAGGCGCGGAAGACAGCCCCCGGCCGGAAATCTACGGGGCAGGCGAAGTGGAGCTCCTCGTGACACTGCGTCCGGCTGTGTTCCAGCCAGGAGAATATGATCTCGCGGGGCTGGTCCACACAGGGGGCCAGGTCCCGCAGGCAGTTGGCACGGCGAAGGTTGAGCTCTATCGAGGCCAGGACCTGGTCGCCATCACCAGTGTCAGCCCCCGCGGCCAGTTCACCATCCTCGCGGTGGAGCCGGGCTGCTACGAACTCGTCCTTCTCTGGGAGCACCGCGAGATCCACCTCGAGGGGGTGCAAGTTGGACCCCAGAGATCTGGCTAGGGCCCTCCTGCGCGCGGAAAGCGCCCAGGACCGCCAGGCCCTGTTGTCGCCCCAGGAAGAGGACTTTTACGTCCAGGTTGTAGGCATGCTCAAGGACGAAGTCGATCGGGAGCGGTTGCGTGACTCCCGGGCAGCGTGCAGAGCCGCTGACATTGCCGCTGAGGTGGCCGACTTCGCCGCTACGCAGCGTTGCCAGGCGCTTGCCGCGTGGGCACGGGGGAATGCCCTGTTCCACCTCGGCGACTTTGCTGAGAGCCTGCAGCTCTACCGGCAGGCGGCTGTGGCCTGTGAAGCCGAGGGGATGGAGGTCGAGGCAGCCCGCCTGGCCACCAACCAGGCCTACGCCCTGAAGAACCTGGGGCAGTACGACCAGGGCTTGCAAGCGGTCGAGACTGCCCTGGCCATCCTTCGCCGACACCCTGGATCACCCTTTCTGCCCAGCGTCCTGATGTGCAAGGGCACGCTCTGCCGCCTGGCCCGCCGCTTGGAGCCGGGCCTGGCTGCCCTTCTCGAGAGCGAACAGCTCTACGCCAGCATGGGCCAGGAGCTTGAGTGGGCCCGGGCAAGGATCAACCGGGCGAACGTCCTGGAGAACCTCGACCGCTTCGCCGAGGCCATCGCGCTACTGGAAGAGGCGCGGGCGGTCCTGCTCGCCCAGGAGTGCGCTCTGGAAGTGGCGCGGGCTGACCTGAACCTGGGGATCACCCTGGCGCGGCTCGATCGCTACGATGAGGCGATCGCAGCTTTCGGCCGGGCAGAGGATGGCTTCCGCCGGCTTGGCAATGATATGGAGGTAGCCGTGGTCGAGCTGTACCGGGCCGACCTCTATGCGCACTTCCACCTGGATGAAGCCCTGCTGCAGACTCTGGACCGCGACTATCGGACCTTCGATGAGCGACAGATGCAGGCGCAGGCAGCCCGCACGCTGTTGTACAGGGCGGCAGCCTACCGCCGTCTCGGCGACCTGGTCCAGGCGGAACCACTGCTGGTCCGCGCGCAGGAATCGTACAGACGGATGGGCGATGCAGTTGGGGTGCAGTGGGCCGCGCTTGAGCGGGCGACACTGTGGCACAAAGTGGGAGAATCGGCCCGGGCCTTGCCCGCGGCGATGGAAGCGGCGGCCCTGTTACGCGATCGCGGCATGCCCGTGCGGTCGGCAGCGGCATCTCTCCTGGCTGCTCACTGCCAACTGGCGCTGGGGCAGCCCACCGCGGCCGCCGGACAATACGAGGCGGTCCTGCGGCTGGCAGACATGCTCGAGGTCCCCTCTCTGCGCTACCAGGCGCAGCATGGCCTGGGGCGCGTGGCCACGCAGCAGGGCCGGCTGGAAGAAGCCGCCGGGCACTTGCGCCTGGCAATCGGGGCAATCCAGGACCTGCGACAGCGACTGCCGGTGGAGGAATTCCGCACCGGCTTCCTGGAAGACAAACTGCAGGTCTATCAGGATGCCGTCCTTCTCTGCCTGCAGTTGAACCACCTGGAAGAAGCCTTCGGGTACGTCGAGCAGGCCAAGTCAAGCACTCTCGTGGACCTGATGATCAGCAGGCTGGCCCGCCAGGACCCGGGCACGGCTTCGCCCAGCGGTGACCTGGCCGTCCGCCTCCGGACACTTGAAGAGAAGCTCACGTGGCACTATCGAAAGCTGGAGACGCCCGATGAGGAAGGTCGCGGCGGAGAGGCGGGCGCCCGAACGGAATCTACTACATGGTCAGATATCCGGGCAGTCGAGCAGGAGATCATACAGACCTGGCAGCGGATGCAGGAGACCCAGCCCCTTTTTGCGGCGCCCGGCCATCCCGAACCCTCTACCTTCGCTGCGACGCAGGCCCAGCTGGAGCCGCAGCAGGTCCTGGTGCAGTACTATATAGCGGGGGATTCGCTGCACGCATTTGTCGTCGGTCCGGAAGGATTTCGCGGCCACGGACGGCTCACCGCTACCCCCGCCCAGGTCGACGACGCGCTGGCAGCGCTGGCCACAGTCCTGAGCAGTGTTCCCCACGCCAGCCCCGCCTATGTCGGCAGCAGTCTCGAAGGGCTGGCCCGGCAGCAGCTGGGCTGGCTATACGACGACCTGCTCCGCCCCCTCGAGCGCTATCTGGCTGGGGCGGCCCGCCTGCTCATCATCCCCGACGGAGCACTCTTCGCGGTACCCTTCCACGCGCTATACGATGGTCAACAACACCTTCTGGAGCGCTGCGAAAGCACCTACGCGCCGAGCATCCAGGCATTGCGCCTGTGCCAGGATGCCTATCGCCGCCGCGCTGGCGCACCGGAGCGGAGCCTGGCCATCGGGTACAGCTGCGCCGGCGCACTGCCCCATGTCCACCGCGAGACCGCCGCTTTCATCCGTGCCTTCCCTGAAGCGGCTGTCCTGACCGACGATCAGGCCACCCTTGCCAACTTCCACCAGCATGCGAGCCGCAGCACCCTGCTGCACATCGCGACCCACGCGGTCTTCCGCCGCGACAATCCCCTGTTCTCTGCCCTGCAGATGGCCGGCCCAGACTGGTTGCGGGTCTGGGATCTTGCGGGCATGCAGCTCAACAGCCCACTGGTCATACTGAGCGCCTGCGAGACAGGCCGCCACCACCTGCGCGGGGGCGACCTCCTCGGTCTGACGAGGGCCTTTATCTGTGCGGGAGCCGCTGCGGTGCTGGGCAGCCTGTGGACCGCCGACGATGAATCGACGGCGATGCTGATGGAGCACTTTTACCATCATCTGGCCGGCGGGGAGAATGCACCAGCCGCACTACGAGAGGCCCAGCTCGCTGTGCGTGCATGGGAACAGCCGGGGGCAGAGGAAACCACGCATCCCTACGCGCACCCCTTCTACTGGGCTCCCTTCTACCTCCTGGGCTCCCCATCGATCCGGTGGGGCTAGCTGCCTTGTGCTCTGACCAGGACATCGTCTGCCCTGGCAAGGGTGTGTCTCTTCCATTCAACTGATGATCCCAGCGAGCCGAACTCAGCACGTCCCCCGGCAGGCGTGAAAACACGACAGCGCACGTTCTATAGGATGACACGCCGAGCATGCAGGTTCTGAAAGGAGCAGATACCATGGCAAAACGAAATCAGTTGACGGCCTATGTGTCGATCCTGCTCCTGGTATGTACGCTGGCAACCGCGGGCGCGACCGGGGCCGCCCCTCCAAGCCACCATCCGCCTGGCGGCGAGACTAGGCCCCGGCCAGAAGCGGCAGACCGGAGTCCGGTCGAACCGGAAGACTTGCCGGCGCCACTCCCCCGCGACTGTGATGGCATCACGCCTGTCCCGCCGGCGTGCTGTGTCTACGGGTACGTCTACGAAGGCAGCCTGCCCGTCGGTGCCGCCAACGTGCACATCGCGAGCCCTTACGGCAGCCTCGACACCACAACCGCCAGCGGTCCGTTCAGTGACCAGCCCTACTATCAGGTCGATCTCAGCTCGCCACCCCTCAGCACCACCGTGGGCACCCCCATTACCTTCACCGTCTCCTACGGCGGCATGACCGCCAGCCGGTCGTGGACCGTACAGAGCGATGGCCAGCAGGTCGACCTGGGCCTCGCTCTCCTGGGAGGACAGCTCCCCGTGACGCCCACTGCGTGGACCCGCCTGACGACCAATCCCTACGACGACCTGTATCCCGATTGGTCACCCGGGGGGAGTCAGATTGCCTGGACCCACTTCGGCGACAGCTGGTATCGGGACGTCTGGCAGATGGCGGCCGACGGAACGGGCGCCACTCCCCTCACCGATGGGGAAGTAGACGAAGCCGCGGACTATGCACCTGCCGGCCAGCAGATCGTCTTTGTCCGCTACCACGACGACACCTGGACCGACATCGTGGTCAAGGACCTGGAGCTGGGAGGCGAAACCGTCATCCGCGGGAGTGGCTACAATGGGCACCCCCGCTGGTCACCCGATGGCGCTCGGATCGTCTTCCAGAGCGCCGACCACATGAACGGCACCTACCATCTCTATACCATGAATCCCGATGGCACAGACGTGTCCCAGCTCACCAACGCAGGTTGGATCAACTCGTCTCCTGAATGGTCGCCGGACGGTTCGCGTATCCTGTTCGTCTCCGATCGCGCTGGTGGCTACAGGGACGAGGTGGCGTACCTGTACGTCATGGACGCCGACGGCAGCAACGTCCGCCAACTGACCAGCGGCGCGGTTCGTGAGGGCCTGGCCAGCTGGTCGCCCGACGGCCGGCACATCGCCGTGACCCGCTCCCTGGGTACTCCTTCCAGCCACATCTATGTGCTGCTCGAGGACGGGACAAGCGTGGTCCAGTTCACAGACTCTCCGGGGACCGAAGGATACCCCGCATGGTCGCCCGCTGGCGACACGCTGGCCTTTGCCGCGGAGGTCACTGGAACCTGGGACATCTACGTGGTAGACTTTCCCCTGGCCCAGGATCGGATCTACTTCAGCTCCAACCGGAGCGGACACCACCAGCTCTACTCGGTGAACCCGAACGGCAAGGATCTTCTGCGCCTTACCGACCACGCCTCCGACGACCGCTGGCCGGATCTGTCCGACGACGGCCGCACGCTGGTGTTTGCCTCCACGCGCACAGGGGACTGGGAGGTATTCAAGGCCAATGCCGCCGCAGGCGATCCGCAGAACCTCACCAACGATCCAGGCCTGGATCGGGTGCCCCGTATCTCGCCCGACAGCAGCCGGATCGCCTATCAGCACTGGACCCCGACCACGGAAGACGACCTGTATCGCATGGCCAGCGACGGCAGCGAAATCGTGTGCTTGACAGGTGAGCCCAGTGATGACGAGAACCCCTCCTGGTCCCTGGACGGCACGCTGGTGTACTACGACTCCGATCGCCTGGCCGGCGGCTACGTGGACGATATCTGTCGCATCACCGCGGATGGGACTGACCCCACTTGCCTAACCAACCACCCTAGCGACGACACCTGGCCGGCCGTCTCTCCCGATGGCACCCGGATCGTGTTCTCCTCGGCGCGCTCTGGAAACTATGAGCTGTATGTCATGGATGCCGCCGATGGCGGCAACGTCCAGCAGCTCACCAACCATCCCGCGGGCGATACCCAGCCGGCCTGGTCGCCCGACGGATCGAGAATCGCTTTCGTGTCCGACCGCGACGGAAACCAGGAGATCTACACGATGGCGGCCGACGGCACGGATCTGGTCCGGGTGACCCAGGATCCCGCCGACGACATCGATCCGGACTGGGAGTGGGCCGCCACCCCGACGGGGTGGACTCGGCTCCGGCGGATACAGATTACCAGTGAGCCTACATGGCAGGGGCAGCCCACCGTGCTCCCGGCCAATGGCCACTACTACGTGGCCCATACCAACATCGTGTCGGGAGACTGGTGTGACGGCAACTGGGATGTTTTTGTCCGCGAGTTCGACGCCGACTGGAATTATGTGCGGGAGATCCGCATCACCGAGGCCCCCACCGCGGAGCAGCATGCCGCCATCGGCTTCGCGGATGGCAAGTTCAGCGTGGTCTACTCCTCGCGCGATACGGCCTGCGCAGGCAGCGGCCATGTCTTTGTGCAGGAGTACGACGCCGGCTGGAACTACCTGCGTACCATCCAGCTGACCGCCGAAGGATGGCTGGAGGAGTACCCCTCCTTGCTGCTGCTGAACGACAACTACTACGTGGGGTACAACTCCTACGAGACGGGGGACTCGGAGATCTACTTCAAGCGCTACGACACCAATTGGAACTTTATGGAGAAAATCTCCGGGCTTACCGACAGCGAGCCCGGCCTGCAGGAGCAGCCCAACCTGGCTTCCAACGGCACAGAGTGGGCCGTCTCGTACATCTCATACCAGGGCGGAGACTGGCACGTCTACGTGCGCACCTTTGACCTGGACTGGGCTCCCCTGCGCTGGTTTCGGATCGATACCGCCCCGGCCGCCGACAAGCAGTACCTGATCTATGCCGACGGTCAGTACCACATCTCGTACGCCTCACAGGAATCTTCCCCTCCGGGGGTCTTTGTCAACCACTATACCGCGGATTGGACCCTGATCCGCAAGGAGTGGATGACCGAGGGGATGTACGCGAGCGACTCGTTTCTGGCCGACCTGGGGGAACAGTACCTCCTGGCGTTCGACTCCGGCGGCGACGCCTACGTGGACCTGTATGTCGCAGGGCCGCAGGCGGTGCGAGCAGCCTTCGCTGCTGTCCCCCTGGTTGGACCAGCCCCCCTGGAGGTGCATTTCGCCGACCGTTCCAGTGGCGACGTCAGCGCCTGGACCTGGGAGTTTGGCGATGGGGCCAGCGGCGGAGCCCGTTATCCGGTCCACACCTATGAAGTGACTGGCACCTATACCGTCTCCTTGACCGTGGTCGGCTGGGGAGGGACGGACAGGGCGGTCGCTACCGACTACATTCACGTACCGGCGGGCCCCATCTCCCCGCCGCTGGCCACCATCACCGCGATCACACCCAGCCTGGCCATGCAGGGGCGCGACATAGTCCATTTCGACGGGTGTCCCTGCCAGGATCAGGAGGAGGGAGGGGAGAGCATTGTCGCCTACAACTGGCGCTCCGACCAGGATGGCTGGTTGAGCGACCAGGAGGATTTTGCCCTGCAGGCCTCCGCGCTCTCTACGGGCACCCATGTTATCTTCTTCCAGGTTCAGGATGACGAGGGGGAGTGGTCTGCCGAGGTGAGCCGGACCCTGAACATACTGCCCTGGCCGGCCGGGGCGCGCACACTCATCCTGGCAAACCGCAGCAAGCTGGAGGCGCTGTACAGCGGGGCCGACGCTGACCAGGTGCTGAGCCGTCTCAGCAGCCTGGCGGCCCACGATCGCGTACGCGGGATTGTAGTGCTCGTGGAGGCTGATCCGGCTGTGGCTGCCGCCTATGCCGCCTGGGAGGCAGATCCCACCAGCACCGCCCAGGCCAACGCCGTGACGGCGAGCATCAAGGCCGTGATCACCAACTACTGGTCAACCTTCCCAGGGCTGGAATACCTCGTGATCGTCGGTGACGACCGCGTCATTCCCTTTCGCCGGGTGCCCGACCAGACCGCCTATCCAGAGAGCCACTATCAAGACGTCTCCTGCACGAGCACGGTCGGCGCTGCGCTGTGCGACGACATGACCCTGACCGACGACTACTACGCCGACGCCGTCCCCACGGTGCCGGACGACCCAGGTTGGGACGGGCATGATCTATACATACCGGATCTCGGCGTGGGCCGGCTCGTCGAAACGCCGGCTGAGATCAACGCCCAGGTCGATACCTTTCTGGCGGGGAACGAAGTGGGGGTGGATGGGGCCATCGTCACCGGATACGACTTTGTGCGAGACAGTGCCCAGGCCATGTGCGCCGCATTGAGGGACGACGGCATCACTACCGACTGCACCCTGGTCGGCAACTCCTGGGATCGCGACCTCTTCGTCGGCCGCGTGCTGAACACCCGTCACGTCGCAGCTGCGGTCAACAGCCATGCCAACCACTACACCATCGGCACGCCCTCGGGCGACGTCTATTCCAGCGATGTAGTCGGGGCCCTGGCAGACCTGGCCCGCGCGCTCTTCTACAGTCTCGGCTGCCACGCGGGCCTGAATGTGCCGCCAGACAACCCTGTCGAGCCACTGGACCTACCCGAGGCGCTGGTCCAGCAGCGCGCCAACCTGGTCGCCAACACCGGCTATGGCTGGGCCTATATCACCTCCATCGGCCTGTCGGAGCAACTGATGCTCGACCTGACCGAGCGCCTTACCTATGGCCAGTCCGCGACCGTAGGGCAGGCACTATCCGCCGCCAAGCACGAGTACTACCTGAACGAAGGCAGTTTCGATTACTACGATGAAAAGATCATGATCGAGAGTCAGCTCTGTGGCCTGCCGATGTACCGGTATCAGACACCCGGCGGAGCCATGGCGCGGTCGGGCGCTGGCGCGGAGCCACCCGTGCGCCAGCAGTTCCATAGTACCTCGCTGGGGGATGGGCTGACCGTCAACAGCATCTCCTATCAGTTCCCGGCCGTGACACCACAATGGACCGAGCTGGGGATGTACTACACATTCGGGGGCAAGGTTCACAACGGACCGGGGCAACCGCTCCAACCCAAGTACGTCGCCGACGTGTCGTTCCCGCAGACCAAGGCGCACGGGGTGGTCTTCCGCGGCGGCACCTACACGGACGTGGCCGTCTTTGACCCGGTGGTGGAGCAGGCCATCACGACCACGGACATGCTCCCTGAGCCGGCCTTTGACGCGCCGTACTGGTACCCGGCGGTGTTCTATCGCCTCAATCGCCTCGAGCCGGCAGCCTCGCTGGTCACCTTGCTGGGTCAGTTCAATGCGCCTGGCATGACGGAGCGTCTCTATGATCGCCTGGGCTTCGACATTTACTACCACACGACCTCCAGCGATTGGCAGGCCCCCGTGCTCAGCGGCATGCGCAGTTGGCTGGTGACCGGCACAGCCGCCGTCGTCGTCCAGGTTGGCGATGCGTCGGGAATCGCGGCCGTTGTCGTCGCGTACGACCAGGGACAGGGTTCCTGGTCCAGCGTCGCCCTGCAGGCGGATGCGGGGAGCTGGCAGGGCAGCTTCCCGGCACAGGCCGGCACGAGCTTCGTCGTGCAGGTGGTGGACGGGGCCGGGAATGTGCTGGTCCAGGATAACGGCGGCGCCTACTTCCACCCTGGCGACGGGCTGAACCAGATCTACCTGCCGCTGGTAGTGCGAGGCCAGTGAGGCACAGAGGAGCATTGTTTCGCGCGCGGCCTCCTCGAGCAGTGGCAACCTGATGCCGTACCGCCGAACGACGCGGCCCAAGGCGTTCTGGAAAGGGGCATGTGACGAGTGGCAGGTGCGCTGCACCGTTTTCCCCATACCGTGGAGGTGGGCCATGGAGACAGAATACACGCTCCGCCAGGCGCGTTTGCCGGCCCGGTCAATCGAGATCATGATCACGGTCCTGGGCCTCATGGGTGCTGTGTTCGGGCTTCTCTTCTACGAGCGGGCCTTCCCGTTGGCCGCGTTGGACATCGACCTCACGCGCGCCGAGATCAGCCAGCGGGCTTGGCAGTACATGCAAGCCCAGGGCTACGGGCTCGAGGACTACCAGTTCGCCCAGACATTCGGGTACGACTGGTGGGCACTGAACTATGTACAGAGCGTATTGGGGGTTTCGGCAGCGAACCAACGGGTCCGCGAAGATGCCCTGCCTCTCTGGTATTGGCATGCCCGCTGGTTCCGCCCTTCCCAGGAGGAGGAGTTCTCCCTCTATCTGGCCCCCGATGGCGAAGTGGTGGCCCTTTTCCATAACCTGGCCGAGGATACGCCAGGGGCAAGCCTATCCCAGGAGGAAGCCCGGGCCCTGGCCGAGACCTATCTGACCCAGGACCGTGGATGGAATCTCGCCGATTGGGAGTTGAGCTCGAGCTCGAGCCAGGAGCAGCCCCGTGGGCGAGTCGACCACGGCTTCGAGTGGAAGCGGCGGGGCTTCACCCTGGGGGAAAGCGAACTGCGCCTGCGCGTCGGTGTGCAAGGGGACCGGGTGAGCGCCTACGACTACTGGTTGAAGATACCCGACTCGTTCTGGCGGGGCTTTGTGGGCGAACACGACCTGGGGTTCTTCCTTGATGATCTCTGCTACTGGATCGGTTTTGCCGGCTTGGGCGTCGCAGTCGTCGTCGCCTACATATGTGCCATTCGGCGAGGCGCCCTTTCCTGGCGGGCGGGCCTGTGGCCGGCCGTGGTGGTGGGCGGGGTTGCCCTGCTGGTCAGCGCGAACAACCTGTCGCTGGCACAGGCGTGGTATTGTACGTCGGGCAACTACACCCTGTTCTGGCTGGAACAGATTCTCTACATGCTGCTCGACGCTGCGACTCTTGCCATCACCATCGCCGTCTTGTGGACAGGCGCCAGATACCTGGGAAAACTGGTCTGGCCGCGCCAGGACAAGATCCTGCCGCGCGGCGGCGATCCATGGAGTATGCTGGCCCGCTCCACATGGCGTGGACTGATGCTTAGCGGCGTTATGTCGGCCTATACGGTCCTCTTCTACATAGTGGCGCAGGCGCTGGGAGCGCGGGTCCCGCTGTCTGTCGGGTACGGCAATCTGCTCTCGACGCCATTCCCTTTCCTCGGACCCATAGCGGATGGCCTGTTCCCGGCGATAACCGAGGAGTTCCTCTTTCGCCTGGCAGGCATTGCGCTCATCCTGTGGTGGACCCGCAGGTCAAGACTGCCGCAGGGTGTTCGCTACGCGTTGGCCCTCTTGGTTCCCGGCTTGTTGTGGGCGTGTGCTCACCTGAGCTACGTACGGGAACCCTACTACCTGAGGGGAATCGAGCTGCTGATCTCGGCCGTATTCCTGGAAGGATTGGCCTTCCTCTACTTTGACCTGACTACGGTGTTCGTCGCCCACTTCGCCTTTAACGCCCTGGGGTCGACCTGGCTGTTGCTCCGCTCTGGCGAGCCGTATCCCACCTTCTCTGGGCTGCTTGCCGTTGCCATCCTGCTCGCTCCAATCATGCCCGGGCTAGTACGGGCGCTGCGGCGACGGCTCCGTGGCGAGCAGCAGGAACCGCCTCCGGTGCGGATTAGAGAGGCGGGGGAGGGCGATCTGGCCGGCCTGGCAGCTCTGCCCCTGGATATTCCCGATTGGGCCGGCCTGATATCCGATCCCGCCGTAGTGGTGCTGATGCTGCGGGTGGGGGAGCAGCTTGCCGGCGCGGCGATCGGCCGAATACGCGCAGATGGCTGTGGCCAAGTTGAGGTGGTGTATGTGGCATCTCGCTGGCGCCGGCGCTACTGGGGCAGCGCGTTGGCCGAGCAGCTGCAGGCCCGTCTGCAGAGACTCGGTGCCCAGGAGATCGGAGCGTCGGTGGAGAAAGGTGACCGCGTGTCCACGGCCTTCTGGGCCAACCTGGGATGGGAGCTGGCGCGGCAGGTCTTTGCGTCGCGTGCGAGGGCAAGAGCCAGTACGGGGCAACGCGACGGCCCAGCGCCAGCCACATTGAGGGCCAGGTAGTCCGCAGGACATCGGCCCGCTGGCGTGCCACCTCTGCCAGCAGTGCCCGGCAGCCAGAAACAAGGAGGGCACCGCTGGCGTGGCCGGCGCACGCGCACCAAACCGCCGCTCCGCGGGGCTGGTCCGTGCGTAGCGTCTTCGCATCATCGGCAGTTACTTGTGCCGCCCGTCGATGTTCGTAGTTTCCTCGGCTGGCATGGTCGCCTCCGGTGACTGCTCTCCGTTGATGGAACGGACCAGGCACGTGAGGCAGCCTTGGGCCTCCTCTTCGCTCTCCTGAAGGGACGCGGGTGAGATCACCCCTGGATACCGCCGCGGATGGACCCAGCCCCGGAGGTAGCATGAGTCCATCCTGAATGGATCACGACTACATATGCAGGGATGCTTTGCGTCTTTGTCACACATGTGCTATCATAGGATCAGTCTGCATGCACACCGTGAAAGGAGTCCGGATGGATCCAACGGGGCAGACGCTAGGGAAGTACCGACTGCTGGAGCAGCTGGGCCGCGGCGGCTTCGCCACGGTCCACCGCGCCCTGGACACCTCCCTGGACCGCGAGGTCGCCTTGAAGATCCTCGACCCGCTCCTCATGCGCGACCAGGCCTGGACCAACCGCTTCCGCCGCGAGGCCCGCGCCGTGGCCCGCCTCAGCCATCCCTACATCGTCACCATCTTCGAGGTCGGCGAGGCCGAGGGCCGCCTCTTCCTGGCCATGCAGCTCATCCCTGGCGGCAGCCTGGAGGACCGCATCGCCCAGCACGGCGCCCTGCCCTGGAAGGAGATCCCCCCCATCTTCGCCCAGGTCAGTGATGCCCTGGACTATGCCCACGGCCAGGGCGTGCTGCACCGCGACCTCAAACCCTCCAACATCCTCCTGGGTGAGCGCGGGGCCATGCTCAGCGACTTTGGCTTTGCCCGCCTGGTGGGCGAGAGCAGCGTCAGCGTCTCCTTGAGCGGCGGCGTCGTCGGTACGCCGAACTACATTGCCCCGGAGGTCTGGGAGAACAGGCCTGCCGGGCCGTACACGGACATCTACGCCCTGGGGTGCGTGCTCTACGAGATAGTCGCTGGCAAGCAGCTTTTCACGGGCGACAGTGTGGCCGCGGTGATGCGCGCCCACTTCAGGCCACTGCAGCTTCCCACGGAATGGCCTGCCGGCGTTCCGGTCCGCCTGGCGGAGGTGCTGCAGGCGGCCCTGGCCAAAGAGCCGGGAGATCGCTACGCCCACGCCGCGGAGATGTTGGCCGAACTGACTGCCCTCGCCGAGGAGAGCCTGGCGGTGCCGTACCACGCCCTGGAGCAGGCCCTGGCAGCGCAGCGCTGGGATGAAGCGCTGGCCCTGGCCGGGCAGGTCCGCGCCGAGTCGCCGTCCTACCGCAACGTGGTAGCGCTGGAGAGAGCCGCGCTGGCCGGCCGCGAGGCCGCGGCGCGCACCGCCCAGGCCCAGGTATGGCGCAAAGAGGCCAAAGCCGCCCTGGCCGAGCGCGACCGGGAGGGCGCCGAGCTGGCCGGCCGCAAGTGGCTGGAGCTGGCCCCGCAGGACCCGGCGGCACAGGAGTTCCTCGCGCGGGTGCGGGCAGCACCGACTACTCCACCGGCACCGGCCCGTGGCATACCGACGACGGCAGCGCCACCAGCCACGCACGTCCGCTGTCCCTACTGCGGGGCCATCAACCAGCCCTCTGCCCTGTTCTGCTGCGGGTGTGGCAGGGCCCTGGCCGACACAGCGGCGGCACTGGCACAGGCCGCACCCCCAACACGCGTGCCCGGCTATTGTCCCAGTTGTGGTGCTTCGAACAAGGCCACGGCGCGCTTCTGCAGCCGCTGTGGTCGGGTCTTGGCCGCTTCCGCATCCCGTCCGCCCACTGCAAGCGCCGGGGTTGGCGGACTGACCAAGCGACCGATCCTCTGGCCCTGTGTCGTCCTCGCGATGACGGGCAGTCTCTTCGGCATAGTCGCGGCGGTCGGACTGCTGTCGTGGCGGAACTGGGGCCGCGTGATGACGATGGTCATCTTCTTGGTATTCGGCGTGCTACTCCTCCTTGCGAGTATAGCAGCTTTAGCTGAGGGAGAGCAGCTGGTTACAGCGCTGGTCGCCATGATCGGTGGGGCCGTCTACTTGGGCGCCTACTTCTACCTGTCCTCCGCCCGCGTGCGGGCCTGGTTTCGCAAGTAGGGACCGATGACGGTGCAGCGATGACCGAGCCACCGCAGCAGTTGGGCAAGTACCAGATCCTCTCCGAGCTCGGCCGCGGCGGCTTTGCCACCGTCTTCCGGGCCATCGACAACACCCTCGACCGTGAGGTCGCCCTGAAGGTCCTCGACCCGCTGCTGCTGCGCGACCCGGCCTGGACCAGCCGCTTCCGCCGCGAGGCCCGCGCCGTCGCCCGCCTCAGCCATCCGCACATCGTCACCATCTTCGAGGTCGGTGAAGCCGAGGGCCGCCTCTTCCTGGCCATGCAGCTGGTGGAGGGCGGCGGACTGGACAGCCTCCTCCAGCGCCGCGGGGTACTGCCATGGGCAGAGGTACAGCAGCACCTCTCCCAGATCGCGGACGCCCTGGACTATGCCCACAAGCAAGGCGTGCTGCACCGCGACCTGAAGCCCTCCAACATCCTCCTGGGCGAGCGCGGGGCCATGCTCAGCGACTTTGGCTTTGCCCGCCTGGTCGGCGAGAGCAGCGTCAGTGTCTCCTCGAGCGGGGGGGTCGTCGGCACCCCCAACTACATCGCCCCGGAGGTCTGGGAAGGGCAGCCCGCCGTGCCCCAGACTGACCTCTATGCCCTCGGCTGCATCCTCTACGAGATGGTCACCGGCCAGCAGCTCTTCCAGGGCGACAGCGTCGCCGCCGTGATGCGCGCCCACTTCAAGCCCCTTCAACTCCCCCAGACGTGGCCAGAGGGCGTGCCCCCCGGCCTCGCCGACGTGCTGCGCGCGGCTCTCACCCAGGATCCACGCAGCCGCGCCACCTGCGCTGAGGACATTGCCGGAGCGCTGTCGGATCTCCCGCCGGTCGCCACGGCTCCCCAGACGGCCGCGCCGGTGCGCTGCGCTGCCTGCCACACCTTGAACAATCCCGGGGCGGCCTTCTGCGAAAAGTGCGGCCGGCCGCTGCGCGCCCCGCACACCCCAACACCGATGCCCACCCCGATCCCGCAGGCCGAGGCGGACGCCACCAGGGGAGGGCCACCTGCCCCCCAGCAGGGTCCCGCCCCGCAGGCGCTCGTGGTCTACTGCCCCAAGTGCAGCAAAGCCAACGAGGCCACGGCCAGGTTCTGCGAGAAGTGCGGCCACCCGCTGGCCGCGATCACCCCGACGCCGTTACGCGGGCAGGCAGTATCGGCGACTCCAACCAGCACGCGCACGTCCTCGCCGGCCTCCGCACCCACCCCGCAGCCCTCATCCCGGCCAACAAGCCCGCCAGCGACAGCGCCTGCCACAGCGGCGGAGCGACGGCGCCGTGCCCTGGCTGCACGGATCGCCGACGTCCGCCGGTTGGAGCAGCTGGAGGTGTGGGATCGGGCCGCCCAGGTCTATGGGGAGATGGCTGCCGCGGACGAGAAGGAACGAGCCAGCTGGTCCGCCGAGCAGGCTCGCTGCCAGGAGGAAGCCGAGTTGGCTGCCCTGTTCGACAGAGGCGCCGCAGCCGTGCGTGCAAGGCAGTGGGTGGAGGCCAACCGATTGCTCAGTGAGTTGGTGCGGCGGCGGCCGCGTTACGCGCGGCACGGCCAACTCGTCTCCGAGCTGATGACCCGTGTCGCCGTGGCCATCCACCGCGGACAAGGAGGCAAGTTGCCGTACAGAGGCTGAGTCCGTGCCCTCTGTTCGCCAATTGCTTTTCTCCCCGCACTTGTGGTATGATAGCAGCGGAGGCTTTTCGATTGAGCTCAGAGCCAGGAAGGAGGCTACCCAATGGGTCTGTTCAGCCCCAGACAGAGCAAATGCCAGTTCTGCGGCGGCATCCTCCCCGCAGAGAACGCCAACTTTTGCCCACACTGCGGCAAGCCACAGGGCAGGGGAAGGGTGACCTGCCCACACTGCCACGCGGTAGTGCCGGCCGACAGCAGCTTCTGCCCGGCGTGCGGCAAGCAGCTGCGCAGCGACGTCCCCCCGACGATGCAGGGCAATGTCTGGCGCAAGTCGCCGGACGACTTTGCCGCCCGCGTCGAGGTCGGTGACGTCCCCGGCTACTTCCGCAAGGAGCTCGTCGTCGATGCCGGCAACCGCGCCCTGATCATGGTCAACGGCCGGCACGAGGGCGAGCTGGGCCCGGGCCGCTACACCATGGACGACATCTTCCACCGCATCCTGGCGCTGGGCAAGGCCCGCGTCGCCACAGCCATCGTCGTCGACGCCGGCGACGTGTCCATGGACTTTACCATCCCTGGCGTATCGACCTCCGACCCGGTCAAGATCGCCGTGGACTGCCGGCTGCGGCTGCAGTTGCAGGACCCCGTCCGCTTCCTGACCAACTGGATGAAGGGCCAGCGCACCGTCGCCGTGGCCCAGCTGCGCCAGGACCTCTTCGACGAGGTCAAGAATGCGTTAGCCGACGTGCTGCGCGGCTACCCGGTCCGCGACCTGCACACCAACCTGGCCCTCAAGGAGAGCATTGCCACCGCCGTCGAGGCCCACCTGAACGAGACTTTCAAGCAGATGGGGCTGCACTTTGCCGGTGTGCGTGCCTTTAACTTCCGCCAGGAGCGCTGGGACGCTGTCCAGCAGAAGCGCGAGGACCTCTACCTGCAGGTCTCGGCCGAGGAAGCCGAGGTGGAGGGCAAGCGCCGCCTGCTCGACGTCATCAGCGAGAAGGACCTTGTCGAGCTGGCCGACGAGACCCGCCAGGTGGATACGTACGAGAAGCGTGCCCAAATATGGGCGCGCATGCGCCAGGCGGCCGCCTCCGACAAGATGAGCCAGGCCATGTCTGAGGAGGAGTTCGAGGCCTTCCTGACCGGCCTGGACCGCGGCCGGCTGTTGCGCGATGAGGAGATGGACACGCTGCGGCGGGAGGTGGGGGCGCGCAAGGACGACTGGGAGCGCGCCCGCCACTACCTGCTGACCAAGGCCGGGCTGGAGCAGGAGCGCGAGCTGCGCATGTATGAGCTGGCCACCCGGCGCGATCTGGAAGTCGGCGGCCTGGAACTTCAGCAGGAGATTGAACGG
Source organism: uncultured Chloroflexia bacterium (assembly GCA_964613665.1). GTDB lineage: Bacteria > Chloroflexota > Chloroflexia > DTKN01 > DTKN01 > CAZQFV01. The sequence goes on from CAZTIG010000003.1 coordinate 110,832, forward strand.
CGCAAGGTGGACGAGCAGCTAGCTGCTGACGAGAAGCGCTTCACTGCCGGGCTGGAGCGCCAGCGGCGAGCGCAGCAGCTCGAGCAGGAATCGCTCAGCGGCGACCTGACCATCGCCATGCAGGCCATGCGCGAGCTGAAACAGGTCAAGGCTGACGAGGCCCGCGCCGCCCAGGAGTTGGTCCTGGAGGGCGAGGCCCGGCGGCACGAACTGGAAATGCAGCGCCTGCAGCAGCTCAGCCAGGCCTCCATGGAGGCACTCATCGCCACCAGCGGGCCGGAGCAGGCCCGCGTCCTGGCCGACCTCAGACGCACCGACATGCTCAAAGGCCTGAGCGAGGAGCAGATCCTGGCCCTGGCGGCGGAGAGGTCGCCGGAGGTGGCCCGCGCCCTGCAGGAAAAGTTCCGCGGCCTGCCCGCCGAGGAGCAAAAGGCCATGTACGAGCGGCTGGTCCAGGCCGAGAAGGGCTCGCGCGAGGAGCAGGCCCAGCTCACGCGCGACACGATGGCGACCATGGAGCGCCTCTTTGGCCGGGCCGCCGACGCCATCGCCCAGCGCCCCGCCGGCCCGCCAACAGTGGTCATGGGCGGGGCTGGTCCCACGCCCATGGTCGTGGGCTCGCAGGCCCAGGGCGAGGTCTGGGTATGCCGGCGCTGCCACGCCAGCTCCCCTGTGGGAACCAAGTTCTGCCCCAACTGCGGCGAGCCGTTCTTTTCCTAGCGCGCGCTGGACAGGAGGCCCGCGATGACTGCTGTTGAGCCGTCCCTCGCCCCACCGACTGCCGGGGCCGGCCTGTTGCGCCGGGTCTATGTGGAGCAGCTCCCCGGCCTGTGGGGGCGGCGATTGGAGGTACCGCTGGGCCAGCAGGCCGTGGGCTGGAAGCCCAGTCAGGTGACTCTGTTGCGCGGCGGCCAGCGCTATCGTCTGGGCGGCCCAGGGGGCCTGCCGCGGCCCGAGCAGGTCCTCTTTTTCCCGCTTGGCCCCCTCATCCTGCACCCGCACGTGGATGGGCTGCTCGCCCGGGATGGCACGGCCCTGCAGGCCAGCTTCCTGCTCACCCTGCGCGTCGCCGATGCCCGCCGCCTGGCCCCGGTCCTGGGGCCAGTCGCGGAACTGCCCGAGGTGGCCGTGGAGAGCCGCGCCCGGCAGGCCGCTCTCCCCTTCCTCCAGGCCCGCGCCCGCGAGCACGCCTCCGCCGACCTGTGCGGCGATGGCGCGCTCAGCAGCGCCATCGCCAGCGACCTGCGCGGCCTGCTGGCTGCCGCCCTGGAGCCACTTGGGCTGGAGCTGCAGGGCGTCCGTTTCCTCTGCTTCATCCACCTGGAGGATGCCCTGCGCCTGGCGCAGGCCCGCCAGGAGGCCCTGAGGCAAGCCCGTGGCGCGGTGGACGACGAGGATCCAGCCGGCGCCGTGAAGGAGGCCCTGGCGCAGATCGAGTCACGCTACCAACTCTCCCCGGGCGAGAAGGAGGCCCTGGCTCAGGAGGCTGTGGCCGAGGCGGCGGGGCGCGGGCCGCTCCGCCCCAGCGAAGCCCGGGCAGCCGCGCTGATCGATGTCCGCCTGCGCGAGCTGGACTATCGCGAGGAGGCTCCGCCCAAGGAACCGAACGGCCTGCGCGCGCTGGTGATCATCCTGCGCGTCCTGGGCTACAGCGCCCTGGCGGCCATCGCCGCGCTGGGCATCTTTCGCCGCGACCTGCTGCCGGACGAGGTGACGGTCGAGCGCATCTCCTACCTGGTGAGCTTCCTGCTGGCCATCACCGCGCTGATCTCCTCGGTCTGGCTGGACCGCAAGCTGCAGGTGCGGCGCGCGGAGGCGCGCGTGGAGCGCCAGAAAGCCGGCCTCAGTGCCGAGCGCCGCCAGGCCGCCGAGCGGCTGATGCGGGCGCAGATGGCCGGAGCCCTGGAAGAGACCCGCCGACACCTGGACGAGGCCTGGAACCGGGCCTACCGGGCCGGCCAGCAGGAGCTGGCCACCCGCGTGCGGCTCCTGGCCAAGCAGGTCCCCGACCTGCAGGCGGAGCTGGACGGGACGGCGACCGGCCCGGCGCCGCTGCTGGTTCGGCCGGACCCGGCAGTACCACTCCTGGAGGCGTGGGTCCACGGGGACAAGGGACTGCTGCTGCAGCTGCAGGAGCGAGCCGGCCTGGTCCAGCAGCTCTTTTCCGCCGTCGTGGACGGGCGCTGGGCCGAGGTCGAGGAAAAGGCCCGCCTCGTGGAAAAGGCCTTCCAGGAGACGCGCGCCGGGCTGGTCCAGCGGGAGACCCTGCTGCAGCGGGCGGGAGGGTAGGCGATGGAGGTCCATCTTGCTACCTGATATCTTCTGCCCGAAGTGCGGCCTCCTGGTGCTCGACCGCCCCGAGTGCACCTGCGGCTGGCGGCGGCCCTCGCGCGGGCTGGGCAGCCGTCTCTGGCAGGTGGAGCTGCCCCACCGCCTGCACCGCGCGCCCTGCTACCTGGTGCCGGCCGGCAGCGTGCTGGTCATCCCCACCGAGGACGGGCATATCTTTGCCCTGGAGCGCGAGAGTGGCCGCCTGGCCTGGGAACATGCCCTGCCGGAGGGCTGGGGCACGCACGGCTTGGCCACCGACGGCACCTGCCTGTTCATCGCCCCGGAAGACGTCCGCCCCCTGCCGGCAGCAGGCAAGACACTGCTGGCCCTCGACGCGGCAAGCGGGGAGGAGCGCTGGCGGCTGGATCTGCCGGCGCACAGCCTCTCCATCCCGGCCTATGCCAATGGAGCGCTCTACTTCAGCGATGCCCAGGGGCTCATCCACGCCGTCTCCGCCGAGGATGGCCGGCCGCTCTGGGAGCACGCCCACCCCAACTGGGGGCCGGCTGCGCCGGTCGCCGGTCAGGGCTGGATCGCCGCGGGGGGCCAGGGCCGCATTCTGGCCGCCTACAACGCCGCCAATGGCCGCGAGCTCTGGCGTTTCGCCGCCCCCGGCATGGTCGTCTCGCCGCTGGCTGCTACGGGGCACATGGTCTTCCTGCGCTGCTGGGACAATATCCTCTACGCTCTTGACGGGGCCAGCGGCGCGGTGCGCTGGTCCATTCCTCCCGAGCGCGGCCAGGGGCCGACCACGCCCCCTACCACCGACGGCGCCAGCGTGTACATCGGCACGCGCACGCTCCCTCGCCCTGCCCCTGCAGCCGGTGAGGGGGAGGGACGGTATGCCCTCCTCTCGCTGCGGGTCGAGGACGGGCAGGAGCGCTGGCGCTTCCCCACCGCCAGCCACATCCAGACGCCCCCGGCCGCCGGCGGGGACATTGTCCTCTTCGGCTCGCGCGCCGGCGAGGCCTATGCCGTGGAGACGGGGGCGGGCCGTTCGCTCTGGGAGATGGCCCTCGAGCGGCAGCTCGTGGCCGGGCCGGCTACCGACGAGCGCCGCGCCTACTTCGCCAGCCGCGACGGCACCGTCTGGGCCTTGCTGCGGCAGGCAGAGACCCCGGTCCTGGCTCCCGAGCTCTACCTGCGGCAGGAAAACCCCCTCGGAGCGGCCGTGGCCTATGCCCTGCGGGGCCAGTATGCCCAGGCCGCAGCGCTGTACGAGAGCATGGGCAGGCGCAGCGAGGCAGCCCAGCTGTACGACGCCGGCGAGCGCCCCAGCGAGGCTGCCCACCTCTACGAGGATCTGGACAAGCTGGACCGGGCCCGCGCCCTCTACCAGCGGGCCGGCGACACCCTCGGGATGGCCCGCATCACCGCCCGGTTGGGCGACTCCCTGGGCGCGGCCGGCCTCTACGAGCAGGCCGGGGAGCTGGCCGAGGCCGCGCACCTCTACGAGGAAGGCGGCGACCGGGGCCACGCGGCGGAGCTGTACCAGCATCTGGGTGATGTAGACAAGGCTGTCCGCCTGCGGCAGTCCATGGGCGAGGACGAGCTGGCCATCGAGATACTGGTCCAGGAGGGCCGGGTGCGCGAGGCTGCCCAGATGTTGCAGGAGAAGGGCCGCCTGGAGCGCGCCGCCAACCTCTACCGCCAGGCCGGCGAGCTGGTCCAGGCGGTGACGCTCTTCGAACGGCTGGAGCGCTGGGAACAGGTGGCTGAGCTAGCCCTGGAGACCAAGGACTACCGCCGCGAGGGCGAGGCCCGCATGCGCCTGCACCAGCCGGAGAGGGCCGCGGCACCCCTGCTGCAGGCAGCGAAGCAGCTGGCCAGCGAGCGCGGCGTCCCCGACGAGGAGGTCGCTGGGCTCTACGAGCAGGTCGCCCGGCTCTACAGCGACGTGCTCTACGAGGAGGACAAGGCCGCCCGCTGCCGGCGGGAGGTGCGTCGCTACCGCTCCCTGCCCGAGGTGCTGGTCCAGGGCGGCTCGGAGAAACCGCTGCGCGAAAAGGCCTACGGTACCCTGGAGCTCATAGCAAAGAACACCGGCTTCGGCGTGGCCCGCAACATCCGCGTGGACCTGGCCGGCCCCTTTGACGTCAGCGGCGAACACGAGATCCCTGCACTGCGCGAGAAAGGCGAGAAGGTCCTCACCATCCGCATCCGCCCCCACGAGGGCCACTTTGGCTCCGAGGTCCCGCTCACCGTCACCGTGACTTACCAGGATGCCCACGGCGGCGACTATACGCTGCAGCAGGAGATCGGCGTGCACGTGGAGAAAGATGCCTGGCTCGTCCCGATGGGCACGCCGGTGGCCTTTAATATCCAGGGAGACTTTGTCGGGCCGGGCGCGCAGAAGAAAGAGGAGATCGGTGACCGGGTCGAGATCCATCGCCAGGGGGTCAGTGTCAGGGCCGGCGAGGAAGAGATCCAGATTCAGCGGCCGGGACCGCCCGTGCGTCGCTGCCCACGCTGCAATGTGCCGATCAAGGAAGAGGGCTATACCTTCTGTCCAGAGTGCGGCAGTCCGATAGTGCCGGCCTACAGCCGGCCGGAGGAACCCACCCCACCCCCCATGCGCCGACCAACCCCCAGCGAGCTCTACCGCGAGCGGCTGCAGAGGATGCTGATCGAGGGGCGCACGGAGGAAAGCGAAAGTGAACTCAGCCACTTGCGCTTCCGTATTCCTCCGGACCAGGCCCAGGCGATCGAGCGCGAGGTACAGGCAGCGCTGCCGCAGGTGCTGCTGGAACGCTGCCGCGACCTGGAGCAGGCCGGGGACATCGAGGCGGCGGCGGAGCACTACCGGCGCCTCCTGGCCGAGCACGTTGAGGGAGTCGCAGCTGCCGAGGTGCAGGCTGCATTGGAGCGCTGGCTGGCCCAGGCGCGCAAGTGGGAGGATTGCGGCGGCCGGGCCGAGGGCCGGGAATGGTACCGGCTGGTGCTGAAGGTGCAGCCGGACCACCCCGAGGCCCGGGCCGGGCTGGATAGGTTGGGGGGATAGTGAAAGAACTCGACTTGCACGGAATCCGGCAGCGCCTCTCCGAGCGACGCGGCCAAATCGGCACCGAGATCGCCGCCATCGAGGAGCAGAAGACGGCGCTCTTCCAACAGGGCATGGGCGAGGGCTCGGCCCGGCTCAAGACGATCCTGGCCCGGCGTATCCGCGACCTGGAGCGTCAGGCGGCGGTCTGGGAACGCCTCCTGCAGATCGTCCACAAGCAGAGCCTGCTCGTGGCCCACCTGGTATATGCCCGCGAGAATGCCGACCTGCTCAACCAGGGTCTGCTGGCCGGCGTGGACTGGGAGCGCCTGCTGGAGACCGTCGGGCCGGCTGCCACCCTGCAGGCGGCCCTGCTCCAGCGCATCGAGGCCGTCCTGGCCACACTGAGCAGGCCTGCCCCCGGTGCGCGGCCCGCCAGACCGCGCGCAGCGGAGAGCCTCCTGGTCAAACACGTGCCCGATGGCGACGGCCTGGAGTTGGCCGACGGCCGGCGGGTGCGCTACATCGGCATCGACGCCCCCGAGGTATCCGGAGACCAGGGCCGGCCGCAGCCGTTTGCCGAGGAGGCGCGGGAGCTGAACCGCCGGCTGGTACTCGGGAAGCAGGTGCGCCTGGAGCGTGACACCTCCGACACCGACCGCTACGGCCGGCTGCTGCGCTACGTCTATGTCGGTGACCTCTTTGTCAACGCTGAGCTGGTGCGGGCCGGCCTGGCCGTCGCCCTGGAGCTGTGGCCCGACGTCCAGCGCGCCGATGAGCTGGCCCGACTGGAGCAAGAGGCGATCCGCAAACGCCGGGGGATGTGGGCCAGGTAGAACCACTATTGACAACCGATGGCAACCATGGTACACTTTTGCCGGGAGGATGGGAGTGAATACCCTCAAGGCCCTCTGGCAAAAGGTGCCTCTTTTCTGGCGGCTGGCCGGCCCGGCGCTGCTGCTGGCCCTGGCGGTGATCGCCTTTGTCCAAAGCCGGCCCGACGGCCGCCTGCACCTCCACTTCCTCCCGGTCGGCCAGGGCAACGCCATCCTGGTGGTCTCGCCCGCGGGCCAGACGGTGCTGATCGACGGCGGCCCCGATGCCACCGCCCTCCTGAGCGCCCTGGGCCACCACCTGCCCTTCTGGAAGCCGGCGCTGGACATGGTGATCGTGACCGAGACCGACCCGGCCCGGCTGGCCGGCCCGCTCGCCGCCCTGGAGCGCTACCGGACGCAGGCGGCCGGCCGGCCCGGCCGCGTGCAGCGGAGCACGGGCTGGGAGCGCTGGCAAGAGCTCCTCGCCCGCCAGGGGGTCGCCGCCGCGGAACTGCAGCGCGGCAGCCGCGTGGAGCTGGGCGATGGGGTGGTGATCGAGATCGTCCACCCGGCCGCGGCGCTGCCGACCGGGGTAGCACCGGCCGGCCGCGACGACGCCCTGGTGCTGCGCGTGACCTATGGGCACTTCTCCGCCATGCTCCCGACCGCGGCCGGGCCGGCCGGCCAACAGGCCCTGCTGCAGGCCGGCGCCGTGCCCCCGAGCAGCGTTCTCCTCATCCCCCGCCAGGCCGAGCACCAGGCACTCGACCCGGCCTTTCTCCAGGCCGCGCGGCCGGCCGTGGCCGTCGTCTCGGCCGGCAGCGGCTACCACCAGGGCCCCGACGCGCGTACGCTGGCCCTGGTCCAGGCGGCCGGCAGCGCCCTCTACCGCACCGATCGACAGGGGACGGTGGAGGTGGTGACCGATGGGACGGCGATCTGGGTGTGGACGGAACGGTGAGAGCTCTTCAAGTATGCGCCAGCTCCTTGACGCCAGGACGGCCCTGTGGTACGATGCGCTTGCCGACAGACCCCGCCCGGAGGCAGCGATGAAAGGCATTGCCCACTTTGTCAGCGGCGTGGCCATCGCCACCTTCTTCCCCCAGGTCGTCCAGCAAGCCGCCGCAGGAGGCCTGCTCCCCGTCCTGGGGGGAGTGGGCGGCATCCTTCCCGACACGCTCGATTTCAAGTTCGCCCGCTACTTTGAGCGCTACGACGACGAGATCGACCCCGGCCCCAGCCCCGACGCGCAGCAGATCGCCGAGCGGGTCGCCGCGGCCATGCGCGCGGCCTACGAGAGCGGCCGGCCGCGCAACATCATGCTGCACACCATCCGCATGGGCCCCGACCTCTGGCGGCAGTACACCGTGCGCTTCGACCCGCCCGCCGGCCAGGTCATCGTGCGCATCGGCCCCCTGGTCAACACCGGCCAGGTGCCCTACCCCGGCTCGGAGCCGAAGGGGCAGACCGAGGCCTGCGTCCAGGTCGGCGTGCCCATGGTCCACACCTACGACGCCGAGAACAAGGTCGACATCTTCAGCGGCCCCTCGTTCCTCTTTGCCCGCGAGGGCGACCACGTCCACATCCACTTCCTCGACTGGCACCGCCGCTGGTCGCATTCCTTCCCCTGCGGCCTGCTCGGCGGCTTGGCCGTCGGCCTCCTCGTCTGGCTGGCGGCGGGCATCGCCAGCGCGGCCGCTCCCGGCGGCTGGCCGGGCGGTTTCGCCGCCGCCCTGCCCATCGCCCTCTGGTCCGGCGCTGTCTTCACCCTTGGCTTCTTCGGCCACATCCTCGAGGATCAGCTCGGCCACATGGGCAGCAACCTCTTCTGGCCGTTCACCAGGAAACGCATGCCCGGCCTGCACCTGCTGCGTTCCGGCGACGCCATCCCCAACTTCCTGACCGTCTGGACCGCCCTGGCGCTGACCCTCTTCAACCTGGATCGTTTCTCGGCCCAGCCGCGCCTGCCGGCCGCGCTCTACCTGACAATCGCCCTGGGACTGCCCTGGGCACTCCTGCTCGGCCTGTACCTGCGGCAGCGCCTGCGCCGCCGGCCCGAAGCGCTGGAGAAGCTGCGCCAGGGGGACATTGTCGCCGAGAGCGAGGAGGTGGAGGTAGCCTGAGGGTCGCCCCGGCATCGTGTCGGCGTGCAGGCGTCTGGGTGATCAAAGGGGCGGGAGTGAGGGCCCAGAACCGCCGTGCCGCGTCCCCGGTCACGTGGCCACCGCCTCGCCGGGACCTATCTGCGGAGGTCTGCCATGAGATCTCTCTTGCACCGGCTGGCCATGCTACTCTCGCTCCTCGCGCTGCTCGCGCCCGGGCCGGCCCTGCTGGCCGCGCCCTTCCCTATCGCCCTGCCCCAGGGCGGCCAGGCCGCCGCGCCCCTCGACGTGGTCATCAACGAGGTGGCATGGATGGGGACGGCGTTCAACACAGCCGATGAGTGGATGGAGCTGTATAACAACACCGCCAGCGCCGTCGACCTGACGGGCTGGCACCTCCGGGACGACGATGCGCTGGACATCGCCCTGACCGGGTCGATCCCTGCCCACGGTCACTATCTGCTGGAGCGCACCGACGACAACACGATCCCGGACATCCCGGCCGACTGGTACGGCAGCTTTGGCACCGGCGGTCTGTCCGACGCTGGCGAGGTCCTGACCCTCACCGACAGCCTTGGCAACGTGATCGACACCGCCAACGCCGAGAATGGAGCGGGTTGGCCGGCCGGCACGACCTCCGGCCGCCGCAGCATGGAGAGGATCAACCCGCTATTGGCGGATATCGACTCCAACTGGGGCACAAACACCACCTGGATCCGCAACGGCTACGACGGCGGAGGCGCACCCATCAACGGAACCCCCAGGCAGCGGAACTCCCTATCGTGGCCTGACCTGGTCGTAGCCAAGCAGGCACCGCCCGCCGCCCCCGTCGGCGCGCCCATCTCCTACCAGATCACCGTCGTCAACCAGGGGCCGCTGGCCGCGCCGGGCGTCCTGATCAGCGACACCCTGCCGGCAGGCTTCCTCTATTCGGCCCACGACGGCCCCTACCCCTGCAGCCTGTCCGGCGGCTACCTCTTCTCCTGCCAGGCCGGCACGATCGACCCGGCCGGCCAGGGCCAGGTCACGATCACCGGCAGCCTCGCCCTGACCGCCTCCGGAACGCTCCTCAACCTGGTCTATGCTACGGCCGCCATCACCGAGATCACCGGCACCAACAATCTGGCCCAGGCCGCCACCCTGGTCCAGGAGGCCCACGCCGACCTGGCCGTGGCCAAGACCGGCCCGGCCACCGTCGAGCCCGGCGACGCGCTCACCTACACCCTGGCCATCAGCAACATCGGCCAGCTGGCCGCGCCAGGCCTCCTCATCACCGACACCCTACCGACCGGCCTGGCCTTTGTCTCGCAGGACAGCCCCTACACCTTCACCCAGTTGGCCCCCCAGACCCTCTTCTGGGAGGCGGGCACGCTGGACAGCGGGGCAAGCAGCCGGATTACCGTGTCCGCTGAAGTGCTGCCCACCGCCACGGGGACGCTCGCCAACCAGGTCTGGGCCACCACCGCCATCACCGAGGTCACCAGCACCAACAACCTGGCCTGGGCCTACACCCTGGTCGAGGCCATCGAGCCCGACCTGGCCGTGGCCAAGGCCGGGCCGGCCAGCGCTCACCCCGGCGACCCGCTCACCTACACCCTGGCTATCAGCAGCATCGGCGCGCTGACCGCCCCGGGGGTACGCCTGACCGACACCCTGCCGGCCGGCCTGGCCTTTAGCGATTCCACCCCCTACCCCGACCTCCAGCCGGCCCCCGGCGTCCTCGTCTGGACCCTGGGCGACCTGCCCCCTTCCACCTCCCAGACAGTCCTGGTCTATGGCACCGTGGTCCCCACGGCCGGCGGCACGCTCGTCAACACCATTGTGGCGACCACCCCGCTCACCGAGACCGACCCGGGCAACAACAGCGCCACCTGGACCACCACCGTCCTGCCTCCCGGCGAGGGGCTGGTGGTCATCAACGAGGTGGCCTGGGGCGGGACTGCGGACTCGGCCGCCGACGAGTGGATGGAGCTCTACAACGCCGCCCCCGGCGCCGTCGACCTGGCCGGCTGGACCCTGCGCTCCAGCGACGGCACCCCCACCATCCCCCTCACCGGCACCATCCCCCCCGGCGGCTACTTCCTCCTGGAGCGCGACGACGACAGCACCGTCAGCGACATCCCCGCCGACCTGATCTACCAAGGGGGCCTGAACAACGGCCCTCCCGGCGAGGTCCTCACCCTGACCAACGCCCTCAGCCAGGTCGTCAGCACGGCCAACGCCAATGGTGGGGCCTGGCCGGCCGGCTCCGGCTCGCCGAGCTACCTCTCCATGGAGCGCGTCGACCCGCTGGCTCCCGACACCGATGCCGGCTGGGTCAGCAACGACACGGTCCATCGCAACGGCCTGGCCGCCAACGGAGCCGCCATCAACGGCACGCCCAAGTACCCGAACTCCCCTCTGCAGCGCCCCGACCTGGCCGTGACCAAAACCGGGCCGGAGAGTGCGGCCATCGGACTGCCGATCACCTACACATTGCTCATAGGTAATGTCGGACTGGAGGACGCCGCCGACGTGCGCATCACCGACACCCTGCCTATCGGCATCTCCTTCGTCTCCCAGACCAGCAGCTACCCCTTCAGCTTCGAGCAGGCGGGAAACTTGCTCGTCTGGACGGCAGACCTCCTGCCCACCGCCACCACCGCCGCGATTACCCTGCACGCACTGGTGGCCAGCGGCGCGCCCGCGCAGGTGCAGAACTGCCTGGCCGCCACGACCGCCGGCGCCGAGACGGTCCTGGACAACAACAGCGCCTGCTGGCAGACGACCGTCGCCGGCGGAACCGTGCCGGTCTACCTGCCCCTGGTCTTTCGGGACTATTGCCTGCAGCTCCAGATCGGGGCCGTTTTCTTCAAGGGCTACCTGACCGGCCAGCCCGACGAAGCCGTCCAGCTCTACAACGCCGGCACTGTCCCGATCGACCTGAGCGGATGGAGTCTCTGCAAGTTCACCACCAGCCTGCGATGCTGGGCGCTGCCGCCGCTCTCCATCGCCCCCGCCCAGCCACTCTGGCTGAGCCACGACGCTGCTGCCTTTGCCCTGACCTTTGGCTTCCCCCCGGACTATGAGGCCGCTTCGTGGTTCTCGGGAGGCAACCTGAGCGACGACGGCGACGAGGTCGTCCTGCTCGACCCGGCCGGCCGGACCGCCGACGCCCTAGTCTACGGCACCGGGGTGTACACGGCGGTGGCCGGCTGGCAGGGGCCGCCGGTCGCCCCCTACTACGCCAGCGGCCAGGTCCTCCAGCGCGTCCTCGACGAGCAGACCGGCCGGCCCCTCCCCGACAGCGATAGTGCCGCCGACTGGCAGCAGGACAGCGCCGATCCCTGGCGCGGCCGGCGGTCCGTGCGGCCGGGCTGGGACCTGGAGGCCTTTTTCCGGCCGCTGTCGACGACCGCCGCGGCCTCGATCACCGTGGCCATAGCTCCCGACAACGCCGCCGCGGTGCTGCTTTCCGCCATTGCCCGGGCTCAACAGACGATCGAGATGGAACTCTATCAGCTAGAGCTGGCCAGCGTCGTCGACGCGCTCGTGGCGGCGCAGCAGCGCGGGGTCAGCGTGACCGTGCTGCTGGAAGGCGGCCCGGTCGGCGGCATCTCCGACCAGGAGCGCTGGGCCTGCCAGCAGATCGAAGGACACGGCGGGCAGTGCTGGTTCATGTTCCAGGATCCCGGCGCTGTCACCTCCACCGTCCCCATCCACGACCGCTACGACTACCTGCATAGCAAGGTTGCCCTGTTCGACCGGGAGTGGGTTGTCGTCTCCTCCCAGAACCCCACCCCCAGCGGCCTGCCCGACGACGACAAGGGCGACGGCACATGGGGCTCGCGCGGCGTGCTCGTGCTGACCGACGCCCCGGCGGTGGTGCAGCGGGCCGCCGCCATCTTCGACGCCGACCTGGACCCGCTCCACCACCTGGACCTGATCCGCTGGGCTCCGGACAACCCCTACGGCTACGACGAGCCGCCGGCCGGCTTCCAGCCGATCACCGCTACGGGCGGGACCACCTACACGGTCCAGTTTCCCGCCCCCCTGAGCATCTGGGGCACCCTTGGCTTTGAGCTGTTCTCGGCCCCCGAAGCCGCCCTGCGCCGGAGCGACGCCCTGCTGGGGCTTCTCGGGCAGGCCGGCCCGGGCGACCAGATCGACCTGCAGCAGGCGTACGAGCACAGCGTCTGGGGCAGTGACGGCCCCAACCTGCGCCTGGAGACGGCCATCGGCGCCGCCCAGCGGGGAGCCCGCGTGCGGCTGCTGCTCAGCGCACGGGCCTTTGGCCCGGATGCTTCCGACCTGGACAAGAACCGGGTCACGCTGGCCTACCTGGACAAGGTGGCCTGCGAACAGGGCCTCGACCTGGAGGCCCGCTGGGCCGACCCCACCGACGCCGGCATCCACAACAAGATGGCCCTGGTCCGCCTGGGCGGCCAGGGCTACGCTCACATCGGCAGCATCAACGGCAGCGAGAGCTCCAGCAAGCTCAACCGCGAGTTGGCGCTGCAGATCGCCTCCAACGACGTCTATGCCTACCTGGTGGCCATGTTCGACTCCGACTGGGCCACGGCGACCCCCGATCACGTCGTGGTCAGCGAGGTCCTCTACGACCCCGCCGACCCTCTGGACGCCGGCACGGAGTGGGTCGAGCTGTACAACCCCACCGCCCAAGGCATGACCCTGGCTGGCTGGCGGGTGGGCGACGCCATGGCCGGCGACGAATACGGCAGCGGCCGCTATACCTTCCCGGCCGGCACGGCCATCCCGGCACACGGCTTCCTGGTGCTCGCCGCCCAGGCCCTGGACTTTCGCGCCGCCTACGGGTTCGCCCCCGATTACGAGTTCCGCGTCGACCCGGCGCGCGATGACCCCAGCGTGCCCAACCTGACCCTGATCCCGGGCTCCGGCTCCGGCCTTGCCCTGGGCAACGACGGCGACGAGGTGGCCCTGTGGGACGCGAGCGGAGCTTTGGTCGACGTGCTGGTTTACTGCGGCGGCTCGGACCCCTGCGGCGGATCGTACCCCGGCGTGACCCCCTACTGGCCGGACGTAGCGCAGCCGGACCACTCCCTGGAGCGCCGACCGCCGGACATGGACACCGAAAACTGCCAGGTCGACTTCGTGGACAACTCCCTGCCCACGCCGCGGCAGCTGCCGGCCGGTTACTACGACTGCCGGTAGCTGCTCCCACCGCGGCACAGCGATCCCTTTGGCCTGGGTCTTTCTGCCCGCCAACCGCAAGAAGGCCTGGCCGCCGGTGATCCTGGAGCTCCTCAAGAGCGTGGCCGTGTTGATCCCCGCCCGCTACGAGGTATTGTTGCTGACCGACCGCGGCTTGTATTCGCCCCGCCTGTATCGTTCCCTGCGCCACCGGCCCTGGCATCTCCTCTTGCGGGTCAACGCCCAGGCCTCGTCTCGGCGGCGGCGGGAAGCCTGGCGGCCCGTCGCGGCTCTCTTGCCTGGACCGGGACACCACTGGCGTGGGGCGCGAGATATGCCCGGATCTCTGATAGTATCCTTGACTCAGTCCGCGGATTGTGCTATGCTGTCGCCCGGCCCCCCCGGGCCGGATAGCCCTTGGGAGAAGCGGAGCGCTCCGCTGGACATGTAGACAATAGGCAGCTCTCCCCCGCGATCGCGGCAGCACCGCCGGCAAGGAGCCGTTCATGCAAGCCGTCGTCTTCCCCGCTCCCAACACAGTGATCCTGGACCAGGTCGCCGATCCGCGCTGCGCGGCCGACGAGGTCGTCGTGCAGGTCGCGCAGGTGGGGATCTGCGGCACGGACCTGCATCTCTACCGCAACGAATACCCCGCCAGCTTCCCGCTGATCGCCGGCCATGAGTTCGCGGGGCAGATCGTCCAGGTAGGGCCAGGCGTCACCCGGTTCCACCGCGGCCAACGGGTCGCGGTCGACCCGAATCTCTCCTGCGGCGCGTGCCACTTCTGCCGGCGGCAGCAGACCAACCACTGCCTCAACTGGCAGGGGATCGGCATTACCCGCCCGGGCGCGTTCGCCGAATACGTGGCCGTGCCGGCCCGCGCCTGTTACCCCCTGCCGGACACCCTGACCGATACGCAGGCCGCCTTTATCGAACCCCTCTCCTGCGTCGTCCACGCCCTGAACCGCCTGCGCGTCTGGCCGGGCGACGAGGTGTTGATCTTTGGCGCCGGGCCGATGGGCCTGCTGCTGCTCCAGGCTCTGCAGCGCAGCGGGGCGGCGCAGGTCGCGGTGGTGGAGAAACAAGCCCACCGGCGCAGCCTGGCCCGGGACATGGGCGCCGGCACTGCCGTGGATGCCGCCGCGGACCAGATGGAGGTGCTGCGGGAATTGGCTCCCCACGGGTTTGCCATCGTCGTCGACGCCACGGGGTCGCCCGCCGTCATCGAGCGGGCTCTCGACTTCCTAAAGCCGCGCGGACAGTACTTGCAGTTCGGCGTGGCGCCGCAGGGAGCGCGCGTCCCCTGGTCGCCCTACGAGATCTTTCGCCGGGATTGGACCATCATCGGCAGCTTCGCGCTTTGTTACGACTTTGAGCCGGCGATCACCTGGCTGGCCAACCGCGTCGTGGACATCGCGCCCCTGTTCAGCCACACGCTGCCGCTGGCGGACTTTGCGCACGCCTTCCAGGAGTTTGCCGCCGGCCGAACGCTCAAGGTACACCTGCGGCCGCGAGCGTGACCTGCCGGGGCCGCTCGAAAGCCGCTCAGTTGGGGGCAAGTACCCGTGGCGCTAACGGGCGGTACCGTATCACGAACAGGACAGGCCAGGACCTTTCACGATCAGGAGGGGCGCGAAGAGTGGAGATCACGCCCACAGACACCTTCTGCAGGAACCTGCATGGGGATTGTCCCGTGCCCACCTTGATGCCGGGAGAAGTCCGGCCGACGGACTCCTTCTGCGATGTTGAGCCAAGAGGGCCGGAAGCTCAAACCCGGACGACTACCGTGGTAAGCGTGGCTGCTGATCAGATTCGCCCTGGCAGTGCAGAAGACAGCCTCCGGTTGCGCCAGTACCAAAGAGGAGGGAGATGGGCAACCACCTGATTGGCGCGATGCCCCAGCGCAGCAAGCTTGACCTGTATGCACGGCTATGCTAGAATGCACCACAGGAGGCCGCCGGCCTCCGAGCAGTCGATTTGCCACATCGGCAGGCTGCCCCCGGGCGCAGTTGTGCTGCGCGGGCCCTCCGCAGGAGCAGCCATGGCCTCTTTGAAATCCAGGCGCAAGAGGAAACGGCAGCGCTACGAGCCGCGGAGGCACAGAATGGAGGAGGGACCCTGCGGGGAAGCAAGGTCGCTGTTGAGCCGCGGGGCTACAACCAGATGTCCGCTGTGCTGGCGGATTTCGTCGTTGATCTTTCGTCATCGGTCACCCACATCGCCTTGCCGTCCGTGATCAGCAGATACGGGCAAGCCGCAAACACGGAGGTTCCCATGAACAAGAAGACCGTGCGTGACATCGAGGTCCAGGGCAAGCGTGTGCTCATGCGCGTCGACTTTAACGTGCCGCTCAAGGACGGCCAGGTCGGCGACGACACCCGCATCCAGGCGGCGCTGCCCACGATCCGCTACCTCCTGGAGCACGGTGCCGCCGTGGTGCTGATGTCCCACCTGGGCCGGCCCAAGGGTGTGGACGACAAGCTGCGCCTGGCCCCGGTGGGCGCGCGGCTGACCGAGCTGCTCGGCCGGCCGGTGCGCGCCCTGGCCGACTGCGTCGGCCCCGAGGTGGAGGCGGCAGTCCAGGCCATGCACCCGGGCGACTTGGTTCTGTTGGAGAACCTCCGCTTCCACGCCGAGGAAGAGAAGAACGATCACGCCTTTGCCGGGCAACTGGCGCGGCTCGGCGATATCTATGTCAATGATGCCTTCGGCACCGCGCACCGCGCCCATGCCTCCACCGAGGGAGTGGCCCACTACCTGCCGGCCGTGGCCGGTTTCCTGATGGAAAAGGAGCTACAGGCACTGGGAAGGGCCCTGGAGAACCCCGAGCGCCCCTTCGTGGCCATCCTCGGCGGGGCCAAGATCTCGGACAAGATCGGCGTCATCCGCAACCTGCTGGGCACCGCCGACGCGCTGCTGGTCGGCGGTGGCATGGCCAATACCTTCCTGAAGGCCCAGGGGCACGACGTCGCCGCCTCGCTGGTGGAGGAGGAGGCCCTGGCCACGGCCAGGGAGATCCTCACCGAGACCTGCGACTGCGGCAAGGAGTTCCTCCTGCCGGTGGACGCGGTCGTGGCCGACCGCTTTGCCGCCGATGCCGCCCACCAGACGGTGCCGGTGGACCAGGTACCGGCCGGCTGGCGCATCCTGGACATCGGCCCACGCACGGTGGCCTCCTTCCGCGAGGCGTTGCAGGGCGCCAGGCTGGTCGTGTGGAACGGCCCGATGGGCGTCTTTGAGTTCCCGGCCTTTGCCACCGGCACCCGCGCCGTGGCCCAGGCCGTGGCCGAGAGCGGGGCCTACAGCGTGGTCGGCGGCGGCGACTCGGTGGCCGCGCTGCAGGAGCTCGGCCTGGCCGATCGGATCGGCCACCTCTCCACCGGTGGCGGTGCCAGCCTGGAGTTCCTGGAGGGCAGGCCGCTGCCGGGGGTGGAGATCCTGCTGGACCGGTAGCTCCGCCGAGGCGAGATCATCCGCCGGCGTCGATTCCATGAGTGAACAGGAGGCGTGGGCCATGGCTCGCCGTACCCCCATCATTGCCGGAAACTGGAAGTGCCACCGGACTCTGGAGGAAGCCGCTGCCCTGGCCGACGGGATCGTCCAGGCCGTGGCCGACGTACAGGGTGTCGAGGTGGTGCTCTGCCCACCCTTCGTGGCCCTGGCGGCGGTGCGCGAGCGGCTGGCCGGCAGCGCCGTGCGCCTGGGAGCGCAGAATGCCTATACCCAGGAGGGCGCCTACACCGGCGAAGTGGCCCCGCGCATGCTGGCCGGCCTGTGCCGGTACGTCATCCTGGGGCACTCGGAACGGCGACGCATCTTTGGCGAGGGGGACGACCTCGTCAACGCCAAGGTGCAGGCAGTGCTGGGGGCCGGCATGGCGCCGATCCTCTGCGTCGGGGAGAGCCTGGAGGAGAACGAGCGCGGCGAGACAGAGGCGGTCGTCTCGCAGCAGGTACGGACCGCACTGGCCGGCGTGGACGGCCGGCAGCTCGCCGAGGCGGGCAGCGTCATCGCCTACGAGCCGGTCTGGGCTATCGGCACGGGCAGGTCGTGCCCCGGCCTGGTCGCCGGGGCCATCTGCGGCACGATCCGCCGCGTGCTGGCCGCCATGGGCGACGACCAGTTGGCCGCGGCGATACGCATACAGTACGGCGGCAGTGCCAACGCCGGCAACATCGCCGAGTACATGGAACAACCCGACATCGACGGGGCCCTGGTGGGTGGGGCCAGTCTCAAGGTGGAGGAGTTTGCAGCGATGGTGCGGCGAACCGCCCACCTGCGCGTCTAGACGATTCCCAGGCCGCTGCGGCCTACTCCCTGCACTGGAGGAAGAAGATGTCCGAGCGAGAGGAGATCGTTGCCCGGCTGCGCCGCATCGAGGGCCAGGTGCGCGGCCTGGCGCGCATGGTGGAGGGCGGAGAACCGTGCCAGGACATCATGACCCAAGTGCTGGCCGCCCGCGCAGCCCTGGACCAGGCCGCGCTGAAGATCGTCTCCGACTACCTCGAGCACTGCCTGCCGGAGGAGCCATCGCCGGAGCAGGTTCGGCAGGCCCGCCGGAACATGCAGCGCCTGCTGGACCTGGTACTGCGGCTGGAGTAGGTGCGGACGATGCAACCACTGGCCGACGTTAGCGACGCCACCTTCGAGCAGGAGGTTCTCCAGTCGCCATTGCCCGTCCTGGTGGACTTCTGGGCAGCGTCGTGCGGCCCCTGCCGGCGGATGCACGCCGCACTGGAGGCGTTGGCCCCGGAGCTGGCCGACCAGGTGCGCATCGTGCGGCTGGATGTCGCCGCCAACCCCCAGACACCGGCTGCGGAGGGCGTCCTGAACCTGCCCACGGTGATCCTCTACCGCGACGGCCGGCCACTGGGGCGCTGGGGCAGCCTGTCGAGGGAAGGGCTGCGGCGGCGTTTGCAGCAGGCCCTGGCGAGGTGACCAGCACCGGGCCGCAGATCCGCGTGTCCGCACCGGGCACCCTGCTGCGTGCGGCCAGGCTGACTGCCGCACGGCGCCATCCGGCCTGGCCGGCCTAGCGGACGAGGACCTCCTTGGGGCCGCAAGCCCGTGGGTCGTCCCGCTGCATCGAGCTTTACAAACCTTACCCACCGCGCTATAATACGTGTGCGATGCAGGCAGACTGCCGGCCGCATCGCCCGCCTTGGCGCGCCATAGAGCGCCGCACGAGGCGTGCGGGCCAGGGTCCGAGACTGGGCGGCAGCGCGGCCAGTGGCCAGACTCTGCTGCGGGAGCCAGCGATGCAGCGTGACATCCATATGCAGTGCACCGCCAGCCGTCAGCAGATACCTGTCCTGCAGGAGGAGCAGGTCCTCTACCTCCTGGTGGAGATCTTCCCGGCTGCCGAGGGGATCGGGCAGTCGCGACTGCCCCTGGACATCTGCCTCCTCCTCGACTGCAGCAGCTCGATGCGCGGCGACCGCCTCTTCGAGGCCAAGGAGGCCGGCCGCTACATCGTCAGCCAACTGACCCCCGACGACTACTTCTGCCTGGTGGCATTCAACGACGCGGCCACTGTCATCGTGCCCCGCCAGCCGGTGCAGACCCCCGTCTCGCTCCGCGAGCATATCACCGACGTGCAGGCCTCTGGCGGCACGGAGATGGCCCGCGGACTGGAGCAGGCCCTGGAGCAGATGTCCCGGGCCGTTGCCTTCTCCGGCGTGCGCCGCATCATCCTCCTGACCGACGGCCAGACGTACGGAGACGAGAACCGCTGCGTCGAGCTGGCCCGCCGGGCCCAGCAGTCCGGGATCGGCATCACCGCCCTGGGCGTGGGCGACGAGTGGAACGAGGATCTCCTGTCCACCGTGGCCGCGCACGGGAATAGCCGCAGCGAGTACATCGCCAGTGCCGAGGCGATCATCCCGCTATTCCGCGAGGAGATGCGCCTGCTGCAGGGGATCGTGGCCCAGGAAATGGCCCTGACGGTGCGCCCGGCGGCCGGCCTGGCCATACAGAGCTTCTTTCGCGTCTCCCCGGAGATCGCCCCACTGTCCCTACAGGAGCGGGAGCGCGGCCGGCTGGTCCCGCTGGGGGAGTGGCTGGGCACGGACCCCCAGGCCTTTCTCGCAGAGATGGTGATCACCCCGCTGCCGCCGGGCAACCACCGCGTCCTGCAGGTCAACTTCTCCTATCGCCTGCCGCGGGAGCACTCTCGCCGCGAGACCTCCTACGACCTGTATCTCGCCTGCATCCCCGCGGCCCCGCCCCAGGCCGAGATTCCGGAAAGGGTCCGCCAGGGCCTGGAGAGGCTGACGGCCTATCGCCTGCAAGAATCGGCCTGGCAGGACGCCCGCCGCGGAGACATCGACCAGGCCACGCGGCGGCTGGAGGCCGCGGCGACCCGCCTGGTGCAGCTAGGCGAAGACCGCCTGGCTAGGGTTGTAGAGGAAGAAGCCCTGCGGCTTCAGCGGACCGGGCGTGCCTCGGCATCGGCAAAAAAGACCATTCTCTACGGAACGCAGCGCCTGGGCCGGCACCGGCACGAACAAGAGCGCATGGAGTGAGCAATGATCGTCTGCCCGTACTGCCAGCACGAATCGTTGGAGGGCACGATTTTCTGCCCCGAGTGCGGGGCTAGCCTGGTCGCGGCCGGGGAACCTGCTCCCGTCGTGCAGAAGGAACAGCCTCCGGCGGCACCAGCGCCTGAGCGAAGGGCTCCTGCCGAGAGCGGTGCCAGGACCACGGCGCACATCTCGCCCACGCAGCTGCGCCTCCTGGTGCTGAACAGCGGCCGGACGATCCCCTGCCCGATGGGCGAGGTCATTCTGATCGGGCGATCCGACGCCAGTGCCGGCGTCTTTCCCGAGGTCGATCTCAACCAGGACAACGGCTACATGGCCGGGGTTTCGCGACGGCACGCCCGCATCATCCGCCGGGGCGACGACTTCTACCTGGAAGACCTGAGCAGCATGAACGGGACCTTTTTGAACCGCAACCGGCTGCCGGCGCATACGCCGACGCTGTTCCAGGACGGTGACGAGATTCGCCTGGGCAACCTGGTCGTGCGCGTGATCGTCGAGGAAGATCAGCCCTGAGCCGCCACGGCCCGGAGCCCGCCTGCCCGCGCGGATCCGCTGCCATACAGGAGGGAAAAGGTGCCCAACACGCTTCTGATCCACGTGATCGGCGAGGAACCGATGCTGGCCGACGCCGACGAGCTGCCCAACCCCCAGGACCAATTCCTCCACTTCGCCAACCCCCGCAAGCGGGATGGCAAGGCCATCTCCTACGTTACCCACGGGGCGACCGACTTTTACCTGCCTTGGCACCGCATCAGCATCGTCGAGGTCCTGCGGGGAGAGGCCGAAGAGGTCGAGGTCGTCGAGTTCTTCCGCGAGTAGAGGACGCAGAGAGAGCGGGAGGCGCAGAGGCATGTGCAGGTCCCTGCGCTCGCGCCCTCTTCCGCGTCCTCTGCATGGGAGGCACGGGTGCCGTCGACCGAGCCGCAGGCAGAGGACAGACTGCTGGCAGACCGCCTGGAGTGGCTTCTGCCCACCGTGAGCCGGCCGGCCCGCTACACCGGCGGCGAGTGGAACGCCTGGCCGGTGGACTGGGCAGGGGCGCGGCTGCGCGTGGCCCTGGCCTACCCCGACCTCTACGAGGTCGGCATGGCCCATCACGGTCTGGCGATCCTCTACGACCGCCTCAACCGCATCCCCGGCGTGCTGGCCGAGCGGGTCTATGCGCCTTGGGGCGACATGGCCGCGGCCCTGCGCCGCGAGAGCCTGCCTCTCTACAGCCTGGAGAGCTTTCACCCCCTGGCCGCCTTCGACATCGTCGGCTTCAGCTTGCCCTACGAGCTCACCTGCAGCAACGTGCTGAGCATGCTCGACCTGGCCGGCCTGCCCCTCCGTGCAGCCGAGCGGGACGGGCGGCATCCCATCGTCATCGCCGGCGGCTCCGGTGCCTACAACCCCGAGCCGATGGCCGCTTTCTGCGACCTCTTTGTCATCGGCGAGGGTGAGGAGGCCATGGACGACCTGGCGGCGCTGTGGCAGGCGGTGCGCGCCCGCGGCGGCGACAGGGAGGACTTTCTGCGCCGGGCAGCGGCCGTTCCAGGTATCTACGTGCCCCGTTTCTACGACGTGGAGTACGGCGAGGACGGCACCGTCGCCGCCGTCCTACCCCAGCAGGGCCTGCCGCGCCGGGTGCAGAAACGCGTCCTGGCTGACCTGTCCGCCTCTCCTCCCGTCACCCGGCCTGTGGTGCCCTACCTGGACTCGGTGCACGACCGGGCGGTGATCGAGATTCAGCGTGGCTGCACCCGCGGCTGCCGCTTCTGCCAAGCCGGGATGATCTACCGACCGGTGCGCGAGCGTTCTCCCGAGGATGTCCGCGCCGCCGCCCGCGAGCTCCTGGCCAGCACCGGCTACGAGGAGCTGGCCCTGCTCTCCTTCAGCTCCAGCGACTACAGCCGCATCGAAGAGCTCGTGGTCGGGCTCGTCGAAGACCACCGCGAGGCCGGCCTGACCATCTCCCTGCCCTCGCTGCGCCTCGATTCGTTCTCGGTCGGGCTGGCCGAGCTGATCGGCCAGCGGCGGCGCACCGGGCTGACCTTTGCCCCGGAGGCCGGCACGCAGCGCCTGCGCGAGGTGATCAACAAGGGCCTGACTGCCGAGGACTTCTATGGCACCCTGGAGACGGCCTTTGCCCACGGCTGGCAGCGGGTCAAGCTCTACTTCGTGATCGGCCTGCCGACGGAGACGGAGGCCGACCTGGCCGGGATCGGCGAGATGGTCCACGGGGCGCTGCGCCTGGGGCGCAGGTACGCCGGCCGGCGGACGACCATCAGCGTCAGCGTGGCCCCGCTGGTGCCCAAGGCGCAGACGCCCTTCCAGTGGGCCGGGCAGGACGCCCCGGAGGTCCTGCAGGAGAAAGTGCACTTCCTGCAGCGGGCCCTGCGCGGCAAGGGCATCGATCTCTCCTGGCACGACATCGCCGCCAGCCGGCTGGAGGCGGCACTGGCCCGCGGCGACCGCCGGCTGGGCACGGTGATCGAGCAAGCATGGCGCGCCGGGGCACGCTTCGACGCCTGGGAGGAGGAGTTCCGGCCGGAGCTGTGGTGGGAGGCCTTTGCCGCGGCCGGCCTGGACCCGGCCTTTTACGCCAACCGGCTCCGGCGGCGTGACGAGATCCTGCCCTGGGAGCACATCTCCTGCGGGGTAAGCAAGCGCTTCCTCTGGCAGGAGTACCGCCGCGCGCTGAGGGGCGAGGCGACACCCGACTGCCGCCAGCACCCCTGTGCCGGCTGCGGCGTACAGCGGCTGGTGCAGTGCGGCCGGCAAGGCATGGTGCTGCGAGAGGACCACCAATCCACAGCAGGGACAGGGGATGGCTGCCAAACGGCATGATGAGGCCGCTCTCCAGGAAGATCGCACCTGGCTCGTGCTTCACAAGGGCCGGTTCGTGCAGCTTCTCGATGGGTGTATCCAGGAGTCCACCATCGAGGGCCTGCGCCGCCGGGCCGAGCAGATGCGGGACATCCTCCTCGGCCAGTCTCCTGACGACACCGGCGTCCTGGATTCCGCCGCCTGCCCACTGGCCCTGCGCCAGGACATCCTCCTGTCCGAGCTGGACCAAGTCCTGTCCGCCAGGACCATGGGGCGCGCACGCCACTACCTGGGCCGGCTCAAGGCCGGAGCCGAACAGCCGCGCACTGCCCCGGGCAGCGACATCAACGTGCTCCGCTGGAAGGAATACGACGATGTCCTCACCGACAGCCTGTGGATCATACCGCGGCGCGACAGCTCCGGCGCCCACCTGTCCTCGTACTGGGGCAACTTTGTCCCACAGATCCCGCGCCAACTCCTGCTGCGCTTCACCAGGCGCGGCGAGTGGGTGCTGGACCCGTTCTCAGGCAGCGGAACCACCCTGATCGAGTGCCGCCGGCTGGGCCGCAACGGGATCGGCGTGGAGTTGAACGTGGAGGTCGCCGGCCAGGCCTGCCAGCTCGTTGCCAGCGAGCCAAACCGGTTCGGCGTCGTCTCTGACACCATCGTGGGAGACAGCACCAGTCTTGACTTTGCTGCGCTGCTGCGGGAACGCGGCGTCAGCCGGGTCCAGCTGCTCATCATGCATCCTCCCTACCACGACATCATCCGCTTCAGCGCCGACCCCCGCGACCTCTCCAACGCGGCCTCGGTCGAGCAGTTCCTGGCGATGCTCGGCCAGGTAGTGGAACGCACCTTCCCCCTCCTGGACGACGGCCGCCACCTGGCCGTGGTCATCGGCGACAAGTACCTGCGCGGCGAATGGGTGCCGTTGGGATTCTATGTCATGGAGGAAGTGCGGCGGCAGGGCTATCGTCTGAAGAGCATCGTGGTCAAGAACTTCCAGGAGACCCGCGGCAAGCGCGGGCAGCAGGAGCTGTGGCGCTACCGCGCACTGGCCGGCGGCTTTTACGTCTTCCGGCACGAGTACATCCTGCTGTTCCAGAAGCGGGCTGCCCGCAAGCTATAGCACCAGCAGCTCCCGCGCCATCGTCGTCAGGCTCTCGCCTCCGTCCGCTGTGACCACGACATCGTCCTCGATGCGCACCCCGCCCAGGCCCTCGACGTAGATGCCCGGCTCCACCGTAAAGGTCATACCCATGCGCAGAAGCTGGCCGTTCCCCTGCACGATGTAGGGCGGCTCGTGCACCTCCAGCCCCAGGCCGTGCCCGGTGCGGTGGATAAAGGCCGGACCGTAGCCTCCGGCGTCGATGACTGCCCGGGCCGCCCGGTCCACCGCCTCGCAGGGCACGCCCGGCCGCACGGCAGCCCGGCCGGCCTCGTTGGCCCCCAGCACCAGCTCGTAGATGCGCCGGCGCTCGGGCCCGGGCTCACCCAACGCCACCGTACGCGTGAGGTCGGCATAGTAGCCGTCCACACCCACCGCCCAGTCGAGCGTCACCAGCTCGCCGCGCTGCATCGGCCGATCCGTGGGCACGTTGTGCGGCGAAGCCCCCCGCGGGCCGGCCACGACGATCGGCGCCTCGCCCCAGCCCTCGGCTCCGGTCTCGGCCACGGCCCACTGCCAGGCCCGCGCTGCCTCGCGCTCGGTCATGCCCGGGCGCAACTTTTCCAGGGCCGCCTGCAGACCCTGCTCCAGCGCCACCGCCGCCCGGCGCATACAGCCCACCTCGGCGGCATCCTTGGCCCCGCGCATCTCCCCGAGCAGCTCGTCTGCCGGGTCGGGCTGGCAGATGGGAAAGGCCCGCTGCAGCGCGTGGTACTCCAGCAAGCGCATGGCCCGCTCCTCGACGCCGATGCGCTCACCGGCCAGCGGCATGTACTGCCGCAGCCGTTGCAGGGCCTTCTCGGGGCCATCCTCGTCGCTCCACGGGAAGAGCTCCACCTCCACGGCAAGCTGCTCGCGGGCCCGCGCGACCTCCAGGGCCGGCAGGACCAGCGCGCCCGGGCCCTCTCGAGGAAAGACGGCCAGCGTCAGCCGCTCGCTGGGGTGCATCGCCAGGCCGGCCAGATAGCGCAGGTTCGGACTGGGCCCGACGGCCAGCGCGGCCAGGCCGGCCTCCGCCAGGGCACTGGACAGGCGGGTCAATCGCGACATCGGTTCCTCCTGTGAGCAGCGTTCTGACGGGAGCCCGCGGCGCTAGCCACCGTGCGGGCCGACCTGGTCCCGTCGCCGCGCGGACTGCGCCCAGCTGTCGCGCCGCAGCTCCATGTCGTAGAAGAGCGCCTCCGTCCGCCCCCAGCGCCACCGGAAGAGCTCACGCAGCGGTGCGTACTCGGGACGGCTAAACAGCTCCTGGTCCAACGGGCCGTCCAGCACCTGCCAATGGCTGGCGACCTGGCGAAAGCCGGCCCGGAGGTAGCAGCGCACGGCCCGCGTGTTGGCCGCGGCGACGTCCAGGACCAGCAGGCGGAACTCTAAGGTGTAGAAGTAGTAGGGCAGGAACAGCTCCAGGGCCTCGCTGCCGTAGCCCCGGCCCACGTGCTGCGAGCTGAAGGAAATCCCCAGCCGGCCGGACTGCCCCCAGGAAAGCTCGCGCAGTGTGATCATGCCAACCAACTGGCCGCGCCAGTCGTCCACACCGTAGGCCAGGCGGTGGCGGCCGTCCGTCATCTGGGCGAACCAGCTGTCGTTCTCCCGCGCGCTGCACGGGGGCATGTCCCAGATCAGGTGCAGCGGGTCGTCGAAAGGAGGCCACTGCTGCCGGAGGTCCAAGTCGCCGCGCTGCAGGGCACGGATGCGCAGGCGGGGCCCATCGAGCGGCAGAGAAGGCTCGGCCGCAGGCACGTGGAGCCGATAGTCCTGCCGGTTCGGGGGCAGTTGCAGGCGAGCCACGGACATCTCCGCAGGTTATGTCGGCAACACCAGGCCGGCCTCGGCCAGGAGGCCGCGCGTGCGCTCGTCTGCCTGGCACAGGCCCAGACGCAGCGCCAGGTACGCCAGGTCCAGGCGGGCCCCCTGGACGCGGGCGATCGCCTCCACGTCCTGGCGATGCGGTCTCCCCAGGGAGTTTTCGAGCTGGGACAGGAGGGCCTTTTGCACGAGGATATCCTCGGGGGCCAGCACCTGAACCCGCGAGCCCAGCAGCGGCAGTCGGCGCAGGTGTTCCTGCATGGCCGAGTCCAACGAAAAGGGCTGCCGCCGGCCGGCAATGGTCACAGCCAAGTCGTCGAACAGCTTGATGCCCCGCCAGAGCAGAATGCGGCCGTCGTACTGCGCAACATAGTTCTGGCGCGCCAGCAGGTCGCGGACCTGCCGCAGGTAACCGGGAGGCATCAGGATGTCCACATTCTCGATCGGCCGGCGCACGCCGTAGAGATGGGCAGCCGCTCCCGAGCAGACACCCCAGGGCAGGCCGGCCTCGTCCAGCAGGCGCTGCACTGCCCCCAGGTTCCCAGCAATCAACGACATCGACCGACTCCTCGCTCTCTCTATCTCTGCCCCCATTCTACCACATCCCCACCCCCACGCAACCCGGCCGACTCGCCCTCCACCATCTGCTTCAGGGCAGACTCGTCGATCATCGGCACGCCCAGCTCCCGCGCCCGGCGGTACTTGATGCCACCGGGATCCGCCCCCACAACCAGGTAGTCGGTCTTGCGCGAGACACTGTCGCCGACGCGGCCGCCGTGCGCCTGGATAAAGGCTGCGGCCTCCTCCCGGCTCCACGACGGCAGGGTGCCGGTGATGACGAAGCTCTTGCCGGCCAGCGGCTGCGCCCCGGTCGGGGCCGCGCGCTCCTCGCTCAGGCGCACGCCCGCCCGGCGCAGCTTCTCCAGCAGGATACGGTTGCGCCCATCGGCGAACCACTCGACAATGGCATGGGCCGTATAGGGGCCGATCCCGGGGATCGCCTGCAGTGCCTCCTCCGTCGCCTCCGCCAGGGCGTCCACGCTGGGGTAGTGCGCCACCAGCAGCGCGGCCACCGTGCCGCCGACGCGGCGTATGCCCAGCGCCGTGAGCAGGCGCGACAGCGGACGCTCCTTGGAGGCGGCGATGGCCCGCAGCAGGTTGTCGGCCGCCTTGTCGGCGAAACCCTCCAGCGGCAGCAAGTCCTCCCGGCGCAGCGCGTACAGGTCGGCGACATCGTGGACCAGCCCCTCGCGCACCAGCAGCGCCGACTGCTGCTCCCCCAGGCCGGCGATGTCCATGCAGCCGCGCGCTGCCCAGTATCCCACCCGGCGGACCAGCTGCGCCGGACAGGCCGGGTTCTGGCAGTAGGCCGCCACCTCATCCTCCGGGCGCACAACCGGCCCGCCGCAGGAAGGGCAGGCCACGGGCAGCTCGTACGCACGCTCGCTCCCGTCGCGCACATCGACGATCGGCCCAACCACGTAGGGGATGACGTCGCCAGAGCGCTTGACCTGCACGCGGTCGCCCACGCGGATGTCCTTGCCGCGGATATAGTCCAGGTTGTGCAGGCTGGCCTTGCGGATCGTCGCTCCGGCCAGCTCCACCGGCTCCAGCACGGCGTAGGGCGTGAGCACCCCGGTGCGGCCGACGTTCACCCCGATCTCGAGCAGGCGCGTCGTGGCCTCGCGCGCCGGGAACTTGAGCGCCACCGCCCCGCGCGGCGCCCGGCCGACCACGCCCAGTCGCTCCTGGATGCGCAGGTCGTCGATCTTGACCACCAGCCCATCGGCCTCAAAGGGCAGGGTGTCGCGCCGGCCGATCCACGACTCGCAGTAGCGGATCACCTCCTCCAGGTCGTCGAACCGGGCCCGCTCGCCGACTACCGGAAAGCCCAGTGCCTGTAGGTACTCCAGCGTCTCCCACTGCGAGGCGGGCACGTCCCCCTCTGCGGCGACGATCGCATAGCACCACAGGCTCAGCGGGCGAGAGGCCACCACGCGCGGATCCAGCTGGCGCAGGGTGCCGGCCGCGGCGTTGCGCGGGTTGGCAAAGGTCTTTTCCCCGGCCTCCTCCAGTCGGGCGTTCATCCGCTCAAAGTCGGCGATGGCGATGTAGGCCTCGCCGCGCACCGCCAGGAAGGGGGGCACCGCCGCGGAACCCGAGACTGGGATACGCAGCGGCAGGGCGCGCAGGGTGCGCAGGTTGGCGGTGATCTCCTCCCCGATCTCGCCGTTGCCACGGGTCGCTCCCAGCACGAAGCGCCCGTCGCGGTAGTGCAGGACGACGGTCAGCCCATCGATCTTGGGCTCCACGACGTAGGAGAGCCTGGCGTCCGCGGGCAGGAGTCTGCCGATGCGCTCCCGCCAGGCGCGCAGGTCCTCGGCGTCAAAGGCGTTCTCCAGGCTGAGGATCGGCGCCGGGTGCGGCACCTTCTCGAGATGCTCCGCGACCTCCCCACCGACGCGCTGGGTGGGGGAGTCCGGGCTGGCCAGCTCGGGGTACGCCCGCTCCAGCTCGACCAGCTCGCGGTACAGGCGGTCGTACTCGGCATCGCTGATCACCGGTGAGTCGAGCACATAGTAGCGGTAGTTGTGATAGTCGACCTCCCGGCGCAGCGCCTCGACCCGGCGCTGGATGCTCGCTCCATTCTCCATGCCTGCGCTCCTACGAGATCCAGGCCATGACACTCTCCTGGATCGTCCAGACCCCGTTCTCCCTGGCCAGCAGGACATAGAAGCCTGCGCCTGCCAGGTAGTGGCTCTGGTTCCCCACGTAGACCAGGGCCTGGGTCATGTCCGTGTTGAACCCAACCCGCGACAGCTCCATTGTGCCCTGGGCACCGGGGAAGCGGCGGTAGAACTCGTCCCAGCCGCCCCCTGTTCCCTGGAAGATGGCGCTCATCTCCTGCTCGCCGAGCAATACGACCGGCACCGCCAGGCCGAAGCGGTCCGCCAGCGGCATACGCTGACCGTTCCGGTCACGATAGCTTTCCAGCGTCGCCGGCTGCACACGGGCCATCTTCTCGGCCACCCGCTGGAGCGCCTCCCCGACATCGCCGCCGATGTCGGGGCTGGTGCGCTCGCGGATCACAACCTGCTTGGGACCGGGGAGGTACATCGCCTCGATCACGGCCCTGTAGACGGCGTACTCCTCTGCATCCGGGTCCGCAGGCACGGGCGTGCTGCCGCAACCGGCCAACAGGACCAGCAGCAGGATAGCCCGCATGTGTCTCATAGCGCTCCTCCAGCAGAGCCAACCGCGCCCCCGCTGAACGACGGGCCACGGGACGGGCGCCAGCTAGCTAGTAGCGCGGCGGAGGCGGGGGGTTGACCACCACCACCTGCTGTGGCGCGGCCGGCGGCTGCGGCTTCTTCTTCCCGGTGAACAGGAACTGCACGAGCATGCCGATGATGCCGAGGACGACGGCCAGTGCCACCATCACGTAGTAGGTCGTGGTGGCCAGGCGGGGGGACTGCAGGAATCCCAGCGTGCCCACCGGGGCTCCCGCCAGGGTAAAGATGCCTGTGACCACACTCCAGGCACCGCTGAAGCTGGTGATGATGATGATGACCACGCGCTGCAGGATCACCGCCACCACGCCACCGATGACCGCCAGCACCGCGCCGATGATGCGCACGGTGCCGGCATCGCTCACCCCCAGCAGGGTGGCCAGGGCGGCCCCCAAGGCAAAGCCCATCAGCGCTCCCAAGACAAAGACCCCCAGGAAATAGGCCACGGTGAGCAGGACGGCACCGATGATGCCGCCGACCAGCCCGCCGACGACCAGGGAAAGCGTGCCGGCGTTCCAGATCAGCGGCACGAGCGCCAGGCCGGCAAGCCCGCCCAGGATGAACCCCAGGATGGCCAGGATCACCCGGAACAGGCGGTAGCCGAAGAAGCACCACAACAGGCCGATGAGGATAGAGACGATCACGGCGACCGTCGAGATCCCTGAGAGCGAGCCCAACAGGTCTTCCAGCCATTCGAACATCGCTTCCTCCTTGTGCACTACTGCCGGCCTTTGCAGGTTCTCGCTGGCCGGCATATGGGCTACAGGCCGTGTACTTCGCGAACCGCACGGATGACCCCCGACAGCGCCGCGTCGTCGGCCGGCCGCTCCCGCGGAGCCGGCCCCAGGGGGTCGTCCACCTCACTCGGGTCTTGCCCCTGCCAGACGCGGAAGGTGGCCAGGACGCCGAAGGCTAGGGCCTCGGGGTGGTACCCACCCTCCAGGGTCAGCACCAGGCGGCCCGGGCAGAACTCGTCGGCCACCTGGCGAACGGCCAGGGCCATGCCGGCAAAGCCGCGCACCGAGACGGCCATGCCGGCCAGCGGATCGGCCCAGTGCGGATCGTAGCCCGCCGAGACCAGCACGAGCTGCGGGCGAAAGCGCCGCCCCGCCGGCAAGAGGACCTCCTCGAACACACGCGCGTAGGCAGCGTCGCCCATCCCGCCCGGCATGGGCACATTGACCATGCAGCCGTGGCCGGCTCCCGTCCCCACCTCCTGCACCGATCCGCTGCCGGGGTAGTGCGGGAACTGGTGCGTGGAAAAGTACAGCACCCGGCCGTCGTGGTAAAAGACCTCCTGGGTGCCGTTGCCGTGGTGCACGTCCCAGTCCACAATCAGCACGCGCTCCAGCCCCTCCTCCTCCAGCGCATACCGTGCCGCCAGGGCGACGTTGTTAAAGAGGCAGAAGCCCATCTCGCGCTGCGGCCGGGCGTGGTGGCCGGGCGGGCGCACCAGCGCCAGCGCTGCGGCCACCCGACCGGCAAGGACCGCCCGCACCGCCTCGATCACACCGCCGGCGGCCAGCAGCGCCGCGCGGTAGGAGGCCGGACCCATGTAGGTGTCCAAGTCCAGCCAGACGCTGCCGCGCTCGGCTGCCTGGCGGATCTTCTCGACGTAGGCAGGGCTATGCAAGGAGGTCAAGCGCTCCCACGAGACGGGCTGTGGCTCGAGCGGCACGGCCTCGTCCCAGGCGCCGCTCTCACGCAGCGCGGCGATGATCGCCAGCAGCCGACCGGCGTTCTCGGGGTGGGAAGGATCGTTGTGCTCCAGGTAGACAGGCGAGTAGACCAGGCCGACCGCCACGTCAGTGTCCCCGATCCGCCCGTACTAGGGCGATGAACTCCTCGCGCGTGGCCAGACGGGTGCGGAAAATCCCCCGGTTGGCCGAGGTGATGACCAGCGACCCCGGCTTTCTCACCCCGCGCATGATCATGCACAGGTGGGCTGCCTCCAGGACCACGCCGACCCCGGCCGGCTCCAGCACCTCGCTCATCACGTCGGCGATCTGGCTGGTCAGGCGCTCCTGCAGCTGTGGCCGGCGGGCCAGCGCCTCCACCACCCGGGCGATCTTGCTGATCCCGACTACTCGCCCCTGGGGGATATAGCCGACGTGCGCCACCCCGTAAAAGGGCAGAAAGTGATGCTCGCACATCGAGTGAAAGGGGATATCGCGCAGGATGACCATCTCGCGGTGTCGTTCCTCGAAACCGATCTGCAGAAACTCGCGGGGGTCCTGATCGAGGCCGGCAAAGACCTCCTCGTACATCTCGGCGATGCGGCGGGGGGTACCGACGAGCCCCTCGCGCTGCGGGTCCTCGCCCACCGCTTCGATGATCATGCGGACGGCTTGCTCGATCTTGGTCTTGTCCACCACAACCGACCTCCTTTGGCTGCGCTGATTATACCGCACCTCGCCCAACGGCGCAATACGGGACGTGGCGGCGTTCGGGGAGGCAATTTGACTTGGCGGCCTTCCTGTGCTATACTGCACACCATCAGAACAGAGGCGTCGAACGGGAAGAGTAGGCGCCAGAGCGGGATCCAGAGAGCCGGGGACAGGTGCGAGCCCGGCATCAGCGCAGGCGCTGAATGGGCCCGGGAGCCGCGGCCCGAACGCAAGCAGTTGCCAGTAGGCGTCGCCGGCAGCCGCCACCGTTATCCGGCGGAGGGCATCGGAAGGCAGCTTCCCGTGCCCGTGCGAGTGAGGCTGGCAACCACGCCCCGTGGTGTATCACCGCGGGGTGGTGTGTTTCCTGGCCTAAGCGGGGTGGCACCGCGGGGTCAACCCTCGTCCCCTTACAGGGCGAGGGCTTTTCTTTCGCCCACGGGCGGCCATGGCAGTCGCCCGGCGCGGAGCGGCCACTGCGGCCGCTCGAAGGAGGTGGATCATGCCGACCCAGGGACGCATCCTGACCGGTCACCGCCCGACAGGGCCCCGGCACCTGGGGCACCTGCTCGGGACACTGCAGACGTGGGCGCGGCTTCAGGAAGAGTACGAGTGCTTCTTCCTGATCGCCAACTACCACGTTCTGACGACCGATTACGAAGAGCCTCAGCGCATCCCGCAAAACATCCAGCACGTCCTGCTCGACTGGTTGGCAGCCGGCATCGATCCCCAGCGCAGCACGATCCTGCTGCAATCGGCCGTGCCCGAGCACGCCGAGCTCTCCGTTCTCTTGGGAATGCTGGCAACGGTGCCGCGCCTGGAGCGCAACCCCACCTACAAGGAGCAGGTCCAGCAACTGGGCCTGTCCGAACGGGCCTCGCTGGGGCTGCTGGCCTATCCGGTGCTGCAGACCGCCGACATCCTGGCCTACCGGGCCGACACCGTCCCGGTGGGCGAGGACCAGCTGCCCCACCTGGAGCTGGCGCGCGAGTTGGCTCGCCGCTTCAACACGCTCTACGGAGACCTCTTCCCGGAGCCGCAGCCGCTCCTCAGCACGACTCCGCGCCTGCCGGGGACCGACGGCCGCACCATGCACACTAGCTACGGAAACACCATTCCCCTCTCGGCAGAGCCGGCCGAGCTGGAAAGGAGGGTCTGGGGGATGGTCACCGACCCCGCCCGCATCCACCCGCACGACCTCGGCCACCCCGACGTCTGCCCCGTCCACCACTACCACCAGGCCCTGGAGCCCGTGGAGGCGGCGCGCGTCGCCTCGGCCTGCCGCGAGGGGCAGGTCACCTGTGTCGAGCACAAGAAAGCCGTGACAGCACTGCTGGCGGAGCGGCTGGAACCGTACCGCCGCATCCGCCGGGAGATGGGCGGCCATGAGGACGACCTGTGGGACATCCTGCGCCAGGGCAGCCTGCGGGCGCGCGCCCTGGCCCAGGAGACGCTCGGCGCGGCCCGCGAGCGCATGGGCGTGCCCGACCTGCGTGTGGCGCCGGTGCGGGCCATCAGCCAGGCCACAAGCCTGGACCTGGCGGGGAAAGTGTGCTGCTGATCGACCTGGTGGAGAAGGCGTCGTTACAGCGTGGCCACCCCGCCCCGGCGCCGTCTCCGGGTCGATTCCAGCGGGTGGAACAGGCGCCCCTCGGCCTGGAGGTGCACCACTCCCGGTCTACGGACGCCTGCCCGTCCCCGGAATGAGGGGGCGATCCTCCTCATAGAGCCGGTGTGAGCGAACGTACTCCTCGACCGCATCGGGAACCTGGTAGCGGATGGGGAGCCCCTGGCGGACACGTCGGCGCAGCTCGGTCGACGAGATCTGCAGGCGGGGTCCCTCCAGCAGGGTGAGGCGGTCCCGCAGCAGCGGCATCCGCAGAAACAGCATCCGCGGGTCGAAATCGGAGCCGGGGCGCTGAAAGACAACCAGCCGGCAAAGCGCGATCAGCCGCTCCGGTTCCTTCCAGCGCGGCAGTTCGGCCAGCGCGTCGCTGCCCAGGATGAAGAAGAACTCGCTGCCACGGGGGTAGCGCTCGCGCAACAGGGCTATCGTGTCCACCGTGTAGGAAGGACCGGGGCGCTCGAACTCCACCCGCGAAAGGACCAGGGCCGGGTTGCCCAGGATAGCCCGCTCCAACATCGCCGCGCGGTGCTCCGGGCTCGAGACCGGCTCGCCCTGGCGCAGCGGCTGCACGCGGGCAGGGACCAACAGGACAATGTCGAGCGGCAGACAGACCCGCGCCTCCTCGGCGACCGCCAGGTGGGCCAGGTGGACCGGGTCAAAGGTCCCCCCCAGCACGCCGATACGCTGCGCCATTGTCGCCGCTCCTATCGATAGTACCCGCGCCAGGCCAGCCAGCGCACCCGCCACAGATCCCGGAACATGCGCCAGGAGTCGCGCAGCGGCCGCACGCGGCTGTGCCGCCCGTATGTCCAGTGCACCGGTACCTCGACAATGCGATAGCCCTGCCGGCGCGCCAGGTAGAGCAGCTCGACATCAAAGCCCCATCCTTCCATCCCCTGCCGCGAGAAGAGGGGCTCGACCACCGCTCCGCGAAACCCCTTGAAACCGCACTGGGTATCCTGGATGCCCGGCAGGAGCAGTAGCCGCACCAGCAGGTTGTAGATGCGGCCCATCCAGTGGCGGTAGACCGGCTCATCGTAGCGCACTGCCCCGGCCGCCTCGCGCGAGGCGATGGCCACCTCAGCTTCCTCCAGTGCCGGGAGGAAGCGGGGCAGGTCCTCGATCGGCACGGAGAGATCGGCGTCGCACAGGAATCGCAGGACCCCGCGCGCGGCCAGCACGCCGCTGCGCAGGGCGCTGCCCTTGCCGCGGTGCGGCAGCCGCCGCAGGTGCAGTCCTGGGTGCTGCTGGGCCAGCTCGGCGACGATCTCGGCTGTGCGGTCGGTGCTGCCGTCGTCGGCGACCAGCACCTCCCAGGGGAAATCCTGCCCTTCCAGGAAGCGCACGACGCGCGGCAGGGTGACCGGCAGGCGGCGCTCCTCGTTATAGGCCGGGATGACCACGGAGACAAGTGGCACGCTGGCTGCAGTCGGCTGCTCCAAGGCTACTCCTGCGGGTGCTCGCTCAGGCTGCCCTATGATATCTCACCGCCGGCCTTCCGTCAAATCGCTCAGCCAGCGCTCCTTCTGCCGCCGCGCCCGCGCCAGGCCGGACTGCGGCAGGGTGCGCGCCAGAACCTCGGCCAGGCCGGCCAGCACGCCGCTGCGCTCCCCCTTTTCGCCCACTTCCGCCCAGGTCCACAGCAGCGCCAGCAGGGCGGTGCGCTCGCCCAGGCCCAGGCGCAGCCAAACCTGCTCACCCTGCGGCAGCAGGCCTTCCTCCACACGCGGCAGGTGGCCCAACTGGCCCAGCCGCGCCTCCAGCGGCTGGGCCTCCTCAGCAGCCACCTCGACCGCGTCCGGCGCGAGGCGCGTGCCACAAAAGGCACGCACGACCGGGTCGGCCAGCACTTCCTCCAGCAGCACGGCATCGGCTGCGGTCAGCACGACGGGCCGGCGCAGCTGCAGCCGGCCATAGGCCGCCGCCCACTCCTGGAGCGTGTAGGCCACGTTCTGGGGGACCGGCCCGCGGCCGTAACGGGAGAGCGCCTCCAGCAGGCCCTCCACCCGCTCGCCGCGCTGGACCGCGCGCTGCAGCGCCTGCCGGGTCAGGCGGTAGTGGCTCAGGCGGTCCCGCCGCACCCGTTCGGCGCATCCCTCCAGCAGGAAGACGGCGTAGGGCGAGGCTTCCAGCGGGGCCCAGACCTCCATGGTGCCCTCGACGATCACATCCTCTTCCCCCACCTCGGGCATTGCTGCCTCCGGGTGCAGCAGGGCATGTCCCAGCGGCGTCAGGCGAAAGGCCGGTTCCTCGGCCGGCCCCCGCCCCTGGTCCACCAGTCCCAGCCAGTGGAGCGGCCCGCCGATGAGAAAGCGCAGGTAACGCCCCTCCACCTCGTTCCACGAGGTCACGCCTTCCAGGAGAGCGCGCGTCTGGCGCTGGCGCACACGCGGCCGGCCGGCACTCCCGCCGGGTCGCAGGAAATCGGGGTCGGTGGCCTCGACGAAGTGGGTCCAGCACGTCACGGCGAACCAGCTCCCGACGGCACAGGCGGAGAGGTGCCGCAGCGCCCGGCTGCGGGGAGAGGCCACGTCGACCGGCCGGCGGCGCTCGACCAGCAGCTCGGGGACGGCCGCCAGCTCATCCCAGGCGGGGTGGTCCCGCCAGGCATGGAAGAGGACCTGGGCGCGCAGGTGAGGCGCTGCCCGCAGCCATTGCTGGCCCTCGGCGCTGGGGCGCAGGACGCCGGCCAGGTCGGGCGAGAGCAGGCGGGCTTGCCGGGCCAGCTGCAGGAGCAGGTCGCTGTAGGCCGGGTGCGGGGGATCGAGCAGCCCATCCAACACCTGGGGCAGGCCGGCCGGCAGGGCGCCATCGGCGGCCAGCGGGTACACCTCACGCTGGAAGAGGGCCAGCGCGACGGCCATATCGCGATGGAGTGACAGGTCGGCCGGCACCGTTGCCACTTCGCCCGGCGGGAGCGGCTGGAGCAGGCTCTCCGGCGCGACCTGTGGAACCCGCGGTAGCTCCGGCCAGAGCTCGGCCGGCACGAAGAAGGCCAGGCCGCGGAAGTCGTCCCACGACGAGTAGGCTCGGAAGAGGAATCCGTGGCGGTGCAGGCGCTCGGTCGGGTTGAGGGCCGCGGGCTCCTTGGGAGCCAATTGGGGCGAGCGCAGCGGCCCGTAGCGCCGGGCAAAGGCCGCGGCCGGCAGGCGGCCGCCGGCGGCCAGAACGGCACGCAGGGCGTCGCGCTCCTCGCGATCGAGCCGGCCGAGGGCATGGCGGATGGCCTCGGGGCGCGCCATCCGCTCCAGTAGCCCCAGGATCAGCCGCGGCCGGCCGGCCCGCTCCGCCTCGGCCACCTCCCAGAAGCGGGCCATCTCCCGCAGGAGCGGGGTGGGCGTATGTTCCAGTGCCTCGCGTAGGGTGCGCATGGCCGTACTATACGCCTCCGACTGAGGGTTGACACATCGCGGCCTCCCGCAGTCCAGCCAGACGCGCCTGCACAGTGACGCGGCAGGTATCCTCTCAAGGCGCAGCGGATCCCACGAAACAGCGTTCCACTGCGGCAAGGTCCTCCGCCTCGGCGGCTACGAGCACCCGATCCCCCGCCTGCAGGACCGTGCTGCCCCGCGGTATGATCGCTTTGCCCTCTCGCGTCACGGCCACCACCAGGCAGTCCTGCGGCAGCCCCAGGTCGGCGATGCGCCGGCTCACGGCCGGCGCCGTGGCCGAGAGTACGTACTCCCCGTGGCGGGTGTCTTGCCCGGCGGGCAGCCCCTGCCCGTCGACGAGCAGCGCCCGCACCCGCGCCGCCGTCTCGGGCCGATCCACCATCAGGGTCAGGTTGTCCCCTGCCTGGAGGACCGTGTCGCCACGCGGCACCAGGGCCCGCCCACGGCGCTCGATGGCGACGATGATCGTGCCCGGCGGCAAGCCCAGGTCACGGACCTGGTAGCCCAGCGCGGCGGCCCCCGCAAGGATTTCTTGGGCGACGAGTTCCCCACCGCGATGGCTGGTCAACCGCATCTGCTGGACCTGCCGTTCCATCTCGGCCCGGCGAGCCAGGCCCTTGTTGTACGCCTTGACCAGGTCGTATCGCCGTAGCAGTCCGATGATACGCCGGGGGTCCTGGCGCGAGACCACCGGAAGCCGGCCCACGTCACGCGAGGAGAGCAGGTACATCGCCTCGTGCAGGCTCTGATCGGGAAAGACGGTCAACGGCTCACAGGTACAGATATCCGCCACCGTGCCCTCCCGTCCCTCCTCGACTGCCCGGTGATAGTCTGAAAGCGTCACGACGCCCTGCAGCAGGCCCTGCTCATCCACCACCGGGAACCCATGGTGCGGGCTCGTGTCAAAGAGCCGGCCCAGCTCCGCCAGGGACATTGTCGGGCGCACCGTCTCGAAATCGCGGCTCATGGCCTCCTCTACGGTGACCATCTCCATCACGTTGAGGTCCCGGCCAAGGTGCAGGTGAATGCCGCGGCGGGTCAATCGCTCGGTGTACACCGACCCCCTGCTCAGCCGCTGCGAGACGAGAGTGCTGACCGCGGCGCACAGCATGATCGGCAGGATGATGCGATAGTCCCCGGTCATCTCAAAGAGGAGCAAGATGGCCGTGATCGGGCAGTGGACGGCACCGGCCAGGACACCTCCCATCCCAACCAGTGCATAGGCTGGAGCAGGAGCGACCAGGCCCGGAAGGAGGTGGTTCATGGACTGGCCAAAGGCTCCTCCGAGCATGCTGCCGATAAAGAGGGAAGGGGCAAAGACGCCGCCCGAACCACCGGCCCCCAGCGTCGTCGCGGTCAGCAGGGGCTTGAGCACCATCAGCGCCAGCAGCAATCCCAAGGCCACCTGCTGCCCCTGCAGGAGCGCGTCCATAGTCTCGTAGCCCACCCCGAAGAGGTGAGGAAAGGCCAGGCCCACCGCGCCGACAGCCAGACCACCCAGGGCTGCTTTGGCCAGATAGTGTACCCTCCAGCGCCGGAACAGCTCCTCCATACCCAGGAGCCCGCGGACGTAGCCTGCTGATATGATCGCGGCCAGCAGGCCCAGCCCCAGGTAGAGGAAGAGCTCCCAGGGCGATTGCAGGCTGTACTCCGGGATGCGAAAGGCCGGGCTCTCTCCCCGCAGGACCCGGCTGAGCACCGAGGCGGAGACGGAGGAAAGGACGACCATGCCAAAGGCGTTCGTGGTGAACTCACCGAGGATGATCTCCTGGGCAAAAAAGACGCCGGCAATGGGCGCATTGAAGGCAGCGGCAATCCCGCTGGCCGCCCCACAGGCCACCAGCGTCTGCACGCGCTCGTCGGAGAGGCGCAGACGCTGCCCAAGCCAGGAGCCGATGATAGAGCCGATCTGCACGTTGGGGTCTTCCGGCCCGACCGAGCCGCCGGAGACGATGGTACAGGCGGCGGCGACGATGCGGGCGACGGCCGGCCGCACCCGCAGCCGCCCACCGCGCATGGCCACCGCTTCCATGACCCCGGCCACCCCATGGCCGTGCTCCCCGCCGGACAGGAGATGGACCAGGCCCGCCGCCAGGAGCAGGCCCACGACGGGCAAAGCCAGCACCAGGAGGTAGCCCCACCAGGCGGGAGCGGAGCCCCCCATGGGCACAATCCATTCGGCCCCGCTGACCAGGCGCAGAACAACCTGCCCGCCCTGGCCGATCATCCCGTTCTCGATGGTCCAGTGAAAGGCATAGGCCACCAGGGCGGTTACGAGCCCGACGGCTGCGGCGATACCCGCCAGGAAGGCGATTTCAGAGGGCAGCGCGCGCCGCAGCATGCGGTGCCAGGGAGTGTCCTGTGCTGATTGCTCTTCCATGCGCATTCCTCTCCCACACAGCAGATCCACGCTGCGGCCCCAGCATACTCCCATGTGCCCGATCTGTCAACCCAGGGGTCAGCGTCGGGTGCGCGCCACTTCTATGAGGGCGTCCTTATCAAGCCCCAACAACTGACATCTGCCCAGGAATCCCACACCTACCTCGATGGCGGCCCCCCGGCCACCTGCAGAGCGCCGCTTTCGCGCACAGCACGGCCTACTACCGTACGGCCGGGAGGCCCATTGCCCACGGCAACACCCCTGGCCTACGCCGTGGTCGTCGGCAGGTCAGGACGAGGAGTAAACCTGCGCCAGGCCCCCGGGCTAACCCCTATCCTGGTGATCGTGCCGGATGGAACGGTCGTGCAGCTCGCCGGCCGGAGCACCGAGGAGGCCGGCCTCGGGCAGCTCGAGGTCATCCTGCCCAACGGCTGGGTGGGCTGGGTGGTCGAAGCGCTACTGGTGCCCTACCAGCTCTACCAGGAACCCTGAGGAGGAGTCCCTGATGGGACCGCCCCGGCCAGCTCGATCACGGCCTGGCGCAGTCCCTGCACGCACTCGGCCATGCGCGCCAGATCGAGCGTCTCGGGCCGGTCGCTGGCCGTGTGATAGTGCCGGTTGCGGAAAAAGGCCGTGTCGGTGACCATCACCGCGGGGTAGCCGTGCAGCCAGAAAGAGGCATGGTCGGAGAGGGCCAGGCCGGGCACGACCGGCGGGATGGAGAGCGACTCGACCGGCAGGTCGCTGCCGCGACGCATGGCCTGGCGCACACGCGCCACTAGCGCCCGCGAGCGCAGGTTACCAACGACGCCGATAAAGTTGCCCACAGTGGGGTAGAACCAGCGCATTGGGAAGAAGGGAAAGCGCTGGCTGTCCGGCTCATCGGAGTAGTAGCCCAGCATCTCCAGCGCCACCATGCCGACGACGCGCTCGCGGCGCTGCCGCAGGCTGCGGGCATAGACCCGGCTGCCCTGGTACGGAGTGAAGAACGCCGGCGGCTCCTCCAGGGTAAAGGCGACGAAGCGCACGGTGCGCTCGGGACGCAGCTCCCGACACAGCCGGGCCAGCTCCAGCAGCCCGGCCACACCACTGGCGTTGTCGTCGGCCCCGGGTGTGCCTGACACCGTGTCGTAGTGCGCGCCGACGATGATCAGCTCCTGGGCA
Source organism: uncultured Chloroflexia bacterium (assembly GCA_964613665.1). Classification (GTDB taxonomy): domain Bacteria; phylum Chloroflexota; class Chloroflexia; order DTKN01; family DTKN01; genus CAZQFV01. Next base: position 150,775 of record CAZTIG010000003.1, read on the forward strand.
CTTCCCGCCCCCGGCAGCTCCACCACCAGGTTCCGAAAGGTGCGCCCCAGCCAGGTGTAATCCTGAGGCGCGACGCGGTAGCCAAGGGCGAGGAACTGGTCCTCGACATAGCCCGCCGCCTGCACCAGCGCTGTGGGGTGGAAGAAGCTGCGCGGGCCAACCTCGTCGCAGAGGGTGACTACATGGCGCCGGAGGTTCGTCACCATGGCCGGCGTGGCAGCGTCCACCATCATCGCGAGCCCTCGGCAGCCGTACGGCAAGCCTTGGTGCACATCGTCGCCATCTCAGCGGCGGTCCCGGGCACAGCGAAAGCCCACGGCGATGTCCTTCCACTGCGGCACCAGCGCGCTGCGGTAGCGGACGTGGCAGCAGGAAGCCCCGCTGTGCCAGCCACCGCCGCGCACCACGCGCAAGCGGCCGCGCTCGGGTCCCTGAGGATTGCGGTCAGGGCTGACCCTGTAGTAGTCCTCGCCGTAATAGTCGGCCACCCACTCCACGACGTTGCCGGCCATGTCGTGCAGCCCGAAGCCGGTGGCCGGGCAGCCGCCCACGGCCACCGGGGTCCCCACCTTCGACCCGGAGTAGTTCGTCTTGCCGGGGTCCGGCTCGTCACCCCACGGGAGAATCGCTCCCACCAGCCCACCACTTTCGAATCCACGCCCATCAGGAACTCGCCCGCCGGAACCAGGATCATCTCTGCATCCATCATCCCACCACCTCCGCGAGGACCCGCAGAAAGTTCTCCCCCAGCACCTTCTCCACCACCCGCTCGCTCAGCCCCCGCCGCAGCAGTGCCGCGGTCAGGCGGGGCAGATGGCTCACGTCGGGGATGTCCTGGAACTGCTCGGCCGGCCCACCGAAGCCAAAGCCGTCGAAATCGCTGCCCACGCCGACGTGGTCCTCCCCCGCCACCTGCAGCAGGTGGACGACGTGGTCCACCAGCCGCTCCAGGGAGGGGTTCTGCGGATCGATGAAGGAAGGCACGAAGGTCACGCCGATGAGCCCGCCCTTGTCGGCCACCGCCCGCGCCTGCTCGTCGCTCAGGTTGCGGCGATGGTCGTGGACCGCGCGGGCATTGGCGTGCGAGGCGACGATCGGTGCCTGGCTGACCTGCAGGACGTCGCGCACCCCGGCGGGGGCCAGGTGGGCAATGTCCACCAGCATCCCCAGCCGGTTCATCTCCTGGACCGCCTCCACCCCCAGGTTCGTCAGACCGCCGCCCGTGCGGGCCTCCCTGCCCCCATCGGCCAGGGCGTTGCGCCGGTTCCAGGTGAGCGTCAGCAGCCGCACTCCCAGCCTGTAGTACACCCGCAGCGCCGCCAGGTCGCCCTCCAGAGCCTCACCACCCTCGATCCCCAAAAGCGCCGCAACCTGGCCCTCCGCCTTGGCCCGGCGGACGTCGGCGGCACAGGTGGCCAGGAAGATGCGCCCGGCATTTGCCTCTATCTCCTGATAGAACCGATCCAGGAGCTGCAGCGTGCGGCGGACGGCCTCCCCGGGCAGGTAGGCATCCTCCACGAAGAGAGCGAATAGCTGCGCCGTGACCCCGCCCTCCAGGAGGCGCGGCAGATCGACGTGTCCCTGGTTGGAGCGCTGGCCCAGGGAACGCTTCTGGTGCTCCAACTCCAGGATGGTGTCGCAGTGGCCGTCGCAGACAATGGCCCGACCGTGCAGAGCCAGGGCAGCACCGGACACAGGTTCCACAGCAGCCTCCTCGCGATCTCGAAGACGGCAAGCGATCCAGCAAGGCGGGGCCGACGCGGGGACACTACCTCCGCGCGTCCCGCTCCTGGGGCACGCCGACGCCCCCGTGCCCCAGGACACGCCCGGCCAGCTCCGTCACCAGCGCGCGGGAGCGGGCCGGCCCGACCAGGCGCGCGGCAACCTGCAGCCCCGGGGTCAGGACCGGAGCGCGCGGCCCCGACGCCGCGTGGCCGTCGGAGGCCAGGCAGTGCACCATGTCGCGCCGCAGCAGGCGCCGGGCGGTCTGCTGGGCCGGGCGTCCGACCGCGCCCGTCAGGCTGCGCACCGTGATCTGGATGAGCAGGCCGCGCTCGACCAGCGGCACCAGCAGCTCGGGAGCTTCCTGCACGTAGGGATAGCGCTCGGCGTGGGCCAGGATCGGCCGCCACCCCTGCACTTGCAGCTCAAAGACCACCCGTTCCATGTACAGGGGCCGCTGCAGCATGGGCAGCTCCACCAGTATGTAGGGCCCTGCGGCCAGGGGAACGGCCCGCCCTGACTGCAGCCGCTGCGGCAGGTCCATGTCCAGCACGACCTCCATCCCCGGGTAGAGTGCCAGCGGCAGCCCGGCACGCCGGATCTCCTCCTCCAGCGCGCCGACCTGCGCCCGCAGGACGGACCCGGCATCCGGACCGGGGTGCTGCTCCAGCCAGGGGCCTTCGTGCGGGGTCACGATGACGGCCTGCACGCCGTCCTGGTAGGCGGCGCGGGCCATGGCGATGCTATCCGCGAGCGTCGCCGGGCCGTCGTCCGCCCCGGGGAGCAGGTGGCAGTGCAGATCGATCAACGGGCCCTCCTGTCGTTCCACAGCACCAGTCCCAGGACACGGGCCCCGGCTCCCTGCAGCGCCTGCAGGACACGGCGGACGTGGCGGGCGTGGGCCCGGCCGGCCGGCGCGGCCAGCAGCACGGCATCGGCCCGGGCCGCCAGCAGGACACCCTCCGGGACCGCCTGCGGATCGGGCATGCGCAGGAGCAGATCGCGACCCGGCCCGGTGAGCCCGGCCATGGCCCGGGCGAAGCGGTGCAGTACGATGGCCTGGGCCGCCGCCGGGAGGGGTCCCCCGGCCGGAAGCAGGGCCAGGCCGGCCTGCGGTGTCTGCACGGGGGCCGGCAGCGCCGCCCCTTCCTGGCGCAGTGCCGCCAGGCCGGGGCCCGCCGGCAGGCCGAAGAGGTCGTGCAGCGCCGGCTGCTCCAGGTCCGCATCGACCAGCACGACCGGGAGGCCCTCCCGGGCCATGGCTGCTGCCAGACCGGCCGGCAGGGTCGGCGGGAGGCCCCGCGGGCACGCCGCCACCAGCGCCAGGCTGTGCCACGGCTCCGCGGCGCCCAGGCGCAGGCAGGTGTGCAGCCGGTGGTAGGCCGCCGCGACTTGGCCATCGGCATCCGCCAACGGAGCCACCTCGTCGGCTGCAGCGGGCACCAGGACAGGCCAGGCGGCAATCCCCAGGCGGGCGGCGACGCGCGCCGGGCCGTCCAGCGTATCGTCGATCCAATCCCACCCAAAGGCCAGCGGAAAGCCCAGGATCAGCCCCAGGACTGCGCCGGCCAGGGTGTTCACCTTGTAGCGCGGGCTGACCGGCGCGGCCGGCACTTCCACCGGCGCCAGCCGCTGCACGTACAGGCGGTCGACACCACCCCGCGGCGGGTTCTCCTCCACCCACTGCTGCAGCCGCGCGGCCAGGGCCTCGGCCAGGTGGGCCGCCTCCTGGGGAGCGGCGTCGTCGACCTCGACGACGATGCGGCCCTCCTCGGGAACGAGCTGCACGTACATTCGCTCCGCGAGGTCGTCGGGGATGTCGGCCTCGGTCCTGGGAAAGGAGAGTAGAACGGCGCGGTAGGAGCGCATGCGCGCTTCCAGGAACATGTTCAACCCATAGTCGGCCCGGCTGGGCAGGACGACGACCTCGGCGTGGGCGCGGTAGAGCGGCGTCTGGGCCAGGCTGTAGAGCAGTGCGCTGATCGCCCCCAGCACGGCCAGCACGGCGACGACCCACCAACGCCTCCGCAGCACCTGCCACACTTCGTGAGCGGACATACCGACCTCCTGTGTCGCGGAGGACAAGCGAAGAGCAGCCGGTGAGCCTGTCGCTCATCACTCGCCACTGGCCGCTTGCCCCTGCACAACTGCCCCGATCCGCTCCCGGAACCGCGCCGCGTCGAACTGCTCGGCATGCCGGCGGATCGTCCACGGGTCATAGTCCTCGTCGCGGAATGCGGCCAGCACCTCGGCCAGGTCGGCCGCTTCCTGGCGGTGGAAGAAAAGGCCGCTCAGCCCAGGAGCAACAGTCTCCAGGGCACCTCCGGCGCCATAGGCCAGCACCGGCCGGCCGCAGGCCATGGCTTCGACCGGGGCGATGCCGAAATCCTCCTCGCTGGGAAAGAGATACGCGCGGCAGCCGGCATAGAGCTGCCGCAGGCGTTCTTCCGACACGCGCCCGACGAACTGCACCGACGGGCCGGCCAGGGCCTGCAGGCGTGGCCGGCCGCGTCCCTGCCCAAAGACAACCAGCGGCAGCCCCAGCTCGCTACAGGCGGCGACGGCCACGTCGAAGCGCTTGTGCGGCACCAGCCGGCCGCCGGTCAGGAAGTAGCTGCCCCGTCCCGCGGCCACGGCGAAGGAGGAGACGTCCACCGGCGGGTGGATCACCGTGCTGTCGCGGCCGTAGAAGCGGGCGATCCGCCCGGCCACGCTGCGCGAGTTGGCGATGAAGGCATCGACCCGGGCGTTCGCGGCCAGGTCCCAGCGCCGCAGGCGCGCCAGCACAGGGGCCAGCACGGCCCGCGCCGGCCGGCCGATGCGCTCGTGCTCCAGGTAGGCCGCGGTGTTCCAGAGGAAGCGGGCCGGGTTGTGGCAGTAGCAGATGTGCCGGGCTCCCGCGGCGGGCACGACCCCCTTGGCAAAGGCACTGCTCGAGCTCAGGACCAGGTCGTACCCGCGCATGTCGAAGGAGGCGAAAGCCCGCGGATAGAGGGCCAGGTAGAGCCGCGCCAGCGCCGCCCGCCGGGGCAGGCGCTGCAGGAACGAGGTGCGGATGTCCCACGTGCGGTAGAATGCCGGCATGGCCGCGGCATCGTAGAGCGATGTGTAGACCGGCGCGTCGGGATAGAGACCGTGCAGCGCCTCCAGCACCCGCTCGGCGCCGCCATGTTGGTTGAGATAGTCGTGGACCAGGGCCATGCCCATCAGGCCTCTCCGTCGCATCCGGCGGCCGTATTATAGCACGAGGAGGGCCGTTCCGGCAAAAGCCGGGCACGCGCCTCGGCCCCGGTCCGACGTCGATTTGCATTCTCGGCGCATCCGTGGTATAATAGCAGCACTCCCTTCCCTAATGCCCCTGGTGGGCGGTGCAGCTCTTAGGGGGGCTCGCCGCCCGCCAGGGGGAGTTTTTTTGCCACAAGGGCCCGACTTGCCCGCCTGGTCCCGCTGTGCTACAATGTGGCTCCGCAGCGCACCTGGCCGCGCTGCTTCCCTGGCGGCAGTCCTTCCCACGGCGCCGCGTCGGCGATTGGAGCGCATGATGACCCAGGAACACGGTTTCGAGTTGCTGCGCGAGCAGACCATCCCCGAGGTCAACGCCCATGCCCGGCTGTACCGCCACTCCCGGACGGGCGCCCACCTGCTGGCCTTGGCCAACGACGACGAGAACAAGACCTTTTCCGTAGCCTTCCGCACCCGGCCTACCGACCATACGGGCGTCCCGCACATCATCGAGCACGCCGTGCTCTGCGGTTCGCACAAGTACCCGGTCAAGGAGCCCTTTGTCGAGCTGATGAAGGGCTCGCTGGCGACCTACCTGAACGCCGGCACCAGCCTGGACAGCACCCACTATCCCGTCGCCAGCCAGAACCTGGAAGACTTCTTCAACCTGGTCGACGTCTACCTGGACGCCGTGCTCCATCCCCTCCTGACCCGCCAGACGTTCGACCAGGAGGCGTGGCACTATGAGCTGGAGGACGTGGGCGGCCCCCTGGCCTACCGCGGGGTCGTCTTCAATGAGATGAAGGGGAACTATTCCACGCCAGAGGTCATCCTGCTGCTGGAGACACTCCGCGCCCTCTTCCCCGATACGGAGTACGGCTACGACGTCGGCGGCGACCCTGAGCGCATCCCCGATCTGACATACGAGCAGTTCCATTCCTTCTACGCCACCCACTACCATCCCGCCAACGCCCTCTTCTTCCTCCACGGCGACCTGCCCATCGCCGCCGGCCTGGAGCGCATCGACCGGGCCCTGGCCGGTTTCGGACCGGGACCGGCCGCGCCGCCGCCCGCACTGCAGCCGCCCTTTGCCGCACCGCGCGCCATCACGGCGCCCTACCCGGTCGGCGGCGAGGAGGACAACAAGGCCTATGTGACAGTGACCTGGGTGACGGTGGAAGACGCCGAACCGGTCGACGTGCTGACCTCCGCCGTCCTCTCCTACGCGCTGATCGGCTCCCCGGCCTCCCCGCTGCGCAAGGCGCTCATCGACTCGGGCCTGGGGGAGGACCTGGCCCTGCTGCCGAACTGGTTCGCCACGCGCCAGTTGCTCTTCTCGGCCGGCCTGAAAGGCGTCAACCTGCAGGACACGGGCCGGGTCGAACCGCTCATCCAGCGGACGCTGGAGACACTGGCGCGCGAGGGACTGGAGCCGGAGATGGTCGAAGCCGCCCTCAACACCGTCGAGTTTGCCCTGCGCGAGAACAGCGGTTCCGAGGGCCAACCCGGCATCAGCCTCTTCGAGCGCGCCGCGGCCAGCTGGCTGCACGGCGGTGACCCCTTCGCCGCCCTGGCCTTTGCCGCGCCTCTCGCTCGGCTCAAGGACCGCCTGGCCGCCGACCCACGCCACCTGGCCCGGCTGATCCAGGCCTGGCTGCTGGACAACCCCCACCGCCTGACGGTGCTCCTGGAACCCGACCCGCTGCTGCAGCAGCGCCGGGAGGCCACCGAGCAGACCCGTCTGGCGGCGGCCGGCGCGGCCATGACCGCGGCCGAGCGGCAGGCCGTGGTCGAGAACACGCGGACCCTGCGGCGCCTCCAGGAGACGCCCAACAGCCCGGAAGCCCTGGCCACGCTGCCCGTGCTGCGCCGCTCCGACCTGGACCCCCGGAACCGGCCCATCCCGTCGGAGGTGGGGACAGAGTCCGGCAGCCGCGTCCTCTACCATGCCCTGCCCACCAACGGCATCGTCTACCTCGACGTGGGATTGGACCTGCGCGCGCTGTCGCAGGAAGATCTGCCGTACGCTACCGTCCTGGGCCGGGTGCTGCTGGAAATGGGAACGGCCCGGGAGGATTTCGTTCGACTGTCCCAGCGCATCGACCGGACCACCGGCGGGATCGAGCCCATGGTGCTGGCCAGCGCGGCGCGCGGCACCGAAGGCCCGGCATGGCTCCTGCTGCGCGGCAAGGCCATGGCCGATCGGGGCCCGGCGCTGCTGGAGATCCTGCGCGACGTGCTGCTGACGGTGCGTCTGGACAACCCCGAGCGCTTCCGGCAGATCGTGGGCGAAGAAAAAGCCCGCCGCGAGGCCGGTCTCCTGCCGCTCGGCGCCCGCCTGGCCAACATGCGCCTGAGCGCGCACTTTGGCCAGGCCGGGTGGGTCAGCGACACCATCGGGGGACTCGGCGGGCTCTTCGCCGTGCGGCGGCTGGCTCAGGAGGCCGAGCAGGACTGGCCGTCCGTCCTGGCGCGGCTGGAGGCGATGCGCGCCAAACTGGTCAACCGCGCGGCGATGCTCGTGAACGTCACCCTGGAGCCGGCGCTGTGGGCGGGCCTACGGCCGGCACTGACCTCCTTCCTGGCCGATTTGCCGGCCAACGCCTTCTCCACGACACCCTGGTCCCGCCCGACCCTGCCGGCCGGGGAGGGTTTTGCCGTGCCGTCGGCGGTGAACTATGTCGGCAAGGGCGCCGCCCTCTACGCCTTGGGCTACACGTTGGATGGCTCGATCCTGGCGATCAGCAAGTACCTGAACACGACCTGGCTGTGGGACAAGGTCCGCGCCCAGGGCGGGGCCTACGGCGGCATGGCCGCCTTCAGCCACCTCTCCGGCATGTTCAGCTACCTGTCGTACCGCGATCCCAACCTGCTGGAGACGATCGCCAACTATGACGGCAGCGCCGACTTCCTGCGGCAGCTCGACCTGAGCGAGGCAGAGCTCACCAAGAGCATCATCGGCGGGATCGGCGACATGGACGTCCACATGCTCCCGGCGGCCAAGGGCCTGGCCTCGCTGGCACGCTATCTGACCGGCGACACGGACGAGCACCGCCAGCGGCTGCGCGACGAGCTGCTTTCCACCACGGTCGATGACTTCCGGCGGTTCGCCGAGGTGCTCGACGCCGTGCGGCAGGAGGGGCACGTGGTCATCCTGGGGGCCGAGGAAGCCCTGCGCGCCGCCAACGAGCAGCGCGGTGGGGACTGGCTGCAGGTGTCACGGGCCCTGTGAGCGCCGGCTTCGTGTCTTCTTGCCTTCGCGGTGTATGAGATGACTTCTAGCCCCCCCCACCACCGCGGAGGCGGTCCAGGTACTCCCGCACGCGCTCCCACCAGACGGTCCCCCAGGCCGGCGCGGGAGGGAGAACTTCCAAGGCGCGCAGCGCGCCGACGATGGCCCGGGCATACTGCCGGGCCCCTTCCTGGTTGGGATGCCCCACCGAGGCCAGCAGGCTGAAGGTGTCCTCGCCGCAGCCGCGCTCCTGGCACAGCTGCTGGCGCAGCGCTGCCAGCGGGTCCAACGCTGTGACCTGCGGACTCAGTCCCCACAGCCAGGACCTGGGCGCACAGATGCAGTTCTCCGGGGCAAAGGGCACGTGCGCGTAGGCGATGCGCGGAGGACCTTCCATCTGCGCGTTCACCTCGTCCACGGCTGTAGCCAGCGCCGCCGCAGAGGCCTCGGCCCACACCCTGGAGAGCTCGCTGAGCCTCTGCAGGGCGAGCCCCCCTACCAGGGCAGCGAGCGGCAGGATCACCACCACCGCGTACAGCCAGGGCACGGTCCGCAGCACATCCGAGGCGGAGGAAAAGACCGGATAGTAGCCGGTGACGACCACCCTGGCGTTGGGCAGATGGCGGGCGATTCGCTCCAGCAGTCCACGCATGCGCTCGTGGCACGCCCGGGCCGCGTCCTGCCGCAGGTCATCGCTGTTGGTGAGCGGGTGCAGGAGCTTGCTGAAGGGGTCGCTCGGGCCCGGGCCAGGTGAGCTGTCGGGGTTGATGCCTCCGTCGACCAGGACCAGATCGATGCTTTCGGGAGGTGTGGTGCTGTCTTGCAGCAGCGCATTGAGCTGGGCGTGCACGCTGGGGAGCGCCCGCGGCAGCTCCCCCAGCACCGAGCCGATCCCGTAGATGTCACGGGGAACAGCCCCCCCCGCGTCGAAGCGATCGTTCTGGTGGCCGATGCAGGCCCCCGAGTGGGCGTAGCGCTGGGCCAGCACGGCTGGCCGGCGCAGCTCCTGCTCGATCCGCTGCCGGACCAGCTCCGAGAACCTGTCCTCCTCGCGCAACCCCTGGCCCCACTGGATCGAATCACCCAGAACGGCGATTCGGAACGCCTCCTCGGGCATAGTAACCTCCTGATCGATAACTCCGGTGGCAGCAGCCCCTATTCTACCATCACCGGCCAAGGATTTCAACCGCTCGGGCAGCGGAATGGACGGGCGTTCAGCCGCGCCGTTTGGCCTCACTTGTGCTATAATGAGCCCGGTAGGCAAGCCCACCCCGATCTGGCGCGGTCATGGCGCAGGGTTTCCCAAAGGAGGCGCAGCGATGAGCCCACTCCAGCTGGCCCACGGTCTACCGCCGAGCGGGAGCGCCGGCGTGATCGCCGTGCGACTCCGGGAACGTGCGCGAGGCTCGCGATGAGCGCTGCAGAAAAGGTCCCCACCCTCACCGACCCTACCGGGCGCGAGCATCCCCTGGCCGCAGCCACGACGACCATCGGCCGGGCGCTGGAGAACGACATCGTCATCACCAGCAAGCGCGTCTCGCGCGAGCACGCCCGTGTCCGCCGCGAGGGCTGGCGGGCCATCCTGGAGGACCTGGGCAGCACCAACGGCACCTTCCTCAACGACGAGCGCGTGCTGGCGCCGGTCGAGCTACACGACGGCGACCGCATCGCCGTGGGCGATGTCGTCTTCAACTTCCACGACCCCGACGTCACCTACCGCGACACCCCCTTCCCCGAACTGGAGGTCAACACTTCCGCGGGGGTCGTGCGCGTGAACCGGCGCATCGTCACGTTGGCCCCCAAGGAGTTCGCCCTGCTGGTCCACCTCTACGAGCATCGCGGCACCGTCTGCTCCAAGGACGACATCTGCCAGGCCGTCTGGCCCGAATGCCCCGACGACGTCTACGACTACCAGGTGGAGAACCTGGTGCGCCGGCTGCGGTCGCGCATCGAGCCCGACCCGGCCAACCCCGTGCTGCTGCACACCATCCGCGGCCTGGGGTACAAATTGGTCGGCAGGGAAACAGGCTAGGGAAGGCTGCTTCAAAGAAGGAGAGTGTCCCTACGATCACGGTGCCATTGGAGCGCGAGTTTTGGGAAGGTGCTCCGTCCCCTCTACTGGAGGCGCCCCACAGCCACGAGTTCCACGCCTCGCTCGGCTGGTCGAGGGCATCCTAGCCGCAGCCGGAGAAAGCGATCCCCTGTTCGGTCCATAGCGACGAGCCGGCCCTCGACTGCCTGGGGAGCTCTCTGGGGCTGCAGCCAACTGGCCACTGTCAGCAAGTTTCCAATCCCCCCGATCTGGTGTACAATGGATAGCGCGCGGTTAGCCTGCCGATAGGCAGGGCCGCGGCAGACATGGTATGCTGTCCTCCGGTGACGACGAAGCGCGCTGACCGACAGAGCCGGAGGAGCAAGAAGATGAGCAGCGACACGCAGACGATGTCCAACACGAGGCAGCCGCGCGGGCTGGCGGTCTGGAGTGGGACGATCCTGATTCTGCTCGGCCTGCTCTTCTTGAACGGCATCGTCCCGATCATCGCCGGCCCGGTAGCCCTCACCGCCTTCCTGCGGCCGGCCCCACGAAGCTCCGCCGGCCGGTAGGCAGCAGCCTGCGGTAGAGCGGAGCCTGGCGATGGCGCGGACGACGGCCGAGAAGGAGGACCAACTGATGTCACCTGCATCCCTCGAGGGGCAGACGCTCGGCAAGTACCGCGTGCTGGAGGCCCTGGGCCGCGGCGGAATGGCCCAGGTCTACCGGGCCTACCACCCCCAGCTCGACCGCTACGTGGCCATCAAGGTGCTGCGCTCGGACCTGGTGGAGGAGCAAGAGTTCCTGGCCCGCTTCCGTCGCGAGGCCCGCGCGGTGGCCCGGCTGCGCCACCCCAACGTCGTGCAGGTCTATGACTTTGACGTCGAGGACGAGACCTACTTCATGGTCATGGAGCTGCTCGAGGGCGACACCCTCAAGGCGCGGCAGAACGACTACCGTGCCCGCGGCCAGAAGATGCCGCTGGGGGAGATGGTGCGGGTGCTCCTGGACGTGCTGGAGGGCCTGGCCTACGCCCACGGCGAGGGCATGGTCCACCGCGACATCAAGCCGGCCAACATCATGCTGACGCGCCGGGGCCAGGCCGTCGTCACCGACTTTGGCATCGCCCGCATCGTCGGCGCGACGCAGCACACCGCCGCGGGCGCCCTGATGGGCACCCTCAACTACATCGCCCCCGAGCAGGGCCTGGAGGGCAAGAGCGACGCCCGCAGCGACATCTACTCGCTGGGCATCGTCTTCTACGAGATGCTCACGGGCTGCCCGCCCTTTGACGCCGACACGCCGCTGGCCATCTTGCTCAAGCACATGCACGATCCCCTGCCGCTGCCGCGGGCGGCCGACCCGACCATCCCCGAGCCCTTCGAGCGCGTCGTCCTCAAGGCCCTGGCCAAGCGCCCGGAGGACCGCTTCCAGAGCGCGGCGGAGATGGCCCAGGCCCTGCGCGAGGCCGCCGACCAGGCCGGCCTGGAGCTGCCGGAGACGATCTCCCTGCCGCTGTCGTTCACCACCGCCGAGGCCCCGCAGGAGGCCGTGGCCGTCCTCTCGGGCGAGGCCCGCGAGCAGGTCACCGACGCCGACTTTGCCGCGGACGAGACCGACCCCTCCCTGGCCCGCCGACTGGCCGCCGAGCAGGCCGCGCGGGCCGCCGCGGCCGCCGCGGCACCGGGC